>JACPWS010000054.1 GCA_016196925.1 Burkholderiales bacterium | reverse complement strand
CCATTTTCTGCGACGCACAAATTGCTACGTCCCCAGCGGGGGCAGGTCAAAAGCAACGTCATGACGACCGTTAGCCGTTTTGCTTTTGCTATGTAATTAGCTAAGAAAAATAAATTACAAGGCACAATCCCATTAAAATTTTTGATACGCTTCTTGCGCCATTTTTTCTAGATAAGATCCTAAGGACTTCCTCAACTTTGAAACCCTAGTCATCTTTAAAATCAGGCGATAAACAATAAATACGCCAGCAGTGCCAAAAGCCAATCCCCATGAGGCATGATCCCAATTTCGCCCAAAACCGGCGTTCGGTGCTGTTACCCATGCAATGCATGCAACAATAAGTGCCGCGAAAAGAATTGATTTTCCTGTCGCCAATTCCAACTTTAAAAGCTTATTGAGATCATTTACTGAATTTATAAACCAATGCTTGCCCGCACTATGATTCACTAAAATGGCGTACCAACCGCTACCGGCAGCTTTTCGCCCAACAGAAATAAGCGTTATTTTTTGCCCAACTCTTAGCGGAATATTAACTCCAGCCAGTTTTATGTCCTTCTCCTTACCATCTGGAGTTTTAATCCAAAATTCATGATTCGTTACTACCGTAGAATGAATCTGGGGTGCACTTACGTGCCCACCGTGTTTCCCAACATAGCCGCCACCACCACTAGATGAAACATGGGTCTCGCTGTACTTGTTGCTACCAATTACTTCACCGGTTACATGCCAGAATTGCACCACTTTGTTGCGATGAGAAAAGTTTTCCATATCTGCTCCTTTGCGCTTAGCGAAATCTATTTCACTTATTGCAAATTTATCAGACAAACAACTTTCCAGCAATAAATAATTATTTCCCCCTCACTACCAGCCAACCCTCACCTGAACTGTTCCGTGTCACTATTTTCCGTAAGTTGACAAATCACGAATTCGTCATTTTCTGCTAAAAACGTGAAATTGACTATCCGTATTGCTTGCGCAACTTGGCTCGATAGAAGGCAATCGAGCACCAACAATCTAGGATAAAGATGAAAACGGTTGCATTGACGTTGTTGTTGACGTTCCCCCGCTGGGGACGCAGCAATTTGTGCTTCACAGAAAATGGATCAGAAATGAACGTTGTCTGAGCGAAGCGAGTTTCGTTCATTTCCCATTTTTTGTGACGCACAAATTGTGCTGGAGCGTAGCGTAAGCACCCGAAGGGCAAGTCTGCGGTCGCCTTTTTTGGCACACCTTTTTTGGCGAAGCAAAAAAGGTGTGTAGCTGCCGGGCTACCCCCGGCCAGCGATTGCAAATGACGTAAACGGTAGGTTGCGTGGCTTGCCGTTGATCGACGCCCCCTCTCAACCCACGAGGTGGCAGTAAACGACACTGGATTCCCGCTTACCCCCGCGGGAATGACAAAATCTAGGGGCGGCCGGGCATTACCGCCTGCAAGCGCATGATGCGGACACCGGCTTAACCGCTATTCCGCAAGCCCGCCGCGATCCCGTTGATCGACAGGTGGATGCCGCGCCGCACGCGCTCGTCGCTGTCGCCGTTACGGTAACGCTCCAGCAATTCCACCTGCACGTGATTCAGCGGCGACAGGTAGGGGAAGCGGTTGCGGATAGAGCGTTTCAGCAAGGGATTGGTGGACAGCAATTCGTCCTGGCCGGAAATCGTCTTCAGCACGGCGATGGTTAGCTCGTGCTCGGCCTGGATGCGCGGGAAGATGCGGTTGCGCAGGCTCTCGTCTTTCACCAGTTGCGCATAGCGGCTGGCGATGCCGATGTCGCTCTTGGCCAGCACCATTTCCATGTTCGACAAGACCGTGGAGAAGAATGACCACTCCTTGAACATCGCTTGCAGGATTTGCAAACCGTTGTCGGGATGGGCCTGCAGATAGGCTTGCACCGCGGCGCCGAAACCGAACCAGCCGGGCAGCATCAGGCGGCATTGCGACCAGCTGAAGACCCAGGGAATCGCGCGCAAGTCTTCGATCGCGGTCGATTTTTTGCGCGAGGCCGGGCGACTGCCGATATTCAGGCCGGCGATTTCCGCGATCACGGTGGATTCCCAGAAATACTGCTCGAAGCCTTCGGTCTCGTACACCAGATCGCGGTAGGCGATAAACGCGTGCGCCGACAACTCTTCCATCGCCGATAAAAATTCCGGGCGCGGTGCGGCTTCGGTGTGGGCCAGCAGGCTGGCTTCCATGGTGGCGGCGGCCAGCACTTCCAGGTTGCGGCGGCCGACTTCGGGGTTGCCGTATTTGGCGGTGATGACTTCGCCCTGCTCCGTCAGTCTGATTTGCCCTTGCACCGCGCCGGCCGGTTGCGCCAGGATAGCCTGGTAGCTGGGGCCGCCGCCGCGCCCGACCGAACCGCCGCGGCCGTGGAACAGGCGCAGCCTGACCTGGTGTTTAGCGAACACGGCGACCAGATCGAGTTCGGCCTTGTACAATTCCCAGCCGGAAGTCAGGAAGCCGCCGTCCTTGTTACTGTCGGAATAGCCGAGCATGACTTCTTGCGCATGGTCGCGGCTGGCCAGCAGGCGCGCATAGGCCGGCAACGCGAACAGGCGGTCCATGGCCGGCGCGCTGTTTTGCAAATCTTCTATGGTTTCGAACAAGGGGATGATGTTGACATCGAGGCGGGCCTGATCGGGATGCAGCAAGCCGGATTCTTTCAGCAGCAGAGCCAGCTCCAGCATGTCGGACACGCCATCGGTCTTGGAGATGATGCAGTTCGGCACCGCGCCCTTGCCGTAACGTTGCTGTGCGGTGGCGGCGGCGCGGTAGATAGACAGTTCGGACTGGGTTTCTTCCGAATACGTCAGGTAAGGCGAAGCCAGCGGGCGCGAGGAGCTGATTTCCTGCACCAGCAAGGCGATCCTTTGTTCTTCATCCAGTTCCAGATAATGCACGGCCGGATTCGCGGCTTGCAGCAGCTCGGCCACCACGCGTTCATGCACATCGGAATTCTGGCGCAGATCGACCGGTGCCAGGTAAAAACCGAACACGCTGACCGCACGGCGTAGATGGCGCAGGCGGCCACGCGTGATGGCGGCCGAGCCATTCGCCAGCAGCGAGCGGTGCACGGTGTCGAGGTCGGCGCTGAGTTCTTCGGCGCTGGTATAGGCCGGGGCCGGGCCGCTGGCGTGGATGATGGCTTCCATCCCCAACAAGTCTTTATAGGTGGCGGCCAGCCGTGCATACATGCCGCTGACGGCAAGGCGATAAGGCTCGTCGGCGCGGTGCGGTGAATGGTCGGGCGAGCGTTGCGCCAGCGCCAGCAAGTCGGGCGAGACTTGCACCAGCAGGGTCGCCATCGAGAGTTGCGAACCGAGCGTATGCAGCTCTTCCAGATAAAATTTGAAGGCGCGATTGGCTTGCATGGCCAGGGTTTTTTCCAGCACGCTGGCGGTCACGAAGGGATTGCCGTCGCGGTCGCCGCCTATCCAGCTGCCCATCTTCATAAAGCTAGGCAAATCTACCGGCTGATGCAGGGGATCTTTGCTGCTCAGTAAATCTTCCAGGCCGGCATACAGTTGCGGCAATTCGCGCAGGAAGGTGTAGTCGTAAAAGCTCAGGCCGTTTTCAACTTCATCCAGCACCGACAGCTTGGACATGCGCAGCATGCGCGTTTGCCACAGGGTCAGCACGGCGCGCGCCAGCGCTTCTTCATTGGCGGCCGACTCTTCCGGCGTCAGCTGCATGCGGTCGCGCTCGTCCAGCAGGCGCGTGATGGCCATCTGGCAATTCAGGATACTCTTGCGCTGCACTTCGGTCGGGTGCGCGGTCAGCACAGGATTGACCTGGGCGGTCTGGAAGAAATCCAGCAATTGCCGTGTATCGTGGCCGGTGTTGTACAGCGCTTCTATGGTGTGCGCCAGACTGCCCTGGCGCGGCGCGGAACCGGCGATCAGGTGGGCGCGCGTGCGGCGGATGTGGTGCTGATCCTCAGCCAGATTCACCAGGTGCGAAAAATAGCTGAAGGCGCGTATCACTTGCGTGGTCTGGTCGTTGCTGAGCGTATCGAGCGTGGCTTCCAGCTCGGCGCGTGCGGCCTGGTCGGCGTCGCGCCGGAAACGGATAGCATTCTGGCGTATGGTTTCGATCAGGTCGAAAGCCTGGTCGCCGTGCTGCTGGCGCACCGTGTCGCCGAGGATGCGCCCGAGCCGGCGGATATCTTCACGCAGGCTCTGGTCTTTGTCGTCGCTAAATTGGTTCATTTTGGCTTGTGGGTGAAGGTAGGCGTTCATGCTGACAGATTGTACGGTGCGACTCCCAACCTCCCCCTTGAAGGGGGAGGGGCTAAAACCTTGACTCAAGCCGCCTTATGCACCCTGTCGCGCCGCCGCACCGCCTGCAACAGCCCACGGGTCGAGCTGTCGTAGTCTTCCTTGACGGCGGCCGGGTCGAGACTGATCAGTTGTTGCGCCAGCGATTTTCCGAGTTCCACACCCCACTGGTCGAAAGCGTTGATATCCCAGATCACAGCCTGCACGAACACCTTGTGCTCGTACAGCGCGATCAGGGCGCCCAACGAGCGCGGCGTCAGTGCGTCCAGCAGCACGGTTGAGGTCGGACGGTTGCCTTCGAAGACGCGCGGGGCCAGCAGCTGGTCCGGCAAATCGCCCAGTTCGGCGCGCACTTCGTCGATAGTCTTGCCGAGCGCCATCGCCTTCGATTGCGCGAAGCAATTCGCCAGCAGGGCCTGGTTGTGGCCCGGCAAGCCGGCGTCGTCATCCGCCACGACGATGAAATCGGTGGGGATAATGGTTGCGCCCTGATGCAGCAACTGGAAATACGCATGCTGGCCATTGGTGCCGGCTTCGCCGAACAGGATCGGCGAGGTGGTGTAATCGACACGCTGGCCGGCGCGCGTGACCGATTTGCCGTTGCTTTCCATTTCCAGCTGTTGCAGATAAGCCGGCACGCGCGTCATGCGCTGGTGGTAAGGCGCGATCGACAAGGCTTGCAAGCCGAGGAAATTGATGTTCCAGACCCCGATCAAGGCCATCAACACCGGCAGGTTTTGCTCCAGTGGGGCCTGGGCGAAATGCAGATCCATCTCGTGCGCGCCGGCCAGCATTTCTTCGAACCTGTCCATGCCGACATACAAGGCAATCGAAAGGCCGATCGCGCTCCACATCGAGTACCGGCCGCCGGCCCAGTTCCAGAAAGGGAACACGTTTTCCGGCGCGATGCCGAATTCGGCGGCCGCCGCGACATTGGTGCTGAGTGCGACGAAATGCCGGCAAATTTGTTCAGTTGGGCAACCGTGCGCCAGCATCCACTCGCGCGCGGTGCGGGCGTTGGTCAGGGTTTCCATCGTGCTGAAAGTCTTGGAGGCCACCACGAACAGGGTAGTTTCCGGATCGGCATTCGCCAGCGCATCGGCCACATGGCGGCCATCGACATTCGAGACGAAATGCAGCGAGAGGTTTTTTTGCGACCACGGCGCCAGCGCGATGCAAGCCATTTGCGGGCCGAGATCGGAGCCGCCTATGCCGATATTCACGATGGTGCGGATAGGCTGGCCGGTATAACCGAGCCAGCGCTCTTCCCTGACTGCATCGCTGAAGGCGCGCATCTGCGCCAGCACCGCATGCACCTCGGCCGCGATGTTTTCGCCGTTCAGGTGAAAAGCCTCGCCTTTCGGCAAGCGCAATACCGTGTGCAGCACGGCGCGGTTCTCGGTGTGGTTGATCGCTTCGCCGCGCAACATGGCGTCACGCCGTGCCTCCACTTCTTGCTGCCTGGCCAACGCCAGCAAGTTCAGCTTGGCGGTGGTGTCGAGACGCTGCTTGGAATAATCGAGCAGGATGCCGCAAGCCGCAGCCGAGAAATGCGTGAAACGCTGGGGATCGGCGCGGAACAATTCCTTCAGGCTGGGCATGTTGTTGGCACGTTGCTGCAACAGGCACCAGAGCGGAGTACGGGACACGGAAATAGCCATGATTTTGCTTCTAAAATACAAACATTTTAGGGAGTATGCGAGCTTTTCGCCTTATCGCCAGCGTACTTAAATCGCTTTAAAATATACTGGAGGGGAGTATTATTTAGCCGCCAAAGCCGCCGCGGCGGCCAGCGCGCCTATCGCCACCCAGTCGTTGGCTGCAATCAGGCCCGCCGGGCACATCCAGGAACCGCCCACGCACAGCACGTTAGGCTGCTGCAACAAGGTCGGCATACTCTCGACCGTGACGCCGCCGGTCAGGCAGAAACGCACGTCGGGGAAAGGCCCGCCCAGCGCCTTGGCCATCTTGACGCCGCCGACCAGATCGGAAGGAAACAGCTTGACCACGTCGAAGCCGTGTTCCAGCGCCAGCATCAGGTCGCTGGCGCCGCCCACGCCGGGGAAGTAAGGCAGGCCCGATTGCGCCGCCGCCTTGGCCAGCACCGGCGTGATGCCGGGACTGATGCCGAACGCGGCGCCGGTTTCTTTGACTGCATCCAGCTGCGCCGGAGTCAGTATCGTGCCTGCGCCGACGGTCACGCCCGGGCAAGCCTGCACTACTTCGCGCAACACGGTCATCGCATTCGGCGTGCGCAGCGTGATTTCCACCGCCGGCAAGCCGTTGTCCGCCAGCGTCGTTACGCAGCGTATGGCCTGTTCCACGTCGTCGGTGACCAGGATCGGTAAGACGCGTAGTTGGGCGAGTTGGGCGATGATGTTTTGTTTGCTTAGACTCATGGTGGTCTCTAGTCGGTGAATGATGTGCTGCAAATTTAAAAATGGAAAGGCAAAATCTTGCCCACGAAAAACACGAAAGGCACGAAAAAGAACCCAATCTTTTAAGTCGTCATCCCCGCGCAGGCGGGGATCCAGAGACGTTGGGCGATTACGCCGCTGGATTCCCGCCTGCGCGGGAATGACAAAAAATGAGTTTTAGTTTTTTTTCGTGCCTTTCGTGTTTTTCGCGGACCCAGCCTTTAAGCTTTTAATCAATAAACAGAGTCGAAGCGCCCTTCTCTGGCGCGGTCACTACGCGGCGCTGGGCGGCGAACAGGTCGCGGCCGTAGCCCCAGGTGGTGTCGGCCGGCAATTCGCGCACCGGGCGCGCATCCCACTCGGCCGCATCGACCAGGGCGCGCAGCTCGCCGCTGTGCACGTTCAGCTCGACCAGGTCGCCGTCGCGCACCTTGCCCAGCGGGCCGCCTTGCGCCACTTCCGGGCTGACGTGCAGCGCCGCCGGCACCTTGCCGGAAGCGCCCGACATGCGGCCGTCGGTCACCAGCGCGACCTTAAAACCGGCCGACATCAGGCTGCCCAGCACAGGCGTGAAATGGTGCAGCTCGGGCATGCCATTCGCCTGCGGGCCCTGGAAAATCACCACCGCGACGAAATCCATGTTCAGCTGACCGTCCTGGTACGCCTTGACCAGCGCATCCTGCGACTCGAACACCTTGGCCGGCGCGCGCACTATCCAGGCTTCTTCCGGCACGGCCGAAGCCTTGACTATCGCGCGTCCCAGATTGCCCTGCAGCAGGCGCAAACCGCCGGTGGCGGCGAACGGCTCGTCGGCATTGCGCACCACCGCCGGGTCGGTCGATTTTTCCGGCAAGGCTTGCCAGACCAGCTTGCCCTCGTCCAGCGACGGGCGCCGGGTATGACCGCGCAAACCCTGGCTGCCGAACACCGTCATCACATCGGCATGCATCAGGCCGGCCGCCAGCAATTCGCGCATGACAAAAGTCGGGCCGCCGGCGTCTTCAAACGCATTCACGTCGGCGGTGCCGTTAGGATAGACGCGCGTCAGCAGCGGAATCACGGAAGACAGTTCATCGAAATCGGCCCAGTCGATCAGGATGCCGGCGGCGCGCGCCACGGCGATCCAGTGGATGGTGTGATTGGTCGAACCGCCGGTGGCCAGCAAGGCGATCACCGCGTTCACGATGGTCTTTTCGTTGACCAGCTGGCCGATAGGGGTGTAATTGCCGCTCGCTTCGGTCAGTTGCAACACGCGTTCGACGGCGGCCTCGGTCAGCACCGTGCGCAGCGGGTCGGACGGATGGACGAAGGCCGCGCCCGGCAGATGCAGGCCCATCGCTTCCAGCAACATCTGGTTGCTGTTGGCGGTGCCGTAGAAAGTGCAGGTGCCGGCGCTGTGGTAGGCGGCGCTTTCGGCTGCCAGCAATTCTTCCTTGCTAGCCTTGCCTTGCGCATAGCGTTCGCGCACCGCGGCTTTTTCCTTGTTCGAGAGGCCGGAACCCATGGGGCCGGCTGGCACGAAGATGGTCGGCAGATGGCCGAAAGCCAGCGCACCGATCAGCAAACCCGGCACGATCTTGTCGCAGATACCCAGACACAGGGTGGCGTCGAAGGCGTCGTGCGACAGCGCCACGGCGGTAGCCTGGGCGATCACGTCGCGCGAGAACAGCGAGAGCTCCATGCCCGGGCGGCCCTGGGTCACGCCATCGCACATGGCGGGCACGGCGCCGGCTACCTGGGCAGTCGCGCCGAAACGCAAGGCGGCCGCGCGGATTTGCTGCGGATAAGTCTCGTAGGGCTGATGCGCCGACAGCATATCGTTGTAAGCGGTGACGATGCCGATATTCGGCTTTTGCGCCTGATTCAGCCAGATTTTGCTGCCGCTATCCATGGCGGCGTTCGCATGCGCCTGGTTGGCGCAAGACAGGCTGGCGCGACGCGGGCCGCGGCCACGCATTTGTTCTATTCTGTTCAGATATTCAGAACGCAGGGTCAGACTGCGCTCGGCGATACGCTGGGTCACACTGGCGATAACCGGGTGCAGCGTGGCGGATGGAGATGTTGTCATGGAACTCACCTGATGCCGGATGGGGCGTAAATTAAAAGCGTTTTCGAATAGATCAAAGATAGCATAAGTCGACCATTTTCTGTAACAAACTTTCAGTAATTTGCTTATTAGCCAGTTTTTTGAGCAACAACAACAAATTTATCGTAATGAAACTACATTTCTGATTAAACTCTGGCATAATCAGATCGAAGCAATGGACTTACGAAATTTGGATCAGCGAGGAATGGCGACCAAGACTGTAAAAGATGCGATCAAGTGTTATGAGGTCGCGCTGAAACTGATGCCGCTCGGTTAAACCGTAAACTCAAAGTCGTCATCCCTGCGCAGGCAGGGATCCAGTGTCGTTTGACGCACGCCACTAGATTCCGGCCTTCGCCGGAATGACGAAGCAAAATAGTCGGTTTAACGAAACGACGTTGCTCTACTCCAGCTTTTCGCAAGCCCACATTATCAAAACAACTCACGGAGTCAGCATGACCACCTTCGTCTTATTCGGCGGCACCGGCGATCTCGCCAAGCGCAAGATCATCCCTGCTTTGTACAGCGCCTTTGTGAATGGCAGGCTGGATGCGGGTTTCAGCTTCATCGGCGCGGCCCGTGAGAAATTGACGGATGATGAATTCCGCCAGCGCGTGGCGGCCAGCATAGAGTCTTATGCGGCCAAGGACGGCGGCGACAGCGCCGAAAAACTGGCGGCCTTCCTGGCGCTGACGCATTACGCCAAGATCGATGCGCGCGTGCCGGAAGATTTCGACGCGCTCAAGCAAAGCCTGCACACCTCGGACAGCAACGCCACCCTGTTTTACCTGGCGACCGGCCCGGATATCTTTATCCCGGTGGTCGAGCAACTGTCCAAGCACGGCCTGGTGGAAGGCAATGCGCGCGTGGTGGTCGAAAAACCGCTGGGACGCGATGCCGCCTCGGCGCGCGAAATCAACCAGTCGCTGCGCACTTACCTGAACGAAAACCAGATTTACCGCATCGACCACTACCTCGGCAAAGAGATGGTGCAGAATCTGCTGGCGCTGCGTTTCGCGAATTCTTTCCTGGAACCGCTGTGGAACCGCAAGTGGATACAGGATGTGCAGATTTCGATTTCCGAACAAGTCGGGGTCGAGTCGCGCGGCGATTTCTACGACCGCACCGGCGCCCTGCGCGACATGGTGCAAAACCACTTGCTGCAACTGGTGTCGATAGTCGCGATGGAGCCGCCGGTGAATGCGAATCCGGACGCGATCCGCGACGAAAAAGTCAAAGTCTTGCGCGCCCTGCATAAATTCACGCCGGACGAAGTCAGCAAGAAGACCGTGCGCGGCCAGTATCGCGCCGGCGCGGTGGATGGCCAGCCTGTGATCGGCTACCAGAACGAGCCGGGCGTGCCGCCGGCTTCACGCAACGAAACCTTCGTCGCGATCCGCGCCGAAATCGATAACTGGCGCTGGGCCGGCGTGCCTTTCTATCTGCGCACCGGCAAGCGCATGGCCAGCCGCTGCGCCGAAATCACCATCAATTTCAAGCCTATTCCCTACTCGATTTTCGGCAAATCGCAAGGCCCGCTGCGCTCGAACCGCCTGGTGATTTCGCTGCAGCCGGAAGAAAGCGTACAGTTGTACATGAAGGCCAAGGAACCGGGCGAAGGCATACGCCTGTCCGATGTCGCGCTGAACCTGGACTTTGCCGAAGCCTCCAATTCGCGCCGGGTGGAATCGTATGAACGCCTGTTGCTGGACGCCATGCACGGCGACCTGACCCTGTTCGTGCGCGACGATGAACTGTCCGCCGCCTGGGCCTGGATCGACCCCATCATGCACGCCTGGCAAAACGACGCCGAAGGTCTGAAATCGTATATCGCCGGCAGCTGGGGCCCGGCCGCCGCCAGTTATCTGCTGGCGCAACACGGCGCCGCCTGGGGCGAAGAATATGTGGAAAGCTGAGCGATGAACATGCAATTCCATACTTTTGAAAATTTCCCCGCGCTGGCGGATGCGCTGAGCCGGCAATGGCTGGAGGTGATCCGCTCCACGCCGGGCGGCGCCAGCTTTGCGCTGGCCGGCGGCAGCACCCCGGCCCCGGTGTATCAGCGCCTGGATCAATTGTTATCGGACCTTGAGCAGCACCAGCTTATCAAGCTGGTCGCCACCGACGAACGCTGGGTGGCCGATAGCGATGCGCAAAGCAATGAAGGCCTGTTCCGCCGCTGCCTGTCCGCTTCCAGCAAACGGTGGCAACTGGTGTCGCTGAAAAATGCCGCGAGCAATCCGGAAGTCGCCACCGACGCCATCAGCGTGCGGCTCGCCGAGCAATTGCCGCAAGCCTTCAGCGCCGTGCTGCTGGGCATGGGCGCGGACGGCCACATCGCCTCGCTGTTCCCCGGCGCCCCGACCCAACACGACGAACTGGCTTGCCTGGCGGCGGTGCATCCGCAAACCCGCCAGAGCCGCATGTCGCTCTCGCTGCCGCGCCTGCTGAACACCGAGCGCATCTGGCTGGTGATCACCGGCGCCGAAAAACGCCAGGTGCTGGAACGCGCCACGGCAGAAAATTTACCGGTGGCAGCCCTGTTGCACGAAGCAGGCTGTACCATAGACGTTTTCTGGTGTCCCTGAGTAAAAGATGGCCAATCCGTTTTCCGCAACCAGCCCGAACAACCCGCCCGAGAAGGGTTTGCTGGCGCGCATACGCACGGCCAGCACCGCCCTCAGCCGGGCCGAGCGCCAGGTAGCGGAATTCTTGCTGCAAAAGCCGCACGATGCGCTGGAAATGTCGATACGGGTATTGGCACAAGCCTGCGACGTCAGCGAACCGACCGTGGCGCGCTTTTCGCAGAGCATGGGCTTCGACGGCTTCAAGTCTTTCAAACTCGCCTTCGCCAAGAGCCTGGCCACCGGCATCCCCTATCTGCACCTGGATGTAAACCAGGCCGACCACGTGCGCGACGTCTTGCCGAAAGTGTTCGACCGCACCATCGCCGCCCTGATGGAAGCGCGCAATAACGCCAACAGCGCCACCTTCGAGGCCGCGGTCAGCCTGCTGGCGCGCGCGCGCCGCATCGAGTGCTACGGCCTCGGCTATTCCGGCGCGCTGGCGATCGACGCCCAACTGAAATTCTTCCGCTTCGGCATCCCGACCACCGTGTTTTGCGACGCCCACCTGCAGGCGCAATCGGCTTGCCTGCTGAACAGCGACTGCGTGGTGGTCGCCTTCTCGCGCACCGGCCGCACGCGCGACCTGATCGACAGCGTGCAACTGGCCAAGGACGCCGGCGCCAAGATCCTGGTGCTGTGCGCTTCCGGCGGCCCCTTGGCCGAACTGGCCGACGTCCACATCAGCGTCGACGTCGAAGAAGACCCGGACATCTACACCCCCATGACCTCGCGCCTGGCGCACCTGACCTACATCGACGCCCTGGCCGTCGCCGTCACCCTGCTACGCGGCCCGGCCGCCATCGACATGCTGGAAAGAGCCAAGGCCAGCATCAGCGAGAAGCGGCTGGTGCCCAGGCTGGATTGAGCACGGTAGGAATCGCAGCCACGTAGGGCGGAAAAGCGTAGCGCCTTCCGCCGCATGCACGCTCAGGCACACGGCGGAAGGCGCTACGCTTTTCCGCCCTACCGACCAACCACGATCTGAATTTACAAATCCGGCTGTATCAGATGCCCGAGCTTGGTGGCCTTGGTGCTCAGATAGCGCTCATTGTGCGGATTGCGCTTGATGATCAGCGGAATGTGTTCCTGCACCGTGACTTGCATGCCTTCCATCGCGGCGATCTTGCGCGGGTTATTCGTCATCAGGCGTACCGCGTGTATGCCCAGGTGTTTCAGCATCGGGTCGCACAGGCTGTAGCTGCGCAGGTCGGCGGCAAAGCCGAGTTGCTGGTTCGCTTCCACGGTATCCGCGCCCTCGTCTTGCAATTTGTAGGCGTGCACCTTGTTGACCAGGCCGATGCCGCGCCCTTCCTGGCGCAGATAGAGCAAGGCGCCGCGCCCTTCGGCGGCGATTTTTTGCAAGGCCATCTCCAGTTGCGGGCCGCAGTCGCAGCGCTGGCTGAACAGGGCGTCGCCGGTCAGGCATTCGGAATGGATGCGCGCCAGCACCGGCTGGCCGTCGGCCACGTCGCCCAGCGTCAGGGCGATGTGTTCCTTGCCGGTGGCCGGCTCGACAAACGCATGCATGCGGAAAGTGGCCCAGGTAGTGGGCAGGTTGCAGGAGGTGACATATTCCAGCGCCTGCTCGGCTACGCCTGCAGGCTGGTCTTTGCTTAACATACAATTCTCTTGATTTTGGTTCAAATGTCTGGCGTGTAGGCTGCGCCCTGCGCACCCTACTCAGGATGGGCGATGGCCGGTGCGCATGGCGCACCCACCATCATTTGCCGTAACACCAGAGTATAAACGACGGCGCCGTTTCGCAAGCAAAAGCCGCGAACGGTCGTCCTAATTCAAGGTATATAGAGGCAAAATCCTGGAACGCAAGCTGCGCGACCGGATGAAAAAAGCACAGGGCAATGGCGTAGTGCCACAACGTATACCGATGTTATGAAATCGCGGATATCTTTTATTTCGTCATTCCCGCGCAGGCGGGAATCCACCTGAGTGCTTGATTAACATGGATTCCCGCCTGCGCGGGAATGACGCACCTTGATTTACTATGCGCGTCTTTAACGCTTCAACTGCGACACATCCCGCACCGCACCGCGGTCGGCCGAAGTCGCCATGGCCGCATAGGCTTGCAAAGCCGGCGACACATAGCGCTCCCTATCCACTGGCTGCCAGGCTCGCGAGCCCTTGGCTTCCATCGCGGCGCGTCTTTGCGCCAGTTCATCGTCGCTGATCGCCAGCCGTATGCTGCGCGCCGGGATGTCGATTTCTATGACATCGCCCTCTTCCACCAGGCCGATGGCACCGCCCTCGGCCGCTTCCGGCGAGGCGTGACCGATTACCAGGCCGGACGAGCCGCCCGAGAAACGGCCGTCGGTGAACAGCGCGCAAGCCTTGCCCAGGCCCTTGGATTTGATGTAGGAAGTCGGGTACAGCATTTCCTGCATGCCGGGGCCGCCTTTCGGGCCTTCGTAGCGGATGATGACCACATCGCCTTCATGCACGCGGTCGTTCAGGATGCCGTCCACCGCGTCGTCCTGGCTCTCGAACACGCGCGCCCTGCCGGTGAATTTCAAAATGCTTTCATCCACGCCGGCGGTTTTGACGATACAGCCTTTTTCGGCCAGATTGCCGTACAACACCGCCAAGCCGCCGTCTTGCGAATAGGCGTGCGCCTGGTCGCGGATACAGCCTTGCGCGCGGTCGGTGTCCAGGCTGGGGTAACGCTTGTCCTGCGAAAACGCAGTCTGGGTAGCCACCCCGCCCGGCGCGGCGGAAAACAGGGTACGCACCGCGCTGTCGTCGCTGACGGCGATGTCGTTGCGCGCGATGGCCTCGGCCAGCGTGGCGCTGTGCACGGTAGTACGCGTGGTGTCCAGCAAGCCGGCGCGCGCCAGTTCGCCCAGGATCGCGACGATGCCGCCGGCGCGGTGCACGTCTTCGATATGGTATTTGTCGGTCATCGGCGCGACCTTGCACAGGCAAGGCACTTTGCGCGAGATGCGGTCGATGTCGGCCATCTTGAAATCGACCCCGGCCTCGTTGGCCGCGGCCAGCAAGTGCAGCACGGTATTGGTCGAGCCTCCCATGGACACATCGAGCGCCATCGCATTCTCGAAGCTGGCCTTGGTCGCAATCGAGCGCGGCAAGATGCTGTAATCGTCTTGTTCGTAATGGCGTTTCGCCAGCTCCACGATCAGGCGGCCGGCGCGCAAGAACAATTGCTTGCGGTCGGCGTGGGTGGCCAATATGGTGCCGTTGCCGGGCAAGGACAAGCCTAGCGCCTCGGTCAGGCAATTCATGGAATTCGCGGTAAACATGCCGGAGCAGGAACCGCAAGTCGGGCAAGCCGAGCGCTCGATGCGGCCGATCTCTTCGTCCGAGACATGGCTGTCGCCGGCCTTGATCATGGCGTCCACCAGGTCGATCTTCATGATCTTTTGCTCGCCGTCTTGCTTGGGGTGCAGGGTTTCCAACACCTTACCGGCTTCCATCGGGCCGCCCGAGACGAACACCACCGGGATATTCAGGCGCATGGCCGCCATCAGCATGCCGGGCGTGATCTTGTCGCAATTCGAGATGCACACCATGGCGTCGGCACAATGCGCATTCACCATGTATTCGACCGAATCGGCGATCAGTTCGCGCGAAGGCAGCGAATACAGCATGCCGCCGTGCCCCATAGCGATACCGTCATCCACCGCGATGGTGTTGAATTCTTTCGCCACCCCGCCGGCCGCCGCTATCTCACGCGCCACCAGCTGGCCCAGGTCTTTCAGGTGCACATGGCCGGGCACGAACTGGGTAAACGAATTCACCACCGCGATAATCGGCTTATCGAAGTCGCCATCCTGCATGCCGGTAGCACGCCACAAGGCGCGCGCGCCCGCCATGTTGCGGCCGTGGGTGGTGGTGCGGGAACGATAGGCTGGCATGATGCGGCTCCGGAATGTGAGAATAGGATAGCTTGCAGTGGGACCACTAATATGTCAAATACATAATTTACATGTGATTGATATGAAAAATATATAAACGCAGAAGATACTTAAACTGCAATATACGCCAAGCCAAGCTGGTTAGCGGCATCATTCTCGTGGTGCATATAGTCATCAATATCCTCATGCCTTTAAGACGCAAACCAGGCAACCAGAGCGCTAACCCTCTTATATGAGCTCGTCCTGAAGTTCGAAAAACCGATCAATCTTCCACAAATCGCGCAGAATGCATGAAACCACTGGACGGGCGGCAAAGGCTTGAATATTCTTTCATTATTGGGCAGGCGACGCCGCCCTTGGATGTGCCGCTTGCTGTCCCTGGCATATCCGCCGATTATTGAGTCGGCAAGAAAATAGTTTTATTTTTCTTGCCGCCGTTCTCACCCTCTCCCTCTTGCGGGAGAGGGCCGGGGTGAGGGGAGTCGGCTCCATCTATTCAATTGCCGACTCTATAAAGGAGGAATCCATGTCTGTCATTGCCTCGACACCGCAGAGCGACGCGCTGCAGCAGAGCTTGCCGGCGCAGCGCGAGCTGCCGCAGGCGGCAAGCAGCGCGCTGCGGCGGGTGCGCGAACTGGAGCGCGAAGTCGTGCTGTTGCGTGGCGCGTTGGCGGACTTGTCTGACGAGGAACTGCAAGATACTGCGTGGAAAGATAAGCTGGCGCAACTGCTCGGCAAGGTGCTTCTGTTTCGCATTGCGCTGGGCGGCGAGCCGGAGTCAGGCAACAAAGAATATTCGTCCAGGCGCGACCGCTGAAAAGCGGCAGGAGGTGGCGGTCCGGCGCGGACAAGATTACAACTATTTTTAAGAATAATTTTCAGGAGTTGGCGATGAGCAAGGTAGAAAGCAGCGTTGTGTACGGAACGGAAGACCTGTTGACGAGTTTATGCAACTCGGTCACGCGGGTCTTGAACGTCGCCACGCAGAGCAAGATACATTACTCGGCCATGGTGCAGCGGATTACCAAGATAGGCTTGAAACCCGATATCGGCTGTTTCGTGCTGTTCGACGGCGGCTTTGCCGGCCTGGTGGTGCTGAACTTCGACGGCGACACCGCAATGGAAATCTACGAAAAATACATGCTGACCATGGGCATGCCCAAGTCCGAACTGGCCACGTCGTTCACTTCGGACGAGGTCGCGAATATTCTGGGCGAACTGATGAACCAGATCGTCGGCGACTTCACCGGCAAGGTGCGGCGCGAATTGCAGACCAATATCACCCAGAACCAGCCGAAAATGCTGGTGCTCACCAAACAGGTGATGCTGAACGTGGACACCCCGCTGGACCGGCCCGAAATGCGCCGCGTGTCCTTCTTCACCGAGGATAACAATATCTTCTATCTGGAGCTGGCGATGGACCGCACCGAATTCATCAAATTGCATGACTTTGACGTCTCCGAAGTCGTCGACCCGGATGCATTGCTGGACATGCAGCAATCGAAACCGGAGTCTGCGGCAGCGACCGGCACCTCCAGCGAGGAAGACGAGCAGGCGGAATTGCTGAAGTCTTTGGGGATGTAGGGCTAGTATCTAAACCGCGTGGGCACGGGTGCCCCCCCTACGACGGCTAAGGATTCGCGGATTTATTCGGATTTCGTCATCCCCGCGAAAGCGGGGATCCACCTACCTGTTTGATTGACATGGATTCCCGCTTTCGCGGGAATGACGTCTCTTTATTTAGTCAACGCTGCCCCAACGAACGACGCCAGGTCAGGAATTATTCCTGATGGTAGCTGGTGACCCGCTCGACTTCGTTTTTGGAACCGAGGAATACCGGCACGCGCTGGTGCAGCTTGCTCGGCTGGATATCGAGCATGCGTTGCTTGCCATCAGTGGCGGCGCCGCCGGCTTGCTCGACGATGAAGGACATGGGGTTCGCTTCATACATCAGACGCAGTTTGCCTGGCTTGTCCGGTTCGCGCGCGTCGGCCGGGTACATGAAGATGCCGCCGCGGTTCAGGATGCGATGGACATCGGCCACCATGGAGGCGATCCAGCGCATATTGAAATCCTTGCCGCGCGGGCCAGTGCTGCCGGCCAGCATTTCTTCCACATAGCGCGTGACCGGCGGATACCAGTGGCGGGTGTTCGAGGTATTGATCGCGAATTCCCTGGTGTCGGCCGGGATTTGCATATTGCGCTGGGTCAGCACCCAGGAACCCATCTCGCGGTCCAGCGTGAAACAATTCACGCCGTTACCGGTAGTCAGCACCAGCATGGTTTGCGGGCCGTACACGGCGTAACCGGCCGCGACTTGCTTGCTGCCCGGCTGCATGAAATCCTGCTCGGTCGGTTTGCCCATGCCTTCCGGCGCCTTCAGCACCGAGAAAATGGTGCCGATAGAGACGTTGACGTCGATATTGCTGGAGCCGTCGAGCGGATCGAACAGCAGCATGTATTCGCCCATCGGATAGCGGTTCGGTATCGGGTGTATCGTTT
This sequence comes from Burkholderiales bacterium, assembly GCA_016196925.1. Taxonomy (GTDB): domain Bacteria; phylum Pseudomonadota; class Gammaproteobacteria; order Burkholderiales; family Burkholderiaceae_D; genus Undibacterium. The sequence continues at coordinate 9,314 of JACPWS010000054.1, read as the reverse complement.
CCATCTCTTCGGAAGCCATGGCCGCCAGGTGGCCGCCCCATTCGTTCGCTTCCAGCAAGATTTCATTCGACAAGATGTCGAGTTTCTTTTGCACTTCGCCCTGCACGTTTTCGCTCTCGGCGCTGCCGAGCACTTCGCCCAGCGCGCCCTTGCCTACCGCATGGCTGATGGTCTTGCAGGCGCGCGCCACCACTTCGATCAGCAGGCGCAACTCGGCCGGAATGCTGTTATTCAGACGCTGTTCTTCGACCAGATACTGGGTCAGACTTACACGTTTCATGATTTTCCTTTTAAAAATCTAAAATCTTGGGTCCACGAAAGGCACGAACAAATCAAAATTACTTTTGTTGTCGTCCCCGCGCAGGCGGGGATCCAGCGACTTTTCGTCGTTAATTACGACACTGGATTCCCGCCTGCGCGGGAATGACATAATTAGAGTTCTCGTTTTTTTTCGTGCTTTTCGTGTCTTTCGTGGACAAATGCTGTTACGCCGCCAGCGCCTTGCCGATGACTTCCGCCACGTCTTTCGACAGCTTCTTGCTGGCGGCGACCTTCTCCAGCGCGGTCTTCATCTGCACTTGCAAATTCTTGGGATATTTCTTCCAGCGGTCCAGGCTGCGCGCCAGGCGCGCCGCGACTTGCGGATTGAGTTTGTTGAGCGCGATCACCAGTTCGGCCCACAAGGCATAGCCGCTGCCGTCGGCCGCGTGGAAACGCGCCGGATTGGCGTTGCAAAAGTTAAACGTCAGGCTGCGTGCACGGTTCGGGTTAGTCAGGGTGAAGGCCGGGTGCTGCATCAGCGCGCGCACCTTGGCGACATCGGTGGTGTGCGCAGTCGCCTGCAACATGAACCATTTGTCTATCACCAGCGCCTCTTTCTTGAAATCCTTGTAGAACTGTTGCAGCGCCTTGGCGGCGGCTTTCGCGTTCTTGGCGGAACCGCAGAAGTTCGTCAAGCCGGCCAGCGCAGCCAGGCGGTCGGTCATATTTTCGGCTGCTTCGAACTGGGTCTTGGCCAGCTCGAATGTGGCGTCGTCCGGCCATTCCAACAGATACGACAGGGCCAGGTTTTTCAGGCTGCGTTTCGCCATCGAGGCCGCGTCCGGGCTGTATTTGCCCGGGGTCAGGTTGGTTTCATAGGCGTTCAGCAAGTCGGCGCGCAAGTGTTGCGTCAGCGTGGCGCGCACGAACTGGCGTGCGGTGTGGATAGACTGCGGATCGACCACTTTGAATTCTTCGGCGATCATGGCTTCCGACGGCAGGGTCAGCACCAGCTCGCGGAAAGACGGATCGAGCGTCTGGTCGTTCAGGGTGGCGCGCAAGGCTTCGACAAACATGCTGTCGAGGTCCAGCGCTTCGCCCTGTTGCACGGCCTTGGTCAACTTCACTAAACGGCGCGTCGCCAGACGCTGGCCGGCTTCCCAGCGGTTGAACGGGTCGCTGTCGTGCGCCAGCAGCAAGCCGAGTTCTTCGTCGCTGTATGCAATTTCCAGCACGACCGGCGCCGAAAAATTACGCAGCAGCGAAGGCACCGGCTGCGCTGTCACGCCAGTGAAGCGGAAAGTCTGCTCGGCTGCGGTCAGCTCCAGCACCAGATTGGCGGCGCCGTTCTGAGCAGGATAGGCGTCGCAATGCAGAGAAATATCCTTGCCGTCGGCGCCCAGCAAGCCCATGGCGACCGGGATATGGAAAGGCAGCTTTTTCTTTTGTCCCGGCGTGACCGGGCAAGACTGGCTCAGCGTGATGGCGTAAGTCTGCGCTGCGGCATCGTAGGCGGTCTTGACCTTGACGCGCGGCGTGCCGGCCTGGCTGTACCAGCGCTCGAATTGCTTGAGGTCGCGCCCGCTGGAATCGGCCATGGCGGCGCGGAAATCGTCGCATTGCACCGCCTGGCCGTCGTGGCGGGCAAAGTACAGGTCCATGCCCTTGCGGAAGCCGTCGTGGCCGAGCAGGGTGTAATACATGCGCACCACTTCCGAACCTTTTTCGTAGATGGTGACGGTATAGAAATTATTGATTTCGACGAAGGAATCGGGGCGCACCGGATGCGCCATCGGGCCGGCGTCTTCCGAGAATTGCACCTGGCGCAGCAGGCGCACGTCTTCTATGCGCTTGACGGCGCGCCCGGTGGCAGTGCCGACCAGATCGGCCGAGAATTCCTGATCGCGGAATACGGTCAAGCCTTCTTTCAGCGAGAGCTGGAACCAGTCGCGGCAAGTCACGCGGTTGCCGGTCCAGTTGTGGAAATATTCGTGGCCGACCACCGATTCTATGCCGGCGTAATCGACGTCGGTGGCGATGGCGGAATTCGCCAGCACATACTTGGTATTGAAGATGTTCAAGCCCTTGTTTTCCATCGCACCCATGTTGAAGTCGCTGGTGGCGACGATCATGAAACGGTCGAGGTCGAGTTCCAGGCCGAAGCGCTGTTCATCCCAGCGTATGCTGTTTTTCAGCGAATCCATGGCGTGCTGGGTCTTGTCCAGATTGCCGTCTTCGACCCAGACTTGCAGCAAGGCCTTGCGGCCCGATTTCAGCTTGTATTTCTCTTGCTGGCACACCAGCTTGCCGGCCACCAGCGCGAACAGATAGGACGGCTTCTTGAACGGATCTTCCCATTTTGCAAAATGGCGGCCGTCGCCGAGATCGCCTTCATCGATCAGGTTGCCATTGGCCAACAACACCGGGAATTTCTTCTTGTCGGCGCGCAGCATGACGGTGTATTTCGCCATCACGTCGGGGCGGTCCGGGAACCAGGTGATCTTGCGGAAACCTTCGGCTTCGCACTGGGTAATGCAATTACCGTTGGACGCGTACAGGCCGGACAGCGAGGTGTTCTTGAGCGGATTGATCAGGGTGACGATTTCCAGCGTGACTTCATCGGGCGCATTGGCGATGCGCAAGGTTTCGCCGTCTATCTTGTAAGCCGATTTTTTCAGGTTGACGCCGTTCATGCGCAAAGCCAACAGCTTCAGCGAGGCGCCGAACAGCACCAGGTCTTTCTCGCTGCTGTCGTGATTGCGGCGCATGCAGAGGCGCGTCGCGACCTGGGTCGCGTCGAGCTCAAGATCAAAGCCCATCTCTACGGTGTCCACCCAATAGCCGGGTGCAACATAGTCTTTACGGAAAATAGTCTGGGGCTTGCTGGCGATATCGGTACGCATGGGCTGGATGTCTCGTGAAATAATCGGATTGGCAAGGTCTCGTGAACCTTGCAAAGTCCGCCATTTTACCAAGCCGGCCCGGCGGGCGTATAAAACTGCAGGCCAATACCGTCATTAAGCAGAGAAAATTCGGCGCCTTGTGGATTTTATGCAGAGATTTTCAAGAAAATTCGCTGAGGCCGGCGCCTTCGCTGAGCTTATTCGCATCGCGATCAGCGGAAACGGCGGCGCTTGAAAGTTGGCTGGGGCTGGCCGTGGAATTTTCTTAAAATTTCATTTTGACTACAGTTACAACCGGTAACAGAATACACAGTAAGTCATCTGTTTGCTGGATATTATTCAGATATATCAAAGGAGTAGCATCGTGAAACATTTTCTTTCCATCGCTGTCGCCACGCTCGCCCTGCTGTTGAGCGGATGCGCCACCACCTTCAGCAGTCAGGTCAGCGTTTTTCACGAATGGCCGGCGGAGATGAAAGACAAGTCTTACATTTTCGAGCGCAGCGCCAGCCAGGCGAACGACCCCGAATACAAGAGCTATGAAGAGCAATTGCGCCATCGCCTGCAGATGCTGGGCTTTCAGGAAATGGCTGCCGGCCATACTCCAGCCCTGAAAGTCGGCATGCAATACGGCAGCGCGCTCAGCGATATCGAGTACTCTTTCCCCTGGCACCCGGTCATCTACGATCCTTTCTGGCGCATCCACTTCAGCCGCGCTTACTACCCGAGAAGCGGCTTCTACTATCCGTATTACTATCCTTATTATTTCGGCCGGCCGTACGGCATGTGGGGCATGTATGAGGTCACGGTAAGACGCTACTATCTGCATCAATTGGAAATTGCCGTCACGGAGATGAAGAGCGGCAAAAAACTGGCCGACATCAAGGTCAGCTCGGAGCAATTGAGTCCTGAAATTTCCAACTACATGCACTATCTGATAGACAGCGCACTGCAAGATTTTCCGGGAAAAAACGGCAGCACCAGGAACGTGGAAGTGCCTTTGGAGAAATGACTGGCGGCGCCGCAGATAAACAAGGCAAGCGGCGCCGACTCCGATCACGAGGAAGGCGGGTCGCGTAAAGCTTCCAGCAAGGCGCGGTCCACCACCGAATCGGCCAGTATCTGTATCGCATTCCCGGTGCGAAACTGGCCAAGCAGTTCTTCACTGGCGATAGAAAACGCATCGCTACCCTGGCGATTCGTGAAGATGTAACGCGTACGCTTGGGGCTGACCCAGGCCAGCTTGTAACGCGCGGTAACGCCATAGTCGCGGATGAAATCGACCCAGACGCCGCGTTCCATCGCTTCCACCCTGTGCGCCCATTCGTCGACAGGCTGCTCCAGCTGGTCTTGCACATGACGGTTCAGCCGCCTTTCGCTGGCGCGCTGCGCGATATTCACGGCGATTTCCAGTTGGCGGCGCGGCGAAAATTCCAGCGGCGCGCGGGCGATCGCGGCATGCCGTTCCGCCAGCTTGGAAAAGAACAGCACGCGATCCGGCTCATCCCATTTGATCGCATTCAGCCAGGCATTCAGCAAGCTCAGCATAGCCGGCAGTTTACTGACCAATTCCTTGCGTTCTTCTGCGCTGTTTTTCGGCTTCAGACTCCAGATCAAATCATCCATGGTCTTCAGCGCGTTTTCCAGCGCTTGCGGCTTTTCGTCTTTGACGTTGTGGGCTATCGTCAGTATCCGTATCCACTGCTCGCGCAGGAAAGTTTCGAGGAAACCCGCCACTTCGCCGGTTTCTACCCTGAGCGCCACGTCGTTTTCGGCGAACTCGCGCGCCAGCCGCATTTTTTCTTGCTTCAGCGCCAGCGCCACCGGCTCGCTGATGGCGGCTTCCGCGCGCTGTTCTTCTTCCTTCAAGAAAGCTTCGAGGTCGGCCACGACATCGGAAAACAATTCTATCTGTTGATCGAAATCCTGCTGCACCCGCTCGACCACGCCTTCTATCATCTGGTACAGCGGATCTTCCGCCGCCGTTTCGGTATTCAATAAAACGCTCGATTTCGCCAGGGTATCGATCAAGACCCGCGCCGGATGGCTATCCTTGAAAAAAAAATCCTTGTCGAGCAGCGCCACCTTGAGCGTGGGAATTTGCAATTGCCCTATCCAGCCCTTGATGTCGGCCGGGATATTCGGGTCGGTAAATACGAAATCGAAAATCCTGGCCAACAGTTCTATCGTGTTTTGATCGATATACGTCAAGCCTTCCGCCGGCGCTTGCTGCGATAACTGTCGCAAGTGCGCCGCATCGGCGGGCGACGGCAAATTGGCCGCATTTTTCTGCAAACTGGTCAGGTAATCGAAAAATGGACGGTCTACGCTGACCGACTCCGGGGCCGCGCCATCGCCCCCGGTCGGCGCAGCGAAAGCGAAATTGGGCGCGCCAGCGTACCCGCCCTGCAATAAGCCGCCATTGCCCGATGCCGGCATACCCCGCCCCGGATTGGCGCCGAAGGATTGCGGGGCAGTCGCGAAAAAAATACTGCGCAGTTTATTTTCCAGATAGGGATCGCGCGCACCGATATCTTCGGTGCGCGTCCAGCCGTGGCTGCGCGGTTTGCCGCGATGCGTTTCTGCGATTTCCGGCAAGATGCCGCGCGCCACCAGGGCGGCATTCAGTTCGTGGTAAATCGTGCCCAGTTGCAAAAACAATTCAGGCTGCAACAGGCGTAACACCAGCTGATGGGTACCGGTTTCGGGTTCGAATTCCACCCACGCCCGATGCACCGCCTTGACGAAGATTTCCGGCCGGAACGGGTTTTGCGTCACGCTGACCGGCGTGCGGCGCAAGACGTGACCGATGCGGGCATTCAGCGCCACCAGTTGCTCGGCATTGCCGACTTCCAGCGCCTGGCTCAGATTGCGGCTCAGCACCTTGCTTTCCATTTCCTCGAACGTCACCAGGGAAAAATCCTGTTTTTCCTGTTCGGCGGTGGATTTTTTGCGCGTGTTGACGACGCTGACTTCTTTCGTCAATGCGCTATTGATTTGGCCGGCGACCAGGCGATAAAACGTGGTGCCGTTTCTTTTCAATAGCTGGAACGCCCGGAAACTGCTGGCCGCCTCGTCCGGCAACACGGTCTGGTCCGAGATTTTGAATAAGGCTTCCGTCAGGCGCCCCGCCATGGCTTCCAGCTGGGACGCCGCCAGATTGGTGGCGAGCGGCACCAGGCTTTGCAAGATCAATAAACGGCTGGAACTGGAAAATTCGCTTTTCCTGGCGTGGTTCAGCGGCACGGTATCCATTATCCGGAATAGTCAATCTGCAAAAAAAGAGCGGGTTAATTGGTATAGTAAGCTTCGGTCGCGACCGTCAGCAAAACGATCAGCATGACGGCAAAAAATAAAACGATCAGCAAACGCCCGAATTTAGGGCTGCCGTCGTGCTCCGGGGTCTGTTCAGGGGGTACTTGGTTCATATATGGTGCATTAAGGTAACAATAGAGTGGAACCTGTGGTTTTTCGTGCTTCCAGGTCGCGGTGCGCCTGCGCTGCCTGGCTGAGCGGGTAACGCTGGCGGATATCGATTTTAACTTTTCCGCTCTCCACCATGGCAAACAAATGCGCCGCCATCTGTTCCAGGTCGGCCCGCTGCGCAGTATAAGTCATCAAACTCGGGCGGGTGATGAACAGCGAGCCGCGCGAGGCCAGCTCGTTCAGCGTAAACGCCGGCACCGGGCCGGACGCGCTGCCGAAACTGACCAGCATGCCTAGCGGCGCCAGGCAATCGAGCGAACCGGTAAACGTATCCTTGCCGATGGAATCGTAAACCACGGGCACGCCTTTTCCTTCGGTGATTTCTTTCACGCGCGCGACAAAATTCCCGGTGTTGTAATTGATGACGTGGGCGCAGCCGTGCGCCCTCGCCAGTTCGGCTTTTTCTTCCGAACCGACCGTGCCTATCATGGTCACGCCCAGCGCCCGCGCCCATTGGCAGGCGATCAGGCCGACCCCGCCGGCGGCCGCGTGGAACAAGATCGTTTCGCCGCCCTGCAAGGGATACGTCCGGTTAAACAAGTATTGCACCGTCAAGCCTTGCAGCATCATGGCGGCGGCAGTCTCGAAACCGATGCTGTCGGGCAGCCGCACCAGTTTATCGGCCGGCATGATGCGCGCCTCGGCATAGGCGCCGTTCGGGTGGCCGGCATAGGCGACGCGGTCGCCGGCCTTGACGTGCACGACACCGGCGCCGACCGCCTCGACCACGCCGGCGCCCTCCACGCCGAGGCCGGCCGGCAAGGTCTGCGGATATTGGCCGTTGCGGAAATACACATCGATATAATTCAAGCCGCAAGCATGTTGCCGCAGCAAGACTTCGCCGGCGCCGGGCGCGCCCAGCGTCACGTCGACGTATTCCATGACTTCCGGCCCGCCACAGCGTTGCATCCTGATCGCTTTCACCATCGCTGACTCCTCTATCCTAAATTTTTCTTACCGACAATAAATACATACCGCCCAACACCAGCGCCGTGCCGGCCATTTGCCAGCCGGCGACGGGCTCTCCGAGAAAAATCGCACCAAGAAACAGGGTGGAAACCGGCCCTATCATACCGGCTTGCGAAGCGGTGGCGGCGCCTATTCTTTGTACCGCGCTCATGGTCATAAACACCGGCAACACGGTGCAAAACATCGCATTCGCCAGCGACAGCCAATACACGGGAGCCGGCTGGAGCAGCATGCCGACCGGCCGCAAGGCAAAAAACTGGCCTATGCAAGCAACGCTGGAAACGCACATCGCATACGATACCAGTCGCAAGGAGCCTAGCCGCGCGACCAGTTGGCCGGACTGTATCAGATACAGCGCATAGGATACCGCCGCCCCGAGCACCAGCAAGGAGCCGAGCATGACATCGGCGCCGCCGAATTTCAGGTCGTGCACCAACACCAGAGCTATGCCGAGATAGGAAATCGCCAACGCCGCCCACTCCAGCCGGCCGACGCTGCGCTTGAAGAAGCCGGCCGAGATCAGCAGCACGAAGGTCGGCGTCAAAAACAAGATCAGGCGCTCCAGCCCGGCGCCGATGTATTGTAAGCCGAGAAAATCGAGGAAAGAAGACAAGTAATAGCCGATCAGGCCGAGCACCACCAAGCGCCGGCGATCCGCCGCGCTCAGCGCGAACGCGCTGCGCATCTGCCACAGCGCCACCGCGGCAAATAACGGCAGCGAAAACGCCATGCGGAAGGCGATCAGGGTGACCGCATCGACGTGGTAGCGGTAAATCAGCTTGGCGATGATCGCCTTGGCGGAAAACAGGATGGCGCCGGCGATCGCGATCGCCAGACCGGTCAGATATTGCTGCCGCGCGTGAGTGGTGGAGAGGCTGGAGTTCATGTCGGCGATTGTAGAGACTTATCCCGATTCATGTGCAGCGCCTGCCCCCCCTCTCGCTAGACTAAAAACGGTAAAAATATACTCCCCCTCAGTATATTTTGAAACCCTTTAAATACACGGGCGACAGGGCTGTTTTTATAAAAATAAGGGGGAGTATATGATGCTATCGTTTCAGGATGACGTCCGGCATGCCGCACAGCGCCGACCTCGCCCTGCTCGCTCCGGGCTATGCCGCGCCGTCCGTTCCGGGGACGCAGCCCCGGCAATGGTCGCGCGTCGATATGCCTGCGGCGGCAGGCGCGGGGGTTTCTGGCGGGGCCGCTATGGTAAAATGGCGCCCTTCCTTATAAAACCAAAGCCAGGCAAAGCCGCCCAACTAGGCGACCCATTGCCACTTCAAGAAAGAGCGATCATGGCAGGACATAGTAAATGGGCCAATATCAAGCATAAAAAAGCGGCAACCGATGCCAAGCGCGGCAAGATCTGGACGCGCCTGATCAAGGAAATCACGGTTGCGGCGCGCATGGGCGGCGAAGACGTCGATTCCAACCCGCGTCTGCGGCTGGCGGTCGATAAGGCAGCCGATGCGAATATGCCGAAAGAAAACGTCACGCGCGCGATCCAGCGCGGCGCCGGCACGCTGGAAGGCGCGAACTATGAAGAAGTCCGCTACGAAGGTTACGGCATAGGCGGCGCGGCCCTGATCGTCGATTGCATGACCGACAACCGCGTGCGCACGGTGGCCGAAGTACGCCACGCTTTCAATAAATTCGGCGGCAATATGGGCACCGAAGGCTCGGTGGCCTTCC
>JACPWS010000056.1 GCA_016196925.1 Burkholderiales bacterium | reverse complement strand
TGTGTAAGGCATGCCGCCAGCGTTCAATCTGAGCCAGGATCAAACTCTTCAGTTTAATCTCTGTTTTGTGATCATTTCTGATCTGCATCCGTAGATGCATCGCTCACTCAAAATACTGACAGTTCGTTCCATCATCGCTGATGAAACGTCTTGTTTTTCTTTCTTGCGAACATTTGATATTTTTTAAGCATTCCGGCTAGATAAACTAACCGGCGCGCTTTCATCAAGTGCCCACATTTATTGACTGTTAATTGTTAAAGAACCGCGAATCTTTTAAATTCTTTTCCGCTTCGTCTTCCGACGTTTGCTACGCAGCGTTGTGTGCGTCAGCAGCAGAGAAACGAGATTATGCAGCACTTCCGACTCGCTGTCAACACCCTTTCGTTTCAGCGTCGATTCAAGCTTCAAATCTCGCTCCGGGTATTCACAACTGCAGCACTGCTCCGCTGCGGTCTTCTTTACTACTCTCACCCCGCTTTGCAGCGGGAGGCGAACTATAGCAAAGATATCCCAGACTACGCAAGTGCGTAGCGGGATTTATTTGCACGCATTATCTATTCTTGAATTCCGGCGCGCGTTTTTCGAGGAAGGCTTGCATGCCTTCTTTCTGGTCTTCGGTGCCGAAGCTGCCCTGGAACAGGCGGCGCTCGAAATGCACGCCTTCCGACAGCGTCGTCTCGTAAGCGCGGTTCACGGATTCCTTGATCATCATGATGATGGGCAGGGACATCGCTGCGATCGTATTCGCCGCGGCAAACGCTTCTTCCATTAATTTATCCAGCGGCACGATGCGCGAGACCAGGCCGGCGCGCTCCGCTTCCACCGCATCCATCATGCGCGCGGTCAGGCACATATCCATCGCCTTGGCTTTCGAGATGGCGCGCGGCAGGCGTTGGGTGCCGCCGGCGCCGGGCAAGGTGCCGAGTTTGATTTCCGGCTGGCCGAATTTCGCATTTTCCGCTGCGATGATGAAGTCGCACATCATGGCCAGCTCACATCCGCCGCCCAGCGCATAACCGGCAACGGCGGCGATGACCGGCTTGCGTATCTGGCGTATGGTTTCCCAGTTGCGCGTGATGTAGTCTTCTTTATAGGTATCCATGAAAGTATAGCCGGCCATCGCCGCGATATCGGCGCCGGCGGCAAAGGCTTTCTCGCTACCGGTGATGATGATGCATTGTATGTCCGCATCCTTATCGAAATTTTTCAACGCCACGCCGAGTTCATTCATCAGCTGGTCATTCAGGGCATTCAGCGCCTTAGGGCGATTCAAGGTGATGAGGCCGACTTTATCTCTGGCTTCGGTCAAAATGCATTCAAATTCCATGTGAGCTCCTGAATAGTGAGAATTAATGATCCGGTATTGTAACGGCTTGCTGCAGGGAATCCGCCATCAAACACTAAAGGGTAAAATGCGGATCGGTGAAAATTTAAGGGAAATCAAATGTGGCTGTTGGTATTGGAAGCGGGCATCGCTCTCTTTTTGTTAATTTTCATCGTCTGGTGGACGATGTTTTCCGGCCGCAAATAAAATCGCCGGCAAGACCGCACGCAAAGAGCGTGAGACGGAATAAATCAGTGCAGGGTGCGCGGCAAAGACAAGACGAATTCGGGTATCTCCACCTCGAAGCGGTGGCCGTCTTCCGCCACGCAGAAATAACTGCCCTTCATACTGCCCTGCGGCGTCTTTAACGGGCTGCCGCTGGTGTACTCAAAACTTTGCTCGGGCTGTAAAAATGGCTGATGACCGACCACGCCCAGGCCTTTGACTTCTTCCACATGATTATTGGCGTCGCTGATGATCCAGTGACGCGCGATCACCTGCGCCGCTATGCTGCCGGTGTTTTTGATGGTGATGGTATAGGCAAAAACAAAGCTGCCGTGATCCGGGTCCGACTGTTCCGGCAAATACCGGGTTGCCACCGCTACCTTCATTTCATACGCCGCCATCATTACCTCTCTTCGAAACTCGACCAATAAGCGCCCATTGTGCCAGAGGCGGTCGTGCCGCGCAGTTGGCCGCGAGGTAAAATAGCGCATCTTTTATCGCTTTCCCCTCATCATGCCTACTTACCGCATCGCTCCCAGCATACTCTCGGCCGATTTTGCCCGACTCGGCGAAGAAGTGCGCAATGTCGTCGCCGCCGGCGCCGACATGATACATTTTGACGTGATGGACAACCATTACGTCCCCAACCTGACCATAGGCCCGCTGGTGTGCGAGGCGATACGGCCGCATGTGCAAGTGCCTATCGACGTGCATCTGATGGTGAAGCCGGTCGACCGCCTCATCCCCGACTTCGCCAAGGCCGGCGCCAACATCATCAGCTTCCACCCGGAATGTTCAGAACACATCGACCGCAGCCTGCAACTGATACGCGATCACGGCTGCAAAGCCGGTCTGGCCTTCAACCCCGCCACGCCCTTGCATGTGCTCGACCATCTGATGGATAAGCTGGACCTGATACTGCTGATGTCGGTCAACCCCGGTTTCGGCGGCCAGTCGTTTATCCCGCACACGCTGAAAAAAATCGCCGCCGTCAGGAAAATGATAGGCGAGTCCGGCCGCGACATCCTGCTGCAAGTCGACGGCGGCATCAAGATCGAGAATATCGCCGAAGTCGCGGCGGCCGGCGCCGACACCTTCGTGGCCGGCTCCGCCATCTTCGGCAAACCCGATTACGCCTCTGTGATCACCGCGATGCGCGGCGAATTAGCCAAAGTCTGATACCCACCTACCCCAAGCCGCAGCATCCATGCGCCTTTCCAGACGCATAGCCTGAAGAGGCGCATGGATGCTGCGTCTCCAGCCTGCACTCTATGTTCACTCAGATTAAAGCCGCCATCATCGACCTCGATGGCACCATGCTCGACACCGCACCCGATTTCCTGGTGGCGCTCAACCGTATGCGCAGCGAATTCGATTTGCCGGCGCTGGATATAGCGCGCATCAAGACCATGGTCGGCAAGGGTAGCGAAAACCTGATACTGCAAGTGCTGGCGGTGGATTTCGACGCAGCCGGGGTCGCCTTGCATTTTGAAGCGGCGATGGCAGCCTACCAAAAACATTATCTGCAAATCAACGGCGATTACAGCGCGCTTTACCCGCAAGTATTGGAAGGCTTGCAAGCGCTGCGCGAGCGCGGCTTGCGCCTGGCTTGCGTCACCAACAAGCCGCTCGCGTTCGCGCTGCCTTTAATGCAAAAGAAAGGCCTGGCTAGCTATTTCGAACTGGTGTATGGCGGCGACTCATTTCCGAGGAAAAAGCCCGATCCCATGCCGCTGTTGCAAGTTTGCACGGAATTCGGCTTGGCGCCGCGGCAAGTCGTCGCCATCGGCGATTCCAGCAACGACGCCCTCGCCGCGCGCGCGGCCGGCTGCCCGGTGCTGAACGTGCCCTACGGTTACAACCACGGGCTCGCTATACAAAATGTCGACAGTGATGGTATAGTCGAAACCCTGATGGAAGCGGCACGACTGCTTTCCGCCTGATTCCACAACAATTTTCATAACGTTCCACCCACGAATGTTTTTCGATAACAAACGTCCCGCAATCACCCCAGGCGCTTTCGAGGCCTGGCTATGGCGACGCTGGCAATTCTGTTTATAAACTGAATGCCGCGAAAGGCTGTGCACACCCCCGGCACATCGTTTCGCTTGTTTTATCACTAGTCTTACCCGCCCTCACTCCGTATTGCGAGCACTTGCCGGCGGCTGAAAGAAAACCATGACCGAACTCGAATTCAAATCGCTGGCCGCGCAAGGCTACAACCGTATCCCCATGATCGCGGAAGCCTTCGCCGATCTGGAAACCCCGCTCACGCTCTACCTGAAACTGGCGCAAACCCAGAACGCCGGCAAAAACACCTTCCTGCTGGAATCGGTGATGGGCGGCGAGCGCTTCGGCCGCTATTCCTTCATAGGTTTGCCCGCCAGCACCTTGCTGCGCAGCTACGGCGAGCGGGTGGAAGTAGTGACGAACGGCCAGCTCAGCGAAACCTATAGCGGCAACCCGCTCGACTTCATCGCGCAATTCCAGGCGCGTTTCAAGGTCGCGCTGCGCCCCGGCTTGCCACGCTTCTGCGGCGGCCTGGCCGGCTACTTCGGCTACGACACGGTGCGCCATATAGAAAAGCGCCTGGCGCATACGGCGCCGAAAGACGATCTCGGCTTGCCCGATATCCAATTGCTGCTGACCGAAGAACTGGCGGTGATCGACAACGTTTCCGGCAAACTCTACCTGATCGTGTATGCCGATACCAGCCAGCCGGAAGCCTGGTCGAAAGCGCGCCAGCGCCTGAAGGATTTGCGCGCCATGCTGCGCCGCAGCGTCGATGCGCCGGTCACTTCGGCCTCGGTGCGCACCGATTGCATCCGCGAATTCGCCAAGGAAGACTATCTGAAGGCGGTGAACAAGGCCAAGGAATACATCATGGCCGGCGACCTGATGCAGGTGCAGGTCGGCCAGCGCATCAAGAAACCGTATGTCGATGCGCCGCTGTCGCTGTACCGCGCCCTGCGTTCGCTGAACCCCTCGCCGTATATGTATTTCTACAATTTCGGCGATATGCAGATCGTCGGCGCCTCGCCGGAAATTCTGGTGCGCAATGAAACGCTGGCTGGCGAAAGCGGCAGTAAGAAAGTCACGATACGTCCGCTGGCCGGCATCCGCCCGCGCGGCGCCACGCCGGAACGCGATGCCGAGCTGGCCAGGGAATTGCTGGCCGATCCCAAGGAAATCGCCGAGCACGTGATGCTGATCGACCTGGCGCGCAACGACATCGGCCGCATCGTCAAGACCGGCAGCGTCAAAGTCACCGACCAGATGGTGATAGAAAAATACTCGCATGTGCAGCACATCGTCTCGAATGTCGAAGGCACGCTGCTGCCGCAACTGTCCAACCTCGATGTGCTGAAGGCGACCTTCCCGGCCGGCAACCTCTCCGGCGCGCCGAAAGTGCGGGCGATGGAATTGATCGACGAGCTGGAACCGGTCAAGCGCGGCATCTACGGCGGCGCCTGCGGCTATCTGTCGTTCGGCGGCGAGATGGATCTGGCGATCGCGATCCGCACCGGCGTGCTGAAAGACGGCATGCTGTACGTGCAGGCGGCGGCCGGCGTGGTGGCCGATTCGGTGCCGGAAATGGAATGGCAGGAAACCGAAAACAAGGCGCGCGCGGTGTTGCGCGCGGCGGAACAAGTGCAAGACGGCCTGGACGGAGAGATTTAAATGCTGCTGATGATAGACAACTACGATTCCTTCACCTACAACCTGGTGCAGTATTTTGCCGAGCTCGGTGCAGAGGTGCGGACTTTCCGCAACGATGAAATCACGCTCGACGAAATCGCCGCGCTGCAGCCTGACCATATCTGCATTTCGCCCGGCCCCTGCACGCCGCATGAAGCCGGCATCTCGATAGGCGTGATCGAGCGCTTCGCCGGCCAGATTCCCATCCTCGGCGTCTGCCTCGGCCATCAGAGCATAGGCGCGGCCTTCGGCGGCAAGATCGTGCGCGCCAGGCAAGTCATGCATGGCAAGACTTCGATGATCGCCCACACCGGCGTCGGCGTCTTCAAGGATATTCCCAGCCCCTACACCGTGATCCGTTATCACTCGCTGGCGATAGAGCGCGCCAGCCTGCCGGCTTGCCTGGAAGTGACGGCCTGGACCGACGACGGTGAAATCATGGCGGTGCGCCATAAGGAATTCGACTTGCAGGGCGTGCAATTCCATCCCGAATCGATCTTGTCCGAGCACGGCCATGCCTTGCTGCGTAACTTTTTGACTGGAAGCCCATCATGACCATCTCGCAACAAGAAGCGCTGACCCGCCTGATAGAACACCGTGAAATTTTTCACGATGAAATGCTGTATCTGTTCCGCAAACTGATGGGCGGCGAACTGTCGCCGGTGATGATCGCCGCGCTGACCATGGGCTTGCGCGTCAAGAAAGAAAGCATAGGCGAGATCACCGCCGCCGCCCAGGTGATGCGCGAATTCTCGACCAAGGTGCCGCTGGTGAATACCGCCCACATGATCGATATCGTCGGCACCGGCGGCGATGGCGCCCATACCTTCAACATTTCCACGGCATCCATGTTCGTCACGGCCGCCGCCGGTGCGCGCGTGGCCAAGCATGGCGGGCGCAGCGTGTCATCCTCGTCCGGCAGCGCCGACGTGCTGGAGTCGCTCGGCGTCAACATCAACCTGAATCCGGAACAGATCGCGCAGTCGGTCGCGCAGACCGGCATCGGTTTCATGTTCGCGCCTAACCACCACGCCGCCATGAAGCACGCGGCCCCGGTGCGGCGCGAACTCGGCGTGCGCACCATCTTCAACATCCTCGGACCGCTGACCAATCCGGCCGGCGCGCCGAATATCCTGATGGGCGTGTTCCATCCCGATCTGGTCGGCATCCAGGTGCGCGTGCTGCAAAGGCTGGGCGCGCAACATGCGCTGGTGGTGTGGGGGCGCGACAACATGGATGAACTCTCGCTCGGTGCGCCGACCATGGTCGGCGAACTGGTCGACGGCGAAATCCGCGAATACGATATCCACCCGGAAGATTTCGGTCTGCAGATGGTGTCGAATCGCCAGTTAAAAGTCGCTGGCGCCGACGAATCCAAAGCCAAGATCATGGAAGTGATGAACAACGTCGCCGGTGCGGCCAACGACATCGTCGCCCTGAATGCCGGGGCCGCCCTGTACGGCGCCGGCGTCGCCGGCTCGATCGCCGAGGGCGTGCAAAAAGCCCAGCACGCGATCGCTTCCGGTGCGGCGCGCGCCAAGCTGGAACAGTTCATCCAGGTCACCCAGCAACTCGGGCAATAAGCTATGTCAGATATCCTGAATAAAATCCTGGCGGTCAAAGCCGACGAAGTCACCGCCGCCAAAAAATATCAATCCTATGTCAGCCTGCGTAACGAGGTCGAAAGCGATGCCGAGGCGCGCGCCGGCCTGCGCGGTTTCGAAACCGGCCTGCGCGATAAAATCGGCGCCGGGCAGGCTGCGGTGATCGCCGAAATCAAGAAAGCCTCGCCCTCCAAGGGCGTGCTGCGCGCCGATTTCCAACCGGCCGCGATCGCACACAGCTATGCCGCGCACGGCGCCGCCTGCCTGTCGGTGCTGACCGATGTGAACTTCTTTCAGGGCGCGCCCGAATATCTGCGACAGGCGCGCGCCGCCTGCAGCATTCCCGCCTTGCGCAAGGATTTCCTGATCGACCCGTATCAGGTGTATCAGGCGCGCGCCTGGGGCGCCGATTGCATCTTGCTGATCGTGGCGGCGCTCGATCACGGCTTAATGCGGGAGCTGGAAGCCTGCGCGCATGAACTGGGCATGGGCGTGCTGGTGGAAGTGCACGACGGCGTAGAACTGGAAGCGGCGCTGAAGCTGAAGACGGCCATGCTGGGCATCAATAACCGCAACCTGCGCACGTTTGAAGTCTCGCTCGATACCACCCTGAATCTGTTGCCACAAATTACAGCGGATAAACTGGTGATTACCGAGTCCGGCATCCTGAACGGCGCCGACGTGCAGCGCATGCGCGCCGCCAACGTGCATGGCTTCCTGGTCGGCGAAGCGTTCATGCGCGCCGCCGATCCCGGTGCAGAGCTGGCGCGACTGTTCGAGATGTAAAAAAAACGTAACTATTCAGCCCCCTCTCCCCGCTCGCGGGAGAGGGATGGGGTGAGGGTTGGTGGAGTGCCGAAATTCATCAAAAAAAGGGATATTTTTCATCCACATGAATTTGAATGTCAATATTTGCTACGTTCCCTCACCCCCTGCCCCTCTCCCGCATGCGGGAGAGGGGAGCTTTCCAGCAGGCTGAATAGTTTACAAAACGTCGTTGACGCAAGCAGACGCCAACGACGTTTCTTGCGCTGCTTACGCTCAGGACGCGCGCTTGGCCGCCTTGCGATAGCTGGGGCGCGACGCTGCCAATGTAGCCTTGAATTTTTCGTCGGCTTTGAGGCTGGCGGCCGGCATATCGTCCGCCTGCAATTTCGCCTGCACTGTCAGCAATTCATCGCGGCGGAACGCATGGATTTCCACGCTTTCGCCGACGCGGTAGCGTCCCAGCGCGACGCCCAGATTATCGGCGGCGTCGGCGGCCGTCACGCGCAAGCCGTTGATCGCGACGACGATATCACCAGCCGAGAGACCGGCCAGATGGGCGGCGCGGCCTTCAAAAGCATTCGCGATCTTGCAGTCGTTCGCTTCGCGCACGACCCGCAACCCGAGGCTGGACTTCTTAGCGTTGCGCTCGTCGCCGAGGCTGACGCCGAACTCGGCGTACAGCCTGGCCAGCGGCACATCCTCGGTGCCGCGCACGTGCTTGTCGAGGAAGCGTTTGACGTTGACGCCGCTGACTTGCTCGATGAAGCTCTCCATTTCTTCCTCAGCCACACCTTGCTGCTTGCCGCTCAGGGCGTTCTGATAGAAATCGCGGCCGTACTTTTGCCACAGCGCGCGCATCACATCGTCCAGCGATTTCTTGCCCGCCGTCGCTGCGCGCAGCGTCAGGTCGAGGCCGAGCGCGACCAGCGAACCCTTGGTGTAATAACTGACGATGGCGTTCGGCGAATTTTCATCCTGGCGATAGTATTTGGTCCAGGCGTCGAAACTCGATTCCGCCACGCTTTGCTTGTGGCGGCCGCTGCCGCGCGTGACGGTATTGATGGTCTTGGCGATCAGCTTGAAATACTCGGTCTCGGCGATCAGGCCGGAGCGCACCAGCATCAGATCGTCGTAATAGCTGGTAAAGCCCTCGAACAGCCACAGCAGGCTGGTGTAGTTTTCCTGGCGCAAGTCGTAGCTGGCGAACGCGGCCGGCTTGATGCGCTTGACGTTCCAGGTGTGGAAATATTCGTGGCTGCACAGGCCGAGGAAGCCGCGATAAGCCTCGCTCATTTCTGGCTGATGCTTGAGCGGCAAATCGTTGCGGTTGCAGATCAATGCAGTGGAAGCGCGGTGTTCGAGGCCGCCATAGCCTTCGCCCACCACCATGGTCATGAACACATAGCGCGCCATCGGTGCGCGTTTGCTGCGCGGCTCGAAAAATGCAATCTGGGTTTCGCAGATTTTCTTGACATCGGCGGTGATGCGCGCCAGGTCGAGATTCGGCACCTTGCCGGTGACGACGAAATCGTGCGGCACGCCATGCGCCTCGAAGCTGGCCAGCGCGAAGTCGCCCATCTCTACCGGATGGTCGATCAGCTCGTCGTAATTCGCCGCGCAATAGGTGCCGAAGCCGTAGCGTTTCGCCTTCAGTTCCGGTAAAGAGGTGGCGACGCGCCAGCTCTTGCAGGCGGCATCGCCGGCGCGCTGGATGTCGAGCACGTGCGGCGCCTGTTCCTGGCCGTGCACTTGCAGGAAGACGCTGGTGCCGTTGAAGAAGCCGTGCTGCTGATCGAGATGGGCGGTGCGCACCGAGAGATCCCAGGCATACACTTCATAGCTGATCTGCAGCGGCGCCTGGCAAGGCGCGGCTTGCCAGCAATGCTTGTCGAGCTTTTTCAGCGCGACTTTTTTGCCGGCCGAGGCAGCGCCTATCTGCACGATGTTGCGCGCGAATTCGCGCAGCATGTAGCTGCCCGGTATCCAGGCCGGCAGGCTGATGACTTGCCCGGCCGCATCCGGCTGCGCTATCGTCAGGGTGAGCTGGAACAGATGCCCGGCCAGATCTTTGGGGACGATGCTGTAGTGCAGAGGATGGCTGCCGGCCGGCTGCGTCTTAGTTTGCGGCGCTTTTTTCATGCTGAACGATCTTTCAGAATAGCGGGAAACGAGGTCATAAAACGAGGTTTTAAAACGAGGCCTTAATTACGCACATTGGCGGCGATAAAGGTCAGCAGCAAGGCGCCGACCATGACGCGCGTCAATTGCAGGCGCAGATGGATGAACCAGACCGGCATGGCATAGCCGAGATAAAGGCGCCGGTCGACTTGATAGGCGACGATGAAGCCGACGATCTGCACCAGAAAACCGACGCCCATATTAATCATCGAACACCAGGCGATCAGGGTGGGGATCACGCCCCACAACAGCGATTTTTTGGTTTCCTGCTCGTCTTTAGCGCCATGCAACAACGCGACGCCCCAGTGCAAGCCGCCCAGGAAAGAAAGGATGGCGATACCGTAAGAAAGCTGAGCCCGGATGAAGTAACCGAGCCAGTCGGGATGCACCAGCCAGCAAATCGGGGTCAGCAAAATAAAGGGAACCAGTCCGGCGATACCTATCCGTATCACCAGTCTTTGATTGAGATTATCCATACGCCAGGACAGCACGGGCGGCGCCGGTAGCCCGCTGTCAAATTTAAGAAAACCGCTATTCTAGGGGTAAATGCGGCGCTTAGATATATCGGTCGGCATTTTCGCAGGAGTCCGGCGCCCGTATCAAGCGTGCGGGTCGGGCTGCGGCGTGCGCCGCAAGCCCCGCCGAACCGCTAAGTTTTTATGCTTTTATTGGGAGTATGGTTAAAAATCGCGCTGTCGTCCGTGTATTTAAAGGGGGCTTTACATATACACACCCCAGTATACGTTCAGCAAATAGCCCCTATTGCAAGGCTTTTTCGAAACAGACCGCCTCCGCCCGTCCGACGTATTTGCCGAAATTGGGGATGCGTCTATAGCCGCGGTTTTCGTAAAACGTCACCGCGCGGGCGTTTACCAGCCGCGTTTCCAGACGCAAGCTGCGGTAGCCGAGTTCGAGTGCCGCCGCTTCCAGATGGGCCAGGATCGCGGCGCCGACGCCGGCGGTGCCAGGCTGGGCGTACATCCGTTTGACTTCGGCCACGCCCGGCTCCAGCGGTCGGAAGCCGCCGCAGCCTACCGCTTGTCCGCTCGCATCCCAGGCCAGCACGAACAAGGATGCCGGGCCGCGCACGTCGCCGGCATCGAAAGACGCAGCCCCGCTGTCGCCGCTGATGGCGGCCAGGGCGGCCGACAATTGCGCCAGCACGGCGCTCGCCTCGGCCTGTTCCGGGTCGGCGGCGGCGATACGGTAGGGGGCACCGGCCAGCTGTTTGTACATGAAGCTGGTGGCGCCGTAAACGCCGTCGCTGGACAAGGCGTAGCCGGGGATCTGGCCGGCCAGTTGATAAGCGAGCGACAGATACAATTGCTCGGCGGCGTCGCCGCTGCGGGTGTCGAGCACCAGCAAGTGGCGCCGCTCTTCGCGCGCCAGCTGTTCGGCGCGCAGCATCAATTGGCGCGCCAGGCCCTGGCGGCGGGCGGACGGGTGCACCATCAGCTTGGCGATTTCGGCGCGGTGCTGGCCGTTATCGGGCATCGCCAGCACCACTTGCACGGTTCCGGCCACGCCCTGGTGATCGCAGGCCAGCAACAGGCGGCGCGCGCCGCTGGCCAGGGCGGCATCGACATGCTGCCAGAACAGCAGCGCCTGTTGTTCGCTGCAAGGGCGCAGGAAGCCTACGCTGGCGCCGTCGGCCACGCAGACTTGCAGCAAGTCCGCCAATTGATCGAGATAGGCCGGCAATTGGGCGGCATTGATTTCTCTGATGTGCATGAGGCTCACCTCGGAAAATAAACAAACTTGGGGGCGCCGGCCATAAAACAAAGATGCGCGCTGCGGCGCTATCAGTGCCCCGAAAAATCGCACACGGTGTACAGGGGCAGGCCGCTGGCCCTGATCATTCGGGAGCCGCCCAGTTCGGGTAAATCGACGATGGCGGCGCCTTCGACCACGGTGGCGCCCAGGCGGTCCAGCAATTTCTTGCCGGCCATCATGGTGCCGCCGGTGGCGATCAAGTCGTCGATCAAGAGCACGCGATCGCCCGCCTTGCAGGCGTCGGCATGCAATTCGACGGTGGCGCTGCCGTATTCGAGTTCATATTCTTCCGAGACGGTCTTGAACGGCAGCTTGCCTTTCTTGCGGATAGGCACGAAGCCGAGGTTCAGTTCATACGCCACCACCGAGCCGATGATGAAGCCGCGCGCATCGAGGCCGGCCACCAGGTCGAGCTTGGCGTCCATATAGCGATGCACGAACATGTCTATCAACACGCGAAAAGTTTTAGGGTTTTGCAACAGGGGCGTGATGTCGCGGAACATGACGCCGGGCTGCGGCCAGTCGGCTACGGTACGGATATGTTCCTTGATGTAAGCGTCGGGGTTAAACATCGTTTGCTGTCCTTCGGTATTTTTCAGTTTTATCAAGCGCTATTTTAACAGCCGCTGCTCGGCCCTTGCGACCGCTTCGGCGGTGCCGCGCACCACGATCACGTCGCCCGCCTGCAGCAGGATAGGCTGGCTTTGCTCGAGGCGGTTTTTGCCGCGGCGCACGGTATGCACATCGACGTCCAGCTCGGCCAGCCGCAATTCATTCAGGTAGCGGCCGATGGCGTCGGCGCGCTCGCTCAGCACCACGGTATGCAGACGGATTTGCAGATTTTCCGCGCTGTCGGCGGCGTCGCTGGCACCGTGGAAAAATCCGCGCAGCGATTCGTAGCGCTCGTCGCGCGCGGCCTGCACCCGGTGCACCACGCGCCGCAAGGGCACGCCGAGCATGACCAGCGCGTGCGAAGCCAGCATCAGGCTGCCTTCCATCAATTCCGGCACCACTTCGGTGGCGCCGGCGGCGCGCAGTTTTTCGAGGTCGGCATCGTCGTGACTGCGCACGATGACCGGCAGGCTGGGGTTGATTTCATTCACGAAGTGCAGCACTTTCAGGGCCGAGGCGGTGCTGGTGTAGGTCACCACCAGCGCCGCCGCGCGGTTGATGCCGGCCGCCATCAGGCTTTCGCGCCGCGCCGCATCGCCGTACGAGACATGGTCGCCGGCCATCTGCGCCTCGCGCACGCGGTCGGGGTCGAGATCGAGCGCGTGGTATTCGATATTTTCTTCCGCCAGCAAACGCGCCAGGCTCTGGCCGCTGCGGCCGAAGCCGGCGATGATCACGTGCTTTTTGGTGGACATGGTGCGCGCCGCGATCTGAGTCAGCGCCAGCGATTGCATCATCCATTCATTGGCCGAGAAGCGCATCACGATCATGTCGGATTTCGCCAGGATGAACGGCGAAGCGAGCATGGACAGCACCATCGACGCCAGTATCAGTTGCAGCAAGAGCGGGTCCACCAGTTGCAAACCGCCGGCCTGGTTCAGCAGCACGAAGCCGAATTCGCCGGCCTGCGCCAGCCCGAGGCCGGTACGCAAGGCGACGCTGGTGGAATTGCCGAAAGCCTTGGCCAGCACCGTGATCAGGGCCAGCTTCAGCAACACCGGCGCCAGCAGCAGGGCCAGCACCAGGCCCGGATGCCCGAGCACCAGGCGCACGTTCAGCAGCATGCCTATCGTCACAAAAAACAAGCCGAGCAAGACATCGCGGAAAGGCTTGATATCTTCCTCCACCTGATGCCGGTATTCGGTTTCGGAAATCAGCATGCCCGCCACAAAAGCGCCGAGCGCCATCGACAGACCGGCTTTCTCGGTCAGCCAGGCGGCGCCCAGCGTGACCAGCAGCAGGTTCAGCATGAACAATTCCTGCGAGCGGCGCCTGACCACGACGGCAAACCAGGTCCGCATCAGCCTTTGCCCGACCACCAGCAACAACAGCAAGACCAGAATGGCCTTGGCGCTGGCCAGGGCCAGGGTCTGCACCACGTCGGCCGATTGCGCGGCGAGCGCCGGCACCAGGATCAGCAAAGGCACCACGGCCAGATCCTGGAACAGCAGTACGCTGATGATCTGGCGCCCGTGCGGACTTTCCAGCTCTAGCCTCTCGGTCAGCATCTTGGATACGATGGCGGTGGACGACATCGCCAGCGCCCCGCCCAAGGCGAAGGCGGCCTCCCAGCCGATCTGGAAATACTGCGGCAGCCAGTGTCCAGCCAGCCAGGCCAGCAGCATGCTGAACATGATGGTGAACCAGACTTGCGCCATGCCCAGCCCGAACACCGCCTTGCGCATCGACATCAGCTTGGGCAGCGAAAATTCGAGTCCGATGGAAAACATCAGGAACACCACGCCGAATTCCGCCAACGCATGCGTGATCGCGCCGTCTTCCGCCATGCCCAGCCCGAACGGGCCGATCAGGATGCCGACCATCAGATAACCGAGCATAGGCGGCAATTGCAGCATGCGGAAAGCCACCACCCCGAGTACGGCGGCGCCCAGCAATAATAAGGTTGTATCCAGTGCATTCATAAATCTTATTATTGCCGATTTATGCGTTTCGATTTCCGCTTTCTGTGCACTTCGTTACAACTGGCAGAGTTTTTGCTTGCAGGATTTCGTTTATACTTCCGGCATGACTGCCCTGAACGCTCCCCCACTCTCCAGCCAGCAAGCGCAACGCGCCCTGCGCCTGGCCTGCGACACCCTGCAAATCGAAGCCGATGCCTTATTAGCCTTGCAACAAAGGCTGGGCGACGGCGACGCCGCAGGCTTCACCCAAGCGGTGCAACTGTTGCTGGCCTGCCACGGGCGGGTGGTGGTGTCCGGCATAGGCAAATCGGGCCACATCGCACGCAAGATCGCCGCCACCTTCGCCTCCACCGGCACGCCCTCGTTTTTCGTGCATCCGGCCGAAGCGGCGCATGGCGACCTCGGCATGGTGACGCCGCAAGACGTGTTCATCGCGATCTCGTATTCGGGCGAGGCGGCCGAACTGATGTCCATCCTGCCCATCATCAAGCGCCTCGGTGTGAAATTGATCGCCATGACCGGCAACCCGGCATCGAGTCTGGCCAAACTGGCCGATGTGCACCTGAACCTGTATGTGGACAAGGAAGCCTGCCCGCTGAATCTGGCGCCGACCGCCAGCACCACGGTCACGCTGGCGCTCGGCGATGCGCTGGCGGTGGCGGTGCTTGATGCGCGCGGTTTCCGCGAAGAAGACTTCGCCCGCTCGCATCCGGGCGGCGCGCTCGGCCGCCGCCTGCTGACCCATGTGCGCGACGTGATGCGCAGCGGCGAAGCGCTTCCCTGCGTGACGCCGGACACCAGGCTGAGCACCGCCCTGCTGGAAATCACGAAAAAAGGCATGGCGATGACGGCCGTGGTGGATCAGGAGCAAAAAATCGTCGGCGTATTTACCGACGGCGATTTGCGCCGCCTGATGGAAAACGTGCGCGACTTCTCGCAAGTCTGCATCGCCGACGTCATGCACCAGAATCCGCACCGCATACGCGCCGAACAACTGGCGGTGGAAGCGGTGGAAATCATGGAAACCTACCGCATCAACCAGTTGCTGGTGGCCGATGAAGACGGCAAGCTGGTCGGCGCCCTGCATATCCACGACCTGACCCGCGCCAAGGTGATCTGATGAGCGAACTCCATGACGCGATTACCAGGGCGGCACAGATCAGGCTGATGATCTTCGATGTGGACGGCATCCTGACCGACGGCAGCCTGCATTTCGGGCCGGACGGCGAAATGCTGAAGACCTTCAACGTGCTCGACGGCCAGGGCATCAAGTTATTGCAACAGGCCGGCGTGGCGACCGCCATCATCAGCGCGCGCCAGTCGCCTATCGTGGCCAGGCGCGCGGCCGACCTCGGCATCAGCCACGTGCGGCAAGGCATACACGACAAGCAGACCGCTTTCCTGCAACTGCTGGCCGAACTGGCGATTCCGGCCGCGCAATGCGGCTTCATCGGCGACGATGTGATCGACTTGCCGGTGCTGACGCGCGTCGGTTTTGCCGCCAGCGTGCCGAACGGCCACGCCGAAGTCCGGCAACGCGTGCACTACGTCACCCACGCCGTCGGCGGCCAGGGCGCGGCGCGCGAGATTTGCGATTTCATCTTGCGGGCGCAAGACAAATACCAGGCTGCCCTCGACACTTTTTTAGCATGACGGCATGAAAAACACGCTGACCGCAGACCGTTTCCGCATCTGGCTGGGCGTCGCCTTGCTGGCGCTGGCGACGCTAGCCGGTTTATGGATGCTGGAAGCGATACGGCGCAACGGCGACGACGGCCATGACCGTGCGGCGGCGCGGCTCGATCCCGATTATTACGTCGAACAATTCAACTTCATCAAACTGTCGAATACCGGCAAGGCGAACTACCACATCACCGGCGAGCGCCTGACCCATCTGCCGCGCGCCGATAATTTCGAAATCAGCCAGCCGCGCATCAGCAGTTTCGACGAACAGAATACCCCCTTGCACATACGCGCCGAGCGCGCCATCGTCGAGCAAAAATCGTCGGAAGTATTCCCCAAGCGCGAACAAGACCAGGTGCACCTGTACGACCAGGTCAGCGTCGAGCGGCCGGCCGGCGCCAATGCACGCTATATGCGATTGCAGACCGATTACCTGTTGCTGCTGCCGGACGCCGACCTCATCAAGACCGACCGTGCCGTGCTGCTGAGCACGGACAATTCGGAAACCCACGCGACCGGCATGCTGGCCGATAACAATAGCCAGCAATTGCAATTACTGAGCAAGGTGCGCGTCCGCCTGAAGCGTTCCGGCAGCGCCGCCCCCACCCGATAAGAAGAGAGTACGCCATGCATAGTTCCCCCCTGCCCTTTCCTGTGCGCCGCTGGCTGTTATTGCTGTGCATCGCCTTGCCGGCCATCTCCGCGCAGGCGGAAAAAGCCGATAGCCTGAAAGAAACCGTCATCGAAGCCGAACACTCGGTCAGCGACGGCAAGAAAAAAATCCACAGCCTGAACGGCGACGTGACCGTCACGCGCGGCACTTTGCTGGTGAAGGCCGAACGCGCCGTCGTCACCGAACTGGAGGCCGGTCACAGCGCGTCCGTGCTGACCGGCGGCCCCGGCGGCCTGGTCAGGTTCCGCCAGAAGCGCGACGGCGGCCCCGATCTGTGGGTGGAAGGCGAAGCTGAAAAAGTCGAATACGACGATAAAACCGAGTTGGTGAAATTCATTTCCAAAGCCAGAGTGCGCTATCTGGAAGGCAAGAAGACGACGCAGGAACAGGAAGGCGAATTCCTGTCCTACGACAGCCAGAACGACGTCTTCATCGCCACCAATTCCAGCAAGGGCGAGCACGTGCTCGGCGCCGGCCGCGTCAAGCTGACCCTGCAGCCGAAAACCGACCGGCAGGAAACAAAATGAGCGCCAGCACCTTGCTCGTCCGCGGCCTGCAAAAACGCTATGGCGCGCGCCAGGTGGTGCGCGATGTCACGCTGCAGGTGAAGAGCGGCGAAGTGGTCGGCTTGCTCGGCCCTAACGGCGCCGGCAAGACTACCTCCTTCTACATGATCGTCGGGCTGGTGCCTTCCGACGCCGGCCAGATCGACGTCAACGGCGTCGACATTTCCCGCCTGCCGATACACCAGCGCGCCGTGCTCGGCCTGTCGTATCTGCCGCAGGAAGCGTCGGTGTTTCGCAAGTTATCGGTGGAAGACAATATCCGCGCCGTGCTGGAATTGCAAAAAGACGCGCATGGAAAATTCCTCGGCAGCAAAGAAATCGGGCAGCGTCTGGACGCCTTGCTGGCCGATCTGCAGATAGAAAAAATCCGCGAAAACCAAGCGCTGTCGCTGTCCGGCGGCGAGCGCCGGCGCGTCGAAATCGCACGCGCGCTGGCCACCAATCCGCGCTTCGTCTTGCTCGACGAGCCGTTTGCCGGCGTCGACCCGATCGCCGTGATCGAGATCCAGCGCATCGTGCGCTTCCTCAAGGAGCGCGGCATAGGCGTGCTGATCACCGACCACAATGTGCGCGAAACGCTCGGCATTTGCGACCACGCTTACATCATCAACCAGGGCGCGGTGCTGGCCAGCGGCAAGCCAGACGACATCATCCAGAACGAATCGGTGCGCAGGGTGTATCTGGGAGAGCATTTCCGCATGTAAACGGAAGCCAGCTCATCATGAAACAAAGCCTGCAACTCCGCACTTCCCAACATCTGGCGCTGACGCCGCAATTGCAGCAATCGATACGGCTGCTGCAATTGTCGACCCTGGAATTGCATCAGGAACTGGAAACCCAGCTGATCGAAAACCCGCTGCTGGAAAGGGTCGACGATCCGCTCGATCATGCGGTGCGCCTGCTGGCTGACGGCGCCGTCAGCCAGAGCGGCAGCGCCGCCGAACGCAGCCAGGAAACGCCCCCCGCCCTGCCGGCCGCCGCCGACAATGCCAATAATGGCGACAGCGAGACCAGCGCCGGCGACACCATCAGCGCCGGCGACGACGACTGGAGCTTCGACGACCTGCCGCAAGGCAATCGCGGGCCGGAAGAAGACGAGGGCCGGCCGCAACTGGAAGCGGCACGCGTCAGCTTGCGCGAACATTTGCTGGAACAGATGCGGCTCAGCCTGCGCGAGCCGCGTGATCGCGCGCTGCTGGAACTGGTCATCGATGCGCTCGATAGCAACGGCTACCTGAGCGAAACGCTGGAAGAAATCCATGCCGGCCTGCCGCTGGAACTGTGCGTGGAACCGGAAGAACTGAGCTTCGCCTTATCGATGCTGCAGAGCTTCGATCCGGCCGGCGTCGGCGCCCGCAATGCCGCCGAATGCCTGGCCTTGCAAATCAGGCGTCTGCCGAAGATCGCTTTCGTCACCCGCCGCCTGGCGCTGCGCATCGTCGAGACCCAGCTCGCGCTGTTTGCCCAGCGCGACTTTGCCAAACTCAAAAAAATCTTCGATTGCGACGACGAAGATCTGCGCGAGGCGCAAGCCGTGATACGGCGCTGCAACCCGCGTCCGGGCGCGCCATTCGCCGACGATGCCAGCGATGTGGTGCTGCCCGATGTGATCGTCAAGAGATCGGAAAATGGCTGGCAAGTCTTGCTAAACCAGGATGTGATGCCTAAGCTGAGAATCAACAGTATGTACGCCGGCATCATGAAGCAAAATCGCGGTGAAGGCAGCCTGGCTGCGCAGTTGCAGGAAGCGCGCTGGCTGATCAAAAACATGCGCCAGCGCTTCGATACGATTTTGCGCGTTGCACAAGCGATAGTCGAACGACAACGCAGCTTTTTTACCCATGGTGCCGTTGCCATGCGCCCCCTTGTGTTGCGCGAAATTGCTGATACACTGGGTTTACACGAGAGTACTATTTCTCGTGTAACAACCCAAAAATACATGCTGACCCCACATGGCATGTTTGAGTTGAAGTACTTTTTCGGCAGCCATGTCGCGACGGAAACCGGGGGGGAAGCGTCGTCCACCGCGATACGGGCACTCATCAGGCAATTGATAGGAGCAGAAGACCAGAAAAGCCCACTCTCCGATAGCAAGATCGCAGACATGCTGGGTGAACAGGGCATGGTAATTGCCCGACGTACCGTTGCCAAATACCGTGAAGCCCTGAAAATCCCACCTGTCAGTTTGCGAAAATCTTTGTAAGGAAGTCTTGTAATCACGTTCTGAATTGCTATATATGATTTAGCTCAAGTCATTCCGGATGAAACGGGCGCATCGTAACAGCAAGCAACATCACCATAGGAGCACAGTATGAATCTCACCATCAGTGGACACCACGTCGAAGTCACTCCTGCAATTCGTGAATATGTACATACCAAGCTGGACCGGGTCCGGCGCCACTTCGACCAAGTCATTGATATCGCCGTCACCCTGACGGTGGACAAGCTCCGGGAAAAGGATAAACGACACAAAGCCGATATTAATTTGCACGTCAGCGGCAAAGATATCCACGTAGAAAGCCTGGCACAAGATCTGTACGCCGCCATCGACGCCCTGATCGATAAACTCGACCGCCAGGTGATCAAGCATAAAGACAAGATCCAGAGTCATCAGCACGATGCCATCAAACACTTGCCTGACACGACATCGGCATAATTGCACGGCCCCTGCATAGGGAATCCAAACAAGGACGCGGCTAGCGTCCTTTTTTGTCGACTATCGCAGGCGACGAAGACATTGCTCCACCAAAAACACAAACAACAAGAAACCAGGGCGACGCAGGACGCCCGATTTGAACGCCGCAATCGCTAACGCCGCACGCTTTTCTTGCCTTTCGTACACAAAGCACTGCAACGCTACAGTCCACGCGCGATAGACGCTAAAATACGCCTCTTTCTGATCCGACCCGACTATCCCATGAGCGCCTACGTCCTCACCTCTGTACAGAACCACATCGGCCATATCACCCTCGATCGTCCGCAAGCGCTGAATTCGCTGTCGCTGGACATGGTGCGCGCGATCAGCGCCATCCTGCGCGAATGGCGCGACCAGCCGGACGTGCGCGCCGTGCTGATCCACAGCAGCAGCGAACGCGCATTTTGCGCCGGCGGCGATATCCGCTTCTTTTACGATGTCGGCACGGCCACGCCGAAAGGCGACAGCGCCTTGCTGGAAGATTTTTTCAGCGAAGAATACGCGCTCAATCATCTGATCCATTTTTATCCCAAGCCGTATATCGCCGTGATGAACGGCGTGGTGATGGGCGGCGGCATGGGCATCGCCCAGGCCGGTGAAGCTTGCCGTATGCGCATCGTCACCGAGCGCACCAAGATGGCGATGCCGGAAGTAAATATTGGCCTGTTCCCCGATGTCGGCGGCGGCTATTTCCTGGCGCGCACCCCGGGCCAGACCGGCACTTATCTGGGGCTGACCGGCGAAATCATCGCGGCCGCCGACGCCTTGTACGCCGGGCTGGCCGATGTGTTTATCCCGACCGCCGAATTGGCGGCCCTGATGGCGATGCTGGCCGCCACCCAGGCCGCCGATATCCGGCAGGCGATACGCGAATTCGCCGCCCCGTTTACGGCACTGGCCGTGCCGGCCGACAGCAAGCTGGCCGCGCAGCGCGCCCTGATCGACCGCCATTTCAGCAGCGACAGCGTCAACGCGATCGCCGCCGCGCTGGCGGCCGACGGCAGCGAATTCGCCCGGCAAACCCTGGCCGTGATGCAAAAACGCTCGCCCTTGCTGATGTGCGTCACGCTCGAGCAATTGCGGCGCGGCGCCGGCATGACGGTGGCCGACTGCCTGCGCATGGAACGCAGCATGGTGCGCCATTGCTTCAGGCACGGCGAAGTGCTGGAAGGCGTGCGCGCGCTGGTGGTGGATAAAGACAATGCGCCGCAATGGTCGCCCGCCACGCTGGCCGACGTCGGCGCAGAACAAGTCGCCGCTTTCTTTGCGCCGGTGTGGCCGGCCTACGCCCATCCTTTGCGCGACCTGGCGTAAGGCTTAAATTTTGCAAAAAAAATACTCCTCCCCTGTATATTCTGCAGCCCTTTGAATTCACGGGCGTCAGGGCGATTTTGTTTAAAACAGGGGGGAGTATATGGATGGCGAGCGCCGATTGCGCCGGATGCAGCAGCCGCGTCTTCAGATTTCGTCGATCAGGAACAAGCGCCGATGTTCGCGCATGGCATAGCGGTCGGTCATGCCGGCGATGTAATCGGCGACCTTGCGCGCCTGCAGCAAGCTGCGCTCGGCTTCATTGGCGGACTGCCTGACCTGGTAATCGGGCGGCAGCAAGCTGGGTTCCGCCAGCATCGCTTCAAACAGCTCGCGCACGGTCTTTCTGGCCTTGGACGTCATGCGATTCACCAGATAATGGCGATACAGTTTTTCGTGCAAAAACTGCTTCAGCAAGCTCGCTTCCTGATGCATGGCGTCAGAAAACGCGATCATCTTGCCCATGTCGCGCACTGCATCGAGCGACTTCGGCGCATAGGCTTGTATGCGTTGCTCCGAGGTCTGGATCAGATCGACGATCAGGGCGTTGATCATGCGCCGTATCGTTTCTGAAATAGCGCGCCGCCCGGTAATGCCGGGATAGGTCGCATCGACTTCGGCCCGATAGCGCGCATAAATATCGAGTTCCAGCAGTTGCTCTTCCAGCAACAAACCAGAACGCAAGCCGTCGTCGACATCGTGATTATTGTAGGCGATCTCGTCGGCCAGATTGGTCAGCTGCGCTTCCAGGCTGGGTTGCTTGCGCTCTATGAAACGCCGCGCTACATCGCCGAGCGATTTGGCATGCGCCAGCGAACAATGCTTGAGTATGCCTTCGCGCGTTTCAAAGCTGAGGTTCAGGCCGTCGAAGGCGGCATAGCGCTCTTCCAGCTGATCGACCACGCGCAGGCTTTGCAGATTGTGCTCGAAGCCGCCATAGGCTTGCATGCAGCTATTCAGGGCATCCTGGCCTGCATGGCCAAAAGGGGTGTGGCCGAGATCGTGGGCCAGCGCGATCGCTTCCACCAGGTCTTCATTCAGGCGCAGATTGCGCGCGATCGAGCGCCCGATTTGCGCCACTTCCAGGCTATGCGTCAGGCGCGTGCGGAACAGATCACCCTCATGATTGACGAACACCTGGGTCTTGTATTCCAGGCGCCGGAATGCGGTGCTATGGATGATGCGGTCGCGGTCGCGCTGAAACTCGCTGCGCGAACCGGAAGCCGGCTCGGCATGCCGCCGCCCGCGGCTCGCCGACGCTTTGGCGGCATACGGAGCGAGGTGGGTATCGGAAAACACGGCGCTTATTGTACGATTATTGCGCAGCGCAACAATGGCGCAGGGTTTCCAGCAGCACGGGCTGCGGCACGGTCGTGATCAACGCGCTACCCAAGGGCTTCAGCAAGATGAACTTGATCTGGCCACCTTCATTTTTCTTGTCGACTTCCATCAAGTCCAGCCAGCGCTGCTCGCCCAGATCGGGCGCTACCGTCGGCAAACCGGCGGCCGCCACCACTTGCCTGATCCTGGTCTTGCTGACGTAATCGATATAACCGAGGCGGTAGGATAAATCGGCCGCCATCACCATGCCGCAACCGACCGCTTCGCCATGCAGCCAGGCGCCGTAACCGAGGCCGGACTCTATCGCGTGCGCAAAGGTGTGGCCGAAATTGAGGATGGCGCGCAAGCCTCCTTCGCGCTCATCCTGTCGCACGACGTCGGCCTTGATCTCGCAAGAACGCGCAATCGCGTGCGCCAGGGCCTGAGTATCTTTGGCGCGCAGTTTGCTCATATTGGCTTCGATCCAGTCAAAAAATTCCGGATCGATGATCGCCCCATGCTTGATGACTTCCGCCAGACCGGCCGACAGCTCCTGGTCCGGCAAGCTGTTCAAGGTGGAGGTATCGGCGACCACCGCTTGCGGCTGGTAGAACGCGCCTATCATGTTCTTGCCGAGCGGATGGTTGATACCCGTCTTGCCGCCCACCGAAGAATCGACTTGCGACAACAGGGTGGTCGGTATCTGCACGAAGGGGACGCCGCGCATATAGGCCGAAGCGGCGAATCCGGTCATATCGCCAATCACGCCGCCGCCGAGAGCGATCAGAGTGGTCTTGCGGTCGCACTTGGCTTCCAGCAGCGCATCGAACACCAGCATCAGGCTGGCCCAGTCCTTATGTTGTTCGCCATCCGGCAAGATCACGGAAGTCACTTCTTTGCCGACAGCGCGCAAGCTGTTTTCCAACTGCGCCAGATACAAAGGCGCGACTACGGTATTGGTAACGATGACGACGCGCTGGCCCTTGATTTGCGCTTGTAACAGCGCCGCATCGGATAACAGCGCAGTGCCGATAATGATAGGATAACTGCGCTCGCCGAGATCAAGGTTCAGCGTCTGGAGATGGGGATTGCTTGCGTGGGACATGGCTGGCCTGGTACTTGTGGAACTGGCAGCGGCGCCGCTCTGCTGCAGTTTATCGAGGATGGTTTGCACCAGCAATTGCACATTCGGTCGGCCGGTTTCTATCACCAGATGAGCGACTTCCCGGTACAGGGGGTCGCGCTGCGCTTCCAGCTCTTCCAGCTTCTTACGCGGATCGGCCGTCCTCAGCAAAGGGCGGTTTTTGTCGTGCCGGGTGCGCTGCAAGATGCTGGCGACGGCGGCCCTCAAATAAATCACCGTGCCGCGCTCGTGCAGATAGCGCCGGCTGTCGGCATTCAACACGGCACCGCCGCCGGTCGCCAGCACTATGCCTTGCTGCACAGTCAGGTCGCGGATCGCATCGGCTTCACGTTGACGAAAGCTGGCCTCGCCTTCGATTTCGAAAATGACCGGAATGGCGACGCCAGTGCGCGCCTCGATTTCGTGATCAGTATCGATAAACCGCTGGTTAAGCTTTTTCGCCAGGGCCCGGCCAACCGTGGTTTTGCCGGAGCCCATCAGGCCTACGAGGAAAATATTACCTGACTTCAATTTGAATTAAATTTAAACGCTGTCCCATTTCCTTTTAGAGTCTTCACGGTCACAAAGAAGCTACCCGCCCCGCAATTAGGATCGTCCCTCTTAACAGTGACACTATGGAATGTCCCGCCGACAGAATTGGTTGAAACAATTTTATCTGGATAAACTGCACTCGCGCCTATCTTAGTTGCATCGGCTGTTGCGACCAAAGTCCCGTAGGGAAGCGGATTGTTATTCAGATCGGTAAGCCGGAAATTCAGACTCTTGTCGCTACAAGCGACTCCTGCAACACCTTGAATAATGCTAGGATCGCCATCGGTAGTGCTATCCCAATCACGGCAAACACCGGCTGTACAAACCTGACGAATTAAGTATGCAGCAGATCCGCTAAAAACGACTTCCGCAGATCGGCGTATATAATTCATTCCCCATTTTCCATCGCCGGCAGCAACATAGCCGACATGGTTATACGGAACCGGCAAGTCTCCATTCGCCGCCGTATACGCCCCGTCCAGCGTACCCGATAAAGATGTCCCACTGGTGGCGCCTAAAATACCTGCATCCAAAAATGCATCGCCCATATCGCCAAGATCGTTTGTAGGAAACGGCTCACCGCCGCTGATGCAGGTGTCAACCACGGGACGATATGTCTTAGGATCGGCTAAAGGAACGCCATTCGCATCGCCGGGGTTGGCGCAGCTATACTGTCCGTCGCCATTGCTATCGACAAAATTTTCCAAGCCTTGCGCATAAGCGAGTACGGTAACCCGACCATTCGATGGCCGGAACGCCTGGCTTCTCAGTTGCACGGTACAGCCGCCATTCACGGTATTGCAGGCGCCTTGCGCCGAACTGCCTATGGCGCCGCCTTCGGTGACAAAATTGACGGTCGTATTGTCCGAGACCGGATTGCCGTACTGGTCGGCCATCAGCACCGTAACGCCGGTGGTTTCGCTATCATAATTCCACCCCTCGATATTGGCTTTCTCAACGCTCAAAGACATGAATTTCTGTATAGGCAAGCCGGTGGAAATCGTCAGATAGTCCGACAAGCCGCTAATCGTTACCCCATTGCGCGTAGCGGTCGCTATCACTTTAACCGGTGTCGGGATGGTGCCGGAAGAAACTGTGGTGGCAACATTGCCGTCAACATCGGTTGCGGCAGATGCCGGCAACACGGTTAAGCCGCCGGTGTAGGTGGTCGCCGAAAAATTAACCACCACGCCAGCCAAGCCTACATTATTCTGATCGACCACTTTAAAGGTGACTAATGCCGACTCTTTACGTCCTGCGCCACCCGAACCCTTTAACACCAATGAAGATCCGGCACTATCGGTTCCGACAAATTGCAGGGTTCCTATATTTGCGCTGCCGACGGCGAGTGAAATCGATTGCGACGAATTCCCGATAGAGACAGTGATGAGGTCGGTTCCCTGAACGCAGCCCTTATTCGTATATGTCGCGGTAAACACGCCAGGCGCGCCAGTCGGCCCTTGAACCAGGGTAGCGGTACCGTCTACCACACATTTCGATGTCAAATTCAAACCTGAAATAGCGGTCACCGGCTTTCCATTCGTTGTCACCGGAATATTCACGGTCACGGTACTAAATGCCGGCAATGATCCGGCCGGGACAGGGGTAAAAGATAGTGTCCCCACCGTTAACGATGCCGGGCTGATGGCAAGGTTGACGGACGTAGAGGCCGTTAACGTTCCGCTGACCGCATCCGCTTTTATGCTTAAAGCGCCCGCGGCTGTGGTACTTGCGGGCAAAATGTTCATTACCGCAACACCGTTCGCATCGGTTAGCGCGGTCGCGGCCGCCGGCGTAAATTTGATCAGAGCGACATCGCCGCTAAAGGTGACGAGCGCATTTGCGACAGGCAATCCCGCCCCGGTAACAAATTTTGCTTTAACTACGCCGGTATCGACGCCGGACAAATTGGTAATGGCGGCGCCACTTGCATCACTCAGCGACAGCGTCAACACCGGAACATTACTGGTCGTTCCTGTCGTTGAGGTACCTGTTGTGGATCCGCTGCTAGATCCGCTGCCAGATCCGCTGGTTGACCCCGTGCCCGTTCCTCCGGCCGAGCCGCCGCCGCCGCCGCACGCAGTCAGAATGACCAGCATCAGCACTGCAAAAACTGCGCGAATAAACTTCGTCATGTAACACCTATTTTTAAACAAATTCATACAGATTGATTATTTCGGAACACCGCTTAGGCTGCGCCTATTTAGCGCTCAAGTTATTTGCGACGATTTTCGGCGTGATGAATACCAGCAACTCGGTTTTATCGTTGGTACGGCCCGTGGTTTTAAATAAATTGCCAAACAGCGGCAAATCGCCAAAAAACGGAACCTTGGTCACGTTATCTCTTTCATTTTGCTGGAAAATGCCGCCCAACACGACGGTGCCGCCGTTTTCAACCAAGACCAGGGTCTTGACTTGCTTGGTATCGATCGCAAAGCCAGCGCGCGTTTCTTGGCCGACACTGTCCTTATGCACATCCACATCGAGGATCACATTGCCATCCGGCGTAATCTGAGGCGTCACTTCCAGGCGCAAACTCGCTTTGCGGAAAAAGATCGAGGTAGCGCCGCTGGAAGTAGCGACTTGATACGGCAATTCCGTCCCTTGTTCTATCGAAGCCTTTAGCTGATCGGCGGTAACCACGCGCGGGCTGGAGATGATCTTCCCTTTGCCATCCGCTTCCAAAGCAGACAATTCCAAATTCAGAAAACGGTTGGCGGCGGCGGAAAACAGGCTGACCGCCAGACTGCCCGGATTCAAGCCATTGATGCCTACCGCCGGCAAACTGACGAACTGGGAGTTTGGAATGTAACTTTGATCGGTCAATTTTGCCTGACCGGTTTGTTCGCCGACGCCCAGATAATTACCGGTCAAGGCTGCGCGCTGGTTGCCGCTGACCTGATACCCGGCATCGCCGCCGCGCAAGCCGCGCAAATCGGTGAAACCAAGTTTGGCGCCGAGATTGCGGCTGAACTTATCGTCGGCTTCAACGATGCGCGCCTCGATCAAGACTTGCTTGGAGGCGATGTCTGTTTTCTGTATCAGCCTGCGCACTTCTTCCAGTTTGGAAGCGATGTCCGTCACAAATAACTGATTGGTGCGCGGCTCTATCACGGCGCTGCCGCGCTTGGATAAAATCCGGTTAGTGCTGGCGCCGTCGACGCCAAATACTTGCTTGAATGCCTCGACTTTTTGATAATTGAGTTGAAACGATTCTGTCTTCAAAGGTTCCAATTCAGCGATCTGGGCCTTTTGCTCCAGTTCCAGTTTTTCCTTGGTCAGCAATTCATCTTTGGGCGCGATCCAGATGACGGAGCCGTTCTTGCGCATATCCAGCGATTTAGACTGCATGATGATATCGAGCGCCTGATCCCAGGGCACATCCTTCAAGCGCAAGGTGATGCTGCCAACCACCGTGTCGCTGGCAATAATGTTAAAGCCGCTGACTTCAGCCACGATCTGCAATAAAGCACGCACTTCGATATTCTGAAAATTGAAGGACAGGCGCTCGCCTCTATATCCTTGCGTACCTTGTGTCAGCTTGTTCGGATCTTCCTTAATCGGTTTGATTTCCACCACCAATTGCGTATCGCTTTGATAGGCACTATGTTCCCACAGCCCTTTAGGCTCTATCACCATGTGCACATTTTCGCCTTCCGTGGTGGTGGTGATCGTTTGCACCGGAGAACCGAAGTCGCTGACATCGAGGCGGCGGCGCAAGATATCGGGCAGCCCCGCTTTCAAGAAATCAACGACGATCTTTTGCCCCTGCTGGCGCACATCTACCGCCAATTGGCTGGCCGGCAAATCGACTACCACACGCCCTTCACCATTGGCGCCGCGACGGAAATCGATGTCGCGCAAATTTTGCTTCGCTACCTTAGCAGCGGGTGGCGCGACAGGTAAGCCTTGCGAGTTAACAGGAGTAGCAATTCCGCCGGAGCCATCAATCGTAACGATCAATGCATTCCCCTCTAGCGCCGTGGCGTAATTCAGCGATTTATTGAGATTAAATACCAGGCGGGAGCGTCCGGTAGCCTCGATCAGATTAACCGTGCGTAAATCGCCGAGATTGATGTCTATACTGGATTTTCCGGTCGCGTTGTTGGTGTCGGCAAAATCCAAGGCAATACGAGCCGGATTGGAAATCGCAAAACCCAAAGGCGATTTACTCAAAGGGTTTTTCATATCTATCTTGACGATGATATTTGCCCCCTGTTGATTGGCGCTTACCGCTAGTATGCTATTGGTTTGTGCCCACGCCAATTGGCTCAAACCGAGCAGGCTGAATAAAACGAATTTGACAAACATGGCGCCCCTTGTACTTGTATTTATCAACGCTATCATTTTTTACTCTCCTGCAACTCTAACTTGGATTTACGCTCAGTCCACTCGCCGGCCGCATCTTGCACAATTTCCTTAATTTCAACTTCATTGTCTGATATTTTGGTAATCATGCCGAAATTCTGGCCTATATAATTTCCCAGCTTGGCTTGATAGACGGTTTTATCTATCTGTAGCAATGCTTGCCTGATATTATTTTTTTCTATCGTACCGACCATTTTCATGCTATCGAGAGGAAAAGCTTCCAAAGCCTCCCGGCGCCTGTCCATATCCGGCCGCAGACCATTGTTCGATTCCGCCTTCATTCTGGCCAGCACAGCCAGCAGCTTGACCGGATTGAAAGGGTCAAGCTCGCTTTTTCCCGTGTAGGCGACGGGAACATACAACTTGGGTTCGGCAATCTTCGGCGTCACCGCATGTGTTTCTTTTTTGACCGCCGCCATCCATTCCTGAATTTCAGACACCCCATTGTCTCCGCACGCCGTCAACAATAATGCGGGCAGCAAGAGTGCAGGGATTTTACGCAAAGTGGAGATCATTTTTTAGCGGCCTTTTTCGCGCTTGCCTGCGCCAGGACTTCATCTTTATCCAGATAACGGAAAGTCTTGGCAACGACGTCCAGACTCAATCCAACATCCTTGCCGCTGGAAATAGCGAGATTATTTAAAGTAACTATCCTCGGCAATTTGGCGATATCGGCCACAAACTCACCAAGATCGTGGTAGCTACCCGTCAATTTGATATCGATAGGCAATTCGGCATAATAATCTTTTACCACTGCCTGTCCGGGTTTAAACAAGTCGAACTGCAAACCGCGCCCCAGGCCGGCCTGATTAATATCAGATAACAAGGCATCCATTTCAGCTTTACTAGGCAATTGCTTTTCCATGGTAGCCACATATTGCTGAACAAGCTTTCTTTGTTCCTTGAGCGCGTCGAGATTGATCGCTTGCTGCATTTTCTTTCGATACTCGTCTTTCAGCTTGACTTCTTCCTGACGCCCCTGATCAATTTCTTCCAGCTGTCCATCCCAATAAAAAAACCAGCCGAAAAACAATACGACGATCAATACCCCCAATGCAGATGCCATTCTGGGCGCCAGCGGCCACAGCCCCGGATGCAAGCCACGCAGATCGCGAAACTGGGCGCCGAACGACTCGCCGAATTCTTTCAAGTTAATTGCCATTTCCGATCTTTCAATCTTTTGTTATATCGAACATGCCGGCATTAAGAAGGCTTCTTGTCCGGCTTGGCAGCGCCCGCAGCAGCAGCCCCCTCTTCTTTTTCGCGTGGCCGCTTGATGCCTACATTGACCGTGAAATCAAATACTTTTTTAGCATCCCGCCCCTGGCCGATACCTGTAGAGTGGATGTCGTTCAAATCGGGCTTGTACATCCATTCGGACTTATTTCCCAAGTTGCGGATCAGTTCGGCAACACGGTCTTGCGACTGCGCATAGCCATTCAGAATGACACGTTGTCCATCCTGTTTCAGGGTACGCATATACACACCTTCCGGCGTCAACTTGACCAATTCATCCAACAAAAAGACCGGTTGGTTGCGGTCGCCCTGCAAATCTTCTACCGCTTGCTGGCGCGCCTTCAGGGCATCGATTTCCTGTTTAAGAGTGGCGATTTCCTTGATTTTTTCGTCCAGCAGGGCATTTTCCTTCTTGATGAAGGCATTGCGTTCCGTCTGCGCGTTAAGTTGCTGCCCGAAGTAAGCGCCTACCATGATCGTAAGCAGCGCCGCCAATATAGTCGACAACATCAACAGCGAATAAAATGCGCTTTTGAGTTGCTTACGTTTTTCTTCGCGATGCGGGAGCAGGTTAATCTTAATCATCAGCCGAATCTCCGCAATGCAAGGCCACAGGCAACCATATAGGCGGGAGCGTCGCTACGTAAGGCTTTTTCGTTGACACCGGACGCCAGCTCCATGCCTTTGAACGGACTGACGACGGCCGTCGAAATTTTTGTGCGCTCGGCAATAATATCTACCAATCCAGGGATCACGGCACAGCCGCCGGTCAGGAAAATCTGATCGACCCTGGTGTAAGGGGTAGACGTAAAGAAAAATTGAATCGCGCGCGTGACTTCCAACGCAGCACTTTCCAGGAACGGTTCCAGCAACTCCATTTCATAACTGTCGGGCAAATCGCCGGTTTTCTTTTTCGCTTCGGCTTCTTCCTGCGCCATGCCGTAGTTACGGACTATGTCTTGCGTCAGTTGACTGCCGCCAAACTGCTGCTCGCGTTCGTAAATAACTTCGTCATTCAATAATATGGATATATAAGTGCGCTTTGCCCCGATCTGGAACATCGCGAAAATCTGGTCATGGCCGGAGTTGGGCTGCAACTCGATCACGCGCGAAATCGCTGCCCGTACAGCGTAAGATTCGATGTCCATGACCTTGGCTTGCAAGCCCACCGTCTCAAGCACCGCAATCCGGTCTTCGATTTTTTCCTTGCGCGATGCTGCCAGCATGACTTCCACATCTTCTTCGGAATTGGCGGCGGGCCCGATCACGCAAAAATCGAGGCTGACTTCGTCCATCGCGAAAGGGATATATTGACTCGCTTCCGACTCGACCTGGACTTCCAGCGCCTGTTCGCTCAAGTTACCCGCGAGAATAATTTTTTTGGTGATCACGGATGAGGCGGGCATCGCCAAAGCGACATTCTTTGCGCTCGCTCCGCTTTTTTTAATGATCTTACGAACAGTTTCAGAAACCTGTTCTATGTTTTCGATATTCCCGTCCACCACCGCCCCCTTGGGTAGCGGTTCGGAAGCATAGCGTTCAAGGCGGTAATCCTTGCTGCTTCCTGCGGACAGCTCAACAAGTTTGATGTCGAAAGAACTGATATCCAGCCCGATCAGAGGCGGATTTTTTCTGCCGAGCAATGATGCAAGATCTAAAGCCAAGAATATCCCCTCACGAATACATCAATTATTATTGGTAAGTGCAAATTTATCATCAAAAGATAAACATCCTACGGTTTTTTTCAACTCAAATTCTCTTTTAAAACCGCTATTTACGAAACACTTATCCAAGCTTACATGAAATCCTAGCAATAAGCCTGATAATGGTAAAGCACTTTCCACACAGCATTCCCAGT
The DNA here is from genome assembly GCA_016196925.1 of Burkholderiales bacterium. GTDB lineage: Bacteria > Pseudomonadota > Gammaproteobacteria > Burkholderiales > Burkholderiaceae_D > Undibacterium. The sequence goes on along the minus strand of JACPWS010000056.1, from coordinate 4,884 downwards.
ATACGTTGTCAAATATCCACGGGTGGACCTAAATCGAGTCAATTGATCTCTGGACATGTGCGGCGTCCGGAAACGCACCATATGACTGCGGCTATAATGTGCGCTGCCTTTGTTACAGAATGTCCCCATGTCCGACCGCAAAACTTCCCCGAACGACAAAGAAAACTCAAGCGCAAAACCGGCAGGACAGCTGGCCGCCAGGATCGCCCTCGGCGCCGGCGGCGTCGTGCTTGGCTTATCGATCGCAGGCACGCTGATCATCGGTTTTGCGCTGACCATGGCTTACCCGAACTTGCCTGAACTCGATTCAATCACCAGTTACCGCCCGAAAATGCCCTTGCGGGTATTCTCGGCGGATAACATGCTGATCGGTGAATTCGGTGAAGAACGGCGCAACGTGGTGCGCTTCGCCGACATCCCCGACGTCATGAAAAAAGCCGTGCTGGCGATAGAGGACGATCGCTTCTATGAGCACGGCGGCGTCGATTACATGGGCATCACGCGCGCCGCCCTGCATAACCTGACCGGCGGCGCGAAACAAGGCGCGTCCACCATTACCCAGCAAGTGGCGCGCAATTTTTTCTTGTCGAGCGAACAAACCTTCAAGCGCAAAATTTATGAAATCCTGCTGGCCTGGAAGATAGAACAAAACCTGAGCAAGGACCAGATACTGGAAGTCTATATGAACCAGATATATCTCGGTCAGCGCGCTTACGGTTTTTCTTCCGCCGCCCAGATATATTTCGGCAAGAGCCTGAAACAGCTCAGCGTCGCCGAAGCGGCCATGCTGGCCGGTTTGCCGAAAGCGCCGTCCGCTTACAACCCGGTCGCCAATCCCAAGCGCGCCGCAGTGCGCCAGCAATATATTCTGCAACGCATGCGGCAACTCGGCTACATCACGGAAGCGCAATTCGAGCAGGCAAAAAACGAAGAATTGCACACCAAGACCGATAGCAGCGAATTCGGCATCCATGCCGAATACGTCGCTGAAATGGCGCGTCAGCTAGTCTATGAACAATTCAAGGAAGACACTTATACGCGCGGCCTGAATGTGTATACCACCATCACCAAGGCCGATCAGGACGCCGCCTACCTGGCCTTGCGCCGGGGCGTCATGGACTATGAGAAACGCCACGGTTATCGCGGGCCGGAAGCCATCGTCGAAATTCCGAGCGGCAAAGACGCTGCGGACGAAGCGATAGAAAAAGAGCTGGCCGAACACTCCGACAGCGACGATCTGCAAGTCGCGATGGTTTTGGAGGCGGCGCCCAAGCTGGTGAAGGCGGTGCTGGCCTCGGGCGAAGAAATCAAGATAGAGGAAGCCGGCCTCAGCTTCGCCGCCAGCGGCTTGTCGGCCAAGGCGCCCGCCAACAAGCGCATACAACGCGGCGCCGTGATACGCGTGATGCAGGAAGGCAAAAGCTGGAGCATCGTCCAGATGCCGGAAGTACAATCGGCCTTTGTGGCGGCCAGCACCACCGACGGTGCGATCCATGCGCTGGTCGGCGGTTTCGATTACAACCTGAATAAGTTCAACCACGTCACGCAAGCCTGGCGCCAGCCCGGATCCAGCTTTAAGCCTTTCATTTACTCGGCTTCGCTGGAAAAAGGTTTGTCGCCATCCACCGTGATCAACGACGAACCTATCAGTTTCGATGCCGGGCAAACCGGCGGCCAGGCGTGGGAACCGAAAAATTACGACGGCAAATACGAAGGCCCGATGAGCATGCGCAGGGGCCTGACCAAGTCGAAGAACATGATTTCCATCCGCATCCTGAACCGTATCGGCGCGAAATACGGCCAGGAATACACCAATCGCTTCGGCTTCCTGCCCGAGAAGAATCCTCCTTACCTGACCCTGGCGCTCGGCGCCGGCGCGGTAACGCCCTTGCAGATGGCCGGCGCCTACGCCGTGTTTGCCAATGGCGGTTACAAGATCAACCCCTACCTGATCGCCAAGATCACTGACACCAATGGTAAGGTGCTGGCGCAAGCCTCGCCGGAAAAAGCCGGCGATGAAAATAACCGTGTGATCGACGAACGCAATGCCTTCCTGATAGACAGCATGTTGAAAGACGTGGTGCGCTTCGGCACCGCAACCAAGGCCTTGTCGCTGAAACGCCCTGACATCGCGGGCAAAACCGGCACCACCAACGACTCGTTCGACGCCTGGTTTGCCGGCTACCAGGCGAAACTGGTCGGTATCGCCTGGATAGGCTTCGATCAGCCTAAAAATCTCGGCAACAAGGAAACCGGCGGCGGCCTGGCCTTGCCGATCTGGATAGCTTACATGCAGAAAGCGCTGAAGGAACTCCCTATCGAGGAGCGCGCCATTCCGAATGGCGTGATCGCGGCCGAAGGCGATTACTTCTATGCCGAAAATCCGCCCGGCAGCGGCATACGCAATCTGGCCAACGAGCCCAAAGTGATCGAGGAATAGACGGCTTTATTTGCCTTGTTCGTGCGCAATCGCGGACAAGGCGGCAAAAAACTCCGAACCGTCGCGCGTGTTGCGCCAATGCTGACCGTCGTATTTGTAGTGAAAACCGCCGCAACGCGCCGCCAGCCACATTTCCTGCATGGCCGCCTGGCTGTTGACGATGATCTTGGAGCCATTGTTGACGAACTCCACGCTCAGCACATTACCGCTGCGGCTGCACTCCACATCGAGTTCGTCATTTTCAAACGCTAGTTCAAATAGTTGTTCGACCTGGCGCAGGCAGCTATCGGCCAGCGTCAGAAATTCGGTTTCGGTCATGCTACACTCCTGCGCATTATCACTACATAAAACGCCATTTTATACGGTGTGAGCGATTTCCAAGATGCGTACCCTGATTTCCCTGCTGCTACTGACTTGCCTGTTATCCGCCTGCGGCCAGAAAGGCCCGCTGACCTTGCCCAACAAACCGGTGCCGCCAAGCACACCGGGCACAAAATAATACTATCCGGGAGTATGTTTAAAACTCGCTTTAAATAAGCTGACGACAAGCCGGTTTTGAAACATACTCCCTAATTTTTCGGATCGTCCTGACGTAGGGCGATGGGGCTGGCCAGGCCAGGGCGACGGCCGCGCACGTCTTCAAAGACCCGGCGAAATTGCGCCATATCCTGCTCCGCATCGCCGCTCAGTGCAACATAATCGACCAGACCGACTTCGCGCTTGCTGAAATCGAAATAAGCGCAGCCGACCGGCACCCTGGCGGCCAACGCGATGTGGTAGAAACCGCTGCGCCAATACGGACGCAGACTGCGCGTCCCTTCGGGCGCCACCGCCAGCCAGTACCAGTCGGCCCGGTTGATTTTTTCCGCCAGACGCGCGATGGCGCCGGTGGAAACGCCGCGTTCAACCGGCTCGCCGCCGAGGTAGCCCACTATCCGGCCTATGGTGGCGCCGGTGACGCCTTCGAACAGCAATGATTTGGCGATATAGTGGAAAGGCATGCCTATCGCCAGCTTGGCCAGGATGCCGATAGGAAAATCCCAGTTCGAGGTGTGCGGATACACTACGATCACCCCCCTGGGGCCGGGCAAAGGGCGGTAACGTACGCGCCAGCCGAGCGAACCCAGGATGGCTAAGGCCCAGCGTTGTGTTCTTGTCTCCACTTCGTTTTTTTTGAGTAAATAGCTAGTCATATTTTTTCTATAAGAGCTGCCTTTGCGCAGCGAGCGGCCATTATGCCGTGAAGAAAAAATGATGAAAAGCAAGTTCTACACTCCGGGATGCGCCACCGCCGCCGCTGCGCGCCCAGACCAGCGCCACCACAGGCGCAACAGCAGCAAGGCCGCCACCACCAGCCCGAACAAGAACGGCTGCGCAAAATCGTGTTTGCCGGCCTTCATCCAGGTGTAGTGCAGGATCGCCAGCGGCGCGATCACATACACCAGCCGGTGCAGCCACTGCCAGCGCTTGCCGCCCAGCCGCTTGATCATGCCATTGGTGCTGGTGATCGCCAGCGGGGTCAGCAACACAAAGCAAGTGAAGCCTACCGTGATGAAAGGCCGCTTCAGCACATCCTTCCACATTTCCTGCCAGTCGAAGAAATGGTCGAACCATATAAAAGTCAGGAAATGCAGGCTGGCGTAAAAAAACACGTACAGGCCGAACATGCGGCGCATGCGTATCAGCCACGGCCATTGCAAGAGCTTGCGCAGCGGCGTGACGCCGAGCGTGATGCACAGAAAGTACAGGGTCCAGTCGCCGGTGTTGCGCGTGATGAATTCTATAGGATTGGCGCCCAGCTTATCGAGCGCCACAAACGCGGCCAGACGCAGGAAAGGCAGCAAGGCCAGCACGAACAGCGCGGCCTTCAGCCTGGAAATTTGTTTGGCGTTCAGCAGCATGTCAGAAATATTTCTTCAGGTCCATGCCGGCGTACAGGGAAGCCACGTCGCTATAGCCATTGAACATCAGGGTCTTGCGCTTGCGCGTGAAGAAGCCGTCTTCGCCTATGCGCCGCTCGCTGCCTTGCGACCAGCGCGGATGATCGACTTCGGGATTCACGTTCGAGTAAAAGCCGTATTCGTGCGGCGCCGCCAGATTCCAGGCGGTGCGCGGCTGATCGCGGGTGAAGCGGATTCTGACGATGGATTTGGCCGATTTAAAGCCATACTTCCACGGCACGACCATGCGCAGCGGCGCGCCGTTCTGGTTCGGCAAGATTTCGCCATACATGCCGAACGTCAGCAGCGCCAGCGGGTGATACGCCTCGTCCAGCCGCAAGCCCTCCACATACGGCCATTCGAGTACAGCGCTGCGCTGGCCGGGCATCTGTTTCTTGTCATCCAGCGTGGTAAATTCCACGTAACGCGCATTGCCGGTAGGCTCGACCTTCTTGATCAGCTGCGAAAACGAATAGCCTATCCACGGGATCACCATCGACCAGC
>JACPWS010000053.1 GCA_016196925.1 Burkholderiales bacterium | reverse complement strand
GCGAAAGGTGCAGCAGGAAATTCGGGTAGCCTGCTACCCGCCTGCGTAACGACTTGAGCATGCATGCTCAAGCGCGCCCTGCAAGGGGGAATCCATGTAAATCAAACACTTAGGTGGGTCCCCGCTTTCGCGGGGATGACGAAATTCGATTAAATCCGTGCTTCCCTAAAGCTTACTGGTAATCCGCCACCGGTATGCAAGAGCAGAACAGGTTGCGGTCGCCGTAGACGTTGTCGGCGCGGCCTACCGGCGCCCAGTACTTTTGCTGGCGCAGGGAAGCGACCGGGTAAGCGGCTGTTTCGCGGCTGTAGCCGTGTTTCCACTCGTCGCCGACCAGGACCTGGATGGTATGCGGCGCGTGTTTCAACGGATTGTCCTTCGCGTCGAACTCGCCGGAAGCGACCTTGGCGATTTCTTCGCGGATCGCGATCATGGCGGCGATGAAGCGGTCCAGTTCGGCTTGCGATTCGCTTTCGGTCGGTTCTATCATCAGCGTGCCGGGGACCGGGAAGCTCATGGTCGGGGCGTGGAAGCCGAAGTCGATCAGGCGCTTGGCCACGTCTTCGTTGCTGATGCCGGTGGCGTCGGTCAGCGGACGCAGATCGAGGATGCATTCATGCGCGACCAGGCCGTCGTGGCCCGAGTACAGCACAGGGTAATGCGGCGCCAGGCGCTTGGCGATGTAGTTCGCCGCCAGGATCGCGGTTTCGGTCGCGGCTTTGAGACCTTCCGCGCCCATCATGGCGATATACATCCAGGAGATAGGCAGAATGCTGGCCGAGCCGAAAGCCGCGGCGCTGACGGCGGAAATGCCGTTTTCGCCGCGCTGGTAGCCGGTCGATTTCTGGTTCGGCAGGAACTGCGCCAGATGCGCGCCGACTGCGACCGGGCCTACGCCTGGTCCGCCGCCGCCGTGCGGGATGCAGAAGGTTTTGTGCAAGTTCAGGTGGCTGACGTCGCCGCCGAATTTGCCCGGCGCCGCGACGCCGACCAGCGCATTCATGTTGGCGCCGTCCACATACACCTGGCCGCCGTGGCTATGCACGATCTCGCACAGTTGCTGTATGCCTTCTTCGAACACGCCGTGGGTGGATGGATAAGTCACCATCACCGCCGCCAGATTGGCGCTGTGCTGTTCGGCCTTGGCTTTCAGATCGGCCAGGTCGACGTTGCCGCGTTCGTCGCAAGCGACCACCACCACGTCCAGGCCGACCATGCTGGCCGAGGCCGGGTTGGTGCCGTGCGCGGAGGATGGGATCAGGCAGATATTGCGATGCGCTTCGCCGCGCGAGGCGTGGTAAGCCTTGATCACCAGCAAGCCGGCGTATTCGCCTTGCGAACCGGCATTCGGCTGCAGCGAGACGGCGGCATAGCCGGTGGCGGCGCACAGCATGGCTTCCAATTGAGCTATCATTTCGCGATAGCCGACGGTCTGGTCGTTTGGTGCGAAAGGATGGATGTTGGAGAATTCAGGCCAGGTGACCGGCACCATTTCGCTGGTGGCGTTCAGTTTCATGGTGCAGGAGCCGAGCGGTATCATGCTGCGGTCGAGCGCCAGGTCTTTGTCGGCCAGGCTGCGCAGGTAACGCAGCATTTCGTGTTCGGCGTGATAGCGGTTGAATACCGGGTGCGTCAGGTAAGCCGAAGCGCGGGCCAGCGTGGTCGGGATCGACTCTTGCACGCCCTGCTCGATAACATCGAAATCCAGAGGCGCACTGGCGCCGCCGGCGAAGATGGACCACAGCAGGCTGATATCGGCGCGGTTGGCGGTTTCGTCGAGCGAGACGCCGACATGCGTGCCGTCGATCTGGCGCAGGTTGATGCCCACCGCGACTGCGGCGGCGTGCACCTTGGCGGCATCGGCCACTTGCACGGTCAGCGTATCGAAATAGGTAGAGTTGGCGATACGGCAGCCGATCTGGTGCAGGCCGGCAGCCAGGATGCTGGTGTAACGGTGGACGCGCTGCGCGATCTGGCGCAGGCCGGCCGGGCCGTGGTACACCGCGTACATGGAAGCGATCACGGCCAGCAAGACCTGGGCGGTGCAGATATTGGAGGTGGCTTTTTCGCGGCGGATATGCTGTTCGCGTGTTTGCAAGGCCAGACGATACGCTTGGTTGCCTTGCGCATCGACGGTCACGCCGACCAGGCGACCAGGCATGCTGCGCTTGAAGCCGTCGCGGGTGGACATGTAGCCGGCGTGCGGGCCGCCGAAACCGAGAGGCACACCAAAACGCTGACTATTGCCGACCACCACGTCGGCGCCCCACTCGCCCGGCGGCGTGATCAGGGTCAGGGCCAGCAAATCGGCGGCGGCGATCACCATCGCGCCTTTGGCATGCATGGCGGCGGCGTATTCGCGGTAATCGCGCACCTCGCCGTTCACGCCCGGATATTGCAGCAGCACGCCGAAGCAATCATTTTCCAGCGCTTCGCGGCCTTTGCAGATGCGCACTTCTATGCCCAGCGGTTTGGCGCGGGTTTCTATCACTTCGCGCGTTTGCGGCAGCACGTCGTCGGCCAGGTAAAACACCTTGGAAGCCGATTTGCCGATGCGCTGGATCAGGGTCATGGCTTCGGCGGCGGCCGTGCCTTCATCCAGCATGGAGGCGTTGGCGATATCCATGCCGGTCAGGTCGGTGATCATTTGCTGGAAGTTCAGCATGGCTTCCAGACGGCCCTGGGAAATCTCAGGCTGGTAAGGCGTGTAAGCGGTGTACCAGGCCGGGTTTTCAAACACATTACGCAGGATCACGCCCGGCGTGTTGGTGTTGTAATAGCCCTGGCCGATGAAGGATTTCAGCACCGTGTTTTTGGCGGCCAGGCCTTTCAGTTGCGCCAGCGCAGCTTGCTCGGTTTGCGCGGCGGTGAACTGGCCTAGCGGCAAGACGTCGTGGCGGCGGATATTTTCCGGCACGATGGCGTCGATCAGGGCTTTGCGGGTCGGATAACCGAGCGTGGCCAGCATGGCGGCCTGTTCAGCTTCGGAAGGTCCGATATGACGCGCGATGAAAGCATCGTGCGCTTCGAGTTGGGTCAGTGTAGGACGGGTCATGATGTTTGGAGACGAGAGAGGTGTTAGCAGGCAAACAGGCCGCCGGAAGATATTTTCGGCGGCCTGCGCAGGGCAGCCAGCTCGGTTGAGCATGGCTGTCTTAACGAGATTAACCGATGCTGCGGGCGTACTCTTCTGCTTCCAGCAGGCCATCGACATCGGCGGCGTTGGTCGGCTTCATCTTGAACATCCAGGCGCTGAACGCGTCGGCGTTGATCGCGCCCGGTTCATCGGCCAGCGCTTCGTTGATCGCCACGACTTCGCCGGAAACCGGGGCGTAGATATCGCCGGCGGCCTTGACCGATTCCACCACGGCGCAATCCTTGCCTGCGGTCAGAGTCTGGCCGATTTTAGGCAAGTCGACGAATACGATATCGCCGAGCGCATCTTGCGCGTATTCAGTAATGCCGACCGTGATGCTGCCGTCGGCTTCTGTGCGTACCCATTCGTGGGAAGCGGTGTATTTCAGTTCGGCTGGTACATTCATTTTGGACTCCGGATTTTAGTGTTGAATGATGGGATTTAAATATATTTTGCTTAGATCAGGCAACCAAGACTTTGCCGTTACGCACGAACGGCAATTTCACCACGGTAGCGGCCAGTTGCTTGTCGCGGATCGCGACTTGCACCGTGTCGCCGATCGCCACGCCCATGGGCAGGCGCGCCAGCGCGATCGCTTGCTGCATAGTCGGGCTGAAGGTGCCGCTGGTGATTTCGCCTTCGCCCTGGGCGCAGATGACTTTTTGGTGGGCGCGCAGGATGCCGCCTTTTTCGCGCAGGATCAGGCCGAGGAACTGGGCGTTCTGGCCCTTTTCCTGCAATGCTTGCTTGCCGACGAAATCGCGTTCGCTGACCAGGTCTATCGTCCAGGCCAGACCGGCGTCCAGCGGATTGACGCTTTCATCCATGTCCTGGCCGTACAGATTCATGCCGGCTTCCAGACGCAGGGTGTCGCGCGCGCCGAGACCGGCCGGCTTGACGCCGGCTGCGGCCAGCGCATTCCACAAATCGGTGATGCGCTCGGCGGCGACGGCGATTTCGAAACCGTCTTCGCCGGTGTAGCCGGTGCGCGCCACCATCACTTCGCCGAACGAAGTATCGGGCACGATCACGGCGTTGAACGGTTTGATCTCGGCGCTGGCGGCCTTAGTCTCGGGCAGCACTTCCCAGGCTTTGGCGCGCGCGTTCGGGCCTTGCACGGCGACCAGGGCGAACGCATTGGCGCCGTCGCGGCGCTGGGTGATGCTCAGGCCGGCCTTGGTTTCCGCATTGCGCGCATTCATCCAGGCCACGTCTTTTTCTGCGGTGCCGGCGTTGACCACCAGGCGGAACCAGTTTTCGCTGAAGAAGTAAATGATCAGGTCGTCGATCACGGCGCCTTCCGGTTTCAGCATGCAGGAATACAGCGCCTTGCCGGGGACTTGCAATTTATCGACATTGTTGGCGACCAGGCCGCGCAGGAAGCTGCGCACATTCTCGCCCTGCAGGTCGACCACGCACATGTGGGATACGTCGAACATGCCGCAATCGCTGCGCACGGCGTGGTGTTCTTCGATTTGCGAACCGTAGTTGACCGGCATATCCCAGCCGCCGAAGTCGACCATTTTTGCGCCGGCGGCACGATGCGCCGCGTTGAGGGGAGTTACCTTGAGAGATGTCGCTGTTTGCGTCATGAGAGCCTCGTTACCAGAATAGAAGGGACAAACAAACGCATGCCGCCGAATATTCGCCGCATGCGCTGCAATCGCTGACCCCTCTGTCCTGGTACCTGAGAGATTACGGCGGCCATGTTCAATCGCCATCCGTCGCACCTTCGGTGGGTAGTCCGCTATACCAGCCGCTACCGCTCTCCAGAGTGTGGGGTAAGTTTCACCACCCCGTCGATCGGTCCTTTTGCCTGAGAGTTTGTTGGGTATTAGCCCCTTCGGCGGCAGCTCTTGTCATTTTGCTGCGCTCTCCCGATCGAGTAGCGCGATTATATAAGGCTTGCCTGAGCTTGGATATATTCGAAACCAAATATTTTAAGGCTTGCGCAAAATCGCCCCGGCTGCATTAACGCAGCCGGTCGTGTTACAGATAGATGTCGCGCCGGATTTGCTGCATCTGTTGTTCATAGCGGAATTCCCAGCTGCGCATATCGTCGATGCGCCGGCGCGTGTGCTGCAAAAACTCGCGCAATTCCTGGCGCTCGCGTTCGCGCTTGCGGTCGAGATTGCTGTTTTCGCTGTTGTTCGGGCGGTTTTTATCGTCCTGATCGTGTCGGAGGTCGCGTTCCAGCCGGTCCAGCCTGCGTCCGGCATCGCTGTGACGTTCGCTCAGGGCGAGCAGTTCCGCATGCGTATTTTGCAATTTTGCGGCCAGCTCTTCAAAATCCTGGCCGCTGATCCAGGCGTGCTGCAGGCGGCTTTGCAAGGCGGCGCTACAGACTTCCATCGCCATGGAGCGATGTTCGCGGCCCCAGGCAAAAGCGCGGTCGATGCTGCAATAGCTGGCGTTTTGCCTGGTCCAGGCTTGCTGATACAAATCGCGCGTCTGTGCGATGACGAACACATTATCGCGCCGCGCATTGGCCATGCGCTCTTCCATGCGGTCAGGATGGCCGTCGCCATCGCTGTTGCCGGCGTCTCGCCAGTATTCGATCAGGCGTTTTTCCCATTGCTGCTGGTATTCAGCCTCGGCCAGCTTCAGTCCGCGCTTTTTGGCGTCGTCGCGGCGGGTGTGGATGTCGCGCCCGGCGGTGGCGTCGCTCCAGCCGAGGTTTTTCCAGTATTCGATAATTTCGCGGTTCCAACCGGCGTGGTAGCCGTCTTCGCGCACTTGCAGCCCGGCGGCCTGGGCGCTGCGGACGCGCTTCAGCAATTCGCCGTCCGGGATGCCGTCGTGCGCATCCTGATAACCGAGCTGCACCCAATATTCGTAATTGCCGTTGCGCCAGCCTTGCCGGTAAGACTCTGCGTTGTAGCCGATCGCCGCGCCGGCGCCGGCGCGCACGCTCTCCTGGCCGGCGCTCATCCCGGCGCGGCCGTCTTGCTCGCCGAGCTGATACCAGTATTCGCCATTGCCGGCTTGCCAGCCCTGCTCGTAGGCTGGCCGGTTCAGCGGCGTATGGTTTTCCGCGACGGCGCCGGAATTTGCCTGGGTCTCGAAGTAAGCGAGCGGGCGGGCGCTGCGCCCGTCTTCGTGACCCAGCCTGGTCCAGTATTGCAGATTGCCCTGCACCCAGCCGGCATCGTAGTTGGCGGACGATACGGTCTTGATCTTGTCGCCGTCGATCAACGAGCAAAAGCGCTTGCGCTCGTCGTAGCGTTTATCGAGGCCGTCGGCGCCATCCTTGCTGCCGATCGCGACCCAATCGCCGGCCTTGCAATCGCTGACGTGGCTCATGGTGGTCTGGCAAGCGCTCAGCAGCGCACAGGCAGCCAGGGCCAGGCTGTTTAGTGTCAAACGATAGATGCGGGGTATAGTCTTCATAGATGATTTGTTTTGTGTATATGGCTACGCAACGCTTTGCCGCTCCGGCGCTTGACAATAGCACAGGGAGTCGCCGTGCTGCATATTGATATTGCTTCGTTTATCATCATCTGGATTAAGCTTTCCTCCACCTTCACATTTTTACCGGCGCACGCATGAGTACATCGACAAGCAATGATACGGTCAGCCAGCGTAGCAGCCTGGCCACGCTGAAAGGCTTATTGCCTTTTTTACGTCCCTATAAAACCCAATTCCTGCTGGCCGGCATCGCCTTGCTGGTGGCGGCCTCGGCGACGCTGGCGATACCGTACGCGTTCCGCCAGATGATAGACCTCGGTTTCGGCGGCAGCGGCGACCGCAGCATCAAGCATGTCGACCTGACCTTCCTCGCCCTGTTCGCGGTCGCCTGCATCCTGGGCGTCGCTACCGCGGCGCGCTTTTACATGGTGTCCTGGCTGGGCGAACGCGTGACGGCCGATATCCGCAATGCCGTGTATGCGCATGTGGTGACGCAAAGCCCGCAATTCTTTGAAACCACCCAGACCGGCGAAGTCCTGTCGCGCCTGACCACCGACACCACGCTGATCCAGACCGTGGTCGGCACCAGCATCTCGATGGCCTTGCGCAATACGCTGCTGTTTATCGGCGGCCTGGCGATGCTGTTCGTCACCAGCCCCAAACTCTCTTCCATCATCGTCGTGATGCTGGCGCTGGTGGTCTTGCCCATCGTCTTGTTCGGGCGGCGCGTGCGCAAGCTGTCGCGCGATTCCCAGGACAGGATAGCGGACGCTTCGGCGCTGGCCGGCGAAATCCTGAACGCGATGCCCACGGTGCAAGCTTTCACGCACGAGCAGCTGGAAGCGCAACGCTTTTCCGCCTCGGTGGAAAGCGCGTTCGCCACCGCGATGCGGCGCATACGCGCGCGCTCCTGGCTGACCATGCTGGCGATCCTGCTGGTGTTCGGCGCTATCGTGTTCGTGCTATGGCTGGGCGCGCATGCGGTGATGCAAGGGCGGATGAGCGGCGGCGAACTCGGGCAGTTTATTTTGTACGCCTCGATCGTGGCCGGCGCGGTCGGCGCTTTGTCGGAAGTCATGGGCGATGCGCAACGCGCGGCCGGCGCCACCGAGCGCCTGCTGGAATTGATCGCGGTGCAGTCGCCGATACAGAGTCCGGCCCGGCCGCAGTTGCTGCCGGCGCGCCCGGCACAAAACAGCGGCGCCGCGCTGGCGCTGCGAGACCTGGTATTCCATTACCCCTCGCGCCCGCAGAGCGCCGCCCTGTCCCATCTGTCGCTCGAGATCCGCCCCGGCGAAACGGTGGCGATCGTCGGTTCTTCCGGCGCCGGCAAGACTACGCTATTCCAGTTATTGCTGCGCTTTTACGATCCGCAGCGCGGCACTATCTTGCTCGACGGCGTCGATATCCGCCAGCTCGATTTGCACGCCCTGCGCGACACCGTAGGCGTGGTGCCGCAAGACACCGTCATTTTTTCCGCCGATGCGATGGAAAACATCCGTTACGGCAAAGCCGGCGCCAGCGACGCCGACGTCATCGCCGCCGCCAGGATGGCAGCCGCCCACGAATTCATAGAGAAGCTGCCGGAAGGCTATCGCTCGTTTCTCGGCGAGCGCGGCGTGCGCCTGTCGGGCGGCCAGCGCCAGCGCATCGCGATCGCACGCGCCTTGCTGAAAAACCCGCCGCTGTTATTGCTCGATGAAGCCACCAGCGCGCTCGATGCGGAATCGGAGCGCCTGGTGCAAGGCGCACTGGAACTGGCGATGCAAGGCCGGACCACCCTGATCATCGCGCACCGGCTGGCTACCGTACAGAGAGCCGATCGCATCATCGTGATGGAACACGGCCACATCGTGGAAACCGGCACCCACGCCACGCTGGTGGAACAGGGCGGCGTGTACGCCAAGCTGGCGGCGCTGCAATTCAACTTGTACCGCGACGAAGAATGAAAATAATATCGTAGCTATTCAGCCGGAGATGAAAATCCTCTGCGGTTAGCGTTTTTGTGCTATCGACGGCGATGCTTACAGAATGGGTGAACAGTTATTAATATCTATGGCAAAATAGCAACGCCCACAAGGCCGGCAACACCTCCCAACCCTCATTACACTGGAGCTAACATGATAGGTTACGTCACACTCGGCACGAACGACTACGGTCGCGCTGCAAAGTTTTACGATGCTTTACTGGCGGAGATAGGCGCCAAGCGCTTGTGGGAAAGCGAGCAGTTTGTCGCCTGGTCGACCAACCCCAAGCGGCCCGCGCTCCTGATCGCCAAACCGTTTGACGGCAAGCCAGCCAGCGTAGGCAACGGCGTGATGGTGGCGCTGGCCGTCGACTCGCCAGACAAAGTTGACGCCCTGCACAAAAAAGCGCTGGAACTCGGCGGCCAGGATGAAGGCGCACCGGGCCCGCGCGGCAGCGGCGGCTTTTACGCCGGCTATTTCCGCGACCTGGACGGCAACAAGCTCAACGCCTTCTGCATGCCGCAATGATCGCCCAGGCGCCCTGCAAACCTCACATATACTACCCCCAGTATTTGCAGCGGCGCTTTAAATTCGCTGACGGCAGCGCATTTTCGGTGGATACTCCCCTGAAAATGGCAAATTGCAAGCTCAGTGGAAGCGGGCCGGCCGAGGCGGCATAGCGCGCTGCCATGCCAACCCGGATCGGCCGCCCGGCCGTCATTTATGCCGCCTGTTGCAGCGGCATTTCTTCCGGGCGCTGGCCGCTCAAGAAATAGTGCATCAGGTCGGCTACGGAACGTATCGCCGTGCCGAACGGCAGCGGCTCGGAGCCGCGGAAAAACAGGCCGCGCTTGAGATCGCCTTTCAGCGCGAAAGACAATTGGGTGTCGATGCAGAATTGCCCGGCCTTCGCCAAGCCGTCGCGCAAGCCGCATTGCTGCAGGCAATCGAAGGCTTGCAGGCATTTCTTTTGCTTCGCCTTGCTCTGCAGCTTTTCTTCTTTTTCCAGATAAGTCGTCAGCCAGGGCGTACGGACTGCGCGCGCCGGCAAGCCGGCTACGCTCATGAAGGTGACGATGTCTTGCGGCCGCGCTTCGGCCAGCGTCTTCTTGAAATTGAGATGGGCGTCGCCTTCGCGCGTCACGGCAAAGGCGGTGCCGAACTGGACCGCGCTGGCGCCCTGCGTCAGCAATTCCTGCACTTTTTCATGGGTATTCACGCCGCCGGCCGCGATCAGCGGGATGTTTTCGCTTTCCAGGCCGAGTTCGCGGAACAGTTCCCGGGTGCCGGACAGCACGCCCGCCATTTCAAAGCGCGCATCGCGGATATCTTCGGCGCGCGGCGCGCCGAGGTGGCCGCCGGCATAGGCCGGATGTTCGATCACGATCGCATCGGGCAAGCGCCCCTTGCGCATCCATTTTTTCATCAGCAGCGCGATGCCGCGCACGTCCGACAAGATAGGGATCAGGGCCACTTTGGGGAAATCGACGGTGATTTCCGGCAAATCCATAGGCAAGCCGGCCCCGACCACGACCGCATCGGCGCCGCTGATGCAAGACTGGCGCACATAGTTCGCATATTCGGAAACGGCACGCATGACATTCACCGCGATCGCCCCGGCTTCGCCGGCCAGCGCCCTGGCCGCCTTGATTTCGCGGTCCAGTGCCTGCAGATTCACCTTGTCGATCAGCGTCTTGTCGCGGCTGCTTCCGCTTTCCGCCATCAAGTCTTCGTGATGGCGGCGCAGATCGACGCTCGATACCGTGCCCATGCCGCCCAAGCTGGCCACGGTGCCGGCCAGCCTGTGCGCCGACACGCCTATCCCCATGCCGCCCTGCACGATAGGCAGCAAGCTGCGGTGTTTTAAATTGAAATGGGGAAGCAGGTTGGCAAGCACGATAATTCCTTCGTTGATGGCACGACGTTCTAGAGTAAGCGTTTTAAAGTCGCCCGGATTTGATGTGGATTAAGGAAGCGGGATATTGAAGGCGCCGGCAAAACCGTTACGGATGCTTAAGCCAGGTGCAATTATGCAAATAATTTTTCTTGTAACAGGCCGGACATTTTTCTTGACGCTGCAATCGGCCCTTGCGTACACTCTCACGATCCCACAATCCACGTCGACCATGGTCGATTAGACAAACTCTTGCCTATGAAACGACTACGACAGAGTCTTAGCCCCGCCCTCGCCTGCGCCCTGCTTGCCTGCGCCCTGCCTCAGTTCAGCCAGGCCGAAGTCACGCAATTGTATGCACTGAGCTCCGCTCCCGAAACCAGCAGCCCGGCAGCCGCCCATCCAACACCCACAGACGCACCGGCAGAACTGTATCCCATCGATTACACCCTCAAGGAATCCGATCTTTGGGAACGCATACGCAGCGGCTATACCATCCCGGATCTGGATAACCAATACGTCAACAATCAATTGAACTGGTACAGCACGCGCACCGATTACATCCTGCGCACCGTACAGCGCGGTTCGCGCTACCTGTACCACGTCGTGGAAGAACTGGAAAAGCGCGGCATGCCGACCGAACTGGCCTTGTTGCCTTTCATCGAATCGTCGTTCAACCCGCAAGCGATTTCCACCGCCAAGGCAACCGGCATGTGGCAATTCATGGCGGCGACCGGACGCGATTTCAAGCTGAAGCAAAACATGTTCAAGGATGACAGGCGCGGCGTGCTCGATTCCACCGACGCGGCGCTGACTTATCTGGAAAGGCTGTACGGCATGTTCGGCGACTGGCAACTGGCGCTGGCGGCGTATAACTGGGGCGAAGGCTCGGTGCAGCGCGCCATCAAAAAGCAGCAGGCGATCGGGCGGCCTATCGATTTTGAAAGCCTGTCGGCGCTGATGCCGAACGAAACCAAAAATTACCTGCCGAAATTGCAAGCGGTAAAAAACATCATCGCCCACCCCGAGCAATTCAGTATCGAATTGCCGAAACTCGATAACCAGCCGTATTTCGTCACCGTCGAAAAAACGCGCGACATCGATGTGCGCGTCGCGGCGCAGCTGGCCGAACTGTCGCTGGGCGAATTCACCGCGCTGAACCCGCAATTCAATCGCCCCGTGATTACCGGCGACAGCAACACAAAAATTTTGCTGCCTACCGATAATGCCGCGCTGTACAAGGAAAACCTCAGCAAATGGCAGGGACCGCTCTCTTCCTGGTCGACCCACACGGTGCAAAAAACCGAGCGCGTGGAAACGCTGGCCGGCAAACTGGGCTTAAAGCCGGAACTGGTGCGCGAAGTTAACCTGATTCCCGCCAAAATGCTGGTAAAAGCCGGCTCCACTTTGCTGATCCCCAAATCCCTGAAAACGCCGGATCAAGATATTTCGCTGGAGATCGCCGATAAGGCGCAGCTGATCATAGAGAAAAATGCCCCGGCCAGCCGCCAACTCAGCTATAAGGTCGGGCGGCAAGACAGCCTGAATTCCATCGCCAGGCGTTACAAGGTCAGCGTCGCGCAATTGAAAAGCTGGAACAATCTGAGGCGCGACAACGTAGCTACAGGACAAACGCTGCATTTGCAACTGCCTGTCGTGCAAGCCAGGGGCAAGCAGCACGGCGTCAGCGTGGCGCATAACGCGCACGGCGGCGTCATTAACAGCAGATACCGCGCCCACCCGGTCAAGACCCTGGTGGCGCATGCCAGGGCCGGCAAGAAGCGGCACGGCTAACAAGCCAAGGCATAAAAAAAGGGCGCCGGCGGCGCCCTTTTTTTCATCGCACAGCCATCACTTCATCGACTGATTGGCGTAAATAGTCCAGTAACGCGCCAGATCGGCAGTGCCATCGGCGCCCTGCACGGTCTTGAATATCTTGATCGCATTCGACTTTTTACCGGCCAATACATAAGCGACACCGAGATGCAACTTGGCGTCGTCCGCGCGCTTCATGCCGCCCTTCTTGATGCCTTCATCGATCAAGCCCAGGCCCTTGTCGAATTTTCCTGCAGTGACGTAAGCAAAACCGAGATTGGCCAGACCGCTGCCATCTTTATTTTGCTTGGCTTCTTCTTCCGTCGCCGCCAGCGCCTTATCGCTCTCCGCCAGGTTGCGGTTGGCCAGATCGCGCAAACGCTTATGACGCTCAGCTTCATTGCCGGCACCCAGGGCGCCGGCTTTGTAACCTGCATCGATGACCTTGATCGCTTCGTTCGGGAAACCCGCTTGCAAGGCTAACTGGGACATTTCCATGAAATCGTTGGTCTTGCTCAATTGCCCCAGGGCCAGCTTCAGTCGATACAAATCGAGGGACAAGCGCTCGGAATAGCCGGGCTTTCTCTCGATATTATTTAACAGGTTAACCCAGTATTCTTTCTTGCCGTGATAGGCAATCATTTTTTCCAGCGCGTTAGCGTAGCCGGCTTTGTCATTTTGTTTCAAAGCAGCGTTGGCGTAATACTCGAGATTGGACAAGCTAGGGGTGCGGCCAGCCTTTTCGTCGGCCGCCAGATCAGCCATCACTTCTTTCATCGCCTTGGCGCTGTCGCCGCCTTGCGACATCGCCTGTATCATGTAAGGGCGCAGGGAAGGATCGGTGCCGCCATCCGCATAATAGCGGTTATACCATTGCGAAGCCTTGGCGTAATTGCCGGCCTTGTAATACGCGTTGGCCAGCACCTGTATCATCACCAGCTGCTCTTTGGCAGGCAACTTGCTGGCAGAGACGATAATCTCGGCAGAGCGGATGACCGTGTCGTTGTCGCCGGCAGCGGAAGCGATAGACAAGCGCATGCGCTCTATCGTGAAACTTTCGTTCACCGTTTTGCCGCTGACATTGTCGGTCTCGTGTATCTTGGCCAGCGCATCCTTGTATTTCTTCGCCTTAAACAATTCACCGGCAGCCTGCAGCGCCTTACCGATTTCAGGGCGCATCGCTTCCTGGGCATAGGCGGTGTGAGCAGCGATATTGGTCAATTCCGGCGCGGCGGCAAAGCCGAGAGCTGCAATCAATACAGCGATACGAGACAAGCGAAATTGCTTCATATGTTGATCTCTCAATCAATAAATTAAATAAACTTGGGGCCTGCGTCGCGATGGTTTCGAAGACGCGACACCCGTGAATATGAAAAAAGGCAGGGATAACCCTGCCAATTTTCTATCATACCTTAAGATTTCAGGATTGACGTGTTGAAATTGCATTCAAATGCAATTCATCACTTCAGGAACTGCTCATTCCCGACCATGCCGATCTTGGTGACGCCGAGGCGCTGGGCGGAAGCCATCACGGCCGCCACCGATTTGTAGGCCACCAGCTTATTCGGGCGCAGATGGACTTCCGGCTGGTTAGGGATCGCGGCCACGCCT
>JACPWS010000052.1 GCA_016196925.1 Burkholderiales bacterium | reverse complement strand
GTGGATGTCAGGGCCATCGGCGCGTACTACTTGCATGCCGGAGCGCTCGGAAAACGCGCGGTCGATATACACGACTTCATCGCTCTGGCATACCGACAGGATGATGGCCTGATGGGGGAGAGTGGTACAGGGCGCTACTGATGTTGGCAATATGCATAAAAAGCGGACATCTTTTTGCTCGTTCACGCAGATATTGCTGTTTTTTTAATAGTATTAATATTTCATTGAAATGGAATTGCCAGTAAATGCGATCTATTGTAGTGTTATTGTTAATTTTGTGATTTCAATAACGTTGCAGGATCATTATGCATGAGCAATCAATAAGTAATGATGCATTCTTATGGGCGTTGCAAGGAATCTGTGCGTTGCACCGCAAGCCATTTGCCGTCGGACTCGCCCAACAACAGTTGGCGGCGCCATATACGGTAGATTCCCTGAGACGCGCTGCCGACGCCTATGGTTTTGATGCAGTATTGCGCAAATGCAAGGCTGAAAAACTGCACAAGGAATCGTTTCCGCTAATCAGCTGGCTGCAAACGCAAGCAGTCACGCCGACCGGGCATGGCGCTTCTGCCCCCACCTCCACCGCAACGTCGGTAACGCCGACCAACGCCCAGGCGACGCCTGCCCTTATTTTGCAAGCCGATTCGGCCAACGTCTTGCTTATCGAACCTGGCGACGCGACACCACGCACGATGGCGCTGGCTGAGTTCGATATCCGCTACCTTGGGCGCGTCACTCGCATTACGCCTAAAGCCGATCCAGGCGCTGATGCCGACAGCGATGCGCAAGAGCGTCAATCTCGCAAATTTGGATTCAGTTGACAACTACTGTCGGTGCGGTGGTGCAGCCGGGCGCGGTGGTGCTGACGCTGGTGCCGAAAGGCGAGCAGTTATTTGCCGATGTGAATATCAAGAATGAGGACGTGGGCTTTGTGCAGATCGGACAAACGGTACAAATCAAACTCGCTGCCTATCCGTTTCAAAAATATGGCATGTTGCGCGGCAAAGTTATTCACCTTAGTGCCGATGCAAGCGAAACCAAGGGCAATACTAGCAGCTATAGCGCAGCGGGCACCGGCGACAGCAATTCCGGCGTCAGCATCGCCACTTACAAAGCCCGCATCCAACTAGCGCAGCAAACGCTCAGCGATGCACAAGGCAACAAACTCGTCATCGCGCCAGGCATGCAAGTCGTGGCAGAGATTAATCAAGGCAAGCGAACGGTGCTTGAATATCTTTTATCGCCAGTGCAGAAGGCGGTGAATGAGGCGGGGCGCGAGCGATGAGGGAAAAAATGAAAAGCCGGCAGTCTTCCGGCGACCGCGCCGAGTTCGTGATCGATGGACAGATCATTGTGCAAGCGTATGACAGGGGGCGGGCCGACTTGGGGATCGCCTTCGGCGGTGTGCCATATGTGAGTAATCCTGAGACTACGCGCGATATTTTTTGTGCAGCAATGAACGATGCAGGCTACGGCAATTTCTGCGAAAGGAAAATAGCATGAATCACGAACGACTTTTGACGGTATTCAAGACCATCGGTTTGGCCTTGAGCTTGGGGGCGAGTATGACTGCGTGTGGCACCGGCAGCGTGAACTGGAAAGAGGAAGTATGGTTGAGCGATGGAAAAATCATCGTCGTCGAACGGGAAATGATACGCGCGCGCGGTGGCGACGAATGGGCGTCTAACCGCAGCGGTTCCAAGCCCAAGGAATATCGACTCCGCTTTGCCGATCCCGCTGGATCAGGGAAGGAAATTGAGTGGCGCTCGACAAAGATAGATTCTCAAACGTGGCCTGAAATACCTTTGATTTTGGACTCGGAACTTGGGAAGCCCATAGTATTTTCTAGCGTGTTTAATGTTGGAGGTTGCAACATCTACTCTAAATACCACTATCAAAATGGTGCTTGGGTTGAAGAGAAACTGCCTAAAGAATTCGAGAAACGCATCACGAACCTGCTCATTTTCGATGATAAAAACATGCAGCAGTTCATCAATTTGGAAACAAAACGTAAAAAGAATTCTGATATTCGCACCCAATTGTTCCAGCAAGTCGGCCCGACAAATCCTGATTGCAGTCACGCGTGAATTTTTAAAACTTGAATCCATTGGAGAATTGCTATGGTCAGCACGTTAGAATACATGAAGCTCCCTACGATTCGCTAGGTCATGGCATTTTGTATGCTGATTTGCTAGTCAAAAAGAATGCTAATGATTTGATTCTGGTGACCGGCACCAATGAACAAGTGACGTTCAAGGATTGGTACGCCGATACCAATAAGCATAGCATCGCTAACTTGCAGATTGTCATTGAAGGCACAACGGACTATGACGCCACTTCTGCCAACAAGTTGAATAACAAGAAAATTGAACAATTCAATTTTGATGGTTTAGTCACGGCATTTGACCAGGCGCGCATGCTTAATCCTGTCTTGAGCAGTTGGGCATTGTCGTCATCGTTATTGGACTTCTATCTCAGTAGCAGTGATACGGCAGCGATTGGCGGCGATTTGACGTATCAGTATGCCAAAAATGGTAATTTGTTGGGTAATTCGATGATGTCCGTGCAGACTTTGTGGGAAGGTGGGCCATTTAGGGGGAGGGCAGAGATTTTGCAGGCAAGTAGCGAGTTGGGTGATATGTCGCGACAGGTGATGTAATTGTATTTGGATTAAATCACCCTAAGTATGGTTTGAATGGCAACAACTAATTCAGACATAGCCAAAAAAAACGCTGCCTGAAACGGCAGCGTTTTTTTTGGGAGGCTTAGCGTGGCTTAGTTGCGAACCACTTTTTTGTACTCGTTGGTGCGGGTATCGATTTCTATCATGTCGTCCTGGCTGACGAACAATGGCACTTGAACGATATGGCAATGTGCTTCGATCGCATTTTCTATCTTGGCTTCTTTCAAGACGTTGCCGGAAGTATTGCCTTTGACTGCAGGCTCGGAGTAAATTACCTGACGCACGATGGTGGTCGGCAATTCTACGGAAATCGCCTTGCCGTCATAGAACACCGCTTCGCATTCCATGCCGTCTTTCAGGTAGTGCAGGGCGTCGCCGAGGTTTTCTTCTTCGATTTCAAACTGTTCGTAGTCCGCGTCCATGAACACGTACAGCGGATCGGCGAAATAAGAATAAGTGACGGGCTTCTTGTCGAGCACGACGACGTCGAACTTGTCGTCGCCGCGGAACACGTTTTCCTGAGGGCTGTTGGTCAGCAGGTTCTTCATCTTCCACTTGTAAGTGAAGCCGGTGCGGCTGGAACCGTTGACATCAGAGCGCAGCACGATCATAGGCTTGCCGTCGACCATAATAATGTTGCCAACGCGAATTTCTTTTGCAAATTTCATAGCGAATATACGTAAAAAGTAGGTTGCGTAAAAATCATCTGTTGCCTACTGGTTAAAAAGTCCTGCAAGCCTACGTCTGATCGAATTTTAAAAATACCTTAAAATTTAACCGCGTATTATACCGTAACTTTGGCTGCGCTCGACCGAACTGTGTTGACGAAGCTCAGTAAATTCGAGGTGAAATCGCCGTTCGCCAATAATTGCTGTTGCCAGGCGACGGACATGGCGGCGATTTGCGGCATGTCGGCCTGGAATGCGCGCCATGCCGCACTCCAATCTATCGCTTCCGTGGTTGCACCGTTCCAGCCGGACGTCAGCGCGTTCAGGCTCGCGACATTGGCGGCATAGCGTTTTAAAAAAGCGTTCAATTTCTTGTGATGCAAGTCCTGGTCTTGCGGATAGATATGCCAGATAAAAGGCTTGCCGGCCCACTGCGCGCGCACGAAAGAATCTTCTCCCCGCACAAAGTTCAGATCGCAGGCCCACAGCAACTTGTCGTAGTCGGGTTGGGGAATAAAGGGCAGCACGCGCACGGTCAGCGCGCCGCGGGTCGCGCTGGCGCCCGCCTGCGCGGCTTGCCCGAGAAATGCCTGGACGGCCTCGCCGGCGACGCCTTCCGGCACCAGGCAGGTGACAGGCGTGGCGCTGGCTTGCCATGCTGCAAATAAGGCGGGTACCGGCGCGTGCGGATAGCAAAACAAAGACGCTTTCAGCGCCGCCATCTCGGCCGGCGTCACCCCGAATTTCGCCAGAAAATCGCGCATTGCCGCCGGGTCGGATTGAAATTGCCGGCGCTGTTGTTCCAATCCCGATTCGACCAACAGGCCGCCGGTCTTGCCGGTAAAGCCGGGAAAGAAAAAATATTTCGTCAAAGGCATGGAAGGGTGCGGCGAGGGCAGGGTATGGCAGCCTTCCACCCATTCTTCGGCGCTGAGGCCTTCCAGATTCAGCCACATCGGCCGCGGTGTGCGCTGGGCCATCGCCGCAATATAAGCGGGCGGGATGTCGCAGGCAAAGAACTCGATCACGATATCGGCCACATCGGCGGCGCTGAATGCGCCGTTCTGATCGCGCCAATGCCGGACCGTCACGCCGGCGATCATTTGCTCGTCGCGCTCGATGGCGACGTCCGGGCAGATGCGCTGAAAGCTTGTTAAATCATCCACCCACAGGGTGACGGCGATGCCATGCTCTTGTTCCAGTTGCCGGGACAGGCGCCAGCAAATGCCGATGTCGCCATAGTTGTCGACGACTTTGCAAAACAGGGCCAGCGTTGTTGTTTGATGCTTGTTCGGATGCATGTTGAAACTTTAGTAGGAGGAAATGGCGTGGCAAGGCAGGCGCCCAATGTCCGGGGGCGCTGGTGTTAGCGGTAATGATTCTTCCATTCGCGCAATGCTGCAAAATGACGGACTTCGTCCTGGACGGCAGGGATTTTTCCGCAGGCCAGCAAGCGCGCGATCACGGTCGCTTCCCTGCTTCTTAAAAACGGATTGGTTTGTTTTTCCATGCCTATCCGGCTCGGCACGGTAGCGATGCCGCGCGCTCGCTTAGCCTGTTCTGTTTTGATTCTTTCCAGTAACACCTGATTGCCGGGCTCGACTTCCAGCGCAAAGCGTAAATTGGACAGCGTATACTCGTGCGCGCAATACACGGCGGTATCGTCGGGCAAGGCGGCCAGCTTGTCGAGAGAATTCAGCATTTGCGCTGGCGTTCCCTCGAACAGGCGGCCGCAGCCGCCGGCGAACAGGGTGTCGCCGCAAAACAGCCAGTGCTGTTGTGGCGCAAAATACGCGATATGGCCGCGCGTATGCCCGGGAACCTCGATCACGGACAGGCGCAAGCCGAGGCCGGGAACGCTGACGCTGTCGTCTTGCCGCAGCGCCTGGCTGACGCCGGGTATTTGCTCGTGGGCGGGCCCGAACACCGGCACGGAGGCATGCTCGAGCAAGCGGGCGACGCCGCCCGCATGATCGGCATGGTGATGCGTGAGTAAAATAGCGGACAATACCAGATGATGCGCCGCCAATGCCGCCAGTACCGGCGCGGCGTCGCCCGGATCGACGACGGCCGCGTGCGCGCCATCGTGAATCAGCCACAGATAGTTGTCGTCAAACGCAGGGACAGTCAATATACTCAGGGTATTCTTCATAGACGCGATGGCACCGTTGAAACACCCCATTATAGACCTCGGCCATTGGCTGGAACAGCCGGCCGGCAGCTACATCCGCGAATGGGAGCAAGCCCTGTTCGATACGATGACGGCCGACATCTTCGGTTTCAATGCGATCCAGATAGGCTTGCCGCAGATTAATGCGCTGGCCGCCAGTCGCATGCCGAACCGCTGGCTGACCAATACCCGTGTACTCGCTGCGACGAGCGGCGGGCAAGACATGCCGGTGGCGCTCATCCATGATTTTTACGAGCTGCCGTTCGCGTCGAACAGCATCGATCTGGTAGTGCTGCCGCATGTGCTGGAATTCGCCAGGGAGCCGCACCAGATCTTGCGCGAAGTCGAGCGCGTGCTGATACCGGAAGGGCGGGTGATTATCTGCGGTTTCAATCGCGCCAGCCTGTGGGGCTTGCGTCAGGCGGCAGGACGTCTGACCGGCGGCTATTTTTTACCGTGCGAGGGTGAATTCATCGGCGTGCCGCGCTTAAAAGATTGGCTTAAGTTGTTGAATTTGGAGGTGGGGCGCAGCGATTTCGGTTGTTACGCGCCGCCGTTTACTACCGATAAATCGCTGCGCCGTTGCGCCCTGATGGAAAAGGCCGGGCAGCGCTGGTGGCCTTATCTGGGCGCGGTATATATGTTGCAGGCAGTTAAACGAATTAAAGGAATGCACCTGATAGGACCGGCGTGGAAGCCGCAAAGCGTGGCAAACGGCCATGCGGTGCCGGTCGCTAACAGAGTTAATAAACATGGATAAGATAGAAATTTATACGGATGGCGCCTGCAAAGGCAATCCCGGCGTCGGCGGTTGGGGTGCCTTGCTGGTGGCGGGCAATAAGGAAAAAGAGTTATGCGGCGGCGAAAAGGAAACCACCAATAACCGTATGGAACTGATGGCCGTGATCGAGGCCTTGAATGCGCTCAAGCGCCCGTGCCACATTATCTTGCATACCGATAGCCAGTATGTGTTGAAGGGCATCACGGAATGGATCACGGGCTGGAAAGCCAAAGGCTGGAAAACCGCCTCCAGGGCGCCGGTCAAGAACGTCGATTTGTGGCAAGCGCTGGATCAGGCGCGCGGCGTGCACCAGATAGAGTGGCGCTGGGTGCGCGGCCATACCGGCCATCCCGGCAACGAGCGCGCGGATCAGTTGGCCAATCGCGGCGTCGAGATGGTGCTGGCCGGTTAGTGCTCTGCTTCGCAAATGATAGAACCGATAAAGCGGGTCTTCGAGCCCCTGGCGGCGTTGCTCATGCTCGCAATAGCTCGCTATCGCTGCGGTTCGCGCCTTGCCAGGAACTCGTATCCGGCGCTTTCTCGCGTCCGTTATGTACGCAGCAGCCCACTAGCGCGGGGCCGGGAATTCTCTTATTTTTGGCTTTTTTAGGGGAGTATCTGCTAAAAATGGTTTGTCGTCCCCGAATTTAAAGGGCTTGTTTATATACTCGCGCCCAGTATGTTGGATGCCCCGGGGCCGCCCTGCGGGGCGGGCGGCAGCCAGGCGCAACGGACGGAGGCCTGTCGGTGTTAAGTAAATTTGTAACTATTCAGCCTGCCGCGAAAGCCTCGTCTCCCGCATGCGGGAGACGGGGCTGAATAGTTACGTAAATTTTACGAGGGACAGAAAGATTTCATGACGTCATTGAACCTAGATTCCCCAGTTGACCGCTGATCAGCTTCGATAAGTGATTGATATGATTAAAAATAACGGCATTCAAGTTGTTCACCATTTGAGTGAGCGCGCTACAGGCTCGATTGCACACTTTTTCGGCTCCCTGGCTGCGTTGCTCCTCCTGGCAACATCGAGGTTGCGTCGTCGTCGCGCCTTGCCAGAAAGCCGGAAAAGTGCACACTCGAACCTGTCCAACTGAGGAATCTAGGTTGAATCAAGCGTTTGCTGCGCATAATATGGAGGCGATGGTTTCAAGCGCGGGCAGCCGCCATCAGGAACTTCGATGTTGAGATCGCAGCGAGCCATTGAACAGACTTAATCTCTAGGGAGTGCGGCATGGATAGTCCCTCCGATTTAATGGAAAAAGCCACGATCCTGGTGGTGGACGATACGCCCGGCGATATTCTCCTGATAAGCGGTTTGCTGGAGCGGCTATACCATGTCAGGGTCGCCCGTCATGCTGAAACAGCGCTCAAAATTTGTGGTTCGGATGCGCCTCCCGATCTCGTCTTGCTCGATCTGACGATGCCAGACATGGACGGCTATGAAATATGCCGCCGCCTCAAGGCCAACCCGCTCAGCGCGCAGCTGCCGGTTATTTTACTGAGCGCCGCCAACGAGATAGAAGATGAAAGCAGGGGGCTGGCGCTGGGGGCCGTCGATTACATCGCGCAGCCTATCCGCCCCGCTCTTTTGCTGGCGCGCGTCAAAACGCAGTTAATGCTGAAGGCCGGCGCCGATTTCTTGCGCGATAAAAATGCATTTCTGGAGTGCGAAATCGAACGCCGCACCCGCGAGATCGCGGCGATTCAAGCCGTGACGGTACAGGCGATGGCTTCGCTGGCCGAGACGCGCGATTCCGATAGCGGCAACCACATACGGCGTACCCAGCATTACGTTAAATTGCTGGCGGAAAAATTGCGCGAACATCCGCGTTTCAAGGGCCAGCTCAACGACTTCTACATCGAGATGCTGTTCAAATCGGCGCCGCTGCACGATATCGGCAAGGTGGGCATCCCCGACCGTATCTTGCTCAAGCCCGGCCGCCTGGACGAGGCCGAATTCGCTATCATGAAGACCCATACCGCGCTCGGCCGGGAGGCGATAGAACAAGCAGAAAAATCGCTAGGACTCAGCGTGGAATTTCTGCAGATGGCGAAAGAAATCGCGCTGTCGCACCAGGAAAAATGGGATGGCAGCGGCTATCCCGAGGGCCTGGCGGGGGAGGCTATTCCGGTTTCCGCCCGCCTGATGGCGCTGGCCGATGTCTACGACGCGCTGACCAGCCGTCGCGTATATAAGAAAGCGATTTCCCATGACAAGGCGGTGCAGATCATCGCCACCGGCAAAGGACAGCATTTCGATCCCGATGTGACCGATGCCTTCCTCGAACTGGAGCAGGAATTCCATGCCGTCGCCAGAAAATTCCCCGACAGCGAAGACGAGATAGAAGACAAGGCGAAACAGATACGCCAGATTTTGCGCAACATGGATGGGCGCGAGTGAATAAAAAGCGGGAAACGCAGCGCCCGGTTTTCGGCTCCCGCTTTCCGCTTTTGTCTTGCCTGCGGCGCGCTTTATATCATGCGTAATTCGGCGATCATGTGTTCGAGTTTGATGGTGTCGGCGCAGAATGCGCGTATGCCTTCCGCCAGCTTTTCAGTCGCCATCGCATCTTCGTTCAACTGGAAGCGGAACGATGCTTGATCGACCGCGATGCGGGCGATCTCGCTTGCCCGCGCCGCTTCCAAGCCCAGCTTCGGCGCGACGGCGGTTTCGGAATCGGCCAGCTTTTGCAATAAGTCGGGGCTGATGGTCAGCAAATCGCAGCCGGCCAGTTCCAGTATCTGCGACACGTTGCGGAAGCTGGCGCCCATGATCTCAGTCGGATAGCCGAACTTGCGGTAATAGGTGTAGATTTTCTTCACCGACAGCACGCCCGGATCGTCGGCGCCGTAGATTTCCTGCCCGGTCTGCTTCTTGTACCAATCGTAGATGCGGCCGACGAAAGGCGAAATCAGCTGTGCGCCGGCTTCGGCGCAGGCCACCGCTTGCGCCAGGCAAAACAGCAGGGTCATGTTGCAGCGTATGCCTTCCTGTTCCAGGATTTCGGCGGCGCGTATGCCTTCCCAGGTCGCGGCGATCTTGATCAGCACCCGTTCGCGCGGCACGCCGGCCGCTTCATACAGCGCGATCAGCTGGCGGCCCTTGGCAACCGTGGCCGCGGTGTCGAAAGACAGGCGGGCGTCGGTTTCGGTCGAGACGCGGCCGGGGATGAGTTTCAGAATTTCCTGGCCGAAGCTGACCAGCAACTGATCGATGGTCGCGTCTATCGACTTGCCGGCGCTGGCGGCTACCGCTTGTTCCAGCAAGTGGCGGTATTCGGCCTTTTGCACCGCCTTCAGTATCAGCGAGGGATTGGTGGTGGCATCGCGCGGCGCGTAGGCCTGGATGGACTGGAAATCGCCGGTATCGGCCACCACGGTGGTGTACTGCTTCAGTTGTTCTAATTGATTCATGATAAGCACAATAATCAGGGGTTAACTTGCACTACAGGGTCTCCTGCCACGATATCACCGATCACCGCAGCATCAAAAAAATCTCCGGCCCGGAAAATCGCCAGCACTTCATCTACCGCCTCCGCCGCGCAAGACACCAGCAATCCGCCCGAGGTTTGTGGGTCGCTTAGCAGCGCCTGCTGCACCGGGCTGATGTCGGCCGCCAGCCTGACCTCGTGGCCGTAAGCAGCCCAGTTGCGGGCCGAGGCGCCGGTTACGTTGCCGGCGGCGGCCAGTTGCGCCACTTGCGGCAGCAGCGGGATGTTTTGCATCGACAGTTGCGCGCCGGCCTGGGCGCCGCGGCAGATTTCCAGCAAATGGCCGAGCAAGCCGAAGCCGGTCACGTCGGTCAGCGCATGCACGCCGGGCAGATGCGATAATTGCTGGCCGGGCCGGTTCAGCTTGGTGGTGTTGTCTATCATGCTGGCATAGCCGGCGGCATCGAGTTTTTGCTTCTTGAGCGCGGCCGACAAGATGCCGACACCGAGCGGCTTGCCGAGTATCAGCTGGTCGCCCGCCCTGGCGCCGGCGTTGCGCTTGACCTTGGACGGATGGATCAGACCCATCACCACCAGACCGTAGATAGGTTCGACCGAATCGATGGTGTGGCCGCCGGCGATCGGGATGCCGGCTTCGGCGCAGATCGCTTCGCCGCCCTGGATGATCTTGCCGATCACGTCCAGCGGCAATTGGTTGACCGGCATGCCGACTAAGGCCAGCGCCATGATGGGCGTACCGCCCATGGCGTACACATCGGAAATCGCATTAGTGGCGGCGATACGGCCGAAATCGTAGGGATCGTCCACGATAGGCATGAAGAAATCGGTGGTGGCGATCAGCGCCTGCTCGTCGTTCAGCTTATACACGGCCGCGTCGTCGGCGGTCTCTATGCCGACCATCAGGGCCGGCGGCACCGGGAAGCCGCTCGATTTTTTCAGGATTTCGGCCAGCACGCCGGGCGCGATCTTGCAGCCGCAGCCGCCGCCGTGCGAAAACGAGGTGAGGCGTAGTGTAGTGTCAGTGGTCATGGAGCTTTATTTTCATTGGCTTGCGTGGAACAAGCGATTATACGCCCGGCCACTAAGTATAAAAAAAGCGACCACCGCAGTGATCGCTTTTTCATGATGTTGCTTATGCGGCGAGTTCTATGTCAGCGCCGTCTGCCATCAATAGTCGCCGAAAGAGCGACGGGCGCCGCTGTCGCGGTTGCCCTTGTAGCCGCCGCTGCCTTCTTTGCGTGGACCAGCGCCGTTGCCAGAGCTAGTGCCGGCGCCGGCCGGTTTGCTGAAAGAGCGCTGACCTGGCTTGTTATTGCCGAAACCGTTGCCGGTCTTGCGGCTGTCGCCCGGTTTCCAGCCGCTAGGCTTGCGTGCGGCGGAGCGGGCCGGCGCGGCGGTTTTCTTAGGCTCGAAACCTTCGATCACGTCGACCGGGATCAATTGCTTGGTGAAGCGCTCGATGCGTTTCACATTCATGCTTTCGGCATGGTTCACCAGCGACACGGCAACGCCGTTGCGACCGGCGCGGCCGGTACGGCCGATACGGTGTACATAGTCTTCCGGGAACTTAGGCAGGTCGTAGTTGAATACGTGGGTAATCGCAGGCACGTCGATGCCGCGCGCAGCCACGTCAGTCGCTACCAGTACGCGAACCTGGCCGCGACGCAAGGCGTCCAGCGTGCGGTTACGCGCGCCCTGGTGCATGTCGCCATGCAAGGCGGCGGCGGCGAAACCGGCGATGTTCAGACGGTCGGCGATAGTGTCGGCGTCGCGTTTGGTGGCGGTGAAGACCACGGCTTGGTCGACGGAGACGTCGCGCAGCAAGTGATCGAGCATGCGATTCTTGTGCGACAGATCGTCCACAAAATGCACGCGCTGCTGGATGTTTTCATGCTTGCTGGCCGAGCCGGCGATCTGGATCACCAGTGGTTCATGGGTGATGCGCTTGGCCATATTGCCGACCACGCCGTCCAGCGTCGCCGAGAACAACATGGTCTGGCGCGTCGGCGGGGTGGCAGCCACGATTTTTTCGATATCGTCGATGAAACCCATGTCCAGCATGCGGTCGGCTTCGTCCAGCACCAGCATCTGCAATTCGGAGAAATCGATCTTGCCGGATTCCATGTGGTCGATCAGACGGCCTGGCGTCGCGACCAGGATTTCCGGATTGCGCGACAGCAATTGCATCTGTTTAGGGTAAGGCATGCCGCCCAGAATCGACACGGCTTTCAGGCGACGCGTGTAGGCGCTGTATTTATCGGTCGCGGTAGTGACTTGCAAAGCCAGTTCGCGGGTAGGCGTCAACACCAGCATCTTAGGTTTGGCAGCCTGGAAACGTGGGCGATCACCGCGCGAGCGGGCGGCCTGACGTTCCTGGTTCGGGGTCTTGGCGTTGCTGTATTCAACGACTTCGGCCGACGCCAGCTTGTGCAGGGCCGGCAGCATGAAGGCGGCGGTCTTGCCGGAGCCGGTCTGGGATGAGACCATCAGGTCACGGCCTTCGATGGCGGCAGGGATGGCCTGCGCCTGTACCGGGGTCGGCTTGGCGTAGCCGGAATCGGTCAGGGCGCGAATGATATTGGCGTGCAGGCCTAGTGCTTCAAAACTCATGTATTTCTTTCGTAAAAATTAGCGCGATGCAAAAGCAACGCGCGCAAAAACGCAGCGCCAACCAAACGAAATGAACAAAGAAAATCCAGACTACAGAAAGGACGACAATGAAATTTCGGCACAAAAGCTTTGCGCCGGGACGATGTCTATAATGTGTAACCAGACATACAGGGCGGGAGGGCTTTTACATTGCGGCAAACTTTTTCAAGTTGCGCACAGGCTTGCGATGCTACAGATGTTCGCCTGCAACAATTATATTGCAGTGCAAAAACGAGACTATACAGGATATTCCTGGAAAAAGCAGCTGGATTCTGATTTTATTCTGAATCGGATAGGCGGCAAGAACGCTGCCGGCGTATTTTCGCTTTGCCATCGGCGCTGAAACGATGGCGTTTTTCTAGCCAAACCTGGGCAAACAGGGGCAATACCTGATCGTAGTAAGCGTCGGCCACGATCGGCTGGGTAGCGTGCGCAATTGCTGCTGTTCCTGCGCTTGCCGCAGGCCAGCGGCCTGTAACAGCGGCAGCAATATTGCCAGCAACGGGAAGGCAATCAGCGACAGGATTGATCTGGGTTTGCCGCGGTAAGCGTTGCGCATGGTTTTGTTTGAGTAAAGCAACCCAGCCTGATACGATGCAGGCGAATCCTGAAATTCCACCGCCGGCCTGCATCGCATAGCGGCGCCGGGGAGACGGTCAGCGGTTTTTCAGCGGGTAAGCCAGGGGGAGCAATTGAGTATCAAATTTATGTTTGCCGGCTTGCTGGCGATCTGGGCGCAGCTGGCCAGCGCCGGCAACATCGCGGTTGCGGTGGCGGCCAATGTCCAGTATGCGTTTGAAGACTTGAAAACGGCATTCAAGCAAGAGACTGGGCACGATTTACAGCCTGCCTATAATTCGTCCGGCAAGTTCGCGGCCCAGATTGCGAACGGCGCTCCGTTCGACGTCTTCTTGTCGGCCGATATGGCATTCCCTGAAAAGCTATACCGGGACGGTCTGAGCGCGGCCGCACCGAGGGTCTATGCTTACGGCGCGCTGGTCTTATGGAGCATGAAAGCGCTCGATCTGGCGCAGTGGCAGCAAAGCCTGAGCGGCCCGGCGGTAAGCAGAATCGCGATCGCCAATCCCAAGACCGCACCGTATGGCAGCGAAAGCCTGCGCCTGCTGCAGTATTTCAAGCTGGATGCCGCCTTGCAGGCTAAGCTGGTGTTCGGCGAAAGCATCGCGCAGACCAATCAATACATCCACACCGGCGCGGCCGATGCCGGCTTTACGGCAAAAGCGGCGGTGCTGGCGCCGGCGATGCGCGGGCAGGGGCATTGGATAGACATGCCGCAAGCCGCCTACCAGCCCATCGCGCAGGGAGCCGTCATCCTGAAATACGGCCAGCAACACCACCCGGCAGTGGCGCGACAGTTTTACGATTTCATCTACTCCGCCAAGGCGCGCGCGATTTTCGAGCGTTACGGCTACCTGCTGCCATGAACCGCTTATCCGGCCAGATTACCTGTATCGAAACGCAAGGCAGCGTGGCCGTCGTCGACGTCGCCGTCGGCAGCTTGCAACTGACCGCGACCGTGCTCGGCAACCCTGGCCTGTGGGCCGGCTGGCAGCGCGGACAGGCGGTGCAACTCTTGTTCAAGGAAACCGAAGTCGCGCTGGCCAAGAACCTGGGCGGGCAAATCAGCCTGCGCAACCGCTTGCCGGCGCGCATTGCCGCCATAGAGTGGGGCCAGTTGCTGACGCGGGTGCAATTACAGTTAGAACAGATGGCCGGCGCCGGCATCAGTTCGGTGATCACCACGCGCTCGGCCAGGAAGCTGCAACTGGAAGTCGGCGATAGCGTGGAGGGCCTGGTGAAATCGAATGAGATGAGCTTGCTGGCCGGCACGTCTGCCGGGGAGCCCGCATGAGCTGGCTGGCCTACGACTGGCAACCGCTGTGGCTGACCTTGCGGCTGGCGGCACTGACTACCGTGATTTTGCTGTTGCTAGGCATACCGCTGGCCTACCGGCTGGCGTTTTCGCATAGCCGTCTGAAGCCGTTGTGGGAAACTCTGGTCAGCATGCCGCTGGTGTTACCGCCCTCGGTGCTCGGGTTTTACCTGTTGCTGGCGTTCAGTCCGCAGCACGCTTTCGGGCTGTGGCTGGAGCAGTGGCTGCATCTGAAGCTGGTATTCAGTTTTGCCGGACTGGTGCTCGGTTCGGTGATCTTCAGCCTGCCTTTCATGGTGCATCCGGTGCAGTCGGGTTTGCAGAACCTGCCGTTTGCGCTGGTCGAAGCGTCGCGCAGCCTGGGTAAATCGGATTTTTTTACCTTGTTCCATATCTTGCTGCCGAATATCAAATCGGCCCTGCTGACCGGTGCGGTGCTGAGTTTTGCCCACACGATAGGCGAATTCGGCGTGGTGCTGATGATAGGCGGGAATATCCCCGGCCTGACCAGGGTCGCCTCGATCGCGATTTACGACGAGGTGGAAAGCCTGAATTATGCGGCGGCGCATTTCTATGCCGCGGTCTTGTTTATCCTCAGCTTCGCGATCTTGCTGACGGTGTATCTGGGTAAGCGCAAGGCCCTGAATTCCGTGCTCTCATGATAGAGCTCCATCTGCAAAAACTTTGCCATGGCGCCGCCGGACCCCTGCGGCTCGATCTGCAGTTGCGGGTGGCGCCGGGCGCTTTCGTCAGCTTGTACGGCGCTTCCGGCGCCGGCAAGACTACGCTGTTGCGCATGCTGGCCGGCTTGACGGCGCCCGATCACGGCCGTATCGTGGTCGATGGCGTCAGCTGGTACGACAGCGCCCGCCGGATCGCGCTGCCGCCGCAACAGCGTTGCACAGGCTATGTGTTCCAGGATTACGCGCTGTTCCCTAACCTGAGCGTGCGCGACAACGTGGGATATGCGCTGGGCAAGCCGCAAGCTGCGCAACTGGCGCGGCTGTTGGAGATCGCCGGCTTGTCCGCCTTACAGCAACGCTTGCCGGCCAGCCTGTCCGGCGGCCAGAAGCAAAGGGTGGCGCTGGCGCGCGCGCTGGCCAGGGTGTCGAGCGGGCAACCGCGTTTGCTGTTGCTGGATGAGCCTTTATCGGCGCTCGATGCGGACCTGCGCAGTCAGTTGCAGGACGAATTGCTGTATTTGCATCGGGAATACGGCTTGACCACGATTCTGGTCAGCCACGATGTCGGCGAAGTGTTCAAGCTGTCGCAGCAAGTGCATCTGCTGGAGCAGGGGAGGATCACGCGTTCCGGTAGCCCGGCTCAGGTATTTTTGCAACAACAAGTGCAAGGCAAGCTGAACTTGCAGGCCCAGGTGCTGGCAGTGCGGCGCGAAGAAGTGGTGTACATCCTGTCTTTACTGGTCGGCCAGGATATCGTCGAAATTATCGCGGATGAAGAAGAAGTGGCGGGACTGAAAGCCGGCGACCGCATCGCGATCTCGGCCAAGGCTTTCAGCCCCTTGATTTTCAGGCAGACAAATCAGCGGTCGTAAGTGTCCGCGTTGAGGCCCATTACGTGCGAGAAACCGCCGTCGACATAAGTGATTTCGCCGGTGATGCCGTTGGCCAGGGTGGACAGCAAGAAGGCGGCGGTATTGCCGACGTCTTCGATAGTCACATTGCGGCGCAGCGGTGCGTGGTCTGCCACGAAACCGAGCAATTTGCCGAAATCCTTGATGCCGCTGGCGGCCAGGGTCTTGATCGGGCCGGCCGAGATGCCGTTGACGCGGATGCCGCGCTTGCCCAGGTCTTCCGCCAGGTAACGTACCGAGGCTTCCAGCGAAGCTTTGGCCAGGCCCATGGTGTTGTAGTGCGGGATCGCGCGGATCGCGCCCAGATAAGACAGGGTCAGCAAGGCGGAATCTGGCTTCAGCATAGGCAGGGCTGCCTTGGCCATGGCCGGGAAGCTGTAAGCGGAAATGTCGTGCGCGATGCGGAACGCTTCGCGCGAGAAACCGTCGAGGAACTCGCCGGCGATCGCTTCGCGCGGCGCAAAGCCGATCGCGTGCACCAGACCGTCGAGCTGATCCCAGGACTTGGCCAGGTCGGTAAACACGGCTTCTATCTGTTCGTCGCTGGCGACGTCGCAATCGAACACCAGTTTGCTGTCGAACTCGGCCGCGAATTCGGTAATCCTGTCTTTGAAGCGCTCTCCGACATAGGTAAACGCCAGTTCGGCGCCTTCGCGTTTGCAAGCCTGGGCGATGCCGTAGGCGATGGAACGGTTGGACAGCAAACCGGTGATCAGAATTTTTTTGCCTTGCAGAAATGCCATATTGACTCCAGGTATTACCGCAGTAGTGGCGCGGGTTACAGGCCGTTTTGCCTTGGAAAGCCGCGCCCTTACTGCGCTAGGGTTTTTTACACTAATTGTTGCTGGTCACTTTTTTCTTGAGGGCGCGCAAGTTTTTGCGCATTTCCCGCAACAGGTCGGAATTGTAGATGCTCTCAGGGAAACGGGCAAATATTAAAAATCTTGCCAGGATCGTAGGATGGGTAGAGCGTAGCGAAACCCATCCATTTCGATTTGCTGCGCTCTACCCACCACCGATGGGTTTCGCTGCGCTCTACCCATCCTACGCATTTGGTCTGCAGCGGGCGAGGGGCGAAAGCGAACCGGAGCTAGCCCTAATGCTGCAGCCCCTTAGGAATCGCATTCAACAGCGTCCTGGTATAAGCCTGCGTCGGGTTGCGATACAGCTCGTCCGAATTCGCCAGCTCCACCACCTTGCCCTTGTTCATTACCATCACCTGATCCGCGATGTATTTGACCACCGCCAGATCGTGCGAGATGAAGATGTAGGACAGGCCGAATTCTTCCTGCAAATCCTGCAGCAGGTTCAGCACCTGCGCCTGCACCGAGACGTCCAGCGCCGATACCGACTCATCGCACACCAGCACTTCCGGCTTCATGGTCAGGCAGCGTGCGATCGCGATGCGCTGGCGCTGGCCGCCCGAGAATTCATGCGGGTAGCGATGGAAGGCGGTGGTCGGCAGGCCGACTTTTTCCAGCAACTGGTAAGCCATGGCCGCGCGTTCGCTGTCGTTCGCGCCTATGCGATGGATTTGCATCGGCTCCATCAGGATCTGGCCTACCGTAAAGCGCGGGTTCAGCGAAGCGTACGGGTTTTGGAAAATGATCTGGATGCGGCGTTTGTATTGCATGAACTCCTGGTTCGACATGGACAGAATATCCTTGCCGTCGAACAGCGCCTGGCCGGCGGTCGCCTGGTGCAGGCGCATCAGGGTCAGGCCGACCGTGGTCTTGCCGGAACCCGATTCGCCGACCACGCCCAGCGTCTTGCCGCGCGCCAGTTTGAAGGACACGCCTTGCACCGCCTTGAATTCTTTCTTGCCGAACAGGCCCTGGCGCGTGTAAAAACTCTTGCCGAGGTCTTTCACTTCCAGCACGATGTCTTCATCGCCGCGCAGGCCGCGCGGCCTTTGCTTTTGCTCCAGCAGCGCACCGCCGTTGTCCATGAAATCGGCGATCACCGGCAG
>JACPWS010000049.1 GCA_016196925.1 Burkholderiales bacterium | reverse complement strand
CGATGTTCATGTTGTGTTCCCCACGACCGTGGGGATGAACCGATTATGACGGCCGTCAGCTACTACCAGCTGACGTGTTCCCCACGACCGTGGGGATGAACCGCATGACGACGGCAACAGCTATGTCGGCGCGGCGTGTTCCCCACGACCGTGGGGATGAACCGTTTACGGCTTTGCTCTGGACCACATGCTGGTCGTGTTCCCCACGACCGTGGGGATGAACCGCCTCTGGCGCCTCGTTGCGCCTGGCTCACGATGTGTTCCCCACGACCGTGGGGATGAACCGGAAAGAAATGCACTCAAAGAAGCCGCGGGACTGTGTTCCCCACGACCGTGGGGATGAACCGCCTGGCGTAAAGACCCCGAAGCAAGCCGTTAAGTGTTCCCCACGACCGTGGGGATGAACCGTCGCCGCTTTGGTGAATATTGTTGGTGACGGTGTGTTCCCCACGACCGTGGGGATGAACCGATTGCTTTGATTTACGCCACACCAGAAGAGATGTGTTCCCCACGACCGTGGGGATGAACCGGGACAATCATGGCTGATACCACAATTACCAGCGTGTTCCCCACGACCGTGGGGATGAACCGGGCGCTGCTTTGACTGCGCAGGAACAACTCTCGTGTTCCCCACGACCGTTGGGCGCGGATTGAAACAGCTATGGCGGCACGCTGCGCCTGAAGCGCTTGCGGGTATCGCCCAGCCATCAGGTTGGGCGCGGATTGAAACGCATTTTTCAGGATTGTCGGTGCGCCAGGTATCCGTATCACCAGCCATCAGGACAGCGCCGCATGTTGAACCATCGGTGCGCATGGCGCACCCTACAAAATTTGCCACCCGGCCAGCCCGCAATCCGGCTGCGGCTTGCAGCGGCGGTGGGCTGGAAAGGCGCATGCGCGTTGCGTGCCGGGCTGGTCGGTTTTTGGATTTCTTTAGGCAAGGCCGAGCGTGGTGACGCTGCCATTTTTTTCCGAATCGCAATGTTGAAATACGCCGGCGCGGCGCTACACTGGCTGATGGAAGCCGGGCGATTTTCGCGGCGCTGTCGGCGGCGATAGTGGCGGACATTGCTGGCGTGGTCAGGCGGGAGGGTAGCATCATGTTCGACAAGGATAGGTTTATCCAGGACTGCCGGCTTGCGGTCGCGGAGGGGCAGCGGGCGCTACGCGAGCTGGTGGCGGCAGCGGTTTCCGATCGTTCCGGGATGATGTCCGGGCTGGGCGAGCCGCAACATGCGGGCATTACGCCGCTCTACCGCTCGCCCGAGCTGACCATCATCAATTTCGTCTGGGCGCCGTGCATGAGCCTGATGCCGCACAATCATCAGATGTTTTCCGTGGTCGGCATCTATGCCGGCCGGGAAGACAATGTGTTCTGGCGCAGAACGGCAACGCGCATCGAGGCGGCGGGAGCGAGATCGCTGGGCGTCGGCGAGGTCGCCAGTCTGGAGCGCGACGCCATCCATTCCGTGCTGAATCCCCTGGGCAAGATGAGCTGCGCGATCCATGTGTATGGCGGCGATTTTTTCGATCCGCCAGTACCGCGCAGCGCATGGGATCACGAAACCCTGCTCGAGCAGCCCTGGGATGTCGAGAAGGTTAAACTGCTGTTTCGAGACGCTGAGGCGCGCTTTAACGCCGGCAAAGCATAGGAGCAGGCCGAGCTTTCGCAGCAGCCTGCAGCTTGGCCTCGGCGCCATTCCAAACAGCACCTGCGCATCCACCTAAGGATTTGATTTACATGGATTCCCGCTTTCGCGGGAATGACGCTTTTTGAATTTATCTGCGTTTCCCTAAGCTTTATCGCCCGGCGGCTTATACGTGATCGTCGCGGCCTTTTGCATGGCGGCCAGCGTTTCTTCCACGCTCAGCAAGACCGTGGTCTGGAAGGAGCTCAGCGCACCGCCGGCGCTGATGGCGAGCGCGGTGGCGGCCATGGCGACGTGATCGGGCGCTTCCCACAAGCAATAGCCGTCGTGCTCGCCGAAGGCGTACCAGAAGCCGTGCAGCTTGCCGCCTACCGTTTCTATGTATTGGGTGGCCGCCGCGCGACGGTCTTCGGGGTTTTTGATGAGCTTGGCCCAGGTTGCGGGGGTGTAACTGAAGCGGGTCAGGTAGAACGACATAGGGTTTCCTCCTTCGCGTTTATCCCGCCGGCGCGCACCATGGGCCGGATCGGATTTTCCAGTATGCGCCGCGCGCCTGCGCGCGGCAACTTGCTGCTACGCTCCAGCCGGGGCCACGCGCGGCAGGGTCAGTGTGAAACAGGCCCCGTGATCGGGGCTGCTGTCCACCGCTATATTGCCGCGCAGCGCGGTGTGCACCAGGTTGTAGGCGATATGCAAGCCGAGACCGCTGCCGCCCTGCCCTAGCCTGGTGGTAAAAAACGGATCGAAGACGCGGCTCAGATTGCTTTCGGATATGCCTACGCCTTCGTCGCGCACGCTTAAACGAAGCTGGTCGTCGCCATCAGACTCGGCCGAGATAATGATTCTGCCTTGCGCACGGCCGGCGTAAGCATGCACCAGCGCATTGTCGATCAGGTTGGACAGCACTTGCCCCAATGCTCCGGGATAACTATCCATCGTGATACCAGCCGGAATATTGCGTTCGACCGTAAGCCCACTCTTACGGATAGACGGTCCGAGTGCGATCAGGATTTCGGCTATCGTTGTATCGAGATAAAAAGTCCGGCGTTTCATGCTGGATTGATCGACGGCGACCTGCTTGAAACTGCCCACCAATTCGGCGGCGTGAGCCAGGCTGCGCATCAGCAACTCTGCGCCCTGGTTGATCGCTTCGACAAATTCGTGCATACGGCCGCGCGTCACGCCCTTGAGCAGGTCGGCGGAAAATTCTGCGGCATGCGATTGCAGGGTGCTGGCAGCCATCAGGCTATTGCCTATCGGCGTATTCAATTCGTGCGAGACGCCCGCCACCAGCGCGCCGAGCGCCGCCATTTTTTCCGAGCGCAATAATTCGCCCTGCATTTTTTTTAGCGTCGCCAGCGCAGCGTTCAACTCTTCGTTGGTCTGCGCCAGCTTCATGGCGTCGCTACGCTGGGATTCTATGGCCAGACGCAACTCGGTATTGCTGTCAACCAGGCGCTCTTGCTGCTGTATCACTTTGAAATCGGCTTCTATACTTTTCTTGATTTCCCACATCAGATCGACGTATTTTGCCTGGAATTTGCGCGTTTTACTGTCCAGCACGCAGATAGTGCCGAACACCTCATTATCGGGCCACAGCAGCGGCACACCGAGATACGAGATCATGTTCAGCGCGACATCGGGATTGCTCTTCCAGTGCGCGTCTTCCAGCGCATTCGGCACTTGCAACAGCTTGCGGCTGGCCATTACCGTTTCGCAGTAGAGGCCGGTGTTCAGTTTCGCCTTTTCGCTCGCCTCATAGGGGTTGCCGGCGCTATGACTGGATACCAGCACCTCTATCTGCTCCGGCAATACGCGCATGATCAGACCGGCCGGCACCTCGAAGATGTCGGCCATGACATTGGTTGTTTCTTGCCACTTGGCTACAAAATTATCGGGAATTTCACGCGCTTGATAGGTCACGGAAAAACTCCTTCGCGTATGCAATGGCGTAACTGACAAACACAGTTACATATTGAAAATGCGCAACTTGCGCATTCAGCTTGCAAGACGGCGTTTCAGTCGTGCAGGCGCAGCGGCAGCGAAAAATTGACGGCGATCAGTGATCCACTTATCCGAACATGTTATGTCAATTCCCAGCGTTTTGCGAAGACATTTTAAGCCCGCGCCGGTGCGCCTCGATGAGCGCCGCCCGGCCAGGCAGGGCGGCCGCCAAGCCACATCGCCGTTGCGGGAGCGGCCTGCCGGCATTTCACGTTGAGCTTGCATCCGTGCTCAATGGCTGGTGCCGGCCGAGCGCGTGATCTTGTTGTAGACGTTGTATTTGCCGGATGGTTTTTTCATGGGGATGCGTTTGATTTCCTGCAGCGTGGCGGCGTCGTAGATCACCAGCGCGCCGTCGTTTTCCCAGATGCTGACCAGGGCGTATTTGCCGTCGCGGGTGAATTCGGTGTGGGCGGCGACCTGGCCGGGGCTCGGCTTTAGCTGGGCCACGACTTCGAGTTTTTGCTTGTCGATGATCTGAATCACGTCGCGGTCTTTGCTGCCGTTGAAAACGTCGACCCAGGCGTAGGGCGTGTTCTCGTGGCTGCGCATGAAGAAGCCCGGGCCCAGGGTCTTGATTTGTTTTTCGGTTTGCCAGGTCTGCATGTCGACCACGGTGACCACGCCTTCCTTCAGGTTAGGCGTGGCCAGCACCGGCTTGCCGTGGTAATCCCAGGTGATGCCGGAGCCGAGGTGCGGCATACCGGGCAGGCTGACGCTGGCGATCTTGCGGCCGATGTTGAGGTTG
>JACPWS010000048.1 GCA_016196925.1 Burkholderiales bacterium | reverse complement strand
GCTGGGTCTGTGCCTGGGCGCCTTCGTGCTAGCGGAAGCCGGCTTGCTGGCCCGGCGCAGCGCTACCACCCACTGGGCGCTGAGCGCGGAATTCGCACGGCGCTACCCGGATGTCGCGCTGGAGCCGGATGTCTTGTATGTGGACCATGGCGATGTGATTACCTCGGCCGGCACCGCCGCCGCCATCGATTGCTGCCTGCATGTAGTGCGCGCCGCCTATGGCGCCGAACTGGCCAGCCATATCGCGCGCAGGCTGCTGGTCGCGCCGCACCGCCAGGGCGGGCAGGCGCAATACATACAACAGCCTGTGCCGGTCCTGGCCAGCGATCACCGCTTGTCCAGGGTGTTGGAATGGATGCAGCAGCATCTGGCCGAAGCGCACAGCCTGGACAGTCTGGCGCAAAGGGCCCTGATGAGCCGGCGCAGCTTCACCCGGCACTTCCAGCAACTGACCGGCACCACCGTCGGACTGTGGCTATTGAACCAGCGCCTGGCGCAGGCGCAGCGCCAGCTGGAAACCAGCCATTTGGCTATAGACGAGATCGCGGTCGCTACCGGTTTTGGCTCCGCCCTGCTGCTGCGCCGCCATTTTGCGCGCCAGTTCCATACCTCGCCGTCCCAGTACAGACGCGAATTCCGGGGGAAGTAAACCGCTGGCAGCCACGCTGCATTCCGCCTCGAAAACTACGCTCACTGCGATTCGCGCATTCTTCAGCAAGCAACTTGCATGAAATACACGTAAAACAGGCGGCAAGTCTATTAAAATATCCGCTCCCTTTGCCATCCGTATTATTCTTGCTCGCCAGCCATGCCTACCATCGCCGAACTGAACATCTATCCGATTAAATCCTGCGCCGGCATCGCGCTGCAATCCGCCACGCTGACAGCGGCCGGCTTGTCCTATCTGGGTGTGCACGACAGGGAATGGATGCTGGTGGACGAGGCCGGCCACTTCCTGAGCCAGCGCAGCTGTCCGGCGTTGGCGCGCCTACGCCCGGCGCTACTGCCGGGCGCGCTGGTGCTGAACGCGCCCGGCCTGGCGCCGCTGGCATTGCCGCTGGCTTGGCCGGAACACATCGTTACGCGCACGGTGCAAGTCTGGGACGACAGCGTGCAAGCCCATGATTGCGGCGACGCGGCGGCGAACTGGTGCAGCAGCGCGGCCGGCGTCGCCTGCCGGCTGGTGCGCTTCGCGCCGCAGGCGCAGCGGCTGATCGAAAACAAATGGACCGCCGGCGCGGCCGTGCCGACGCGCTTTTCGGATGCCTATCCCATGCTGTTGATTGCGGCGGCATCGCTGGACGACTTGAACCGGCGCCTGCAGGCGCAGGGGCAAGACGCCGTT
Source organism: Burkholderiales bacterium (assembly GCA_016196925.1). GTDB lineage: Bacteria > Pseudomonadota > Gammaproteobacteria > Burkholderiales > Burkholderiaceae_D > Undibacterium. The sequence continues at coordinate 30,721 of JACPWS010000048.1, read as the reverse complement.
CCCATGAACCGTTTCCGCCCGAATATCGTGCTCGACGGCGTCGCCGCCTATGAAGAGGATTACGCCGAATTTTTCGATATCGGCGACCAGATACGGCTGCGCCCGGTCAAGCCCTGCGCCCGCTGCACGATACCGGCCGTCGATCAGCTGAGCGGCATGCCCGGTTTCAACCCGCTCGACATCTTGCAAGCGTATCGCGCCAATCCGCTGCTGGATGGCGGCATTTGCTTCGGTATGAACGCGATCCTCGAGCGCGGCGCCGGGCTTGGCCTGCGCATCGGCGCTCAGGCCGAGATGCAAATCGCATTCTGAATCGGCCAGCCGTCACCCAACTCATCAGGAACCCTATGGATAGCGCCTTACCTGTCAGCAACGCCGCACCGCCGCACAAACAGTCTGCGGACGAATGGCGCATGGAAAACAAGTTGTTGCGCGCCCGGCTGCAAGACTTGCTGGACCAGGCGCACCGCAATCAAAACATCATGGCGCGCCATCAAGGCTTCGACCTGAAACTGATAGGCGCCAGCAGTTTTCGCGAATTGATTGCGACGATTTTCAGCGCGCTCGCGCTCACGTCGGAACTCGATATGGTGACGCTGACCCTGCTCGATCCTCACGGCGATTTGCAGCAGATGCTGCTTGATCTGAAAATCGACTTGGACGAATTTCCGCACCTGAGTTTTGTCCGGCATAAAACGGAACTCGGCCAGCAGTTCAAGCCCGAGCGCAAACCGGTGCTGGGAGTATTTCAGGCCGCGCTGCACGGCCAGCTATTCAGCACCTGTCCCGATCAACCGGCCAGCGTCGCGGTCGTGCCCTTGTTGCGACAATTCCGCCTGATAGGCTGCCTCAATCTCGGCAGTTTTCAGGCCGAGCGCTTTTCCTCGACGATGGCGACCGACTTTATCGAAAGACTGGCTTCCATCATCGCAGTCTGCCTGGAAAACGTGCTCAACAACGAACGCCTGACTTATATCGGCCTGACCGACCCGCTGACCAGGGTCAGCAACCGCCGCTATGTCGAGCAAAGGACGCTGGAAGAACTGGCGCGTGCACGCCGCCAGCAGTACAGCATCGCCTGCCTGTACCTGGATATCGATTTTTTTAAACAGATCAACGACCGCCACGGCCATCAGGGCGGCGACGAAGTGCTGCGCGAAGTCGCCCGGCGCATCAAGGCCGAGCTGCGCCTCAGCGATACGCTGGGCCGTTACGGCGGCGAGGAATTCGTGGTGTTGCTGGTCAATGCCGGCTTGCAGGACGCCATGCTGGTGGCCGAACGCATACGTAAGAGTATCGCCGATCAGCCGTTCCGGCTGAACCAGAGCGGAAGTTGTCAGACTACCATCTCGATAGGCTTGAGCATCGTGAATCCGGCGCTCAATCAGGGAGAAGCCGGCGGCGTGGCCAGCGCGATGGTGTTGCGCGCCGACCGTGCGCTGTATGCAGCAAAAAAGGCCGGCAGGAATCGGGTGCGCTGCAACTGATTAAGCCTGTTGTTCCGCCTGCAGACGCTCGTATTTCGCCTGCAGCTGGGCCGGCGTTTCGCGCCATTCGGGGTTGAATGGGATGCAGTTGACCGGGCACACCTGCTTGCATTGCGGCTCTTTGTAATGGCCTACGCACTCGGTGCATTTCTCGGGATCGATTTCGTAAATTTCCGGGCCCATGAAAATCGCATCATTCGGGCATTCGGGCTCGCAGACGTCGCAATTGATGCAATCGTCGGTAATCATCAGTGCCATACAAACTCACTTCTCAACAAATTATTTCTCGCTCAGCGCAGCAACCTTTTGCTTCAGCCAGCGGTCGACCGAAGGGAAGACGAACTTGGACACATCGCCGCCAAACATGGCGATCTCGCGCACGATGGTGCCCGAGATGAATTGATACTGGTCGGAAGGCGTCAGGAACAGGGTCTCGACATCGGGCAGCAGATAGCGGTTCATGCCGGCCATCTGGAACTCGTATTCGAAATCGGAGACGGCCCGCAAACCGCGCACGATCACGCGCGCATCGTTTTTGCGCACGAAATCCTTGAGCAGGCCGGAGAAACTCTCGACCCGCACATTCGGATAATGCCCGAGCACTTCATTGGCGATCGACAGGCGCTCGTCCAGGCTGAAAAATGGCTTCTTGCTCTTGCTATCCGCCACGCCGACCACCAGCGTATCAAAAAGACCCGAGGCGCGACGCACCAGATCTTCGTGACCACGGGTCAGCGGATCAAATGTTCCCGGATAAACGGCTGTGACCATCTTCACTCCCTTTTTTCGCTACCCGCGTAAGGATATGCACCAATCGAGCGAGCATTATGCCTGATTTTCGTGCGTATCAGGCAGCAAAATGCTGCGTTGCAATATATGAAAGAATACGCTGCCGGCCTGATCCGCGCGTATGACGCGCCAGCCGGCCATCCAGGCCGGCGCACTTCCCTCGACGCGGCTATCGGTCAAGAGATGCTCCGCTTCCACATACAGCAAGCCGTGTTCATCTAATAAACCGCCGCATAAGGGCAGTATCTTGGCCAGCCAGTCCAGCTTAAACGGCGGGTCGAGGAAGATCAGCGTAAACCGCTGCCCTTGCGCCGCCAGGCTGGCGGCGCACTTGAGTGCATCGCCGCGCAATAGGGAAACCTGGCTGGCGTTCAGCTTTTGCTTGACCTGTTCCAGCTGGCGCAGGGCCGGCGTATGCGCTTCCACCATGCTCACCTGCCGGGCGCCGCGGCTGGCCGCCTCGAAACCCAGCGCACCGCTGCCGGCGAATAAATCGAGGCAACTCACCCCCGCCCAGTTGCCGTCGAATAAATGGTTGAGCCAGTTAAACGCCGTTTCGCGCACCCGGTCCGGGGTCGGCCGCAAGCCTTCGGCGTCGATCACGTTCAGCGGCGTGCGCTTCCACTGGCCGCCTATGATCCTTACCTGATGCGTCGCGCGTTTGACCGGTGCGGCTTTTTTTGTCTTAGTGTTCATGGGTTTGCTGGTGCCGGCAAATAAGTGCCGGGCATGGTCTGATAGAATGGCAGCATTCTAATCCAGGGCAGGCCGATTGCAGCTACCCGCTTTCTCATACTATCCCCCGATGTTTAGTTTTTTCAAAAGAAAACCCAAGGACGAACCGACTGCCGTGGCGGCAACGCCGATGGCGCCGGCAGTCCATCCATTGGCCGCAGCGACTGCAGCGGCACCGGCGCCTTCCGCCCCGGTGCCGGCGGAACCCGCCGAAGCTAAGCGTTCCTGGCTGAGCCGGCTCAAGGCCGGGCTGGCGAAAACCTCGTCCAATCTGACCACCCTGTTCATCGGCGCCCGCATCGACGACGAATTATATGAAGAACTGGAAGCGGCCCTGCTGATGGCGGACGCCGGCGTCGAGGCGACCCAGTTTTTGCTGGACGGCTTGAAGAAAAAGGTCAAGGAAGAAAAGCTGACCGAAGCCGAACAAGTCAGGCTGGCGCTCAAAGCCTTGCTGCTGGACTTGCTGACCCCCTTGCAAAAGCCGCTGGAACTCGGCCGTCATCAGCCGCTGGTGATGATGATCGCCGGCGTAAACGGCGCCGGCAAGACCACCACCATAGGCAAGCTGGCGAAACACCTGCAAGTCCATCAGCAATCGGTGTTGCTGGCGGCCGGCGACACCTTCCGCGCGGCGGCGCGCGAACAATTGACGATCTGGGGCGAGCGCAACAATGTCACCGTGATTTCCCAGGAATCGGGCGATCCGGCCGCGGTCGCCTTCGATGCGGTCGCCTCGGCGCGCGCGCGCGGCATCGATGTCGTGATGGTGGATACCGCGGGCCGCCTGCCGACCCAGCTGCATCTGATGGAAGAGTTAAAAAAGATCAAGCGCGTGATCGCCAAGGGCATGGAAGGCGCGCCGCAAGAGATCTTGCTGATTATCGACGGCAACACCGGCCAGAACGCGCTGGCGCAAGTCAAGGCCTTCGACGACGCCTTGCAACTGACCGGACTGGTCATCACCAAGCTGGACGGCACGGCCAAGGGCGGCGTGCTGGCCGCGATCGCCAAGAACCGGCCGGTGCCGGTCTATTTCATCGGCATAGGCGAACAGATAGCAGACTTGCAACCGTTCAATGCCCGGGAATTCGTGGACGCACTGCTCAACTAAAATTTTATCGAACTGCCATGATCACCTTCGAACATGTCACCAAGCAGTATTCCGCTGACGCGTTTGCCTTGCGCGACGTCTCGCTGTCGATCGCCGAAGGCGAATTGATTTTCCTGGCGGGGCCTTCCGGCGCCGGCAAATCGACCTTGCTGAAAATGATCGCCGGCATAGAAAAGCCGAGCAGCGGCAGTATCCGCATGCACGGCCAGGATATCGGCAAGCTGAAGGCCGGCAGCCTGCCTTATCTGCGCCGCAAGCTGGGCCTGATTTTGCAGGAACAGCGCCTGCTGGCCGACCGCGATGTATTGGCCAACGTGATGTTGCCGCTGCTCGTGACCGGCGCCGCCGCCGGCGAAGCGGCCACGCGCGCCCGCACGGCGCTGGAAAAAGTCAGGCTGACCGACAAGGCGGCCTGCATGCCGCTCGCCTTATCGGGCGGCGAGCAGCAGCGTGTCGCCATCGCGCGCGCCATCGTCAACCGGCCGCAAATCATCCTGGCCGACGAGCCGACCGCCTTTCTCGACCGCGACAATGCGAACATGGTGTTGAGCGCGCTGAAAGCCTTCCAGAGCGCCGGCGTCACCTGCGTCATTTCCAGCCACGACGAGCAATTTCTGGATAGTGCCAGCCGCGTGATTTACCTGAACCACGGGCAAATCAGCGACAGCTGGCAATCGGCACTGACTGCCTGAACGGCCCTCCACCAAGGATACCCATGACTAACTGGTTACGTCAGCATCTGTTCGCGCTGAAAAGCGCTTACGCGCATCTGCGCGCCAGCCCCGGCAATTTTCTGTTCAATGTGCTGGTAGTCGCGATTGCCTTAGCGCTGCCGATCGCCGGCCTGACGCTAATAGAAAACATGCGCCCGGTTTCATCGCAGTTATCGATAGAACCGGAAATCAGCATTTTCCTGAGCCCGGACACGCCGCGCGCGAACGCCACCGCGCTCTCGATTCCGATTAAAAAATTACTGAAGGAAAGCGGCATCGGCGCCAGGCTGAATTTCGTGCCGAAAGACAAGGCGCTGGCCGCGCTGGAGCAGACCTCCAGCCTGGCCGAAGTACTCTCCACGCTGGGCGCCAATCCCTTGCCGGATGCCTATGTATTGGCCGTGGCGAATGGCGATGCCGGCAAACTCGATAGCCTGGTGGCGCAATTGAAAAGCTTGCCCGAAGTCGATGTAGTGCAAGTTGATTCGGCCTGGGTCAAGCGCCTGGCAGCGTTGATCCAGATCTTTCAACTGGGCTTGCTGTTGCTGGCGATCATACTCAGCATCGTGGTGGTGGTCGTGGTCTTTAACGCCACCCGCTTGCAAGTCATCTCGCATCAGGCCGAAATCGCGGTCGCCCGCCTGCTGGGCGCCACCAATAGCTTCATCCATAAGCCTTACTACTACACTGGCGCCCTGCTCGGCTTGCTGGCCGCTTGCCTGGCGCTGGCCCTGATCGCGGCGGCGCTGCATCCGCTGAACCAGGCGATTGCAGAATTCGCAAAATTGTATGCCTCGGAATTCCGCCTGGCGCCGCTCGGCATCGCCTCCAGCCTGCCCTTGCTCGGCCTGAGCGTATTGCTGGGGCTGGCTGGCGCCTTCCTCTCGGTGCGTCGCCAGCTCGCCCGCAGCAGTTAATTTTTGGCGGAATAAGCAACTTTTCCGGTTTTGCTTGCTCTAACTATGCATAGATTATTTAAATTTTAAATTAATAAGCAATAGTTTTTTGCTTAAAAACAAGCTTAAGCGCGCAGCGTTAGCACTCTTCTTCAGAGAGTGCTAATATAAGGACTTGATACGGTCGCCTGGACAGTCTTTGTTCAGTCTGACGGCAATGAGGAGAAATAATGGCAAGCACAGCTACACAACTGATACCGGCTTCCGACAGCACTGCGCTGGCGCTGGGCTTCAGCGGCAGCTTGGGCAATATCGACGCCTATATCTCGGTGGTCAACCGCTTGCCTATGTTGACACATGAGCAAGAAGTCGACCTGGCCAGCAAATTGCGCCAAGAGAATGATCTGGCGGCCGCCCAGCAACTGGTGATGTCGCATCTGCGTCTGGTCGTTTCTATCGCGCGCGGCTATCTTGGTTACGGCTTGCCGCATGCCGACCTGATCCAAGAAGGCAATATCGGCCTGATGAAGGCGGTCAAACGTTTCGACCCCGATCAGGGCGTGCGCCTGGTGTCGTATGCGATGCACTGGATCAAGGCCGAGATGCACGAGTACATTTTGAAGAACTGGCGTCTGGTCAAGGTTGCCACCACCAAGGCGCAACGCAAGCTGTTCTTCAACCTGCGCAGCCACAAAGAAGGCCTGGATGCGATGTCGCCCAAGCAAATCGATGCGCTGGCAAAGACGCTGGACGTCAAGCGCGAAGAAGTCATAGAGATGGAAATGCGCTTATCGGGCCGCGACATCGCACTCGATGCGCCGACCGACGATGACGACGACAAGTTCGCCCCTATCGCCTATCTGAAGACAGAAAGCGAGGAGCCTACCCGTGTGCTGGAAACCCGCCAGTACGACCGCCTGCAAAGCGAAGGGCTGGAAACCGCCCTGTCCAAGCTGGACGCCCGTTCGCGCCACATCGTCGAGGCGCGCTGGTTGCAGAACGATGACGGCAGCGGCGCCACCCTGCACGAGCTGGCCGACGAATACGGCGTTTCCGCCGAGCGCATACGCCAGATAGAAAGCGCGGCGCTGAAAAAAATGAAGGGCGCGCTGGCCAGTTTCGCTCAATAAAGGCTAGTTTTGCAAACAATAAAGGCACTCCGCGGAGTGCCTTTATGCTTTCTTAAACGACGTTTATTGCAGTAACAACTTCAGATCGTGCGCGATCGGCTCCGCCCCCTGCCCATGTCGCAGAAACAGGCGTATCCGGCCCTGGCGGTCGAACACATAACTGCCGGCGGTGTGATCCATCGTGTAGCTGGCCGGCGTCTTGCCCGGCACTTTTTGGTAAAACACCTTGAAGTCTTTGGCGACTTTCGCGGTGGCGGCGGCGTCGCCGTACAGGCCGAGGAAGCGCCCATCGAAATTCGGCACATAGCTGGCCAGCAGGGCTTGGGTATCGCGCTCAGGGTCGACGGTGACGAACAGCACTTGCACCTGGTCCGCCAGCGGCCCCAGTTGCTGCATCACACTCGCCATCTCGGCCATCGTGGTCGGGCAGACATCCGGGCATTGCGTGTAACCGAAGAAAATCACCACCGCCTTGCCGCGAAAATCGGCCAGCGTGCGCGGCTTGCCGTGATGATCGGTCAAGGCAAAGTCCTGGGCGTAATCGAGCCCGGTCAGATCGGTATTGGTGAATTTTTCTGCCGGCTTGCCGCAGGCCGCCAAGCCTAAGGCCAGCGCCAATCCGGCCAGTAACTTCAGCATTTTCATAATTTGATGTAATGATCGATCAACAAGGCCGCGAACAGCAAGGACAGGTAGACGATAGAATAAGTGAAAGTCTTACGCGCCAGCACATCGTCATAGTGGCGGTAGATGCGCCAGGCGTACCACAGGAAGATCGCGCCCAGTATCACCGCGCTGACCAGGTAAATCAAGCCGCTCATGTGCACCGCATACGGCAGCATGGTAGTCGCAAACAGCGCTATCGTGTATAGCCAGACATGGAAACGTGTGAATTCCAGCCCGTGCGTGACCGGCAACATCGGCAGACCAGAGCGCGCATAATCGTCGCGCCGGTACATCGCCAGCGCCCAGAAATGCGGCGGGGTCCAGATGAAGATAATCAACACCAGCAACCAGGCTTGCATAGGCACATCGTTCGCTATCGCGGCCCAGCCGAGCGCCGGCGGCATCGCGCCGGACAAGCCGCCGATCACGATATTCTGCGGTGTGGCCGGTTTCAGGATCAGGGTGTAGATGACGGCGTAACCGACGAAGGTGACGAAGGTCAGCCACATGGTCAGCGGGTTCACCAAGATATACAGCAAGCACATGCCGAGTCCGCCTATCAGGCCGGAAAACACCAGAGTCTGGGTGACGGTAATCTCGCCCTGGGCGGTGGCGCGGCGGGCGGTGCGCGCCATGCGGGCGTCGATTTCGCGCTCGAGCAGGCAATTCACGGCAAACGCAGCCCCGGCCAGCAGCCAGATGCCTACGGTGGCGGCCAGCACCACGCGCCAGTCGGGCAAATCGGGCGTCGCCAGAAACATGCCTATCACGGCGCAAAACACGGCCAATTGGGTGACGCGCGGTTTGGTCAAGGCCCAGTACTGAGCTAAACGGTTGGAGGGCAAGCTTAAAGTCGTCATGATGGTTCAGTGGGGCACGGCGCGGCTGGCACGCCGGACGCGGTAGTTTAGCATGGTCAGTAAAAGCACGAGCAAGGCTGCACCGCCGTTATGCAGCACGGCCAGCAGCAAGGGCCAGGAGAAAAAGACGGTAGCAATTCCTAGTAAAAATTGCACAACGATCAGTGCCAGCAACTGGCGTCCCAAGGTCTCGAGTCCGGCCAGCCGGCTGGCGCGCCAGCCCACAGCGGCGACCACGGCGAGCACCAGCAAGGCGAAATTTCTATGCACCCACTGTATCGCCACCAGCGCCGGAAACGGCAGATAAGCGCCTTCGGCGGTTTGCCCGAGCTGCCGCCACAGGCTGTAAGCGTGGCCGAAATCCATCGCCGGCAGGAATTCGCCATTGCACATGGGGTAATCATGGCAAGCCAGAGCAGCATAGTTAGTGCTCACCCAGCCGCCTAGCGCCACCTGTATCAGCAGCAGCAGCAAGGCCAGCGTCGCCGGCCAGACCAGGCGGCCGGCCTTGTCCGCCGCAATGCGCATAGGCGGATGCTGTTGCTCGAGCAAGGACGCCAATAGTGCCAGCAAACCTATGCCCAACAGCAAATGGGTGGTGACGATGATCGGCTGCAATTTCAGCGTGACGGTCCAGGCGCCGAAAGCGCCCTGCAGGCAGACCCACAGCAACAGGACTGTAGGCAGCCACGGCGAGCCGCTCAAGACCTTGCGCTGGCGCCAGGCGATCACGGTCTGGGCCACGATCAGCACGCCGACGCTCATGGCCAGATAGCGATGCAGCATCTCGACCCAGGCTTTTTGCAGCGTGACCGGGCCGTGCGGCAGCGCGGCTTCAGCCGCCTCGATCGCCGCATGCGCTTGCAGCGGATTGGCTTGCGCGTAGCAGCCGGGCCAGTCGGGGCAGCCGAGGCCGGAATCGGTCAGGCGGGTAAACGCGCCGAACATGATCAGGTCGAAAGTCAGGAACAGGGTCACCGCCACCAGCTTGCGATATTTATTCTGATCCCTGGACACCCATACCAGCGACAAGGGCAGCAGCGCCACCAGCAAGCCGGTGATGGCCAGTTGTATCCACATAATCAACCTATCGCCGAGGCGCGCAACAGTTTGCCCAGGTCTTTCTTGATCTTGTTAGGATCGGCATCCTTGGGGAAGCGCATCATCAGGTTGCCGCGCGGGTCTATCAGGTAAATATGCTCGCTGATCTGGCTGCCGTCCTCGGTCGGCAACCAGTTTTTCAGTGCGGCCGGCGCCACCCTGAGCACATGGGTGCCGTCGACTTCGCGCAGCAGCATGGTCGCCACCGGCTGCTCATCGGTCAGCAGCCAGACGCGTTCTATGCGCTCCATTTCCTTGCCTTGCGCCAGACGCAACTGGCGCATGTCGTACAGTTTCTTGCGGCAAGCGTCGGGGCAGGCGCCGCCGTCTATCTGCAGCATGATCCATTTACCGCTATAGGCATCCAGCTCCTGCGTTTTTTCCTCCTGCCCGAGCAGATGCGCATTCAGCTGCGGCATCGGATACAGGCGCGGATCGAGGATGGCGCCGTAATTGGTGCGGCCGCTCGGCTTGATGAGGTAATACGCGAGATAAGAAAAAATCATGGGGGCGGCACAGACGGCCAGCACCAGCATGAGTTTCCAGCGACCGCGAGAAGTTTGTTTATCGGTGTTTTCCACGACGAAATCCTGTCACAACAAAAAATAGTAAGGCCATAGCAGCCAGCGCATACCATTGGAATGCATAGGCGCGATGCTTGTCGGCGCCGCTGGATGGCATGGGCCAGTCGCGCTGCAAACCATCGGCCAGATCCGAAGTCTGCTCGACGATGAAGGGATAGAACTGCAAGCCGCTGGCCTTGGATAGACTATCCAGATCGAGGTTCTGGATGATGCCGCCCGGCTGCACGCTGTCGGCCTGTCCGAGTTGCATGACTCTATCCAGCTGCTGCCTGGCTATCCCCTCCAGCGCCAAGCTAGCCGAGGGCGTAACCAGTGCCGGCAGACGGGTACGCTGCTGCGGGTCGCGCGCTTGCCAGCCGCGCGCCACCAGCACATGTTTGCTGCTGCCCTCTATGCGCAAGGGCATCAGCACATAGAAACCGGCCTTGCCACGCAAAGGGCGGTTATCCAGGTAGAGCGGCCAGCCGCTGACAAATTGCCCGCGCACCAGCAAACGGCGAAATGCTGTGACCGCTTGCGGCGCAGTATCGTCACGCAAGGCCAGCACCGACAATTGCGCGCGCTGCTCAATCTGGCTGGCATAGTTTTCTTTTTCCACTGCGCGGCGGGTTTGCCATTGCCCGAGGCTGATACCCAGACTGATCAATAATGCGGCGACTATTAGCGGCCAGAGACGTATACGGAAAGAAATAGGCATTACAATAGCGCCATCATCAATTTGCCTGAGCAGAAAATCAGCATGAAAATTCTCGTCGCCGTTGCATTCTTCCTCATCATCTTCAGTCTTGGCTCTGCACTCGTGTATTTAATGAAAGACAAAGGGAAGAGCAACCGCACCGTCAAAGCGCTGGCGTTCCGGGTCGGATTTTCCATCTGCCTGTTCATCCTGATCCTGGTCGCCAATCATTATGGTTTGATACAACCGACCGGCATCAGGTAATTCAAGCAATTCAGCCTATCGACTTTCCTCAGTATGCAAAAAAAGCCGCACTCCATGTGCGGCTTTTTTATTCTGCCGGCGCAGTCCGGCTTACAGCCAGTAGACTACGACATACAGACCGAGCCAGACCACGTCGACAAAGTGCCAGTACCAGGCGGCGCCTTCGAAGGCAAAATGATGATCGGGGGTGAAGTGGCCCTTCATGACACGGAACAGCACCACCGACAACATGATCGCGCCCATGGTGACGTGGAAACCGTGGAAACCGGTCAGCATGAAGAAAGTCGAACCGTAAATACCGGAAGTCAGTTTCAGGTTCAGCTCATGGTAGGCATGAATGTATTCGAAAGCCTGGAAACCCATGAACACCGCACCCAACAACACCGTAGCCGCCAGCCACAGCGCAGTCTTGCCGCGCTGGCCCAGACGCAGGGCGTGGTGGGCGATCGTCAAAGTCACGCCGGAAGTCAGCAACAAGGCGGTATTGATGGTAGGAATCGGGAACGGCCCCATGGTTTCGAAGGATTCCACGGTGCCGGCCGGGCCGGTATTGCCCCATTGCGCAGCGAAATCGGGCCACAAGACTTTGTGATCGAGGTCGGCCAGCCAGGGCATGCTGATGCTGCGCGCATAAAACAGCGCACCGAAAAATGCGCCGAAGAACATGACTTCGGAGAAAATGAACCAGCTCATGCTCCAACGGAAGGAGATGTCGATACGCTCGCTGTATTTGCCGCCTTCCGACTCGGCGATGGCGTCGCCGAACCAGTTATACAACACCACCAGCGTCAGAAAAATACCGGTGAAATTCAGATAGGCGCCCCAAGCCGCACCATTCACCCAGGCCGAAGCGCCCAGCATGGTCAGCAATAAAGAGGCGCCACCGAGTACCGGCCATTTGGATGGGCCTGGCACAAAATAATAAGGCGCTTTAGCGTGTTGAGAACTCATTTCCATCTCCCGATGCAATTTAATTTACTACTCGAATTGTTATTTTGCGACGACTTGCTTGACGATAAACACCAGCGTCGCGATAAAGATCAGCGCGCCGAGAATACCGGCAATAATCACGTGCACAGGATTCAGCTGCGCCGCATCCTGCTCATAATCGTTTTTCTTGCGTATGCCTAAAAACGACCAGAATACCGCCTTGACCGTTGCCACAAACGAAGCTTTTCGTTTGCTGGCGTCTTTTAATTCACTCATCTTGCGCCCTGCCCTTCCAGACTTGCCGTTTGCGGTTTCGCGCCCACCTCAAAAAAAGTATAGGACAAGGTGATGGTCTTCACCTCCCTGGGCAGCGCCGGATCGATATAAAACACGACCGGCATCTGCCTCGCTTCGTTCGGCCCCAAGGTCTGTTGCTTGAAGCAAAAGCATTCCATCTTTTTGAAGTAGCTGCCGGCTTGTTGCGGTGCGTAGCTAGGTATCGCCTGTGCATCCATCTTATAAGCCTGCTTGTTCACCACTTCGTACACGATCTGCGCCATTTCGCCCGGATGCACTTTCATGCTGGACACGGTGGGCCGGAAACGCCACGGCCCCTGGGTATTGGCATCGAACTCTATGGTCACTTCACGATTTCTGTCTATTTGCGAATTCGATAGTTCTTTGACTGAAATATCCTTGGGAGTGAGGATATTCACTCCGGTCAACTCGCAAATCTGCTTGTAAATCGGCACCAGCGCATAACCGAAGCCGAACATCAGCGCGGCAATCACCAGCAACTTGCCCAACATCGCGGCATTCAGCTTGCGGGTGCCGTTTCCAGCCTGATCTTGTTCCTGCGACATAGCGTCTATATTCCCGTCTCAGCGTAACCAGGTCTGTTTCACGATGACGCCGATAAAAAATATCAGTGCGACAGAAAACAGTATCAATGCTGTTCTCAGGTTATTTGGCTTTTTGTCGTTGCTCATTTTTCAGGGCTTGCTCCGGCCGGGCCGGAGCAAGACATTCCATGGTGAAGCGATTATTTAACTACCGGCGGTTCTTCAAACGTATGGAAAGGCGCAGGGCTAGGCACCGTCCATTCCAGACCTTCGGCGCCATCCCATGGCTTGGCCGGAGCCGGCTTGCCGCCCTTGATCGACGGAATCACCACCGCGAACAGGAAATACACTTGCATCAGACCAAAACCGAAAGCGCCTATCGATGCGATCACGTTGAAATCGGTGAATTGCGCCGGGTAGTCGGCATAGCGGCGCGGCATACCGGCCAGGCCCAGGAAGTGCATAGGAAAGAAAGTCACGTTGAACCAGATCAGCGAGCCCCAGAAGTGGATCTTGCCGCGGGTCTCGTTGTACATGAAACCGGTCCACTTCGGACCCCAGTAGTAGTAACCGGCGAACAAGGCGAACAGGGAGCCGGCCACCAGCACATAGTGGAAGTGAGCCACCACGTAATAGGTATCCTGCACCTGGATGTCGATAGGCGTGACCGCCAGGATCAGGCCGGTGAAACCGCCCATGGTGAACACGAAGATGAAGCCGACTGCGAACAGCATAGGCGTTTCAAACGTCATCGAGCCCTTCCACATGGTGGCGACCCAGTTGAAGATCTTCACGCCGGTAGGCACCGAGATCAGCATGGTGGCGTACATGAAGAACAGCTGCGCGGTCACCGGCATGCCGGTGGTGAACATGTGGTGGGCCCACACGATGAAGGACAGGATCGCGATGGAAGCGGTTGCATACACCATCGATGCATAGCCGAACAAAGGCTTGCGCGCGAAGGCAGGAACGATCTGGGACACGATGCCGAAAGCCGGCAAAATCATGATGTACACCTCTGGATGTCCGAAGAACCAGAAGATGTGTTGATACATGACCGGGTCGCCGCCGCCGGCAGCGTTAAAGAACGAGGTGCCGAAATGACGGTCGGTCAGCGTCATGGTGATCGCGCCGGCCAGTACCGGCATCACCGCGATCAACAGGTAAGCGGTGATCAGCCAGGTCCAGCAAAACATCGGCATCTTCATCAGAGTCATGCCGGGCGCGCGCATGTTCAGGATGGTGGTGATGATGTTGATCGAACCCATGATCGACGAGGCACCCATGATATGCACGGCGAAAATCGCCATGTCCATGCCTGGTCCCATCTGGGTCGAGAGCGGTGCATACAGGGTCCAGCCGGCAGCCGTGGCGCCGCCCGGCACCCAGAACGAGGCCATCAGCAGGATCGCAGCCGGCGGCATCAGCCAGAACGAGAAGTTGTTCATGCGGGCGAAAGCCATGTCGGAGGCGCCGATCTGCAGCGGTATCATCCAGTTGGCGAAGCCGACGAAGGCCGGCATGATGGCGCCGAACACCATCACCAGACCATGCATGGTGGTCAGCTGGTTGAAGAATTCCGGCTGCATCAGTTGCAGGCCAGGCTGGAATAATTCGCTGCGTATCAGCAAGGCCATCACGCCGCCGGTCAGCAGCATGGTGAAGGCGAACCACAGATACAGGCTACCGATATCCTTGTGGTTAGTGGCAAACAACCAGCGCTGGAAACCATGTGGATGGTCGTGCGCGTGGTCGTGAGAGTGATCGTGAGCGTGATCGACTGTAGTTGTGCTCATCAGTTTCTCCTGTGTATTCTGTTACTTACGCGCAGCCAACACTTCGGCTGGTTGGACGATGTTTTCGGCAGCCTTGTTCGACCAGTTATTCCGTGTATACGTGATCGCCGCGGCGATTTCGGTATCGGACAAGGTCGCCTTCCAGGCCGGCATGCCGCCTTTGCCGTTCATCACCAGTGCAATTTGTGCCGCTTTAGCGCCGGCCACGACAGCGGAACCGTCCAGCGCCGGGAACGCGCCCGGCACGCCCTTGCCGTTAGCCTGATGGCAAGCCACGCAATTCGCTGCATAGACTTTTTCGCCACGCTGTTTCAGTTCATCCACGGTCCAGACCTTGGCCGGATCGTCGGCCTTGGCCGCCATTTCCTTCTTCTTGCTATCGACCCACTGCTTGTAGTCTGCGTCGCTGACGACATTCACGACGATAGGCATGAAGGCGTGTTCCTTGCCGCACAATTCCACGCATTGGCCGCGATATACACCGATTTTCTCTGCCTTGAACCAAGTATCGCGCACGAAACCGGGAATCGCATCCTGCTTGACCCCGAAGGCCGGAATCGTCCAGGAGTGGATCACGTCGTTCGCGGTGGTGATCATGCGGACTTTTTTATTCACCGGCACCACGACTTCGTTATCGACTTCCAGCAAGTAATTGTCGCCGCGCGGCTCGGTCGGAGCGACGCCGGGCGCGCCGACCTGGGTGCGCGGAGTGGACAGCGTGGACAGGAAGGAAATGCCTTCGCCCTCGCCTTTCAGGTAATCGTAAGCCCACTTCCATTGCATGCCGGTCACTTTAATCGTGATGTCGGCATTCGAAGTGTCCTTCATCGCCACCACGGTCTTGGTCGCGGGCAAAGCCATGCCGATCACGATCAGGAAAGGAACCACGGTCCAGGCGATTTCGACGGCGATGCTTTCATGGAAAGTCGCAGGCTTGTGACCGAGCGATTTACGATGTTTCAGTATCGAGTAAAACATCACGCCGAACACGGCGACGAAAATGGCCAGGCAAATGCCCAGCATCAGATTGTGTATAGAATAGATTTGCTCCGCAATTTGCGTCACAGGTGGCTGTAAGTTCAGCTCACGCACGGCAGGACCGCCCTGACTATCCACCACCGCCCATGTCGGCAGACCAGCTGCCATGAGCGAGGCTCCCAGCATGAACGATTTTAATCGCTTCGCATGTTTCATGATTTCCCCAAAACCCGATTAGTATTCTCTCAACAGACCGCCCGGTACGCTTGCCAAACAGGCACAAAATGCGTACTGGCAACTTCTACAACTGCGAGAGTATAAGGCGTAAAGCAGGGGGATATCAAGCAGAATACGCGCGCAAAATCCATGATCTGGCGCAAATGAAACAAAGTTTGCAGAGCGAAATTCGCGCTTTTTAGCGAAGGTTTGATCTGGATTAAACGCCTTTTTTGGGAAGATCGAAACGGATGATCGCTTCGCCGGCGGCGGTTTTGCGCGCCACCGGGCGGAACGCATGGCCATACACCACTTCCAGCGTCAGCGTTATCTTGCCCTCGGGGTTGCGCCGGCTTTCCAGCGCCTGCAACAGCGCCTGATGCGCGCGGCGGCCGCGCAGGCCGCGCTGTCTCGTCAGCAAGGGGTTGCCGCCGAGCGCGCGCACATCGGCCAGCAATCTGGCGCTGTCGTCGTAGGTTAGGGTGATCTTTTCCATGTCCATCACCGGCGTAGAGAAGCCGGCGTTGACCAGCATGTCGCCGAAATCGTGCATGTCGACGAAGGCCAGCGTCGGTTGCGACTGGCCGGCGGCAGCATAGGCCTGGCGCAATTCGAGCAGCGTGTCGGGGCCGAAGCAGGAAAACATCAGCAAGCCTTCGGTGCGCAAGGCGCGCCGCCACTCGGCGAACACCAGGTCGGGCTGCGGATGCCAGTGCAGCGCCAGATTCGACCAGATCAGGTCGACGGAATTGGCGGCCAGCGGCAGGCGGGCGAAATCGCCGCACAGCAAACCTTGCTCCGGCTCGTTGCGCAAGGCGGTCCAGCGCGACAGCAGGCGACCGACCGCGCCCAGGGCGCAATGCCGGCGCTGGCGCGCCAGTTGCAGCAGCGGGTAAGAAGCATCCGCCCCCAGCAACTGGGCTTCGGGATAAATTTTCTGCAACTCGACGAGATCGCTACCGGCGCCGCAACCGGCATCGAGCACGCGTTGCGGCGCGATTTTCACCAGCGCGAGTTTTTCGCGCATGCGGCCGGCGATTTCGCGCCGCAGGAAATCGGACGCGGCAATTTTGTCGGGGCGGGAAAACAGCTGACGGACCAGCGGCACGTCGATCGGGGCACTAAGCATCATCGGGAAAAGAAGAAAAGGCATCGCCAGCGGATGCGATAATGTGCGAGTTTACACGCTTGCCACGTCCACCGCAGGATTATGCCCTTCTTGCACCGCCTACGCCGCTTCGTCCAGAACGCCGCCCTGCCGACGCTGCTGCCTTGCGCCTGCGCGCTGTGCCGGCAAACCGGCCCACAAGCGCTGTGCCAGGCTTGCCGCGCGCGCTATTTCACGCTACAGCCGGCGCGCTGCCGGCAATGCGGCTTGCCGCTGCCGCCGTCGGCGGCAGCGGCGCATTGCGGCGATTGCCTGCAAAATCCGCCGGCCTTCGACTACACCGTCGTCGCCTGCGATTACGCGGCGCCGCAAGACCAACTGGTGCTGGCGCTCAAATTTGGCCACCAGCTGGCGCTGGCGCCGCTGTTCGCCGTCATGTTGCGCGACGCCATCTTGCTGCAGCCGCGCTCGGCCCTGCCCGAACTGCTGTGCGTGGTGCCGCTCGGCCCGCAGCGCCTGGCCCAGCGCGGCTTCAACCAGGCACTGGAAATCGCCCGCCCGCTCTCGCGGCAGCTGGGCGTCCCGCTGCAGGCGACGCTGTTGCAGCGCTGCCGCGAAACCGCCCAGCAAAGCAGCCTGCATCCGGACGCGCGCCTGCGCAATGTGCGGCACGCCTTCCTGCCCGACACGGCGGCGCTGGAGCAGATCCGCGGCGCGCATCTGGGCGTGGTGGACGACGTGATGACCACTGGCCTGACCCTGCATGAAATCGCTACAATACTGAAACGCTTTGGCGCGGCCAAGATCACGAACTATGTATTTGCCCGCACCCCACCCCATCTCTGAAGGAAGCACCTTGTTTCACGTCGTCCTGGTCGAACCCGAAATCCCGCCGAACACCGGCAACATCATCCGCCTGTGCGCCAACACCGGCGCCCAGCTGCACCTGATAGAGCCGCTCGGCTTCCCGCTCGACGACAGCAAGATGAAGCGCGCCGGCCTCGATTATCACGATTACGCGACGATGAAGGTGCACAAGAGCTGGGCAGCGTTTTGCGCCAGCGAGCGGCCCGATACTCAGCGGATGTTCGCCCTGACCACGCACGGCTCGGTCAGCTTGGCGGAGGCCGCCTTCCAGCCCGGCGATTATTTCGTGTTCGGCGCCGAAACCCGCGGTCTGGCGCCGGAACTGCGCGCATCGTTCCCGCCGGCACAGCGCATACGGCTGCCGATGCGGCCCGACAACCGCAGCCTGAATTTGTCGAACACGGTGGCCGTGGTGGTGTACGAAGCCTGGCGCCAGAACGGCTACGCCGGCGGAGCCTGAGCCCAGGGCTGGCGGCTGATTTGGACGAGGGCAGGCATATACTCCCCCTCATTTTTAAGAAGATCGGCCTGACGTCCGCGGTTTCATTGGCCTTTAAAATATACTACCCCCAGTATATTTTGATGCCGTTCTGGCGTTGTCAGCGGCGCACTTTCGCCAGCAGCGCGCTGGTGGAACGCTCGTGCTCGAACGCGATGGCGGCCACCCGGCCGCCGTAAGCGAGCACCGCCTGCCCTTCCGGTATGCTGCGCATGTCGTAATCGCCGCCCTTCACGTAGATGTCGGGATGGGCCGCCAGCACCGCTTCCAGCGCGGTATCTTCGTCGAACTCCACCACCAGGCTGACCGCTTCCAGCGCCGCCAAGACCGCCATGCGGTCGGCACAGCCATTCACCGGCCTATCGTCGCCCTTGCCGAGCCGCCGCACCGAGGCGTCGGTGTTGACCGCCACCACCAGCGCAGCGCCGAGCGCGCGCGCCTGCGCCAGGTAGGTGACATGGCCGCGATGCAAGATGTCGAACACACCGTTGGTCATCACCACCGGTTGCGGCAGCGCCGCCACGCGTTGCGCCAGCGCGGCGCGCGTGCAAATTTTTTCTTCGAAGTCGGGCATGGGAAGCAGAATGAGGTCGTCAAGAACAACGGCCATTGTAACCGCCGGCGGCGGGCGCGGTGCTGCAAGAAGCCGGCCCCTGCGCTAAGATGCGCAGACAGCAAACCAGGAGATATCATGCCGCGCTTTTCTTTCCCCGCCCCTATCCTGATCCCGGCCCTGGCCCTGGGCTTACTATGCGCCAGTCTGGGCGTCCAAGCCGACAGCGGCGACGCCTGCCCCACCATCCTTCAGCACAGCTTCAAACGCCTGCAAGACGAAGCGCCGCAAAATCTTTGCCAGTACCAGGGCAAGGTAGTGCTGGTGGTGAATACCGCCAGTTATTGCGGCTTTACCGGCCAATATGAAGGGCTGGAGGCGCTGTATGCCAAATACAGCGCCAAGGGTCTGGTGGTGCTCGGCTTTCCCTCGAATGACTTCGGCAAGCAGGAACCCGGCAGCGACAAGGAAATCGCCGAATTTTGCTTCAACACCTACGGCGTGAAGTTCCCCATGTTTTCCAAATCCTCGGTCAGCGGCAAGGACGTCAACCCGCTATATGTGCAATTGGTCAAGGCGACCGGCGCCACGCCGAAATGGAATTTCTATAAATACCTGATCGACCGCCACGGCAAGGTGCTGGCCGCGTATTCCAGCCTGACCGCGCCGGACGACAAGAAATTCCTGGCGGACATTGAGAAAGCGCTGGCGCAGTAAGCCCGCGCCAGCACCCTCAGATAGTCGCCGCCAGACGCACGCCCTGGTTGATGGCGCGCTTGGCGTCGAGTTCGGCGGCGACATCGGCGCCGCCTATCAGGTGCACCGTCTTGCCGGCGGCCTGCAAACCGGCCAGCAAATCGCGGCGCGGTTCCTGGCCGGCGCACAGCACCACGTTATCCACCGGCAAGACTTTTTCCTGCCCATCGACCGTGACATGCAGGCCGGCGTCGTCCACTTTGTTATAGCTGACCCCGGCCAGCATGTGCACGCGGCGGTTTTTCAAGCCGGTACGGTGGATCCAGCCGGTGGTCTTGCCGAGGCCGTCGCCGACCTTGGATTTCTTGCGCTGTAACAGGAAAATCTGGCGCGGCGGCGTTTCCACTTCCGCATGGCAGATGCCGCCCACCGTGCGGTAGCTGGTGTCCACACCCCATTCTGCAAAGAATTTCTGCGGGTCCAGGCTGGGGCTGGTACCGCCGTGGCTCAGGTATTCGGCCACGTCGAAGCCTATGCCGCCGGCGCCTATGATGGCGACGCTCTTGCCTACAGGCTTCTTGTCGCGCAGCACGTCCAGATAGCTCAGGACCTTGGGATGATGTATGCCCTCGATCTCCGGCACGCGCGGCGTGATGCCGGTAGCCAGCACCACTTCGTCGAAACCTTGCAGCTCGGCTGCCGCCACTGGCGTATTGAGTTTCAGCTGGACGCCGCTGAGCGCGATCTGCTTGCCGAAGTAGCGCAGGGTTTCGACAAACTCTTCCTTGCCCGGCACTTGCTTGGCGATGTTGAACTGGCCGCCGATTTCGGCGCCGGCATCGAACAGGGTCACGCTATGGCCGCGCTTGGCGGCGGTGGTGGCAAAGCTGAGGCCGGCCGGCCCGGCGCCGACCACCGCGATGCGCTTGGCTTGGGCCAGCGGTGCATCGAGCAACTCGGTTTCGTGGCAGGCGCGCGGATTGACCAGGCAAGACGTGACCTTGCCGGCGAAGGTGTGATCGAGGCAAGCCTGGTTGCAGCCTATGCAGGTATTGATTTCATCGGCGCGGCCTTGCTCGGCCTTGCGCATGAACAGCGGGTCGGCCAGCAGCGGGCGCGCCATCGAGACCATGTCGCAATAGTCTTCGGCCAGCAATTGCTCGGCCACCTCCGGCGTGTTGATGCGGTTGGTCGCCACCAGCGGGATGCCGACCTTGCCCTTGAGTTTCTTGGTGACCCAGGCGTAAGCGGCGCGCGGCACCTTGGTGGCGATGGTGGGGATGCGCGCTTCGTGCCAGCCTATGCCGGTGTTGATGATGGTGGCGCCGGCCGCCTCCACCGCCTGCGCCAGCTGCACCACTTCTTCCAGCGTCGAGCCGCCTTCCACCAGATCGAGCATCGAGAGCCGATAAATCAGGATGAAGTTAGTCCCGACTTTTTCGCGGGTACGACGCACGATCTCGACCGGGAAACGCATGCGATTGGCATAGCTGCCGCCCCACTCGTCCTCGCGCTGGTTGGTGCGCGCCGCCACGAATTCATTGATCAGATAACCTTCGGAACCCATGATCTCGACGCCGTCGTAGCCGGCCGTTTGCGCCAGCGCGGCGCAACGCACGAAGTCGGCGATGGTTTGCCCGACTTCCTCGGTGGTCAGCGCATGCGGCGTGAAAGGGTTGATCGGCGCCTTCAGCGCGCTCGGCGCCACTAGGGTAGGCTGGTAAGAATAGCGGCCGAAGTGCAGGATTTGCATGGCGATCTTGCCGCCTTCCTGGTGCACGGCGGCGGTCACGATCTTGTGGTGCTCGGCCTCGGCCGCCGTGCTCAGCATGGCGCCGCCGTGCATGGGGCGGCCGCGCTCGTTGGGGGCGATGCCGCCAGTCACGATCAGGCCGACCCCGCCGCGTGCGCGTTCGGCATAAAACGCCGCCATCCGCTCGAAACCGTGATCGACTTCTTCCAGTCCGACGTGCATCGAGCCCATCAGCAAACGGTTCGGCAGCGTGGTGAAGCCGAGATCTAGCGGCTGGGTCAGGTGTGGATAGAATGACATGGCGGTATTCCTTGGCGAGTGAGAATAAGAGAAACTGTGCAACTGGTTGCATAAGAGAATAGCGAATAGACTTTATTTATGCAACCAGTTGCATATAAAATGTCTGAAAACATCCTCGAACATCCCTTCTAAACATGTCCTTACCACACGCCCTGCTGACTTCCCTGGTGGAAAAACCGTCTTCCGGCTACGAGCTGGCGCGCCGTTTCGACAAGTCGATAGGCTATTTCTGGCATGCCACCCATCAGCAAATCTACCGCGAACTGGCGCGCATGGAGGGGCAGGGCTGGGTGGCGTCGAGCGCGGTCGACGGCGGGCGCGCCGGCAAGCGCGAATTTGTAGTGTTGCCGGCCGGCCGCGACGAATTGCGGCGCTGGGCCGCGACCGCCAGCGAGCCTATGGAATTGCGCGACGAATTGATGCTGCGCCTGCGCGCCGATGCGGCGCTCGGCCCGCTCGGCCTGGCCGAGGAATTCGAGCGGCGCCTGGACTTGCACCGGCAAAAATTGCAGGCTTACCGCGCGATAGAAAGCCGCGATTTCAGCGCCCCGCACTTGCCGCGCGAGGCGCAGCTGCGTTACCTGATCCTGAAGGCCGGCATACAGTTTGAAGAGGGGCGCATACTGTGGACGCAGGATGCGCTGGCCACTTTGCGCGCCGGCGGCGATTAAACTTTGGATGCGGCGCGTTTGCGCGGCACCGCCGTTTTCTGACTGGCTTTCGTCGCCGTTTTTTTAACTGCCGGCTTGCCGGTCTGTTGCGCTGCCGTCCCGTTCGCCGCCTTCACGGTGCCGGCGGCCGGGGCTTCCTTCATTGCCGGTTCGCCCTCCATCGCCTGACTGACCGCCTGCTTGAACTGATCTTGCAGCAAGTTCCACCAGGCCGCCGGATTGACGAAGGCGGAATTGTTTTCCGGCGCAACGGTGGCCGGCGGCTCGGCGGCAGCCGGCTGAGCAGGCTGCGCTTGCGCCACTTCCTCCTTTTTTGTGGCGGCCGGCGGCATCGGCCAACCGGCATGGCCGGCCGCCGGTTCCGCCGTGGCGGCCGCGTGTCTGGCGAAACTCTCGCCGAGGGAATTTAAGGCCGCTATCGTCGCGCGCTGGACTTCCAGCGCTTGTATGGTTCCGTGCAACATATTCATGTTCACGGTCAGCCAGGATTCCACCGTTTTCAACTCCTGGATTTTTTTATCGAGTTCATCGACCGACATCGGCGGCGCCACGATGCCCGGCACTTGCATGCTGCCCCACAAGCTTTTGACGAAAGACAGCGTATCGTTCATGGCGTTCATGCCCGGCATGTCGGATCCTGAAAACGTGGTAGTCATCGCATTTTTCCTTAGTCTGGTGAGTGATTCGTTCGAGGCTTATCCATCTTGCATGAGGTCGGCAAAGCCGTCAATCGCGTCGCGAAAAAGCGTGCGCTTAGCGCCCGTTTAGCACCCGTTTATGTCGCCGCAAGTGCCGCCCGAATAGGCTGCCGTCATCCTGCCGGCGGCGGCAAGCGTTTACACTAGCGCCATGATTGCCGCCACCGCTCCCTTTCCCCTGCCGCACGCCAGCCGCTTGCGCCGCGGCGCGCTGTTTTTCCTCGCCGCTCTGGGCCTGCATGCGGCGGCTTTGCAGTGGCTGGCGGCGACGGCGCCGCAGCCACTGCGGCGCGCCGGCCAGCCCCCCGTGGTCAGCGTGCATTTCCGCGCTCAGCCGGACACGGTGGCCGCGCCGGCAAGAACGCCTGCTGTCGTAGCGCGCAGGCACGCCGTCCAGACCAGGCCGGCAGCGGCGGCTCAGCCGCCCGCCATGCCGGATGCCATGCATGTCCCTGCCTCCGTTGCATCCAAAGAGGCGCCGGCGACAGCGGACGCGCCCGCGGCAAGCTTGCCGGAAGCAGCGGCAGCGGAAGTTCAAGCGGAAGTCAGACCGCCATTCAGCGTCAGCGCGCCGCCGTCAGTCCAGCTCAGCATGCAGCTGATCCGGACCGAGCCGAACCGCAATCCGCTGTACGGCGTAGGCAACATCAGCTGGGAAGTCAGCGATAATCGCTACCGCATGCAGGTGGAGGCCGGGCTAGACCTGCTGCTGACATCGGTCCAGCTATACCGTTTGCGCAGCGAAGGCAGCCTGGGCCGCTTCGGCATCGCGCCGGCCACCACCACCGAAACCCGGCGCAGCCGCAGCGAAACCGCCACCCATTTCCGGCCACAAGAAAAGTCCATCAGCTTTTCGTCTTCCGCCGACACGGTCGCGCTGGCGGACGGCGCCCAGGACAAGGCCAGCGTCCTGATGCAACTGGCCGGCATAGGCCGGGCCGATCCTGCGCAATTTGTAGCCGGCCGCGAAATCGCGATCCAGGTCGCCGAAGAAAGAGAGGCCGCCACCTTCGTCTTCGTCGTCAGCGGCCAGGAAGAAATCGACACCAGGCTAGGCAAGCTGCTGACCTGGCGCCTGGAGCGGCCGCCGCGCCCCGGCTCTTACCGCGCACGGCTGGAAATCTGGCTGGCGCCCGGGCATGAATGGTATCCGGTGCAAATCCGCAATACCGAAGCGAACGGCGCGGTCACCACCCAGACCGTCACCAAAATCACCGTTTTTCCGGAAAAATAATATGCGTCCACATTTCCCGCTTGCCCTGGCCCTCGCTTACCTCAGCGGCGCCGCCCGGTCCGCCGACTTCAATCTGCCGCCGTCCGCGGAATTGCAATACAGTATCAGAGCCAGGCAAAGCAGCCTGCCGCTGAGCGGCTCGGCACTGGTGAAATGGCAGCTGAGCGCCGACCAGAAATACAGCATCGTGACCGAAACGCGCGCCATGCTGGTCGGCAAAATCCTCGACGCCAGCAGCCAGGGCGGCATAGACGAACATGGCCTGGCGCCCGATAAATTCATCGAAAAACGTTTCGGCAAACCGGCTACCATCACCAGTTTCGAACGCAACAGCAAGACCATACGGTTTACCGCCTCGGCTGTAACCTACCCCATCAAAGGCGGCGAACAAGACCGCAGCAGCGCCACCTGGCAACTGATCGCGCAAATCCGCGCCGCCACCGACCAGCTCAAAGCGGGCAGCGAATGGAAAATGTTCGTGGCCGGCCGGCGCGATGCCGAACCGTGGACCTTCAAGGCCAGCGCGCGCGAAACCCTGCGCACCCCGCTCGGCGAGCTGGCCACCATCCACATCGTCAAGGCGCCGCCGCCCGACTCGCAAGACCAGCAACTGGAACTGTGGCTGGCGCCGGCGCTGGAATGGTATCCAGTGCGCCTGCGCTTTTCCGACGCCGACGGCGATTTTGTCGATCAGGTGCTGGAGAGTGTGAAGAAACAGTGAAACCGGCGGCCTCACCGCGCTGCCAGCGCGACCGGGATAGGGCGGAAGCGAAATTTTTTTTGGGGGATAATGCAGGCTGGCATTAACATGCATTGCATCGCAAGCTCACCGTTCCGCGGTTGCGGCCGGCCTTACGGCGGCGATCGCCGCGGACATTTCTTTATTTCACGATATGAACAATTGCAAGCAAGATGGCGCCCTGGTACTCTTCAGCGGCGGCCAGGATTCCACCACCTGCCTGGCCTGGGCCTTGTCGCGCTACCGGCGCGTCGAGACCATAGGCTACGATTACGGCCAGCGCCACGCGATAGAGCTGACGGTGCGCCCTACCCTGCTGGAAAAAATCAGCGCGTTTTCGCCGGAATGGCAAGGCCGGCTGGGCGAAGACCATATGCTGGACCTCTCGCTGATTTCGCAGCTGTCGCACACGGCCATGACCGAGGATATCGCGATAGAAATGCAGGATAACGGCTTGCCGAACACCTTCGTTCCCGGGCGCAACCTGATGTTCATGCTGGTGGCGGCCACCCTGGCTTACCGGCGCGGCTTGAACGTGCTGGTCGGCGGCATGTGCGAAACCGATTATTCCGGCTACCCCGATTGCCGCGACGATAGCATGAAAGCGCTGCAAGTCGCGCTGAACCTCGGCATGGCGACCCGCCTGAAGCTGGAAACCCCGCTGATGTGGATCAACAAGGCGCAGACCTGGCAAATGGCCGAGCACCTGGGCGGCTCGGCGCTGGTCGACCTGATACGCACCGATACCCATACCTGTTACCTCGGCGAGCGCGGCCTGTTGCACGACTGGGGCCACGGCTGCGGCACTTGCCCGGCCTGCGCCCTGCGCGCGCGCGGTTATGAGCAATACCTTGCCGGCGAATTCTAGGCGCCGGGCTTAGCTTGCTGCTTGTAAGCCTGTCGTTAGATCGCTGGGCTAGAATGAATTTATTGCAAACCTTCCGGCTGCCGTCGCCATGCTGATCGCTTTCCTGACCGACCTTCATTCCAACCGCGAGGCGCTCGCCGCCTGCCTGGCGCATGCCGAGCAGAAAAGCGTGACGCGCTATGCGTTTCTCGGCGACCTGGTCGGCTACGGCGCCGACCCGGTCTGGGTGCTCGATACCGTCATCGATTACGTCAAACGCGGGGCCTGGGTGCTGATCGGCAATCACGATCTCGGCGTCTTGCAGGATGAGAAGCAAGGCATGAATCCGGTGGCGCGCCAGGCGGTCGAGTGGACGCGCACGCAACTGCGGCCGGAACACCTGGAATTCATCCGCGCGCTGCCGTATCGGATAGCCTGGCAAGAACTCTTACTGGTGCACGCCAATGCCTGGGCGCCCGAGAAATGGGAATACGTCGATGGCGTCATGGAAGCGACGCGCAGCATGCATGCGACCAGGGCGGCGATCACGTTTTGCGGCCACGTTCACACGCCCGGCCTGTATCACATGACGCTGACCGGCAAGACCGGCGAATTTCTGCCGACGCCGGAACACGGCATCCCGCTCAGCAAGCAAAGACGCTGGCTGGTGATCCCTGGCGCAGTCGGCCAGCCGCGCGACGGCAGTCCGGCCGCCTGCTATGCGACTTTCGATACTGAGACGCAAGAACTGACGTATTACCGCGTGCCCTACGATAACGAAACCGCCGCCGCCAAGGTGCTGGCGGCCGGCTTGCCGGCCAGCCTGGCGCAGCGCCTGCTGAGCGGGGTCTGAATGAATTCCGCCACGCATCAGCGCCTGCAGGCGGGGATGGAATTCGACGGCTACCGTCTGGAAGAAAAACTGCATACCGGCGGCATGGCCGCGCTGTGGCGCGTGAGCGATCTGCGCCGGCGCGATGTCAAGCCGGAAGACGGCCCCGCGCCGGCCATGCTGATGAAGGTGCCGCTGCTGTATGTCAGCGACGACCCGACCGCGATCGTCGCCTTCGAAGTCGAGCAGATGATCATGCCCAAGCTGAAAGGCCCGCATGTGCCGCGCTATTTCGGCTGCGGCGACTTCGACGCCCAGCCGTATATCGTGATGGAACAGATAGCCGGCGACTCGCTGCGCAGCCGCTTTGAGCACGCGCCGCTGCCGCTGGACGAAGTGGTCAGCCTCGGGATACGGGTCGCCCACGCGCTGCAGGATTTGCACAGGCAGCACGTGATCCATCTCGACATCAAACCGAGCAATATCCTGTTCCGCGCCGACGGCACGGTAGTGCTGATCGACTACGGCTTGTCGCGCCACGACCGTCTGCCCGATTTGCTCGACGAAGAATTCCGTCTGCCGCTCGGCACCGGCCCGTATATCGCGCCGGAACAAGTACTGGGCGTACGCAACGAACCGCGCAGCGACTTGTTTGCGCTCGGCGTGCTGCTATATCACCTGGCCACCGGCCAACGGCCTTACGGCCATCCGACTTCGGTTTCCGGCCTGAAGCAGCGCCTGTACCGCGACCCGCTGCCGCCGCGCAGCCACAATCCGGCGATTCCGCCGTGGCTGCAGGAAATCATCCTGCGCTGCCTGGAAGTGGCGCCGCAAGCGCGCTTCGACACCGCCGCCCAGCTCGCGTTTCTGTTGCAGCATCCGGATCAGCTGACCCTGACCGCGCGCGCCGAAAAAAGCGGCCAGGACGGCTACCTGGCCGTACTCAAGCGGCGCTTCCAGGCGGCCGGCGCCGAACCGCTGCTGCAGCACAGCGTCTCGGAGCAACTCGCGCAAGCGCCCATCATCGTCGCCGCGCTCGACCTCGCGCACGGCTCGGCCAGCCTGGCCGAAAACCTGCGCGCCGTCACGCGCCGCATGCTGCAAACCGAACCGGGCGCGCGCCTGGCTTGCCTCACCATACGCAAGACCAGCCGCCTCGGCATGGACGAAAGCCTGATACAGCAAGGCGAAAACATCCACGTCAGGCAACTGGTCGAGCTCAAGCACTGGGCCAGGCCGCTGAGCCTCGCCCCCGACAAGATCACCTTCCACGTGCTGGAAGCGCCCGACCCGGCCGCCGCCATCGTCGATTACGCCCACAACAACCGGGTCGACCACATCATCATCGGCTCGCGCGGCAGCTCGGCAATCCGCCGCTATCTCGGCAGCGTCTCGGCGCAAGTGGTGGCGGAAGCCGAATGCACGGTGACGGTGGTGAAGAGCCAGGGCAAGTGAGAGGATATACTCCCCCCTGTTTTTATAAAAATCGCCCTGTCGTCAGCGGATTCATTAGACTCTACACAATACTGGGAGGGAGTATATTTTCAGCGTTTTTGACGCAATTTCAGCGGCAGCCGGATTGTCAGGCGGTGAAACCTTGCCATCGCCGTCATGCGGCGCAACGCGGCTGCGCCTTTCCGAGTTGCAGTAGAGATAGCGAGGCGGAACCTGCTCCAGAGCGTGCTGTCCAACTAAGCCGCTCAGCCCAGTCAGGGAGTTTGGTATAAAAATTCTATCGTCTTCGCCATCTGAATGGCTGCTGTTCGCCGGCATCGCCGCCATGCACCTGGGCCTGTTTCTGCTGTGGCCGCACAGCGACCAGCGGCGCGACCCGGCCAGGGACTTGCCTCGGTTGACGCTTCAGATCATTTCCGTCGAAACAGCTCAGCCGTCCAGGCCCCGGCTTGAGGCGGCAGACCCGCCACCCAGGGTCAGAAAAAAAACGCCGGCCGCGGCAAGCGAGCGAGCGCATCAGACCGCGCCTGCACCTGATCGAATCGCGCCCGCCACGCCAGCCGACAGCACCACGCAAACAGCCGGCGCAGCGGCATCGCCCGACCTGAATCTCGACGTAGAAAAAATCAGTCAGCGCATGCAGAACGATTTCACCAGGCAAGAGAAATTTTCCGCCCAGCCGCCAGCCTCGCCTTATCTTGTCTTGAGAAAGAAAATAGCAGAATCGGCTACGACGATACGCGAAGGCATGCGCGAAGAGCACCGCTTCCAATTCGATGGCCGCCCGGTCACCAAGGTGATTACCCCCTACGGCACCTATTGCATACGCCACAGGAAACCCGGCGAATTGCCAGAGTTAACGCCGCCTCCGGTGGCGATGACTTGCGGGAATCTATGAAGTTCCCTGATGCGCGGCGTTAGCGATCGCTCAGACCATCGCCGGCATACAAAGCGCTGCCATCGCCGCGCCGCTCAGGCGATCTGCCGCCCCTGCTTCCAGACCCCGAGCACGAGCGGCACGTCGTGCAGCAATCTGACGCGGATAAAATCGGCGCGCAAGCCGGTGGCGATCTCGCCTCTGTCGTACAAGCCGGTCAGACGCGCCGGCGTGCGGCTGACGGTGGCGATCGCCTGCGGCAGCTTATAACCATCCTCTTGCAGCAGGAAGGCCGCTTGCAGCAGGCTGGCCGGCACGTAATCGGACGACAAGATATCGAGCAAGCCGTGGCGCGCCAGTTCGCCGGCCGAGACATTGCCGGAATGCGAGCCGCCGCGCACGCGATTCGGCGCGCCCATGACGATAGACAAGCCGTGCTCGCGCGCCGAGCGCGCCGCCAGCAGGGTGGTGGGGAACTCGGAAATCGAGACGCCTTCCGCCACGCCTTCGTGCACATGCTCGGCAGTGGTGTCGTCGTGGGTCGCGAGCGGGATCGGCTGCGCCTGGCGCCGGCACAGAGCGATGATCTGGCGGCGGTTGGCGGCGACGTAACGCTGCTGGCGCTCGAGCAGACGGTCCAGCATCTGGTCGACTTTTTGCTCGCTCCAGCCGCGCTTGCCGGTCACGTACACGCGGTAATGCGACAAATCGGTCCACTGGCGCTGGCCCGGCGTGTGGTCCATCAGCGACACCAGCTTGAGCCTGTCGTCGGCCAGGAAGGGTTCAAACAGCGGCAGCAGTTCCGGCTCGGCCAGCTCCAGCCGCAGGTGCAGGAAATGATCGGCGCGCAAGACGCCGGCCGCGGCGGCCGCGCGCAAACTGCTGGTGCAAGCGGCCAGCGCCTGCAGCCGCACGATGTCGGGGTCGATATCGCCGACCGAAATCGCATCGAGCACGGAAGTGATGCCGGCCGCCGCGATCTGCGCATCGTGCGCGACGATCGCCGGCAACACCGGCCAGTCTACCCTGGGGCGCGGCATCAAGTGTTTTTCCAGGTTATCGGTATGCACTTCGACCAGGCCGGGCAGCAGGTAATCGCCTTGCCAGTCTTCGCCGGCCAGGCCGCCGGCGCCGGCGTGCAGGGCGGAAATCAAACCCTGGCTGGTGCTGAGCGAGCCGGTAAACACCGCATCGGCGGTGACGATGCGGGCGTTGCGGAAAGTAGCGTCGGAAAACGTGAAATTCATGGGTGCATGACTGACTGAAAAACCGGTAAGCGCACATTAGCATGATTTAACAGACACCAGCGCAGCAGCGGCCGCTGATCGCTTACGTGCAGCAATCTCGCAACAGACTACCGTCGCTAAGCGCGTAAGCCGCAAAATCTTGTTCGGCCGGCGATGCGCCATTTGGTATTTTGTATTGCAGCTTGGCTGCTACATTGAACCTAGATTCCTCAGTTGACCGCTACTTAGCTTCGATAAGTGATTGATATGTTTAAAAATAACGGCACTCAAGTCGTTCACCATTTGGGTGAGAACGCTACAGGCTCGATTGCACACTTCTCCGACTCCCTGGCTGCGTTGCTCCTCCTTGCAACATCGAGGTTGTGTCGTCGTCGCGCCTTGCCAGAAAGTCGGAAAAGCGCACACTCGAACCTGTCCAACCGAGGAATCTAGCCTGAATGTTGCACAAACATTCCATTCGTAAAAAAATGACGACGTGAAGAGCCGAAATATCAGAATGGCAGGGATGCAGGCGATACTCGCCCTACCCTAAAATGGATGGGCGACGTTGAGGTTAAGCGGTGATGGT
>JACPWS010000050.1 GCA_016196925.1 Burkholderiales bacterium | reverse complement strand
ATTTGGTATCGTTCTTCTTGGGTCAGGTGTGTGTATTTCGTCATCGGCAACTTTCGACTGGCAGGTCAAAAAGCCCATGCTATCGCATCTGGCCCTTCTTCCTACTGCTAGATTGCACTTCGTATCTGAATCTAGGGACGGCAGGCCGTTTTTTCAAAAACGAAGGGGGAGTATCTTCAAATCGCGCCGGCGCGACGCGCTTTTAGCGGCGGCTATGCCACCTATCGCGGGCCATGTATTGCCGGCGAGCCGCCGCACCCATGCCGGGGTGCGGGGCGGCCGCTTTTATCGCGCCTGCCCAGGCGGATTGTGCGATTCCGGCTTTTCCTTATGTTCCTTTTCTTTCTCGGATTTGGGCGCGCTGACGGACGCTTCCCGTCTTGGTTCTGCATTCGGCGCACGTTCGGGACGCGGCATCGGCGTCACGATTTCCCGCGCCGGGAGATTGCGATTGACGTCCGGCGGCTGTGGTCTTTCTACGGCACGCGGTTGCAGCGGGACGGGATTTGGCACAGGGCTGGGCACAGGCACGGACTCGCGCCTGATTTCCGGCCTGATTTCCGGCCTGGCTTCCGGCCTGATTTCCGGCCTGGCTTCCGGTCTGGCTTCCGGCCGGCCAACGGCTGGCGCCTGGTCGGGCAGACGCACAGCGGGAGCGCGCGGGCTTTCCGGCGCTGCCGGTACGGCTGCCCCCGGCAGCGCGCCGGTGCTGCGCGGATGACGTCCCGGCCCCTGCTCCTCGTCCGGGCGTGGCCGTTCCGGCTGACGCTGCGGGGCGACAGGTAGCGCGGCGGGAGCGGGATTGCTGACGCGGCCGTCGTTCACGGCCGGGGTTCCGGCGTTGCGGCCCGGCTGCAGGGCGCCGCCATGCTCAGCCGGCTCCACCCTCGGGTTGCGGGGGATCACGCCGGTAGGCAGGCCCGGCTGCGGATAGCCCGGCGCCGCCCGCAACGCCGGGATGACCGGATTCAGCCTGGCGGCATTGCCCGCCTCCGGCCGGTTTGCCCCGGTTTTCGCGGCGGCCCTTTCATTCAGCCCAGGCTGCGCGGCCGGTGGCTCTGCCGGCTTCAGCGTCGCCACCACAGGGCGCTGGACGACTTGCGCATTCACCGGAGCGACCACGCGTTTCGCCAGCCCCAGCATGCTGGCGGGCGCGGGGGCGATCGCGGGCGCGGCCGTCCCTATCGTCGCATTGCTCAGTTGCTGCCGGTTCAGGCTGGCGGCGACCGGCGCGACCGCCTGGCCCTTGGTAAATACCGAGGCGGGAACCATCGTGACGGCATTGTTGACATGCTGGTTGATGTACACATTCTGCGTGTTATTGATGACGGTCGTGTTGTTGACCGTAATGCCGGTATTCAGGCGCTCGAGGTAGCGGCTGCTGCTGGTATAGCCGGGGCGATACGCTTCGCCGGGGGCGAGCGGGAACCAGGCGACGCCGGGCGCGGCGCGCCCCTGCAATTGCACGCCGGCGCTCCAACCGTTGCCGCCGACAAAAGCGACCAGCGCCGGCGCATAGACGGGCCGCTCGTAATGCGAATGGCGACCGGGCACCCAGGCCCAGCGCGAACCCAGATACGCCCAGCGCCCGTAATGGTAAGGCGCAAAGCCCCACGGCGCCTGATCGATCCAGGTCCAGCCCCAGGGCGCCACCCACAACCAATGCCCGAGGCGGTATGGCGCCCAGCCGACCAGGGTCACGCGCGGGAACCAGACCGCGCCGTATTCGACGTTGGTTTCCCAGCTGCCGTAGTCGTCCAGTTGCTGATAACCGATGATCTCGCGCGACACGTATTGCGCCGAGCGCGAGCCGTCTTCCACGCGATCGCGTTGATTCACCCAGCTATCGAAGTCGTCGTAGGGCGGCATGCGCGCGATCGCGCTGTGGCTGAGATTGGTGCCGGAAAAAGTGGCCGATTCGGCTTCCCTGAGTGTGACGCTGTCGCGCTCGCCGTAGACGATCCCGGCGCCGCGCCTGACCGTGACGGTGGTGCTGTCATCCGGATTCACATCGATGCGGTATTCGCCCGGTTCCTGCAGCGAAAAAGCCAGGTTGGGCGTGTCGACTTCCACCGTTTCCTTGCCCGGCAAGTCGCGCACGCGCAACGCCATCGTGCCCTGCGTCAATTTCAGCTGCACCGTGTCATCCGACAAATTTAAGAAACTGAGGCTGGATTTTTCGTTGAGACGCACGGCCAACGCGCCGATATGGATTTCCGCCTTACCGTTGCGCGGCACCCAGACATTGTCGCCCGCCGTCAACGGCCGGTTGAAGTCCAGATTAAGCCACTGCTCGCTGCCGGCCGGCAAAAAATCCGGGCTGCCTTGCGCATAACTGAGGCGCCCCACCCGCCCCGGCGGCGCGTCCTGGGCGCTGGCGGCGTTGGCGATCAGACAAAGGGCGATACCGGCCGCCCGCAACAAGACTAAGGTTCGATGTATGGCACGCATTTGATTTCTTTCGGAGTCAGATCGGGGTTGCGCTGAAGGAGATGACCAACCGTTAACGCATCAGGCGCGCTTTCGGATGTCACGTCACCTGAAAAATTTTGCCGTTTACTCTGCTGTTTCAGGATAGCGCAAGCCCGGCCATCGTGCTGACGGGAGGCGGCGGGAGATCGGCGCGTGCCGGGCGCAGACAGCGCCCACGGAGGGGTATTTGGGGGAATGAAATATACTCCCCCATAGTATGTTGTGGATCCCTTTAAATATGCGGACAACAGGGCTTTTTCTTCAAAAACGGGGGGGGTATATGTTTATTTACTATGCTTAGTTTGTACAGACTGGCTTACAGCATGCGCGCCAGCAAGGCCTTCTCATATTTTGCGTCCAGCGGTATGCGCACTTTATGACCGGCGCCGCCGATGATGTTCAGTGCCTGATTGTCGCTGTTGCGCATCTCGGCCAGGGTCACTATTTCGTTGCCGGCCGGCGAAATGATTTCGATCTGGTCGCCGACCGCGAAGCGATTCTTGACTTCGACTTCGGCCCAGCCGTCGGCGATGTTCAGCACCTGGCCGACATACTGGCTGCGGTGCGCCTGCGACACGCCTTCCATGTAATTCTGGTGCTCTTCGGTGTGATGACGCTGGTAGAAACCATCGGTATAGCCGCGATTCGCCAGGCCGTTCAGCTCACCCAGCAATTGCGGGTTGAATGGGCGGCCGGCAGCGGCGTCGTCGATGGCGCGGCGGTAAGCCTGGGCGGTGCGCGCCACGTAGTACAGCGACTTGGTGCGCCCTTCCACCTTCAGCGAATCGACACCGATTCTGGCCAGGCGTTCGACGTGCTCGACCGCGCGCAAATCTTTGGAATTCATGATGTAAGTGCCGTGCTCGTCTTCCAAAATCGGCATGAACTGGCCCGGCTTGCCTGACTCTTCTATCAAATAAGGACGGTCGGCCAGCGGATGGCGCGGCATGTCGCCCATCGCGGAAAACGATTGATTCGCCTCTTCCAGCGCCTGGCCGTAGTTGAACTTGATGGTTTCGACCGGTATCCGCGCCAGATCGCCGGTTTCATTCTCAGTCGCATTCTCGACCTTGTAATCCCAGCGGCAGGAATTGGTGCAGGTGCCCTGGTTCGGATCGCGGTGGTTGAAATAGCCGGACAGCAGGCAGCGCCCGGAATACGCGATGCACAGCGCGCCGTGCACGAACACTTCCAGCTCCATGTCGGGGCAGCGCTGGCGGATTTCTTCGATCTCGTCGAGCGAGAGTTCGCGCGACAGGATGACGCGGGTCAGCCCCATCTTTTCCCAGAACTTGACGTCGGCCCAGTTCACCGCATTCGCCTGCACCGACAGATGCACATTCACTTCCGGCCATTTCTCGCGCACCATCATGATCAGGCCGGGGTCGGCCATGATCAGGGCATCGGGTTTCATGGCGATCACCGGCGCCATGTCGTTCAGGTAGGTTTTCAGCTTGGCGTTATGCGGGAAGATATTGCTGGCGACGAAGAACAGCTTGCCGCGCGCATGCGCGCCGTCTATGCCTTGCTGTAGCACGTCGAGCGTGGAAAATTCATTGTTGCGCGCGCGCAGGCTGTAGCGCGGCTGACCGGCATACACGGCATCGGCGCCGAAATCGAAGGCGGCGTGCATTTTTTCCAGCGAACCGGCTGGCAACAAGAGTTCAGGGGCTTTTAACATGACGGCAATCCAAAAATAAACGCTACAGAACAGCTAATATAGCGAACTACAGCGAACAGATACAAAAATGAAATTTTAACCTATGATGCGACCCGGACCTTGCGCAAGCCGGCCAACTCGTTGAACACCAGCGCCGTCAGCACCACCGCGCCGCCCATCAGGGTGGCGCCGGCCGGTACCTCGCCCGCGCCCAGCCAGGCCCAGAGCGGCCCCAGCACGACTTCCAGCAAGGCCAGCAGCGAGAGTTCTGGCGCCGACAAGCTGCGCGCCGCACGCACCATCAGCGTGCACGGGAAGCCGAGCTGGAATACACCGAGGGTTGCCAGTATCAGCATATCGTGCGCCGATGCCTGCAACGGCAAGGCCAGCGGCAACATCGCCAGCGCCGACAGCAGGCCGCCGATCAGCACCGCAGGGATCAGGTCGAGCGCATGCCCGCTCTTTTTCAAGGCTATAAAATTCACCGAGGCCGCCAGCGGCACCCCGAACGCAATCAGCATGCCGGCCAGACCGCGCGCATCGACATGGCTGAAGCCATCCACAAACATCCAGAGTATGCCGGCAGTGGCGACGGCAATCGCGAGCCAGGTGCGCAAGCCGATAGCGTGATGCAGATACAGCCGGGCAAACACGGCCGTCAGCAAGGGCGAGATACTCATCACGATCAGGGTATTCGCCACCGTCGTCATGGTCAGCGCCAACATGAAGCAACTAAACATGACAGCCCACATGGCGCCGGAGATCAGACCGTAGCGCCCGCTCGCCTGCAGCTTGCGTAGCGCCTGTGCGCGGTACTGCCACAGCAAGGCTCCGGCCACATACAGCGCCGCAAACACGCTGCGCCAGAACGTCACTTCAAAACCGCGCGCCGCCTCCAGATGACGCGTCAGCACGCCGGCGATACTCCACAGCGTGGCGGCGCAAATCATCAGGAACAGGGCGGTGCGGTGGCTCGGTTGGGTCGGCATGATTTATAAAATCGTGGTCCACGAAAAGAAAAACCCGCTTGTTCATCCACCGCAGTGGTCGAGCAAACGGGTTGCGTGGATGGCGCAATCGCAGTGATTGCGCCTGATCCAGGTATTACGCTGCGTCGCGCGATGCTTTCTTGCGCTCGTGCTCTTTCAGGTAGCGTTTGCGCAGGCGGATGCTCTTCGGCGTGACTTCGACCAGCTCGTCATCCTCGATGAATTCCACCGCATATTCCAGGCTCATCTGAATTGGCGGCACCAGACGCACCGCTTCATCGGTACCGGAAGAACGCACGTTGGTCAGCTGCTTGCCCTTGATCGGGTTCACCACCAGATCGTTATCGCGCGAGTGGATACCGATGATCATGCCTTCATACACCGGGTCGTTGTGGACCACGAACATACGGCCGCGGTCTTGCAATTTCCAGATCGCGTAAGCAACGGCCGCGCCATCATCCTGGGAAATCAACACGCCATTGCGACGGCCGGCCATTTCACCTTTGGAATTATCGACCGGGGCGTATTCGTCGAACACGTGGCTCATCAAGCCGGTGCCGCGGGTCAGCGTCATGAACTCGCCCTGGAAGCCGATCAGACCGCGCGCAGGAATACGGTATTCCAGACGGACACGACCCTTGCCGTCCGGTTCCATGTTTTGCAGATCGCCGCGACGACGACCGAGTTCTTCCATCACGCCGCCCTGGTTATTTTCTTCTACGTCGACGGTCAGCATTTCATACGGCTCATGGCGCACGCCATCCACCATCTTGAACACCACGCGCGGACGGGACACCGCCAGCTCGAAACCTTCGCGGCGCATGTTTTCGATCAGAATAGTCAGATGCAATTCACCGCGACCGGAGACTTCATAAGTGGAATCGTCGCCCTCAGCCTGCACCACGCGCAAAGCCATGTTGGATTTCAATTCGCGTTCCAGACGGTCGCGGATCTGACGGGTCGTCACGAACTTACCTTCGCGGCCAGCCAATGGCGAGCTGTTAACCATGAAGTTCATGGTCAGCGTCGGTTCGTCGATCTTCAGCATAGGCAAGGCTTCCGGCGCTTCCGGCGCGCAGATGGTGGAGCCGATGCCGATTTCTTCGATACCGTTGATCAGCACGATATCGCCGGCCAGCGCTTCATCGACCTGTACGCGATCCAGACCTTTGAAAGTCAAGACCTGGTTGATACGCGCCTTGGTTGGCTTGTCGTCCGGACCGTTCATCCAGACCACGTCTTGCAAGCCCTTGACTTTACCGCGCAGGATACGGCCGACGCCGATCTTGCCAACGTAAGACGAATATTCCAGAGAAGTGATTTGCAGTTGCAACGGGCCGGTAGGATCGTCTTCACGCGCAGGCACGTGCTTCAGGATCGCGTCGAACAAAGGCTCCATAGTGCCTTCGCGTACGGAGTCTTCCAGGCCTGCATAGCCTTTGAAGCCGGAGGCGTAGACGATAGGAAAATCCAATTGCTCATCGGTCGCGCCGAGTTTGTCGAACAATTCGAAAGTCGCGTTAACTGCTTTTTGCGGATCGGCGTTTTCACGATCGATCTTGTTCACGACCACGATAGGCTTGAGGCCCAGCGCCAGTGCTTTACGGGTTACGAAGCGCGTCTGCGGCATCGGGCCTTCCTGTGCGTCGACCAGCAACAATACGCTGTCCACCATCGACAAGACGCGCTCTACTTCGCCGCCGAAGTCGGCGTGGCCCGGGGTATCGACGATGTTGATGTGCGTGCCTTTGTATTCCACTGCGCAATTCTTCGACAGAATCGTGATGCCACGCTCTTTTTCGATATCATTGGAATCCATCACGCGGGAATCGACTTGCTGGTTTTCACGGAAGGTGCCGGATTGGCGCAGCAGTTGATCGACCAGCGTGGTTTTGCCGTGATCAACGTGGGCGATAATGGCGATGTTGCGTATAGCGCGTTTTGTAGTGGACATGATAACGTTCGTTTGGGGTAAATCGGATA
Source organism: Burkholderiales bacterium (assembly GCA_016196925.1). Lineage (GTDB taxonomy): Bacteria > Pseudomonadota > Gammaproteobacteria > Burkholderiales > Burkholderiaceae_D > Undibacterium. The sequence continues at coordinate 46,679 of JACPWS010000050.1, read as the reverse complement.
ACCCGAGATTATAACATGCTGCGACGCAAAAGCAGAAAACTCCTATTATTTCAAGGAGTTGCTACCGCGCGAAGACATTTTAGTGGGGCGTGGCGATCAGGCGCTCGGGCGCCAGGATGCCGAATTCCTGCAATTGTGCCGAACCGAGTAATTGCCCATCGGTTTCCCGATAAACCCGGACCCGACCCGGCTGCTCAGGTAAGTGTAGTTCTTCTTTACCCAAAGCCAAGCGCTGTCCATGCAAAAAGCGTTTGGACAAGTCTTCATTGAGTTGCACCGCAGGAAAAGTAGACAGCAAGGCGTCGACCGGGGCCAGCAAGGCCAGACGCTGCTGTTCCGACAACTCCGCCAGCGCTTCCAGCGTGATCGATTTTTCCAGCGCCAGATGGCCGACTTCGATACGCCGCAATTCCTTCAGATGCGCGCCGCAACCGAGCGCCGCACCGATATCTTCGCCCAGCACGCGGATGTAAGTACCCTTGCTGCACTTCACCTTCAACGTCAGGAAAGGCGCCTCATACGCAACCAGCTCCAGGTTGAGGATGGTAACAGCGCGCGCCTCGCGCTCCAGCGTCACGCCGGCGCGCGCATATTCGTACAGCGGTTTGCCGTCGCGTTTCAGGGCGGAATACATGGGCGGCACTTGCAGGATAGGGCCTGTGAATTGCGGCAACACCGCCTGTATCTGCGCCAGCGTCAGCCCGACCGGCTTGCTTTCCAGCACTTCGCCTTCGGTGTCGCCGGTACTAGTGATCACACCGAGATGCACCACGGTTTGATAGGTCTTGTCGGCTTCCAGCAAATCTTGCGAGAACTTGGTCGCCTCGCCGAAACACAAGGGCAGCAAACCGGTCGCAAACGGATCGAGCGTGCCGGTGTGCCCGCCCTTCGCCGCGTTCAGCAAGCGCTTGGCCTTGATCAAGGCATCGTTGCTGGACCAGCCGACTTGTTTATCCAATAGCAAGACGCCGTGCACGGGGTCACGGGGTCGTTTTTTTACCTGAGTCGTCATAATGGTGGAGGATGGCGCCGCCATCGCCGTTTCAATCTTCGCCGTCGTCTTTGGCGCGGGTGGCGTTCGCTTCGGCTATCAACTTCGACATCGCCATGCCACGCATGGTGGAAGTGTCGTGAATGAAATGCAGTTGCGGCAAGGTATGGATATGCAGGCGCAAGCCGAGTTGCGCGCGCAGGAAGCCAGCCGCCTTGCTCAAACCCTCCAGCGTGCCCTTGATCGCTTCGGGAGCATCGGCCAGCGTGGTGAAATACACCTTGGCGTGCGCATAATCGGGCGTCAATTGCACTTCAGTCAGCGTGATCATGCCGACGCGCGGGTCTTTTAGTTCCGACCAGATGATTTCTGCCAGATCGCGCTGGATCTGATCGGCCACGCGCAAACCGCGACCGGGAATGGTTTTACTATGTTTTGCCATAAATTTTTTCCGCCTCTATAAAACACAACCCCGGATCGCTCCGGGGTTATTTTGAATTACAGAGTACGTGCTATTTCCTGTACTTCAAAGATTTCCAAATGATCTCCGACCTGGATTTCGTTGTAGCCTTTCAGCGACAAACCGCACTCCATACCGGCCTTGACTTCTTTCGCATCGTCTTTGTAACGCTTGAGCGAGTCGAGTTCGCCAGTCCAGGTGACCACGTTGTTGCGCAACAGACGTACCGAAGAAGTACGCTTGACCACGCCGTCGGTGACCAGACAGCCGGCAATCGCGCCGACCTTGCTGACCAGGAACACCTGGCGGATTTCGACCATACCGGTGATCTGTTCGCGCTTCTCTGGCGCCAGCATGCCGGACAAGGCTGCTTTGACTTCGTCTACCGCATCGTAAATGATGTTGTAGTAACGGATATCGACGCCATTCGCTTCGGCCAGCTTGCGCGCCGAGGCGTCGGCACGGGTGTTGAAGCCGATGACGACAGCCTTGGACGCCACTGCCAGGTTGACGTCCGATTCGGAAATCCCGCCGACCGCCGCGTGCACCACTTGCACCCGCACTTCGTTGGTAGACAACTTGACCAGCGACTGGACCAGCGCTTCCTGCGAACCTTGTACGTCGGTCTTGATGATGACCGGCAGGTTTTTGACTTCGCCTTCGCCCATGTTCTCGAACATGTTTTCCAGCTTGGCAGCCTGCTGCTTGGCCAGTTTCACGTCGCGGAACTTACCTTGACGGAACAAGGCGATTTCACGCGCCTTGCGCTCATCGACCATGACCATAACTTCTTCACCGGCGGACGGCACTTCAGTCAAGCCCTGGATTTCAACCGGGATCGATGGGCCGGCTTCGGCGATGTTGGCGCCGGTTTCGTCCAGCATGGCGCGCACGCGGCCATAGGAAGAACCCGCCAGCACCACGTCGCCGCGCTTCAGCGTACCGGACTGCACCAGGATAGTCGCTACCGTACCGCGACCTTTATCGAGACGCGCTTCCACCACCAGACCTTTGGCCGGCGCATCTTTCGGCGCCTTCAGTTCCAGCACTTCAGCTTGCAGCAAGACGTTTTCCAGCAGGGAATCGATACCCTGGCCGGTCTTGGCAGAAACTTGCACGAAAGGTGCATCGCCGCCGTATTCTTCCGGCACCACGCTTTCCGCGATCAGTTCCTGCGTCACGCGGTCGGCATTGCCGCCCGGCTTATCAATCTTGTTGATTGCAACCACCAGCGGCACGCCGGCGGCTTTCGCATGCGCAATCGCTTCCTTGGTTTGCGGCATCACGCCGTCGTCGGCCGCCACCACCAGGATCACGATATCGGTCGCCTTGGCGCCGCGGGCACGCATCGCGGTAAACGCTTCGTGGCCCGGGGTGTCGAGGAAGGTGATCATGCCACGCGGTGTTTCTACGTGATAAGCACCGATGTGCTGGGTAATGCCGCCGGCTTCGCCGGACGCCACTTTGGCGCGGCGGATGTAATCGAGCAGCGAGGTTTTACCGTGATCGACGTGACCCATGACGGTCACCACCGGCGCACGTGGGAAGGCTTCGTAATCGGCGTGTTCGGCCGTATCGGTCAGCATCGCTTCCGGATCGTCCAGCTTGGCGGCAAACGCCTTGTGGCCCATTTCTTCCACCAGGATCATCGCTGTTTCCTGATCGAGCACCTGGTTGATGGTGCACATCTGACCCAACTTCATCAAATGCTTGATGACTTCGGAAGCCTTGATCGACATCTTGTGTGCCAACTCGGCCACGGTCAGGGTTTCAGGTACGTACACATCTTTCACGATCGCTTCTACCGGCGCCTGGAAATTAGATGCCCTGTCATCGTGATGCTGATTACGGCGCCCCTTAGGGCCGCCCTTCCAGCCGTCGCGACCGCCGGAAGCATCGCCACGCGTCTTGATGCCGCCGCGTTTTTTAGCATCATCCTGCCAGGTCGAGGAGACATTGGCGGATTTAATCGCCTTCTTGTCTGCGACGGCCGGCTTTTTCTCGTCTTTTTTCTCGGTCGTTGCCGGCTTCTTGTCAGCCACCTTTTTATCGGCCGGCTTATGCAAAGTACCTTCGGCGACTTTCGGTGCGGCAACAGGCTCCGGCGCCTTGACCGGTCTGCGCGCCGCATTCATCATTTCTTTGATCTGCGCCACTTCGTCGGCAACCGCTTTTCTGGCGCGCTCGGTTGCGGCCGCGCGTTCGGCCGCAACTTTGGCATCCTCGGCGGCTTTTTTCTTGGCATCCTCGGCAGCCAGACGCTTCTTCTCTTCGTCAGACTGGGAAGGTTTCACGTCTTCGACTTTAACTGCCGCCGCAGCCTGGGCCGTTTTCAGCTTTTCAGCTTCAAGCTTGGCCGCTTCAGCGAGCTCAGCCTCGCGCATGGCCTGGGCTTGCGCTTCTTTCTCGGCTTCCAGCTTGGCCAGATGCTCTTGCTTTTCGAGCAGCTCAGCTTCCTGGCGAGCGATCAGCTCAGCTTCGCGGCGCGCTTCCTGTTCACGGCGCGCCAATTCTTCAGGATCAAGCGCTGGCTGAGTTGCAACCGGTTCTTCAGTCGGCGCCTCGTCGCGTTTGACGAAGGTGCGCTTCTTGCGCACTTCCACCTGTATCGTGCGCGATTTGCCGGTGGCATCCGCCTGCTTGATCTCGGTCGTTTCCTTGCGTGTCAGCGTGATTTTTTTCTTCTCGCTGTCTGCCGAAGCGCCATGTGAGCGACGCAGGTGATCCAGCAAGCGATCCTTGTCTTCCTTGCTCAGCGTATCGGACGTCGAGCTCTTACTGACGCCCGCGGCACGCAATTGCGTAAGCAGCAAATCGGCTGACATCTTCAGCTCGGTGGCAAATTGGGCTACATTGTTACTCGCCATTCAGTCCTCTTTTTCTATGTGCGCGTTATGAGAATGAAACTCGTGAATTAATTGGCTTCTACGAGTTTCCAGGCTTTGGCTAACAAAGCCTTGGCCTGATCATCATATTTAGCGTCGATGAGTTTCATCTCATCATCAGTCACATCTTCAAATGCATCTTTAATCAATTGGCGGGCGCGGTCGGCAGGCAATGCCAAAATCGCGCCAAATTCGTCGTAAGCCAGACCGGCAAAAGCGTCTACCGTCTTGATATCGGCCAGCCCCAGCTTGCCGGCGGTGACGCGTGTCATGCCGTCCAAATTGAGCAAGTCGTCGTTCATGCCTTCCAGGCCTTCTTCGGAAGCGATCGCTTCGGTCAGCAAGGCATCGCGGGCGCGGTTGCGCAACTCGTTGACAGTGTCTTCGTCAAACGCCTCGATTTCCAGCATTTCGCTGATCGGGACGTAGGCGATTTCTTCCAGGCTGGAGAAGCCTTCATCCACCAGGATGTCGGCGACTTCCTGGTCGACGTCGAGTTTTTCCATGAACAGGGTACGGATACCGGCGGTTTCCTGCGCCGCTTTGGAAGCGGATTCTTCGGCGGTCATGATATTGATTTGCCAGCCGGTCAGCTCGGACGCCAGGCGCACGTTCTGGCCGCTGCGGCCGATGGCGATCGCCAGGTTTTCTTCGTCGACCACGACATCCATACCGTGCTTCTCCTCATCCACCATGATGGAAGAGACGTTGGCCGGCGCCAGGGCGCCGATCACGAACTGGGCCGGATCTTCCGACCACAATACGATGTCGACGCGCTCGCCGCCGAGCTCGCCGGTCACCGCCTGCACGCGCGAACCGCGCATGCCGACGCAAGTGCCGATAGGGTCGATGCGTTTGTCGGCGGTGTACACGGCGATCTTGGCGCGTACACCGGGGTCGCGCGCCGCGGACTTGATAATCAGGGAGCCTTGTTCGATTTCCGGCACTTCCAGTTCGAACAATTTCATGATGAATTCCGGCGCAGTACGCGACAAGATCACTTGCGGGCCGCGGGCATTGCGGTCTATGCGCAGGATATAGGCACGCACGCGGTCGCCGACGCGCAGGTTTTCTTTCGGGATCATCTGATCGCGCGGCAGGCGGGCTTCAATCTTGCCGGATTCAACCACGGCTTCGCCGCGCTCCATGCGCTTGATCGTGCCCGTCACCAGGGAATCGCCACGCTCGAGGAAATCGGCCAGGATCTGTTCGCGCTCGGCGTCGCGGATACGCTGCAAGACGACCTGCTTGGTGTCCTGGGCAAAACGACGGCCGAAATCGACCGACTCGATTTCTTCTTCGATGTAGTCATCGACCTGGATTTCAGGGTCGTCTTCGATCGCTTCGAAATGCAGGATTTCCTGATCGGGCAATTGCAGGCCAGCTTCGTCGGGCACCACGTGCCAGCGGCGGAAAGAACGGAATTCGCCGGTATCGCGATCGATCTCTACGCGTACGTCGACTTCACCGGGAAAACGTTTTTTGGTCGCCTGCGCCAAAGCATGCTCCAGCGCGCCGAACACGACTTCTTCATCGACGTTCTTTTCGCGCGCCAGCACATCCACCAATAACAACAAATCACGACTCATGCTTTGCGACTCCTAAAATCCACTTGCGGCACCAGGCGTGCCTTATCCACATCGGCCAGCGTAAATTCCAGCATGGCCGACCCGTCTTTTACTTCAAATTCCAGCTTCAGATTTTCACCTTCAGGCTCGTGCAATATTCCCTCGAAGGTTTTGCGATTCGGCGTTCCCGGCATAGGCATGCGCAACTTAACCGTTGCCTTTTCGCCCACAAAACGCGCGAAATCGGCCTGCTTCTTCAGCGGCCGGTCCAGGCCGGGGGAAGACACTTCCAAACGGCTGTAGTTGACATTTTCGACCATCAGCACGTGCGACAATTGATGACTGACTTTTTCACAATCTTCGACTGTGATGTTGCCCTTCTCTATATCTACCGGCAAAAAATCGATGTAAACCCGAAACAGACCGCGCTCGGCCTGCTCGAAGTCCACCAGATCGTATCCGGTACCGTTGACGGTCTTTTCTATCAATTCCAGCAAAACCAAACTATTCTCCGAAAAACATTACCTACGCACCTGCATTAACAAGAAACCAAATGAAGCAAACGATAAAACCAAAAAAAAATGGGCAAAGCCCATCTTTTTCGCAGCACCCCAATCTGAATTCAATGAAGGTAAATTCTGCTAACTACAAGATTATAAACGATTATTTATTCTGTCGCAATGAAAAACAGGGCAAATAAACACGCTCAGCCACCGCGCGAACGGCGGCGCGCCGCAATTCCCTGGCCTACGGCCTGGGCGCTGCCGCGCGCAGTCGGGCCGCGACGCTGCTGACCGGCATCCGGAAAACCGAGTGCCGTCTGCAAAGGATCAGGTTGGCGGCTGCGTTTTTTATCGGCATTGCCCGCGTTACCGCCCGCAGCACGGTTGCCGTTGGCGTTGCCGCCGCGCGCAGTTCCGAAATCGGCGCGCGCCCCCGGCATGCCATACGCCCCCTGCTTTTGCGCAAACGGGCCAGCACCGTAACCGGGCGCCTTACTGCCGTAAGGTTTGCCGCTCTTCGCGGCCGGCTTGTCGCCGCCCGCTTTTTCCAGGCCGCTAACCTTCAACAAGCTGCGTACCGCATCTTCTTCCAGCTCTTCCCAGCGGCCGCGCTTCAGATTGGCCGGCAAAGTCATTGCGCCGTAACGGGTACGGATCAGGCGCGACACCGTCAGGCCGACCGCCTCGAACATGCGGCGCACTTCGCGGTTGCGGCCTTCGCCAATCACCACGCGGTACCATTTATTCACGCCTTCGCCGCCACCGTCGGCAATTTTAGAGAATTGCGCCAGACCGTCTTCCAGCTCCACGCCGGCCAGCAACTTCTGGCGCATCCCCTCTTCCAGCTCGCCCAAGGTACGCACCGCGTATTCGCGCTCTATACCGTAGCGCGGATGCATCAGGCGATTGGCCAGGTCGCCGGAAGTGGTAAACAGCAACAAACCTTCGGTGTTGTAATCGAGGCGCCCTACCGCCAGCCATTTACCGACTTTCATGGTCGGCAAGCTATCAAATACCGAGGTACGGCCTTCCGGATCGTTGGTACTGACGATTTCGCCGGCCGGCTTGTGATAGATCAGCACGCGCGGCGGCTTTTTATTGATTTTGCGCTGAATCAGCTTGCCGTTGATGCGCACCTGGTCGGTCGGCAAGATGCGCTGGCCGATGTGGGCCGGCTCGCCGTTCACGGAAACGCGTCCGGCAATGATCAAGTCTTCCATGTCGCGCCGCGAACCCAGCCCGGCCTCGGCCAGCACCTTGTGCAATTTAGGCGCGTCGTCGTCCGCCGTCAGGTCGCGCCGCACCGTCTTGGCGCCGCGCCCCTTGCCCGACTTACCCTTGTCGTCCGCATCCAGATGCGCCACATCGAAAGCGTCCGATGTGACGAAAGAAAACACCTCATCCGCCGCATTCGCAGCCGGACGCGCGCTCCTGCCCTGGACCGGACGCTTACCCTTGCCGGCAGCGGTCTGGCGCGGCGCGCGCTCGCCGCGCGGCGCCTGCGGTTCACCTTCGGTGCGCGGCTTACTCCGTCCGCGCGGCGGGCGCGGATTGCCCGACGCGACTTGCTCGCCTTCAGGTAAGGAGGCACCTTCGGCTGACGCCGCCTCAGGATGGTCTTGCTTGGGGCGCGAGCGCCGCATATTGCGCGGACCGCGCACGCCGCGTTTGGCCGGTTTGCCTTCATCGGCGCCATTCGCCGTGCCGGATGCGCCATCGTTGGATTTGGCGCCGATATCTTCAGGATTCATGGTATTCATTCTTTTGTTCTAAATAAGACGGCTGAAACGCTTCAGCGCCCGATTCTTGCTCCCGCACGGACGCATGTTCCGGCGGATTATTGACTGACACGGCCAGCGCGCCTGCTTCCGCCGTTTCGTCAGGCCCGGCCTGCACGGCAGCAAACATACTCCCCTCCAATGCATCCAGTGCCGGCGCGGCTTCTTGCGCGCTTTCCTTGCTGACTTGCTGCAAAGGAGGCAACTGATCGAGCGAAGACAAGCCGAGGTCGTCGAGAAACTGCCTGGTCGTGGCAAACAGGGCTGGCCTGCCGGGCACGTCGCGATAACCTATAGTTTCTATCCAGCCGCGGTCTTCCAGCGTCTTGACCATTTGCGACGCCACGGTCACGCCGCGGATTTCTTCTATGTCGCCGCGCGTCACCGGCTGACGATAGGCAATAATCGCCAGCGTCTCGAGCGTCGCTCGCGAATACCTGGGCGGTTTCTCCGGGTTCAGCCTATCTATATAGGCGCGCATTTCCGGACGGCTTTGAAAACGCCAGCCGGTAGCCAGGCCGACCAGTTCTATGCCCTTGTCCACCCAGTCTTTGCGCAAGTCTTCCAGCATCATCTTGATGGTGTCAGCGCCGACCGCTTCACCCTGGTCGCCGGCTTCCTGAAACAACTTCTTTAAAGTAGTGACCGTCAGCGGCTCAGGCGCACATAACAAGGCTGTTTCGAGGACTCGCTTTGCCTCAGCAGTATTCATGCAATTCTTTATTACACGGTATTAGTCGAAGTCATGCAGCAGGGCATGCCGGATACATCGGCAGCTTCAGCACTCACCAGTTAAGTAATTAATTTTGTTGCCGGCCACTTTGGCAACGGCAACGCCCGCTGTGCAGGCAGATCGGGACTGTCTCGATTGCACCGGAAAGTTTCATCGGCGCACAGGCCCTCAAATTAGTAGACACTGGATTGTAGTCCAGAATTTTGATGGCAATCAAAAATAAAATCGCCAGCTAATAAAAAAGCCACGTTATTACGTGGCTTTTTCTTGTAATTCTGGTTGCGGGGGCAGGATTTGAACCTACGACCTTCGGGTTATGAGCCCGACGAGCTGCCAGACTGCTCCACCCCGCGTCTGAAGAATGAAACTATACATGGTTTCACCGCCCAGCGCAATTCTTTTCTCCATCCATACGCTATTTATTCCAGGCGGCGGCGAAAACCTAAGGCGCCGGCGCTGGTGTTACACTTTAGCCATTCGCCATTTCACCACTCTTGTTCCATGAAATTCTGTTCCGAATGCGCCGCGCCGGTGATACTGCAAATCCCCGCCGACGATACGCGCTTACGCCATGTCTGCCCAGCCTGCGGCACCATCCATTACCAGAATCCGAAAATGGTGGTCGGCTCGATTCCGGTCTGGGAAAGCGCCGGAGTAACCAGCGTCCTGCTATGCAGGCGCGCCATCGAACCGCGTTACGGTTACTGGACGCTGCCGGCCGGCTTCATGGAAAACAATGAAACCACCGGCCAGGCGGCCGAGCGCGAAACGGCGGAAGAAGCCGGCGCGAATATCGCCCTGCACGAGTTATTCTCGATACTGAACGTGCCGCACGTGCATCAGGTCCACCTGTTTTACCGCGCCACCCTGCTCGACCTCGATTATCTGGCCGGCACCGAAAGCCTGGAAGTCGCGCTGTTTACCGAAAAAGAAATCCCCTGGGACGAGATCGCCTTCCCCACCGTCGGCCATACGCTGAAATTCTTTTTCGAAGACCTGGCACGCGTGCGTCAGGGCGGTCGCTACGAATTGCATGCGCACGACATCTTCAAATCCATGCGCGCGCCGGCGCAAGATTTCACTGCAAAAGCAAATGATCCCCTGGCTGGAAGCTGACACGCCCTTCCCCGACGCGGCACTGGCGCTGAGCGAAAAAGACGGCGCGGCCGGCTTGCTGGCGGCGGGCGCCGATTTGTCGCCGGCACGCTTGCTGGACGCCTACCGGCACGGGATTTTCCCGTGGTTCTCGCAAGGCCAGCCGATACTCTGGTGGTCGACCGACCCGCGCATGGTGTTGCGCATCGCGGATTTCAAGGTTTCCGCCAGCCTGCGCAAGCGCCTGAAACATATCAGCAAAGACCCGCGCTGGGAAATCCGCTTCGACTCCGCCTTCGAACAAGTCATGCGCGCCTGCGCCGCGCCGCGCAAGGACGGTGCCGGCACCTGGATTTCCGACCAGATCGTCGCCGGCTATTGCGGCTTGCATGCGCTCGGCTATGCGCACTCTTCCGAAGTCTGGCTGGACGGCGAACTGGTCGGCGGCGCTTACGGCGTTTGCATAGGCCGCATGTTTTACGGCGAATCGATGTTCGCGCGCGTCAGCGACGGCTCCAAGCTGGCGCTCGCGCACCTGGTGTTTTTCTTACGCGAAAACGGGGTGGAAATAATAGACTGCCAGCAAGAAACTGCGCATCTTGCGACGCTGGGCGCTAAGCCTATGTCGCGCGCCGACTTCCTGCGCCGGCTACAGCAAGCGACCGCGTTACCTGCTATTCTGGAATGGCAACCGCTCAGCCCGAAGCAGCCATGACCCAGCTCAACGAACTCCCCTTCGCCAGCATACAGTTTTACGCGACGGCACCCTACCCTTGCAGCTACCTGGAAGGCTTGCAGGCGCGCTCGCAAGTGGCGACCCCGGCCCACCTGATCAATGCCGACGCCTATTCCGAACTGGTGAAAAGCGGCTTCCGGCGCAGCGGGATTTTCATTTACCGGCCGCATTGCGACAGCTGCCAGGCTTGCACCCCGGTGCGGGTGCGGGTGGCGGAATTCCATCCGAACCGCAGCCAGCGCCGTGCCGAGAAAAAACACGCCGGCTTGCAGGCGCGCGTGATCTCGCTGGCGTATCAGCATGAACATTACGAGCTGTATCAGCGCTATCAGGGCCGGCGCCACGCCGGTGGCGGCATGGATCACGACAGTCGCGAGCAATACGCGCAATTCCTGCTGCAAAGCCGGGTCAATACGCGGCTGGTAGAATTCCGCGACGGGCAAGGCGTGCTGCGCATGGTCAGCATTATCGACGTGCTGACCGACGGCCTGTCTTCGGTCTACACGTTTTACGACCCCGACGATGAAAGCGCTTGCTACGGCACTTACAATGTGCTGTGGCAAATCCGCCAGACGCGCCAGCTGGCGCTGCCCTATGTCTACCTCGGCTACTGGATCGCCGCCAGCCCCAAGATGGCATATAAAACCAATTTCAAGCCGCTCGACGCCTTGCTGCACGGCCGCTGGCAAGCGCTGCAGGAGTAAAAAAGCGGTAAAATATACTCCCCCCCAGTATTTTTTAAACCCCAATAAATACGCTGACGATAGCAGCTTTTTTACATATACTCCCATAAAAACACGATTCACCATGTCAAAAAAACTATTTTACTCGCTAGCCCGCCCGCTACTGTTTGCGCTCGATCCGGAACAGGCGCACAACCTGACCCTGCCCGCCCTGCGAAGCGCGGCCAAAATGGGCCTGGGCGGCCTGCTGGGCAAACCGGCCGCCGACGTGCGCACGGTGATGGGGATCAGCTTCCCGAATCCGGTCGGCCTGGCCGCCGGGCTGGACAAGGACGGCGCCTATATCGACGGCCTGGCCGCGCTCGGTTTCGGCTCGCTGGAAATCGGCACCGTCACGCCGCGCGCCCAGCCGGGCAACCCGCAACCGCGCATGTTCCGCCTGCCGCAAGCCGAAGCGATCATCAACCGCATGGGCTTCAACAACGGCGGCGTCGATGCCTTTGTGAAAAATGTGCAGGGCTCGCGCTTTTATCAGGACAAGCAAGGCGTGCTGGGACTGAACATAGGCAAGAACGCCGACACCGCGATCGAGAACGCCGCCGACGATTACCTGCACTGCCTGGCCAAGGTGTATCCGTACGCCAGCTACGTGACCGTCAACATCTCTTCACCGAACACCAAGAACCTGCGCCAGCTGCAAGGCGCCGGCGAACTGGACGCCTTGCTGGCGCAACTGAAAGAGGCACAGCAAAGGCTGGCCGAGCAGCACAAGCGCTACGTGCCGCTGGCCCTGAAAATCGCGCCCGATATAGCCGCCGAACAAATCAAGACCATCGCCGACGCCCTGCTGCGCCACAAGATAGACGGCGTGATCGCCACCAACACCACCATCGCGCGCGACGCCGTGCAAGGCATGCCGCATGCGCAAGAAGCCGGCGGCTTGTCCGGCAAACCGGTGTTCGAAGCATCGAATCGCGTGATACGCGCGCTGCACGCCGAACTCGGCAATGCGCTGCCGATTATCGGTGTCGGCGGCATCTTTTCCGGCGCGGACGCCGTCACCAAGATGCAAGCCGGCGCTGCGCTGGTGCAACTGTATTCCGGCCTGATCTACCAAGGCCCGGCGCTGGTCAAGGAGTGCGCGGCGGCGTTGCGCAACGTGCGGCCGTATTGAAGCGGTGGGATGGGGAGAGCGCTGCGCTTACCCATCCCGAAAATATCGCCCCCCGCTTATTCCATGCGCCTTTCCAGTCAAAAGCGCCCGGAAACCCGCATGAAATAAGCGGCAGGCATTTCCAAGCGCAAAAGCTATTTCGCGCTAGTCAGCGCCATGCCCTACAATAGCGCCATTCGCGCCGGCCCTGGCAGATCGCCAGCCGCCCCTCTCTTACGCTTCCCAGAAAACCACCATGTCCGACACCACCGCCTTTAATTCCCTGCCGCTGTCCGCGCCCTTGCTCGCCAACCTGGACAGCCTAGGTTACAAAGAAATGACCGCGATCCAGGCCGCCAGCCTGCCGCTGATCTTGCAGCAACGCGACCTGATCGCGCAAGCCAAGACCGGCAGCGGCAAGACCGCCGCGTTTGCGCTGGGGATTTTGGCGAAACTGAATCCAACGTATTTCGCAGTGCAGGGCCTGGTAATTTGCCCGACGCGCGAGCTGGCCGACCAAGTCGCGAACGAGTTGCGCCGCCTGGCGCGTGCGATCGAGAACGTGAAAGTGCTGACGCTGTGCGGCGGCACCGCGATGCGGCCGCAGATCGCCTCGCTCGAGCACGGTGCGCACATCGTGGTCGGTACGCCGGGCCGCCTGATCGACCATATCAGCCGCGGCACCATCAAGCTGAATGCGGTGCAGACCCTGGTGCTGGACGAGGCCGACCGCATGGTGGACATGGGCTTTTACGAAGACATTTACCAGATCGTGGCCGCTTGTTCGCCGCGCCGGCAAACCCTGCTGTTTTCCGCGACTTACCCGGACGATATCCGCGCCGCCAGCGAGCAATTGCTGCGCGACCCGGCCGAAGTCAAGGTTGAAGCGCAACATGCGTCCGGCCAGATCGAGCAAGTGTTTTATCTGGTCACGCCGGACGAGCGCAATGCAGCGGTGGCGCAATTGCTCAGGCATTACCAGCCAGTCTCGACCATCGCGTTTTGCAATACCAAGATCCATTGCCGCGAACTATGCGAAGAATTGCAGGCGCAAGGCATCAGCGCGCTGGCCTTGCATGGCGACCTCGAACAAAGGGACAGGGACGAAGTGCTGGTGCGCTTCGCGAATCAAAGCTGCTCGGTGCTGGTGGCGACCGACGTGGCGGCGCGCGGGCTCGATATCCAGACCCTCGGCGCGGTGATCAACGTCGATGTCTCGAAAGATACCGAAGTCCACATCCACCGCATCGGCCGCACCGGTCGCGCCGGTGAAAAAGGACTGGCGCTGAGCCTGGCCACGCCGGGCGAGAAAAAATGGGTCAGGCTGATCGAGGAATACCAGGGCGAAACAGTCACCTGGCGCCAGCTGGACGAGCTGGACAGCGCGCACGACCCGCTGCTGCAGGCGCCGATGGTCAGCATCTGCATCCAGGGCGGCAAGAAAGACAAGCTGCGCCCCGGCGACTTGCTGGGCGCCCTGACCGGCGACGTCGGCTTGCGCAAGGAACAGGTCGGCAAGATCAATGTGTTTGAATTCACCACCTACGTCGCGCTCGATCACCGCATCGCCGAAGCCGCCCTGGACAAGCTCAGTCGCAGCAATATCAAGGGCCGGCAATTCAGGATGCGGGCGATTTATTGATCATTGTTTTGCCCGCACCGGCAAGGGCACGTTGCACAACTCTATGTGATTGGCGGCGAACTTATACCAATCGCCGCCGCGGTTGCGCTGGGCGGCGACGATGGCCTGGAAGGTGGGGGTGTCGGTGCGCAGGATTTCCAGCGCGCTGCGTTCAGCTTCCGGCACATCGGCCGCCACGCGCATGGCTTTGATCGGGCTCATCTGTTCCGGCTTTTCATAGAAGCCGAGTGCGCCGCTGCCGCGCGGCAGGGTCGACAACAATTCCATGCCCTGCATCACGCGCCCGACCACGGTGATGTTGCGGTCGAGCTGGCGCGGCGAGTGGCCGGTCACCACGTACAGCGAAGTGCCGTCGCCGCTATTGGTTTCATTGCCGCGCGCCACACCGACGCTGCCGTAGCAATGCGCGAGCCAGGCGGTGCCGGCCTTAGGGTCGCGTCCGGCAGGGTAGCCGTTCGCGTGGCCGACTTGCGGCGCATAACCGTCGACATCGGGCAGGCGCGTGAACGGCAGTGTGGCCACGTATTTGACCGTGAATTCGCCGGCCAGATTTTTTTGCGCCGTTTTCACTTCGCGTTTTTCGCTGGGATCGGCCCATTGCGCCACGTAATTGTCTTGCGAACGCACGATGGCCAGGCCGTCGTAATAGCCCTCTCTTGCCAGCGCCTTGATATTCGCCGCATGTTTCGGCGCGAAAGCCGGCGCCAGCTCGATCACGACCCGGCCTTTTTCCAGTTCCAGGTAGAGGGTATTCTCGGCATCCAGCGCTCGCCAGTCGGCTGCGGCAGACGCCTTCAGGATGTCGGCCAGCGCCGGCCTGGCTTTGGCCGCTGCCGGCGCCTGTTTAGCGGCCGCAGGCGTAGCGTAGGCGTTCAAGGCCAGGCAGGTTGAGATCAGGGCAGGAATTGCAGCTACAAAACGTAAGGCCATACGTGGACTCCGGATAAGTTGAGCACTGAGAAAATTGCCTTGTGAGCAAGGAACAACGACCTTACGCGAATGGCCGGGCTTTGTCCAGCCGCACGCCCTCGGAGTTCAACCGTAAGCCAGCGACAGATGGCCGGCACGCGCGGCGGCCGCCGTTTTCAGGCTGACTTGCAGCGAATGTTGCAGGGAAGCGATGGAGCCGCCGGCGCGGTAATCGAAACTGACTTGCAGTACGTCGCCGGCTTTGACGGCGATAGGCTCGGGCAGCGGCAAGGCCATGTAATGGTTCAACCAGTCTATGGTGGAAGAATTTTCCAGCACGACCGCCAGCACGTTTTTGGTCACGAAACGCAGGGCGCTGACGGTGCCGGCGTTCTCTATCGTGAAACTGCCTTCCCAGCCGATTTGCATGCCGTTGGTCTGACTGAAGTCGATCACGCTGTACAAGGCTGGTTGCGCCAGTTCCACGGTGTCGGCAGAAAACACGCCCGGTTGCTGGAACTGGATGATGGGCGCCTGATAGCCGGAAAAATCGTAAGTCTGTTGCAGCGGCTGCACCGCCATCAGCACCGCTTCCGGAATGAAGACCGGCAAGGGTCCGCCGAATTTGGCCAGATAGCGCTGCTTGAAATTCTCTATGACTTCGACCTGTTTTTCGCGCAGCATGGCGACGTGGATCATCTCGCAGATCACCACATCGACCGGCTCCGGCGGCAGGTATTCGAAGGCGTCGGCGTGGATCACTTCGACTTTTTCGCCATGCCGGTTCATGGCCAGCAAGCGGCGTGCCTCGGCCACCATGTCGGGATTAAATTCCACGCAATACACTTTGGATGCCGCCTGCGCCGCGAACCAGGACAAGACGCCGGTGCCGCCGCCGAGCTCCAGCACTTTGGCGCCCTCGAACACCAGGCGCGTGATGGCCGCTTTGAAATTCTCCATGCGGTTTTGGTCCATCAGCATATTGTGATGGTATTGCAGGGGAATGAATTGTCCCAGATAGCAACTCTCTGCTTCACGCTCGTTTAACATCGCGTCGAAGCGAAAAATCAGCTGGGCGAGGACAGATTTTGACTATTTTTTGCGTCAATATCGGGCATATTGACCAAAAAATAGGCGAAATATGGACCGCCCAGGTGATTTTGCAGCCGACGCATCCTAAGTCCGACAGGCTGCCAGACTCCGATTATCCTGAAGTTGGCGAACAGCAATGCGCAGAGTTGAGGCCGATTTGGCAGCCAGTTTTTGCATATAGCCGGCAAACGCTGCCGGGGTCTGAAACAATCGACAAGAATTTCGCCGTTTCAAGCCCTATACTTAGGCTGTGGCCGGCGGTTTTTTAGCAGGTCACCCCGGAAAACCCTGCGCAGCGGGACGGAAGGCAACGATGAAAAAGTCTGTTTTATACCTGAGCGAACAGTTAAAGGCCTTGTCGGCCGCCGTCAAGGAGCGCGACGAGTACACGGCCAGCCATTGCGAGCGCACCGCCGCGCTTGCGGTCGAAGTCGGCGAAGCGTGCAAGCTAGATCATCTGGAGCTCGATCTGCTGCGTATTGCGGCGTCCGCGCACGACATAGGCAAGGTCGGGATACCGGATCGTGTTTTGCTCAAGCTCGACGGTTTTAATGCGGAAGAATGGGCGATCATGCAATCGCATGCCGAACGCAGTTACCGCATACTCTCGAGCATCCATGCCGAGCACATCGACACCATCGCGACCGCAGTGCGCCATCATCACGAAGCTTTCGACGGCGGCGGCTATCCTGATGGTCTTGCCGGTGAAGATATCCCGTATTTCTCCCGCATCATCGCGCTGGCGGATAGCTACGACGCCATGGCGACCACCCGCCCCTATCACCGGCCAAAATCACATCAAAACATCATGCGCGTATTGCATGAAGAAAATGCCGGCAAGTACGATCCTTACCTGCGCCAGAAATTTTCTGCCCTCATAGAAAACAGCAGCTTCAAAGCGGCATCCGAACTCAATTAATTGCGTGCAACGTGAACTTGAATAGCTGGCCTGAGTCTCTACAATGGGTTCAAACAGCTAAAAATCACTTCATCGCAACGTCGATCTCATCCAGGGCCTGTTCTTGAAAAAATGAAATCGGCAAGCCTGTGCCTGGCGCCCCCAAAGCTGGATGCGCTCGCGCTTATCGCGCTGGTTTAACGCGAGGCTAACCCGGCTTCCGGTTCAAATGCGGGGAATTCATGAAGAAAGAACTTGCTCTGCTGTGCGTTCTTGGCGGTTTTCAATTGTCCGCCGCCAATTCCTGCGCGACGGACTGCGCCGCCGTCACCATCCATTATCATGAAAGAATCCCCTACGCCCGGACCAGCGATACCGACGCGGAAGGCCTGACAGCCACGCCGGCGGCGCTGGCCTTCAGCAAAGCCGGCATCCCTTTCCTATGGCAAATGACGCCGTCAAAACGCCAGATGATGCAGATAGTAGCGAACGAAGGCTGCGATTGCGCCATAGGCTGGTTTAAAAACCCGGAGCGCGAGAAATTCGCCAAATTTACCGCCCCTATCTACCAGGACAGGCCGCAAATCTCGCTGTCCAGAGCAGACAATGAAAAACTACAGAACGGCATGAAGCTGGAGACGCTGCTCTCTGCTCCGGACCTCACTCTCGAAATCAAGGATGGCTATTCTTACGGCGGCTTTCTGGATGCCAAAATCGCCTTGCACAAGCCGCAAATCGATAAAACCACCGGCGAAAGTATCAGCATGTTGAAAAAAATTCATGCCAAACGGGCCGATTACTTTTTTATCGCGCCGGAAGAAGCAGACTACCTGATTGAATCATCCGGTCTCCCGAAAAAGGATTTCAAATACATCAACCATGCGGATATGCCTGAAGGCGAAAAACGTTACATCATGTGCAGTCAGAAAATCGGCGACGAGACGATCAAGAAACTCAATGCGGCCATCGTTAAATACGTGCAAAAAAAATAGCCTTGCTACCGCGCCCGCAACCTGGACGGGAACTGCCCGGTGTTGCGGCGATGCCGGAAAGCGTCCCGGCATCATGTCTGCACTATGCTTGGGACGGCGGCAAATCAAGCAATGCCGGACTTAGCCCGCTTGCTGCAAACGGTGATTGACCAGCTCGGCTATCGCCAAGATGACCAGATCGTGGCTCACCGCGTATTCGGCGATCTGCTTACCCTTGGCCATGCTGCCATCCTCGTTCATCAATTCGCATAAGACGGCGGCCGGCATCAGCCCTGCCATTTGCACCAGATCGACCGAGCCTTCGGTATGGCCGCGGCGCGCCAACACGCCGCCCGCTGCCGCCCGCAGCGGAAATACGTGGCCAGGCCTGGCCAAATGCTCCGGCCGCGCATCCGGGGCGATCGCGGCCAGCACGGTAGCGACGCGATCGGCGGCCGACACGCCGGTGGTGACGCCCTGTTTCGCTTCTATCGACACCGTGAAGGCGGTACCGTAGCGGCTGTCGTTATGACTGACCATGGGCGGCAAAGCCAGTTGCTGCAATTTCTCGTCGCTCAGGCACAGGCAGACGATGCCGCTGCAATCGCGGATCAGCCTGGCCATGGATGCCGTGGTGATTTTTTCGGCGGCGATGACCAGATCGGCTTCGTTCTCGCGATCGAAGTCGTCGGTCAGCAAGACTGGTCGCCCGTTACGCAGATCGGCCAGGGCGCGCTGCAAACGCTGCTCAAACGGGATGGACGGTGTGCTGACTGCGCTGGCAGAAGTAGGGGTAAGACTGTTGGTGATTAACATTATGAAACGCTCCGCAAAAAGAAAGTGCAAAAGACGTTTCAGGGGATATGCATAGCCAGACGCCAGCGTCCCTCGTATTAAAACGAAGGAAACTCTAAACAAGCGTATGGCGCATCTTCTCTCATCCGGACTATGACCGTCGGCCCTGGAATCGCACCAGATCTGCTGACCTTGCAACACATCCCAGCCGGGCCGGATATGTTTTACAAGCGCTCGCGGGCTTGTTCAGACAAAAAAAATTGTCCAAATTTACCGCCGGTGGGGAATTTCACCCCGCCCTGAAGACGTACAAGCTACCGAAATATTCGGCCGGGGCATTATACGTAAAAAGAAAACAAAGCGGGCATAGCCTGCGAACCGAAAAATTCACGCACTCATGCTGTGTCACGAACTGATCGCATGTTGCCGGTCTCGCCCGCCACTGTCGATCTTCTTTTATGACGGTCTGCAGTCCGCTCATTTTGCGGCCCCTTGTTCTTTATGCCAGACATCGATCGCTTGCAAAGCCGGCCGAAAAAAAATACCGACGAGCATGTTTTACGGCGACTACACTGTCTATCAAGCTCAAGTCCGCCGCTGGCTGTAAGCCGGACCCCGCCCTCCCCCTCCCGGCTTGCCTGCACGCCGCATGACTGCGCGCCGTAGCCGTGCTGCTTGACAAACTGCAGTGGCAAACAAGCGTCAAGCACGCATATATCAGGATTTACGCAAAATTGTCCCGGCAAGGCTTCGCATTGAGGAAACGTCCCTTGCAAGGGACGTTCGTTACGCCGACAGACAACATGTTGTCTGAAACCCCGGCTACACCGCAGCGACGAAGGCAGTACATTTGTACGACAGGAGCTGCAACGCCGCTGGGGCGGTTTTGCGTAAGTCCTATATATCAAATACACATATAAGCAAATGAATACTAAGTAGTTTGGAATATAGCTTGAATTCATTACGATTCATCTACTTTGCGTGAGGTGATATGACTTTGACCTATGTTTTTTCCGGCTTTGCAGTGGGCGCCCTGGTCGGCCTGACCGGGGTCGGTGGCGGTTCGCTGATGACGCCCTTGCTGACGCTGTTGTTCGGCGTGTCGCCGACGGTGGCGGTCGGTACCGACCTCGCGTTCGCCTCCATCACCAAGGCCGCCGGCACCTTTACCCATCGCTTGCGCGGCACGGTCGAATGGAAAGTCGTGCGCCTGTTGTGCCTGGGCGCCTTGCCGGCGGCGCTATGCGCGACCCTGAGCCTGAAATACATAGGCAACCTGAACCGGGAAATCGGCCAGGTAATTCGTTATTCCATCGCGATTTCCGTGCTGCTGACCGTCGTCGCCTTGCTGTTCAAGGCTAAAATGCTGGCCTGGTTAAACGAGCACCCGGAAAAACAATTGCACGGCACCCGCCTTGCCGCCGCCACGGTCGTCGCCGGCGCGCTGCTGGGCACGCTGGTGACGATCTCTTCCATCGGCGCCGGCGCGATCGGCGCCACCCTGCTGGTCATGCTGTATCCGCGCATGTCGGCCGCGCACATCGCCGGCACCGACATCGCTTATGCGGTGCCGCTGACCGCGATCGCCGCTTTCGGCCACTGGTGGCTCGGCTCGATCAACTGGGAGCTGCTGGGCACCTTGCTGCTCGGCTCTTTGCCCGGCATCACGCTGGGCGCGATGGCCGCCAGAGCCGTGCCAGAAAAATTCTTACGCGGTTTGCTCGCAACCACGCTCACCGCGGTTGCCGCCAAACTGGTTCTTTAAGACGCATTTTGAGGATGTAAAAGATGTATCGCTACGATCACCACGATCACCAAATTATCAAGGAACGCGTCGCCCAATTTCGCGACCAGGTTCGCCGCCGGATTGCGGATGAACTGAGCGAAGACGAATTCCGTATCCTGCGCCTGCAAAACGGCCTGTATCTGCAACGCCATGCTTACATGCTGCGCGTGGCAATACCTTACGGCATGTTGCGTTCGCCCCAGATACGCCAGTTTGCCGATATCGCCCGCAAGTACGACCGCGGCTACGGCCACTTCACCACGCGCCAGAACATCCAGTACAACTGGATCAACCTGGAAGATACGCCCGACATCCTGGAACAGCTGGCCGCGGTGGAAATGCACGCGATCCAGACTTCCGGCAATTGCATGCGCAATATCACCTCGGACCAGTTTGCCGGTGTGGCGGCGGATGAAATCATCGATCCGCGCCCGTACGCCGAAATCCTGCGCCAGTGGACCACCTTCCATCCGGAATTCGCTTACCTGCCGCGCAAGTTCAAGATCGCCATCAACGGCGCGCAGGAAGACCGGGCGGCGATAGCCGTGCACGATATCGGCCTGACCGTGGTGCGTAACGAACTCGGCGAAATCGGTTTTACCGTGATGGTAGGCGGCGGCATGGGACGCACGCCCATCCTCGGCAGCGTGATCCGCGAATTCCTGCCATGGCAGCATGTGATGACGTATCTGGAAGCGATACTGCGGATTTATAACCAGTACGGCCGGCGCGACAATATCTACAAGGCCAGGATCAAGATTTTGGTGAAGGCGCTCGGCGCCGAAGAATTTGCGCGCCAGGTCGAAGAAGAGTGGCTAGACTTGAAAGACGGCCCGGCCACGCTGACACAGGAAGAGTTGGCGCGCGTTGCCTCGTACTTCAGCAGCCCGGCCTATGCCAGCCTGCCGGCGCTGGATGCCGGCTACGTGCAGCATCAGCAAGAAAACAAGGCCTTTGCCAACTGGGTGAAGCGCAACGTCAAGCCACACAAGGTGGCAGGCTATGCGTCCGTGGTGCTGTCGCTGAAAAAACCGGGCGTGCCGCCCGGCGATGCCAGCGCCGGGCAGATGGATTTCGTCGCCGACCTGGCCGATCAATACAGCTTCGGCGAACTGCGCGTGACGCATGAACAGAATCTGGTGCTGGCCGATGTCCGGCAATCCGACTTGTTCGCAGTCTGGCAAGAAGCCAAGACGCACGGCCTGGCGACACCGAATATAGGCTTGCTGACCGACATGATCTGCTGCCCCGGCGGCGATTTCTGCGCACTGGCCAACGCCAAATCGATACCGATCGCGCTCGACATCACCGACAGATTCAACGACCTCGACTACCTGCACGACATCGGTGAGCTGGAATTAAACATGTCCGGCTGCATCAATGCCTGCGGTCACCACCATGTCGGCAATATCGGCATACTCGGGGTCGACAAGGATGGCAGCGAGTGGTATCAGGTATCGATAGGCGGCGCGCAGGGCAATCATGCCGCCATCGGCAAGATCATCGGGCCCTCGTTCTCGGCCGGGCAAATGCCGGAAGTGATAGAGCGCATCATCCGGGTCTATCTGCGCGAACGCTTGGAAAACGAGCGCTTCATCGACACCGCGCAGCGCCTCGGGATAGCGCCGTTCAAGGAAGTTGTGTATGCGACGCCGATCAAAACCGTGGAGCATCGCGGCGAAGACGCCGGCGCAGCCTTAGCGTATTAAGCAAGATCAGCAGAAAGAATATGATGCGAGAAATTATCAAGGATAAAGCCATCGTGCAGGACGGCTGGACGGTATTGCGACTGGCCGAAGGCGAAACGGCGGATAGCGTCGCGGTGGCGCCGGGCCAGGTCATCGTACCGCTGCCAGTGTGGCTGGCGCAGCGCGAGCGCCTGGCCGGCCGCAACGACATTGCCGTCTGGTTCGCCAGCGATGAACAAGCCAGGCAATTGCAAGGCGATATTTCGCGCTTCAGTTTGCTGGCCGTGGATTTCCCCAAATTTGCCGACGGCCGCGGCTATTCCATCGCCTACAACTTGCGCACCCGCCTGGCTTACAACGGCGAATTGCGCGCCATCGGCGATGTCTTGCGCGATCAATTGTTTTACATGCAGCGCGTCGGTTTCAACTCTTTCGCCACCCGCCCCGACAAAAACATCCATGACGCGCTCAAGGGCTTGAGCGATTTTTCTGAAAAATATCAGGCCGCCTGGGATGAAAAAAACCCCTTGTTCCGGCGCGCGCAACGCCCGG
The DNA here is from genome assembly GCA_016196925.1 of Burkholderiales bacterium. Classification (GTDB taxonomy): domain Bacteria; phylum Pseudomonadota; class Gammaproteobacteria; order Burkholderiales; family Burkholderiaceae_D; genus Undibacterium. The sequence continues at coordinate 23,761 of JACPWS010000050.1, read as the reverse complement.
CAAAAACGACAGCGGAGACGGCATGAGCGACTACGCATCCCGCCTGGCGGCGACCGCAGCGACGCTGGAACGCATCGCCAGCGAGTTTACCCCGGCCGTGTTTGCCTCCAGTCTGGCGGCCGAAGACATGGTGCTGACCGATCTGATCTTGCGCAAGCAACTGCCGATACGGATTTTTTCCCTGGAAACCGGCCGCTTGCACGCCGAGACGCTGGGCATGCTGGATAAGATCAAGCAGACTTATGGCGCAGAAGTCGCGCTCTACAAACCGGATGCCGCTGCGGTTGCCGACTATGTCAGCAACCATGGTTTGAACGCCTTCTATGACAGCGTGGAGATGCGCAAGGAATGCTGCCGCATCCGCAAGGTGGAGCCGCTCAAGCGCGCCCTGGCCGGCAATAAGGCCTGGGTCACCGGCCAGCGCCGTGCGCAAGCTGCCACCCGCACCGCACTCGCGGTGCAGGAAGACGATGCGGCGCACGGCATGCAAAAATTCAATCCGCTGGCCGACTGGTCGGAACAGGATGTCTGGCACTATATACGCAACAACAATGTGCCTTACAATCCTCTGCATGATAAAGGCTACCCCTCTATCGGCTGCGAACCCTGCACCCGCGCGATACAGCCGGGCGAAGATGTGCGCGCCGGCCGCTGGTGGTGGGAAAATCCGGAATCCAAAGAATGCGGTTTGCATCTCGTTGACGGCAAGCTGATCCGCATCAAACAATAGGACTTACGAAAAATCGCTCCAGCGGCGTTATGGCTCCTAGTCGTACAATTTATACTGCCTTCGTCGCCATGCCTTGCTGGAACAATTTTTCGACAGTCCTGAACTGAAACTAAGAACCATTATGAACACAGTCGTGGAAAACCATTTTATCGATGCGGCGAGCAACCGCCATCTGGACTGGCTGGAATCCGAAGCCATCCATATCATGCGCGAAGTGGCTGCCGAGTGCAGCAATCCCGCCCTGCTGTTCTCCGGCGGCAAGGACTCTGTCGTATTGCTGCGCATCGCGGAAAAAGCCTTCCGCCCCGGCAAATTTCCCTTCCCGCTGGTGCACATCGACACCGGGCATAACTTCCCGGAAGTCATCGCTTTCCGCGACCAGCGCGTGGCCGAACTCGGCGAGCGCCTGATCGTGGGATCGGTGGAAGAATCGATGCGGCGCGGCACCGTACGCCTGCGCAATCCGCAAACCGATTCGCGCAATGCGGCCCAGGCGGTTACCTTGCTGGAAACGATCGCCGAATATAAATTCGATGCCTGCATAGGCGGCGCCCGTCGCGACGAAGAAAAAGCGCGCGCCAAGGAACGCATTTTCTCGTTCCGCGATGAATTCGGCCAATGGAATCCCAAGGCACAGCGTCCGGAACTGTGGGACTTGTACAACACCCGCGTCCACCCCGGTGAAAACATGCGCGTGTTCCCTATCTCTAACTGGACCGAGCTCGATGTCTGGCAATACATCGCCCGTGAAAAACTGGCCTTGCCGCCGATTTATTTCGCCCACGAACGCCAGGTGATACCGCGCAATGGTTTGCTGGTGCCGCTGACCGACCTGACGCCGCCGCGCGCCGGCGAGACGGTGGAAACGCAGGTCGTGCGCTTCCGCACGGTCGGCGACATTTCCTGCACTTGCCCGGTCTCATCCGACGCCGCCACGGTGGAAGCGATTATCGCGGAAACCGCAGTGACGCAGATCACCGAACGCGGCGCCACCCGCATGGACGACCAGACTTCGGAAGCCTCGATGGAAAAACGTAAAAAAGAAGGATATTTCTGATGGGCACACTCACTACGGCCGCACCTATAGTCACAGACGCCACCCGCGAACGCGGCTTGCTGCGCTTCATCACGGCCGGCTCGGTCGACGACGGCAAGAGCACGCTGATCGGCCGCCTGCTATTCGACAGCAAGGGCATCTTTGCCGACCAGCTCGATGCGATTTCGCGCGCCAAACACAAGCGCACGGTCGGCGACACGATAGACCTGTCCTTGTTGACCGACGGCCTGGAAGCCGAACGCGAGCAAGGCATCACCATCGACGTGGCTTACCGCTACTTCGCCACACCGAAGCGTAAATTCATCATCGCCGACACCCCGGGCCATGAGCAATACACGCGCAACATGGTGACCGGCGCCTCGACCGCCGACGCCGTCATCATTCTGATCGACGTGTCCAAGGTGAAGCTCGGCGACGACGGCAGCGTGGAATTGCTGACCCAGACCAAACGCCACTCCACCATCGCCCATCTGCTGCAGATCGAACACGTGATCGTCGCCGTCAACAAGATGGACCTGGTGAACTACGATCAGGCCGTGTACGAGCGCATCATCGGCGCTTACCAGGCCTTTGCGCAACAACTGGGCTTGAAAGACATCCACGCCATTCCGCTGTCGGCGCTGGCCGGCGACAACGTCGTCAGCGCCAGCGATAAATTGTCCTGGTATCAGGGCCCGACCCTGATCTCCCTGCTGGAATCGCTGAGCGTCTATGATGAATGCCACGATGAACCGTTCCGCTTCCCGGTACAGCTGGTGGCGCGCCACAACGGTCACGAAGCGAACGATTTCCGCGGTTATATGGGCCGTATCGAAGCCGGCAAGGTCAGCACGGGCGACCAGCTGGTGGTACAGCCGGGCGGCCAGACGGCGACCGTCAAAGACATACTGACGCTGGAAGGCTCGCTGCCATCGGCGGTGGTCGGCCAGTCCGTCACCATCTTGCTGGAAGAATACCTGGACATTTCGCGCGGTGACATGCTGGCATCGGCCGAACGCCCTGCCACCCTGCTGAAAACCGTGCATGCCGAGCTGTGCTGGCTGTCGGAAGAAGCGCTCGATATGCGCCGCCGTTACTGGCTCAAGCATACGACCCGACAAGTCGCCGCCAGAGTGAACAATATCGAAACGCTGCTCGACATCAATACCCAGCAAAGGCGCCCGGCCGACAGCCTGAAACTGAACGATATCGCGACCGTGACGATCAACGTCCAGCAAGCGCTGGCCGCCGATGCCTACGCCGACTTGCGCTCTACCGGCGCCTTCATCCTGATCGACGAAGTCACGCATCAGACGGTGGCGGCCGGGATGATACGCCTTGACTGAGCGCATGCCGACGGCCAAGGTCTACCTGATCGGCGCCGGCCCCGGCGCCGCCGACCTGATCACGGTGCGCGGCGCCCGCTTGCTGGCGGCGGCCGATGTCGTGCTGCACGACGCCCTGGTCACCGCGGAGATGCTGGAACTCTGCCCGCAAGCCGTCAAGATCGCGGTCGGCAAACGCAGCGGGCAACGCTCGGCGGCACAAGAGCATATCAACCAACAGCTGGTCGCCTGCGCGGCCAAGTACAAGTCGGTGGTCAGGCTCAAGGGCGGCGACCCCATGATCTTCGGACGCGCCGATGAAGAATTGAATGCCCTGGAGGCGGCCGGCATAGTCTATGAAGTCGTGCCCGGCATCACCAGCGCCCTGGCGGCCGCAGCCAGCGTGCGCCAGCCTCTGACCAAACGCGGCGTGGCGCGCAGCGTCGCTTTTTTCACCTCCAGCACCGCACCCGGCGAAAGCGCAGATACGCGCATTCCCGACTGCGACACCCTGGTGCAATATATGGGCGGGCGGGAAGCGATGCTGACCGCGCAACGCATGCTGGCGGCCGGCTATCCGCTGTCCCACCCTTTGATCGTGATAGAGAATTGTAGCCGTCACAATGAACATGTGTTGCGCCTGACACTCGCGGACTTAGCGCAAGGCCTGTCGCCGGGCGCGGGGCCGGTGCTGGTGATGATGGGAGAGGCGATGCGCGAGCGCCCTCTGCAAGAATACTGAACCGAGGTTTAAGGAATGCGCACTTTGTGCTTACGTGCGAGTTTCGCCAGCTCTCCGCTCTCTACCAACTGTTCGAAAGCCTCGTCATAACGAAGCCTCAACTGTTCGCAAGCGGCTTGCTTGCAATAGGCCAGGTAGCCATCCTGGATATCTATCGTCGTATCGACCACGTAAAAATCGTTGCTCAAACCCAGCGTTTTGATCATTGCCTCAGTGTTGCGCATATTGCTGGCCAAATAGTCTATGCGTCGCGCATTCAGCATATTCAAGCCATTCGTCAGGGAGTTTGCGGTTTCGGGCTTGAGCAGAGCGCGCATGCCGTCAAACTGCGCGCCATATACCCAGCCAAGGATTACCCCTACTTTATAAGCCCGCAGGGAAGCGTAATTACCATCCCAATCGAGGTTGGAGCCGCTCCTGACATAAAACACCATGTAATCGCGGTAAAAAGCGCGCCGGGCGAACGAGAAACGCACCTCTCGTTCCGGCGTCTTGTACGGTCCGACCAGTATCTGCGCCTGATCGTTTTCCGCCATCCATTGCGCCCGGCTCCATGGGTAAATTTCGAACCTGAGCGTATCGCCATTGCGCTTGGCCAGCGCCTTGAGTATATCCACCCCCAGGCCGGTAAATTCTCCTGCCGGCGTGCGTTCGAACACGTGCGCAAATTCCGTCCCTACCGCCAAGACTTCGGCCGCCTGGCTGGCTTGCTGACCAGCAAAAGCTACAATCAAGCAACATAGCAATCTGAACAATGGCATACGAGGCCTCGCCGCATGACCAGTCAGAACATGCTAGCGCTGCCGGTCCGTCAAAACCATTCTAGACCAACTTCAGGCAATAATCGCGAATTGCCAGCAACACATCGGGGTCTTCGCCTATCGCCGCAGCCAGTTGCACCTCCAGATCGGGATAGCTGTGTCGCAAGGTATCCGCCATCACCGGCAAATCACGCAAAACGTGACCGCCTTGCCCTAAAAATACCGGGCAGATACTGACTTTCCGGCAGCCGTCGGCCACCAGTTGCGCCACCAGCTCGGGCAAGGAGGGCGACATGAACTCCAGGAAAGCGAGCTGCACCGAAACTTCCGGCAGACTGTCCTGCGTCATTTGCCGCAAACGTTGAAACGGCGCCGCCCACCGCGGGTCGCGGGCGCCATGAGCAAACAGGATCAGGGCAGATTCTTTTTGCATCAGTTTCTTTCCACGTAGCGTAAAGCGGCCATCGCTATCATCAGGAACAAGATGCTGGGCACCAGGGCGGTCACCAGCGCGGGCCAGGTGTTCAGCAAGCCGAGATGCGAGAACAAGGCATTGAGCAGATAAAACACCATGCCTATCATGATGCCGCTGAAAATCTTCAGGCTGACGCCGCCGCTGCGCACATGCAGGTAAGCAAACGGCAAGGCCAGCGCCATCATCACCAGCACCGCAAACGGATACGTCACCTTCTTCCAGAACGCGATTTCATACCGCTCGGTACCCTGTTTATTGTCCGCCAGATGCCGCGTGTACGCCGCCAGATCATAGGCGGACATCCGGTCCGGATCGGCGAATAACACGGTCAGGATATCCGGCGTCACTTCCGATATCACGTCGCGGCTGGCCAGTTTCTGGCTATTCACCGCGGCGATGTCCTGGCTCGATAAAGTTTTAGGGAAAGAAGTTTCGCCGACTTCCGACAGCCGCCACACGTTATTGCCCATGTACTCGGCCCTGGCGGCGGTCACCTCTCTCGATAAATGGAAATTTTTATCGAATTCGAATACCTTCAAATCTTTCAGCTGGCGATTCGGCAGGATTTCCTTCACGTTCAGGAAGCGCGAACCGATGATGTCGCCAGTCAGACCGTTTTCCCTGATCAGATCCTTGGTCCACAAACCGGTGCGGAATTCTTGCGCCACCGATGCGCCTATCGCACTGAGTTTCACCTTTTCCGCCAGTTTGCTGCTGAACGGCGAAACCAGTTCGCCGAAGACGAAAGTCAGGCCGACAAATAACAGACCGATTTTCATCAGCATCGTGCCCGCCATGATGGTGGACATACTGGCGGCGCGCATGATGGTAAATTCCGAATTGGAGGCGAATTGCGCCAGCACGTAAATCGTGCCGATCAGCACCGCGATCGGCATGAATTCGTAGATATAACCAGGCAAGCCCAGCAGCACATACAACAAGGCATGTTGCAGGCGATAGCCGCCTTTGTTAATCGATTGCAGTTCGCCCATCAAGTCGAAAAACGAGAACAAGGCCAGCAAGGCCAGCATGACGAACAACACGGCGCGCAGAATTTCGGCGCCAAAATATCTTTGCAAAATCCTCATGCCGGACTCTTTTCTTTAGCGCGGAAACAGGCTTTGCAATTCGACCAAAGCACCAGCGGATGCCAGCGGCTGTTCACTTGCAAACGCCATGCGAATAACAATACGATGAGCAGCAAGGCCGCCAGATGCAAGGGCCACCAGGACATGGCAAACCCGGCGCGGCCTTGCACCACAAACGCTTGCACGACATTCACCAGCGTCAGATACATGATCACCAGCAGCAAGGCCACGATCAGATTGGCGGAGCGGCCTACGCGCGGATTGACGTAACCCAAGGGCACGGCCAGCAACATCAAGGCCGTGCACATCAGCGGCAAAGATATACGCCACAATAATTCGCCGCGCATGGTGTTGTCCGGATGCTCGAGCAAGGCTTGCAAGGGCATAGATTTGGCCGACTTATCCCCGCTAACCGCCTTGCTCTGGCTGGACACCAGTATCCCGTATTTCTCAAATTGCATCATCTGGAAATCGGGCCTGGTCGGCAAACCGTCATAGCGGCGCCCCTGGCTCATGACCAGGAACTTGTCGCCTTTTTCATCGATCTCTATCTTGCCTTCCTTTGCCACGACCACGCTGGAACGGCCGTCGCGAAACGTGTTGATGAAAATATTTTGCACCTTGCTCAGATCGCCGGCGACTTCTTCGACAAAGAAAATGCGGTCGGAAGAAGCGGATTCCTGGAATTTACCGGGCGAGACTTTGGCGATATCTTCGCGTTTTTCATAACGTTCGCGCAATTCTGCGCCCTGGCGGTTCGCCCACGGCGTCGCGACGAAACTGAGCAAAGCCGTCAGCAAAATCAAGGGCGCGCCAAACCGCAAAACCGGTTGCACCCATTTGCTCAGACTGAGGCCGGAAGCGAACCAGACTATCATTTCCGAATCCTGATAGCAGCGCGTCACCACCAGCAATACGGAAATGAAGCCGGTCAGTATCAGCAATACCGGCATGTAAGTGAGAGAAGTAAAGCCTATCAATGCCACCACGTCGGCGGAGCCGACCTTGCCGCCGGCCGCCTGGCCGAGGATCTTGATGAGCATCACGGTGATCGTGATCGTGAACAGGGTAGTGAAGACTGCGCCTGCGGCACTGAGTAATTCACGTCGAAGCGCGCGCTGAAAAATCATGGGAACGATTATAATGTCCGTTTTACGAGACTTACCAAGAGGAGTAATAAGTGGACTTTAGCATAAAAACATTCGACGCCAAAAGTGCCCCAAGTGCCCATAAAGCCATTAAAACAGGCTGTATCGTCGTAGGTGTATTCGAAAATAAAAAAATTACCCCTGCTGCTGCCGGCCTGGACAAGCAAGGCCAGATTGCCGCCGCGCTGAAGTCCGGCGATATTTCCGGCAAGGCCGGTACCGCCCTGCTGTTGCGTAATGTAGCCGATATCGCCGCTGAGCGCGTATTGTTGGTAGGTCTCGGCGAAGAAACCGACGCCGTTGCAGAGAAATCCTGGCAGCAAGCGGCCCAGGCTGCGGCGCGCACGCTGGCGACGCTGGGTTCGAATGACGCGGTACTGGCGCTGCCTGCCGTCAAAGACCGCGATATCGCCTGGTCGGTACGTACTGCGGTGCTGGCTTTCCGCGAAAGCATTTTCCGCGCCGACGCCTTGAAGAGCAAAAAAGATAGCGCTGCCGCCGGCGTCAAAAAAATTGCGATCGCCGTTGCCGCCGCCGAAGCGACGGCAGCCAAGAACGCCTTGCTGCAAAGCGTCGCGCTGGCGAACGGCATGGATCTGACCAAGGAACTCGGCAATCTGCCGCCGAATGTCTGCACACCGACCTATCTGGCCAACACCGCCAAGAAAATCGCCGCCGATTACAAAATGACGACGGAAATACTGGATCGCAAACAGATCCAGGCCCTGAAGATGGGCAGTTTCCTGTCCGTCACCAACGGCACCGAAGAACCGCCGAAATTTATCGTGCTCAAGCATAACGGCGGCAAGGCGAAAGACGCGCCGGTGGTACTGGTCGGCAAAGGCATCACTTTCGACTCTGGCGGCATCTCGCTGAAACCGGGCGCCGGCATGGATGAGATGAAATACGACATGGGCGGCGCCGCTTCCGTGATCGGCACCATGCGCGCCGTCGGCGAAATGAAGCTGAAGCTGAATGTCGTCGCGATCGTCCCGTCTTGCGAAAACATGCCTTCCGGCACTGCCACCCGCCCGGGCGACGTCGTTACCTCGATGTCCGGCCAGACGATAGAAGTCTTGAATACCGATGCCGAAGGCCGCCTGATCCTGTGCGACGCGCTGACTTACGCAGAACGCTTCAAACCTGCGGCAGTCATCGACGTGGCGACGCTGACCGGCGCCTGCGTTACCTCGCTCGGCCATCACAATTCCGGCTTGTTCACCCGCCATGACGATGCGCACGACAAATTGGCCGCAGAATTGCTGGCGGCCGGCAGGCAAAGCGGCGACACTGCATGGCGCATGCCTGTCGAGGAAGCGTATAACGAACAGCTGAAGTCGAATTTTGCCGACATGGCCAACATCGGCGGCCCGGCCGGCGGCAGCATTACCGCCGCCTGCTTCCTCGAGCGCTTCACCAAGAAATACACCTGGGCGCATCTGGATATCGCCGGCACCGCATGGAAATCCGGTGCAAGCAAAGGCTCTACCGGCCGTCCCGTGCCTTTGCTGACGACTTTCCTGATCAATCGCGCCGGCTAAATCGCAGCGGATCGGAATAACCACGCCGCGCCCTGTACTGCATACAGGGCGCGGCTTTTATTTGGGACATCATGAAATTAGCTACCTGGAACGTCAATTCTCTGAAGGTCAGATTGCCGCAAGTGCTGCAATGGCTGGTAACAAATCCTGTCGATGTCTTGTGCATACAGGAAACCAAGCTGACCGACGACAAATTCCCCCAGGCTGAGATCGAGGCCGCCGGATATCGCGTCGCCTTCACCGGGCAAAAAACCTATAACGGCGTCGCCATCCTGTCCCGGCATGCCATGTCGGACATCCAAAAGAATAATCCGCAATTTGAAGACGAGCAGCAGCGCATCATCGCCGCCACCATCCTGGGGACGCGCATCGTCTGCGCCTATATCCCGAACGGACAGGCGCCCGATTCCGATAAATTCCAGTACAAGCTGAAGTGGCTCGCCTCGCTGCAAAACTGGCTGCATCAGGAACTGCAGCAATATCCGCAACTGGCCTTGCTCGGCGACTACAATATCGCCCCCGAAGACCGGGACGTGCATGACCCCGCCGCCTGGCAAGGCATGAACCTGGTGTCGCCGGAAGAAAGGGCTGCCATGCAAGGCTTGCTGCAACTAGGCTTGACAGACAGTTTCCGCCTGTTCGAGCAGGCGGAAAAATCGTTCAGCTGGTGGGATTATCGGGCGCTCGGTTTCCGCCTGAATAAAGGGATGCGCATCGACCATATCCTGTTATCGCAGCCGCTGGCGAGCCGCTGCACTTCTTGCGTCATAGACAGAGTGCCGCGCAAATGGGAGCAGCCTTCGGATCACGCGCCCATTATCGCAACCGTCGATTAAGTAAAAATAAGCAAAAATTAGGCGCAGCGACGGCGCCAGTCAATTCAGCGCAATCTTGCTGCCGACGATAAGCCCGACGCGCGGGCGCCGGCACCTGCCGGTAACACGCGCCCGGCCGGGGCCGCTTGCTCCATGCGGAAGGCCGCCATCGCCGTCTTCAAGAGATTGGTCTGCTCTTCGAGCGAACCGGCGGCGGCGGCGGCCTGCTCCACCAAAGCGGCGTTTTGCTGCGTCGCCTCATCCATATGCGCGAGCGCGAGATTGACTTGCTGTATGCCATCGCTCTGCTCGGCCGATGCGGAAGTGATTTCATTGATGATGGAAGCCACCTGATCCACGGCGCTCACGATACGGTTCATGGCCTCGCCCGCCTTATCGACCAGTTCCGAGCCTTCGTTCACTTTATGCACCGAATCTTCGATCAAGCCCTTGATCTCTTGCGCGGCGGCTGCGCTACGCTGCGCCAGCGTGCGTACCTCGCTCGCCACCACGGCAAAACCGCGCCCCTGCTCGCCGGCGCGGGCGGCTTCGACGGCGGCGTTCAGCGCCAGGATATTGGTCTGAAACGCGATCCCCTCGATCACACTGATGATGTCGACGATCTTGCGCGAGCTTTCGGAAATCCCCTGCATGGTGGTCACCACTTTACCGACCACCTCGCCGCCCTGGGTCGCGACGTCGGAAGCGTTGACGGCCATCTTATTGGCTTCGCGCGCGTTCTCGGCGTTATTCTTCACGGCTACGGTAAGCTCTTCCATGCTGGCGGCGGTCTGCTCGAGCGAAGACGCCTGTTGCTCGGTGCGTCCCGATAAATCCATGTTGCCGGTGGCGATTTCGGTGGCGCCGACGGTGATCGAATCGGTCGCCTTGCGCACATCGACCACCATCACGCGCAATTGTTCCAGGAAACGATTGAATGCCTGCGCCGTCTGCGCCACTTCATCCTCGCCTTCGATCTCGATTTTCCGGCTCAGGTCGCCGCCGCCGGCCGCGATGTCCGACATCGCATCGCGCACCCTTTGCAAGCCGGACAGCATATGGCCAACCAGCCAGGTCGATAGCGGCAGCATCACCGCCAGGATCAAGACTAAGACCAGCGCCGACATCAACAGCAACTGATCGAGCGCTTCCAGCGCTTTTTTCTTGTCGATCACCAGCGCCAGATACATATCCGACCCGCTAATCTGTTGCAGGAACAGGAAATGCGCCTTCCCGCCGATCTCGGTCAGTACCGGATCTTTTTGCTGCGCTAAAGTCGGCAGGTTTTCCAGAGTCAGGTCGGCCGCGATTTCCCTGGCCGGTTTCATCACCCTGGCCTGATCGGCATGCGCCAGGACCTGGCCGCTCTTATCGAGTAAAAATGCATAACCGCCGCCAGCCAGCTTGATCGTCAAAATCTGCTCGACGATCTTGGTCAGGAATACGTCGGCGCCGACCACGCCGCCCTCGCCCCCTTTAACCGGTGCGGCAAAGGTAATCATCAGCCCGGGCGGGGCAACGCCCATGTAAGGCGAGGTGACAATAGGTTTTTTCGCTTCCATTGCCCCCTTGTACCAAGGGCGCACGGTAGGATCGAAACCGGCAGGAGGCGGGTCGGGCGGGATGTTGGTGAATTGCTTGTCCGGTTGCCCCTGATACACACTCAGGAAATTGCCGCCGGCGCGCATCATTGTCAGGCTGGTTTGCAAATCGGCGCCATTGCCCAAACCTTGCGCCAGGCTTTCCATCATCGTCAGATTGGTCTGTATCCAGTTGCTCAGGACCGCGTTATAACCGGCCGCCACGCCGCGAATTTCATTGTTCAGATCGGTCTCGATCTGGGATTTCATCCGCATGTAGCTGCCGACGGTCAGAAATACCGTACACACCGTCACCAGCAAGCCGATGGTAACGATGAGCCTGGCTTTTAGCGATTTCATGGCTTCTCCTTTATTCAGAAACTTGTCATGGCACAGGTTTCAACTATTCTTCGAAGCAATAATCTGGGCGATCATTGCCGATGATATTACGCTTGAAAAAATTTATCGTCAGAAAAAAAGTGTTAAGCATATTTAATCGACGGCAAAGCTGCCGGCCATCCGGAAACGGCATAAAAATACTCCCCCTCAGTATATTTTAAGACCCTTTAAATACGCTGACGACAAGGCGAAAAATTTAAAATGAGGGGGGAGTATATCGTTTCATCATGTAAAAATTGCCTTTGTCTGCGACTTTTTACGGTGTTTAACAATGCCGCCGGACGCGGCGGGCGCCGCCCGTCTGGCGACGACGGCGACCTGCCGCCACGACGACGACTTGAAATCGCCGGCCGCGCTGTCGTACAGTAGGACTTTTTGAGCGAGATAGATCGATGCAAATACGATCCACGGAAAGACTGCTGCTGCGCACGATAGCCCCCGACGACGCCGAATTTTATCTGGAGTTAGTCAACGACCCTGGCTTCATCAGCAACATCAGCGACAAAGGCATACGCACGGTGGAAGCCGCGCGCGCCGCGATCCTGAGCGGCCCGGTCGCGGCGCACGAAAAGCATGGCATCGGCGTCTATGTGGTGGAACGCAAACAAGACGGCGTCTTGCTCGGCATAGGCTGCCTGATCAAGCGCGACAGCTTGCCCGGCATCGACCTCGGTTACGCTTTTTTAGAGCGGCATTGCGGCCAGGGTTACGCTTACGAAACCGCTTGCGCCGTCATGCAGCATGCGCACGCCGACCTCGGCTTAGCGGGCTTGCTGGCGATTACCTCGCCCGACAATCGCGGCTCCAATAAACTCTTGAAAAAACTCGGCTTCAGCTTGCAAGAGGTGGTCGTGCTGGCCGGCGAGGAAGACGATACGAATCTGTACAGTTATCAGTTCCCTACGCCCTGAAACACGTCGCGCTTACAAGAATCTGTCCAGTATCTTGCGGCTATGCTTGTCGAGCGCGAACATATCGCGTATCAGGAAATGGATGCCGTGGTTGTCGGCGATCAACAACGATGCCCGGCCTATGCGACGTATGTCTTCTTCGCCCTTCAGCACGAATTCGGTCGCGCCGCGGTCGGTGTCGACCACCCAGGTGCAGGGCGTGGCAAAACTGGTGACGCTCGCTATGCGGCGAATCTCGGGCATGAACTCGCGCCCTTCCAACTCTTCCGCCACCAGCTTGCGCGTGGTTTCCGGCAGATCGGACAAATGATCTATCCAGGCGACTTCGCGCCCATCGGATAGCACCATGGAAATACCCTGATCGGGCGACTGGATAGGAAAAGCGCGCACCGGGCTGACGCCCTCATGCACTTCACCCGCCTCATTGCGCATCAGCAGCTTGCCGTAAGCATTGCGGCTCAATTGAAATACCGTTGTCGTCATGATTTATTCCTCCACCAATTCGGCGGCGTTTCTGGCTTGCGCCTGGTACAAGTTGTAATAAGCGCCCTGCTTCGCCATCAATTCGTCATGGTGTCCGATTTCGACTACCTGCCCCCGGTCCAGCACCACCAGGCGGTCGGCCTTGTGCAAAGTGGACAAGCGATGTGCAATCGCGATCGTGGTGCGACCCTGCACCAGATTGTCGAGCGCCTTCTGGATTTCTTTTTCGGTTTGCGAATCGACCGACGACGTCGCCTCATCCATGATCAGGATGCGCGGATCGATCAGCAAGGCGCGCGCAATCGAGATGCGTTGACGTTCGCCGCCGGACAAGCCCTGGCCGCGCTCGCCGACCATAGAGTCGTAGCCTTGCGGCAAGCGCAGAATGAACTCATGCGCATGCGCGGCACGCGCAGCCGCGATGATGTCGTCCCGGCTCGCATCCGGCTTGCCGTAAGCAATATTCTCGGCGATCGTGCCGAAGAACAGGAAAGGTTCCTGCAACACCAGGCCAATCTGACTGCGGTATTCCGCAACCGCATACGAGCGGATATCCACCCCATCGAGCAGAATCGCCCCTTCCGACACGTCGTAGAAACGGCAGATCAGATTCACCAGCGTGCTCTTGCCGGAGCCGCTATGCCCGACCAGGCCTATCATTTCACCGGGCTTGATATTCAGGTTGATGCCGCGATTCACGGCGCGGTTACCGTAGCGAAAACCGACTTCGCGCAAGTCGATGCGACCTTCGATTTTCTCCAGTTTCACCGGGTTGGCCGGTTCCGGCACGCTGGAAACGTGATCCAGAATATCGAAGATACGCTTGGCCGCCGAAGCCGATTTTTGCGTGACCGACACGATGCGGCTCATGGAATCGAGACGACCATAAAAACGCCCGCTGTAAGCGATAAATGCCGACAATACGCCGACCGTGATTTCGCCTTTCGATACTTGCCAGATACCGAATGCCCACACCACCAGCAAACCGAGTTCCGTCAAAAAAGAAACCGTAGGCGAAAACAAAGACCAGACCTTGTTCAGCTTGTCGTTGACGGCCAGGTTGTGCTTGTTCGCTTCGCGGAAACGGTTCGCTTCACGCCTCTCCTGGGCAAACGCTTTCACTACGCGGATGCCGGGGATGGTGTCGGCCAGCACATTCGTGACTTCGCCCCAGACCCGGTCGATTTTTTCGAAACCGGTGCGCAAGCGGTCGCGCACGATATGGATCATCCAGGCGATGAAAGGCAAAGGCACCAGAGTCACCAGCGCCAGCCAGGGATTGATCGAGCACAAAATCACGCCGGTCATGATGATCATCAGCACGTCGGACGCGAAATCGAGCAAATGCAAGGACAGGAACACGCAGATGCGGTCGCTTTCGCTGCCTATGCGCGACATCAGGTCGCCGGTGCGTTTGCCGCCGAAATATTCCAGCGACAGCTTCAGTAAATGTTCGTAAGTGGCGGTGCGCAAGTCGGCGCCGATGCGCTCGGACACCAGGGCCAGGATATAGGTCTTGCCCCAGCTCAGCAGCCAGGCCACCACTGCCGATCCCAGCAAGCCGCCGATATACAGCATCACCAGTTGCGGATCGACCTGTTGCCCACTCTGATACGGAATCAGGACTTCATCGGTCAAAGGCTTGGTCAGGTAGCGCGGAATCATATGAGCCGCGGTACCGAGCAGCATCAGACTAAAGCCTATGAATAATTGCAGGCGATACGGATGGGCAAAGCGCCACAGGCGGAACAGGGTCCAGGTCGAGGGTGGCGTATAGATCACCTTGGTGCAGACCGGGCATTCTTCCTGATCCGGTTCCAGCACGGCCTTGCAGCTCGGGCAGACATTCTGTTCGGCGCGGATGACCGGCAAGCCGCTGACATGGCTTTGCAATTGCTCCCTGAAATGGTCGAGCAAGCGGATCGCGTGCAGGTTTTGCCCCAGCGTGAAACGCCAGTGCGCCAGCTTGCCGGTTTCATCCAGCAATTCCAGATGGCCGACACCGGCGTGATCGTGGTGACTTAACTGCAAGCCGTTTCGATACCCCCAATCGCGCCATTCAAGTTCACCAGGTGCTTTTGCCAATAAACGCCGGTCGGTAACCACAATCAGGCCGCGGGTGAAACGAAGTTTGCTATCCAGGTCAACCTCCACCACGCTTAAAACGTTTTCGCCTGCGGCGATCTGTTTTATCAACTCGGGTTGCCAGGCGGCTGGAAGCGTCACAAGTGACTGTTCGGCACTGATTTGTGGTGTGGTCATCGTAAAACGGACTCCGGCTCAAGAGCTAGTCCTGAGCGTATCAAGGACAGGAAATTTAACAAAAAGGGATAACATGATTTCCGTAATAGGCTTTAGCCGTATCACGGAAGCGGCAATTTACGGTATTCTATCGAAAGAAAAATAATCAGATTAAACCTGATCAAGAGGATGAAAGCTTTTGCGCTGGCGCGCAAGTATACCAGCAAGCGTGCTTATCCCATCCGCTTTCTGCCAGATAGTGAAGTTGCCAGAACAATCAAGCGGCAATCATGCGGCAAACATGATTGCGCATCGTCCTCAGCAGGCGAAGAAAAGCTCTAAAAATGATACGGCCGGCGTCCGATAAACCCGGTCATCAAGAAATTACATACATGACAACGAAGCAGAAAAACATCCGCATCCTCCGTGCAAGCCATTTGCGCGGCCCGAATATCTGGACTTACCGTCCCGTCATCGAAGCATGGCTGGATATCGGTGCCTTGGAGGATTTTCCTTCCAACACTTTACCCGGCCTGTACGAAAGGCTGAGCGCCTGGTTGCCCGGAATGGTAGAGCATCGCTGCGGCGTCGGCGAAAGGGGCGGCTTTCTCGAGCGCCTGCGCGAAGGCACCTGGGCCGGGCATATCCTGGAACACGTCGTGTTGGAACTGCAAAATCTGGCGGGCATGCGCACCGGCTTCGGCCAGACCCGCTCTACCGGCAAAACCGGCGTTTACAAGATGGCGTTCCGCACCCGCGAAGAGCAAGTCGGGCGCACCGCGCTGGCCTTAGGCCGGGATTTATTGATGGCGGCGATAGAAGACACGCCGTTTGATCTGGACGGCAAACTGGCTGAGTTGCGCGACATGGTGGATGCACGCTGCCTCGGTCCGAGCACGGCCAGTATCGTCGATGCCGCCACCGAGCGCCGCATCCCTTCGATACGCCTGACCGACGGCAACCTGGTGCAACTCGGACATGGTGCGGCCCAGCGCCGTATCTGGACTGCAGAAACCGACAGAACCAGCGCGATCGCCGAAAGCATCGCCTGCGATAAAGACCTGACCAAGACCCTGTTGCAAGCCTGCGGCGTGCCGGTGCCGGAAGGCTGCATCGTGCGCAGCGCCGAAGAAGCCTGGGAAGAGGCGCAGGATATAGGTTTGCCGGTCGTGCTCAAACCGTATGACGGCAATCACGGCCGCGGCGTTTCGCTGAATCTGATGACCCGGGCCGATGTCGAGGCCGCCTACCAGCTGGCTGCCCGCAAGGGCGGTAGCAAGAGCGTCATCGTCGAACGCTTCGTCACCGGCAATGAGCATCGCATCCTGGTGGTCGGCAAAAAAGTCGTCGCCGCCGCCAAAGGCGAATCGCTTTGGGTGACCGGTGACGGCCATGGCACGATCCAGCAACTGGTCGACGCGCAGATCAACACCGATCCGCGCCGCGGCACGACAGAAGAGTTTCCGCTGAACACGATAGACCCGGCCGTGGGCGCCGAAGTCATACTGGAATTAAAACGCCAGGGCATGGACGCAAACTCGGTACCGCTGAACGGCCAAAAAGTATTAATTCAACCTAACGGCAATGTCGCCTTTGACGTTACCGACCAGTTGCATCCCGAAGTCGCGGCCGCCGCGACGCTCGCGGCCCGCGTGGTCGGACTCGATATCGCCGGCGTCGACCTGGTGGCCGACGACATTTCCCGCCCCTTGCAAAGCCAGGGCGGCGCGATTATCGAAGTTAACGCCAGCCCGGGCTTGCTGGCGCATATCAAACCCGCCAACGGCGAAGGCCGCCAGGTCGGCAAAGCTATCATCGACCACCTGTTCGCCGCCGAAGAAAGCGGTCGCATCGCGATCGTCGGCGTCGCCGGTACGCGCGGCACCAGCCTGATTGCGCGACTGATCGCCGCACTGATTCACGTCGGCGGCAAACACACCGGCACGGCTTGCGCCGAAGGACTGTTTCTGGACCAGCGCCTGGTCACGCCAGGCGATTGCGCCGACTGGGAATCCGGTCAGCGTCTGTTAATCAACCGTTCGGTGCAGGCGGCGGTATTTGAAACGAACGCCCGTCGTATGCTAACTGACGGCCTCGCTTACGATAAGTGCGCGGTAGGCGTGGTCACCGACCTGGATGGCCATGCCGGACTCGGCGAGTTTTACATTAACGAAGCCGATCAGATGTCCAAAATCCTGCGCACCCAGGTAGACGTCATCTTGCCGGATGGCGTGGCAATCCTGAACGCGGCCGAAGCAGCGGTGGCGGACCTGGCCGAATTGTGCGACGGCAAAGTCATTTTCTATGCGCTCGCCCCTACGCTCGACGCCATCGTCGCTCATCGCGCCCGAGGCGAACGAGCGGTGTTCTTGCGCGACAACCATATCGTACTGGCAAACGGCGCACAAGAAACGGCCCTGCTCCCCTTGTCCGCGTTAAAACCGTCGGAAGCCAGGCAACCCGATAGCGTCTTGGCCGCGGTAGCCGCTGCGTGGGCGCTGGACATCACACCGGAATTGCTGGATGCCGGGCTCAGAACTTTCGACTCCAGCATAAAAACCGCTTATTGACGCATATTTGACAATAATACCGTTCGAATCGCCTATTTTTCTGATGGCAAGCGACCCGCATCCGCATTAGGCGATGCGCGTCTGGTCATCATTTGCAGCCCCTTTCAACAGGACTAAGTTTTATGGAAGTATCACGCATCCGTGCCCTGCGCGGCCCGAATCTCTGGAGCCATCACACGGCAATTGAAGCCATCGTCGCCTGCACTGATGCCGAGCAATCAATTGCAGGATTGCCCGGATTTGAAGAGCGCTTGCGTGCCCTGTTCCCGGAGTTAAGCGTACTGCAACCGACCGGGCACGACGATGCGATTTCTATCGCGCACGTACTGGAACTCACCGCCCTCGGGTTGCAGGCGCAGGCCGGCTGCCCGGTCACCTTCAGCCGTAGCACGCAGACGCTGGAGCCCGGCATTTTCCAGGTCGTCGTCGAATATTCTGAAGAAGCGGTCGGCCGCCTCGCGCTGGAACTGGCGCAAACGCTGATCCAGGCCGCGTGCGACGATGCCGCTTTCGACTTACCGGCGGCGCTGGCGCAGTTGCGCGATCTGGACGAAGACGTGCGTCTCGGCCCATCCACCGGCTCTATCGTCAACGCCGCCGTGGCGCGCAACATCCCTTATCGCCGCCTGACCGACGGCAGCCTGGTCGCCTTCGGCTGGGGCAGCCGCCAGCGCAAGATTCAAGCCGCCGAAATGGATGGCACCAGCGCGATCGCCGAAGCGATCGCGCAGGATAAGGAATTGACCAAGAAATTGCTGCATGCCGCCGGCGTGCCCGTGCCTTTGGGGCGCTCGGTCGTCAGCCCGGACGACGCCTGGGCTGCCGCGCTGGAAATCGGCCTGCCGGTGGTGGTCAAGCCGAAAGACGGCAATCAGGGCAAAGGCGTCACCGTCAATGTCACCACGCGCGAACAGCTGGATGCCGGCTTCGCCGCCGCCTCCGAATTCCGCGACGATATCCTGGTCGAACGCTTCTTGCCCGGCAACGATTTTCGCTTGCTGGTGGTGGGCAACAAGCTGGTGGCGGCAGCCCGGCGCGATCCGCCGCAAGTGGTGGGCGACGGCAAGCAAACCGTGCGCGAACTGGTCGAACAAGTCAATAAAGATCCGCGCCGCGGCAGCGGCCATGCGACCTCGCTGACCAAGATACGCTTCGACGACATCGCGCTCGCCAGTCTGGCCAAGCAAGGTTATGTGGCCGACTCGGTTCCGCCCAAAGGCCAGCGCGTCATACTCCGCAACAATGCCAACCTGTCCACCGGCGGCGCGGCGACGGACGTGACGGACGACGTCCACCCTGAAGTTGCGGCACGCGCAGTAGCCGCCGCGCACATGGTCGGCCTCGATATTTGCGGCGTGGACGTGGTGTGCGACAGCGTCTTGAAGACGATCGAAGAGCAAAACGGCGGCATCGTCGAAGTCAACGCCGCGCCTGGTTTGCGCATGCACCTCTCGCCTTCCTTCGGCAAGGGCCGGCCGGTCGGGGAAGCGATCGTTTCCGCCATGTTTGAAGAGCATGAAGATGGCCGCATCCCCATCATCGCGGTCACCGGCACCAATGGAAAAACCACGACGGTGCGCCTGATCGCCCATCTGCTGACGGCCGGCGGACTGCGCACCGGCATGACCAATACCGACGGCGTGTATGTCGAAGGACGCCAGATCGACAGCGGCGACTGCAGCGGGCCGCGCAGCGCGCGCAACGTCTTATCTCACCCCGACGTCGATGCGGCGGTATTCGAAACCGCGCGCGGCGGCGTATTGCGCGAAGGACTGGCGTTCGACCGCAGCCAGGTCGCCGTCATCACCAACATCGGCTCGGGCGACCACCTCGGTCTGAACTACATCACCACGGTCGAAGACCTGGCCGTATTGAAACGCGTGATCGTGCAGAACGTTGCAGACGACGGCTATGCAGTGCTGAATGCGGCCGACCCTATCGTTGCCAGCATGGCGGCCAATTGCCCGGCCGCCGTCATCTTCTTCGCCGCCGATCACCAACACCCGGTCATGGCCGCCCACCGGGCCCAGGGCAAGCGCGTGGTCTACGTCGAAGACGGATGCCTGGTAGCCGCGGAAGGCAAGCTGCGCCTCGACATCCCGCTCGCCGACATCCCGCTGACCCGCGGCGGCAGCATAGGCTTTCAAGTCGAAAATGTGATGGCCTCGGTCGCCGCCGCCTGGGCGGTCGACATCGGCTGGGATGCGATACGCGCCGGCTTGCAGACCTTCACCACCGAAAGCGATAACGCGCCCGGACGCTTCAATGTGTTCAGCCATAAAGGCGCCACCGTGATTGCCGACTACGGTCACAATCCGGATGCGATTCTGGCCCTGGTGCAGGCGGTCGAAAGCATGCCGGCCAAGCGCCGTTCGGTCGTCATCAGCGGCGCCGGCGACCGGCGCGACCAGGACATACGCCAGCAAACCGAAATCCTCGGCGACGCATTCGACGATGTCGTGCTGTATCAGGATCAATGCCAGCGCGGCCGCGCCGACGGCGAAGTCATCGCCTTGCTGCGCGCCGGCCTGGGCGATGCCAAGCGCAGCTCCCGCATCGACGAAATCACCGGCGAGTTTATCGCGATCGATCTGGCGCTGGACCGCTTGAATGAAGGCGATTTATGCCTGATCCTGATCGATCAGGTGGAAGCAGCGCTGGCGCATATCGCTAAACGCATCGCCGGAAGTTAAGCGCGCCGCTCGCCATAAAAAACGCCGGAATTATCCGGCGTTTTTTTATTTGCATAGCGCTTCGCCGCTCTGGATCGGGCTCCGGCGCGCAGGATGGCAGAGGGCGGGCGACGGTTTTTCGGGATACGGTGCCGTTTTTTGCCAAAAAAAATACGCCCCCCCAGTATTTTCCACGGCCCTTTAAATACGCTGACGACAAGGCGATTTTATTAAAAATAGAGGGGAGTATGCCAAATAGCGTGCGAACTACACGACCCCGGCCAGGCTAGCCGCCCGAGATCGCCGCCAGGTTGTCGCCGCCGCCGGCGCCGAACAATTGCTGTTTCATGTGCGCCAGCTGGTCGCGCACCTGCGCCGCTTTTTCGAATTCCAGATTCTTGGCGTGATCGAGCATCAGTTTTTCCAGACGCTTGATTTCGCGGCTGATCTGTTTCTCGCTCATCACCTCATAGCGCGCCTGCTCCTGCGCCAGCGCCAGCTCTTCGCGCGCTTCCTGCGGATTGTAGACACCGTCGATGATGTCCTTGATCTGCTTGCGGATGCCGGTCGGGGTGATATTGTTGGCCGCATTGAATTCCAGCTGCTTGTTGCGCCGCCTCTCGGTCTCGCCGATCGCGCGCCGCATGGAATCGGTCACCTTGTCGGCATACAGGATCGCCATGCCGTTCAGGTTACGCGCGGCGCGGCCTATGGTCTGGATCAGGCTGCGCTCGGAACGCAGGAAGCCTTCCTTGTCGGCATCCAAAATCGCCACCAGCGATACTTCCGGTATATCCAGGCCTTCGCGCAACAGGTTGATGCCGACCAGCACATCGAAGGTGCCCAGTCGCAGATCGCGTATGATTTCCACCCGCTCCACGGTATCGATATCGCTGTGCAGATAGCGTACCTTGATGCCGTTCTCGCTCAGGAATTCGGTCAGCTGCTCAGCCATACGCTTGGTCAGGGTAGTGACCAGCACCCGCTCGTTTTTCTTGACACGCAGCGTAATCTCCGACATCAGATCATCGACCTGGGTCAGCGCCGGCTTCACCGCTATCATAGGATCAACCAGGCCGGTCGGCCGCACCACCTGCTCCACCACCTGATCGGCATGCTGGCGCTCATACTCGCCCGGCGTGGCCGAGACGAACACGGTCTGGCGCAGCTTGCTTTCGAATTCTTCAAACTTCAGCGGCCGGTTATCGAGCGCCGACGGCAGGCGGAAGCCGTAATCGACCAGATTCGTCTTGCGCGCCCGGTCGCCGTTATACATGCCGTTCAACTGCCCGGTCAGCACATGCGACTCGTCCAGGAACATCAAGGCATCCGGCGGCAGATAATCGACCAGGGTAGGCGGCGGTTCGCCCGGCTTGGCCCCGCTCAGATGGCGCGAATAGTTTTCTATGCCCTTGGTGAAGCCGATTTCCGCCATCATTTCCAGATCGAAGCGGGTGCGTTGCTCTATGCGCTGCTCTTCGATCAGCTTGTTTTCGCGCCGGAAGAATTCCAGCCTTTCGCGCAATTCCTGCTTGATGGTTTCCACCGCGCGCAACACTGTCTCGCGCGGCGTCACGTAATGCGAACCGGGATACACGGTAAAGCGCGGGATTTTTTGTTTGACGCGCCCGGTCAACGGGTCGAACAATTGCAGGTTCTCGATTTCATCGTCGAACATCTCCACCCGCAGCGCCAGTTCGGCATGCTCGGCCGGGAAGATGTCGATGGTGTCGCCGCGCACGCGGAAAGTGCCGCGCCCGAAGTCGATTTCATTGCGCGTGTATTGCATCTGGATCAGGCGCGCAATCACATCGCGCTGGCTGACTTTGTCCTTGGCCCGCAGCGTCAAAATCATCTTGTGGTATTCGTTAGGATTACCGATACCGTAAATCGCCGAGACGGTCGCCACGATAATCACGTCGCGCCGCTCCATCAGCGACTTGGTGCAAGACAGGCGCATCTGCTCGATATGCTCGTTGATCGCCGAATCTTTTTCTATGAACAGATCGCGCTGCGGCACATAGGCTTCGGGCTGGTAGTAATCGTAGTAACTGACGAAATACTCGACCGCATTGCGCGGGAAAAACTCGCGGAACTCGCTATACAACTGCGCGGCCAGCGTCTTGTTCGGCGCAAACACGATCGCCGGCCGCCCGGTGCGCGCGATCACGTTCGCCATGGTATATGTCTTGCCGGAGCCGGTGACGCCGAGCAGGGTCTGGAAAAACAAGCCGTCGCCTATGCCTTCCACCAGTTGCGCGATGGCCGCCGGCTGATCTCCGGCCGGAGGGAATAATTGGTACAACTGATAAGGCGAATCGGGGAAAGTAGCGAATTTTGTTTCGTCCAAGCCTTCGGACGAAGCCGAGGAATTCACGGGTGCAACCGCCATGGTGCTCTTACCTTTGCTAAAATAGTCGGCTGAAATCCGCCATCTGCATCATCTCAACCCTTACTGTCAGTAACGACAGACAATTTTCCATATTATCACGATGAACGCTCCTGCTTCCTCCCCCCTGTTTTCCGCCATAGAAATGGCCCCGCGCGACCCTATCCTGGGCATCACCGAAGCTTTTAACGCCGACCAGAACCCGGCCAAGGTCAACCTCGGCGTCGGCGTGTATTACGACGATAACGGCAAGGTGCCCCTGCTTGAATGCGTCAAGCAGGCCGAAGCGATCCTGATGGAAAAATTTGCGCCGCGTACCTATCTGCCTATCGAAGGTCTGGCCGCTTACGACAAGGCGGTGCAGGAACTGGTGTTCGGCGCCGACAGCGCCGTGGTCAAGGAAAAACGCGCGCTCACCGCACAAGCCATCGGCGGCACCGGCGCCCTGAAACTGGGCGCCGATTTCCTGCAACGCTTTGCGCCCGGTTCCCAAGTCTGGATCAGCGACCCGAGCTGGGAAAACCACCGCGCCCTGTTCGAATCGGCCGGCTTCACGGTCAATTCCTATCCGTATTACGACGCCAACACCCGCGGCGTGAATTTCGACGGCATGCTGGCTGCATTGCAAGCGATGCCGGCCGGCTCCATCGTGCTACTGCACGCCTGCTGCCACAATCCGACCGGCGCCGACCTGACTGATGCACAGTGGACGCAAGTCATCGCCGTGGTGAGCCAGCGCGGCCTGATCCCTTTCCTGGATATGGCTTACCAGGGTTTCGGCGACGGCATCGAGGCTGACGGCCAGGTGGTGCGCCGCTTTGCCGCAGCCGGCGGCGCCCTGTTCGTCTCGAATTC
>JACPWS010000047.1 GCA_016196925.1 Burkholderiales bacterium | reverse complement strand
CGCAAACCACAGTAATACGTCGGTATTGCGAGGATTTGCAACGCAGGTATGCGCCCGGGGTGGATTTATCGCGCTGCCTTAATGCGCCTCTTCCCAATTCGATCCAACTCCGACTTCCGCCAGCAAAGGCACCTTGAGTTCCGCGACACGCGCCATCAATTCCGGCAACTTGCGCTTGACTAATTCCAGCTCGGATTCAGGCACTTCCAGCACCAGCTCATCGTGTACCTGCATGATCATCTTCGATTGCAATTGGTCGGTTTCCAGCCAGCCCTGCACGGCGATCATCGCCAGCTTGATCAGGTCGGCGGCGGTGCCTTGCATCGGGGCGTTGATGGCGGCGCGTTCGGCGCCCTGGCGGCGCGGGCCGTTCGGGCTGTTGATTTCGGCCAGCCACAGGCGGCGGCCGAACACGGTTTCGACGTAGCCGTGCGCCTTGGCCTTGGTGCGCGTGTCGGCCATGTATTGGGCGACGCCGGGGTAGCGCTGGAAGTATTTGTCGATATAGCTTTGCGCGGCGGCGCGTTCTATGCCGAGGTTGCCGGCCAGGCCAAAGGCGCTCATGCCGTAGATCAGGCCGAAATTGATGACTTTCGCGTAGCGCCGCTGTTCGCTGCTGACTTCGCTCAGGGCCACGCCGAAAATTTCGGCGGCAGTGGCGCGGTGGATGTCTTCGCCGTTGGCAAACGCGGTCAGCAAACTTTCGTCGCCCGAGATGTGGGCCATGATGCGCAGCTCAATTTGCGAATAGTCGGCCGAGATGATGACGTGGCCTGGCGCGGCCACGAAGGCTTCGCGGATGCGGCGGCCCTCGGCGCTGCGCACCGGGATGTTTTGCAGATTCGGGTCGTTCGAGGCCAGGCGGCCGGTCACGGCCACGGCTTGCGCATAATTGGTATGCACGCGGCCGGTGCTGGCGTTGACCATCTTCGGCAACTTGTCGGTGTAAGTCGATTTCAGTTTGGCCAGGCCGCGGTATTCGAGCAAGACTTTCGGCAGCGGGTAATCTTCGGCCAGTTTTTGTAAGACTTCTTCATCGGTGGACGGCGCGCCGGACGGGGTTTTCTTGACGACCGGCAGGCCGAGTTTGCCGAAGAAGATTTCACCGAGCTGCTTCGGTGAATTCAGGTTGAAGGGCTGTTCGGCCAACTGGTAGGCTTGCTGCTCCAGTTGCAGCAGGCGTGTGCCGATTTCATGCGACTGGTTCGCCAGTTTGTCCTTATCGATCAGCACGCCGTTGCGTTCTATCTTGTGCAGCACCACCGAAGTCGGCACTTCTATCTCGCGGTACACGCGCAGCAGTTTGGGATCGTGCTCAATTTCCGGCCACATGGCCTGATGCAATTGCAGCGTGATGTCGGCGTCTTCGGCGGCGTAATCGGTGGCGCGTTGCAGTGCTACCTGGTCGAAGCAGATTTGCGCAGCACCCTTGCCGCACACTTCTTCAAAGCTGATGGTTTTCTTGCCGAGATGGCGCAAGGCCAGGCTATCCATGTCGTGCGATTTATGCGATTCGAACACATACGATTGCAGCAGGGTGTCGTGGACGATGCCGCGCAAAGTCACGCCGTGATTGGCGAAGATGTGCGCATCGTATTTCAGGTTTTGCCCGAGCTTCGGCTTGCTTTCGTCTTCCAGCCAGGGCCTGAGTTTTTCCAGCACGAGCGCGCGCGCGAGTTGCGCCGGCGCATCCGGATAGCAATGCGCCAGCGGAATATACGCGGCAGTACCGGCTGCGCAGCACAGCGAGATACCGACCAGCTGCGCCGTCATCGGTTCCAGCGAGGTGGTTTCGGTATCGACGGCGGTCAGCGCGGCGGCGTTGATCTTGGCTATCCAGCGCTCCAGTGCTTCCTCGCTCAGCACGGTTTCGTAATGCGTGACCAGCGGCGCGGCTGGCGCAGTGGACGCGGCTTCGTCGCCGAATAGACCGGCCTGCGCCGGCTGAGTCGTTGCAGCGGCAGTCGCCTTCAGCGGCGTGGCGCCGGCAGTGGCGTCGCCCGACAGTTCGCGCAGCCAGGTCTTGAAGCCGTAGCGCTGGAAAAAGGCCAGCATGTCCTGTTTGTCTTCGTCTTTGGCGTGCAGCGAATCGCTTATCGAAATATGGTGTCCGGCCAGATCGCAATCGGTCTTGATGGTGATCAGCACGCGGCCTTGCGGCAGCCAGTCCAACGCCTGACGCAGATTGTCGCCGACCACGCCCTTGATCTGGGCTGCATGCGCGATGACGCCATCCAGGCTGTCATATTCACCCAGCCATTTGACGGCGGTTTTCGGGCCGCATTTCGTCACGCCGGGTACGTTGTCCACGGTGTCGCCGATCAGGGTCAGGTAATCGATGATGCGGTTCGGCGGTACGCCGAACTTGGCCAGCACGCCGGCTTCATCGAGCTTCTCGTTGCTCATGGTGTTGATCAGGCTGACCTTGTCGTTCACCAGCTGCGCCATGTCCTTGTCGCCGGTGGAAATCACGGTATGCATGCCGCGCGCCGTGGCTTCGGCCGCCAGCGTGCCGATCACGTCGTCGGCCTCGACCCCTTCCACCATCAGAATCGGCCAGCCCATGGCTTTTACCGCCTGATGGATAGGTTCTATCTGCAGGCGTAAATCGTCCGGCATAGGGGCGCGCTGCGCCTTGTATTCGGGGTACAGGTCGTCGCGGAAAGTTTTGCCCTTGGCGTCGAACACACAGGCGATGTAAGTAGCCGGGTAATCGTGGCGCAAACGGCGTAACATATTAATCATGCCGTAAATGGCGCCGGTAGGTTCGCCTTGCGCATTGCGCAGGTCGGGCATGGCATGGAAGGCGCGATACAGATAGCTGGAGCCATCGACTAACAATAGGGTGTTTTGCATATGAACGGGAACAGAAAAGATGTGATGAAGTTGCGCCAGATTATAGATAAAGACAAGGCGACTTCCTTAAGAGCGCGCGAATCATGGCATATGTTCACGATTATGGCAGAGTTTATCGAGTCCACCGAGCGCCTGGCTTCCATCTGTCCGGCGGTCACCATCTTCGGCTCGGCGCGCGCCCAGGCGGACAATCCTTACTACCTCATGTGCGTCGATCTGGCGCGCCGCCTGTCGGATGCCGGCTTTGCCGTGATGTCCGGCGGCGGCCCCGGCATCATGGAAGCGGCCAACAAGGGCGCATTCGACGGCGCCTCGCCTTCGGTGGGCCTGAACATAGAGTTGCCGCACGAGCAGTGCAGCAACCCCTGGCAAAACATCAGCATGAGCTTTCGCCACTTCTTTGCGCGCAAGGTGGCTTTCGTCAAGTATGCCGATGCCTACGTGGTGTTTCCCGGCGGCTTCGGCACCATGGATGAAGTCAGCGAAGTGCTGACCCTGATCCAGACCGGCAAGACCCGCCGCATCCCGGTGATACTGGTCGGCACCGCTTTCTGGAGCGGCTTGCTGGAATGGATCGATAGGCAAATGGTCAGCCAGGGCATGGTCGATGCGAAGGACTTAAACCTGGTGCAACTGATAGACGAGCCTGAACATATCGTGCAAGCGATCTTCGCGTTTTACGAGGCGCGCGAGATCGAACCTTCCGAAGAAGAGCGCCTGCGCATGCTCTACTTGTAAGCTTAATCGAGCCAGTTGACGCGGCTGAACTTGGCGCGGAATTCTTCCGGCATCGGCACGACCTTGCCGGCCTGGTAATCGAAAAACACGAAACCCGATTTCGCCATCGCCACCGGCGTGTGGTCGGCCGGGCGGCTGATGCGGAACGTGATGTCGCCGCCGTACTTATTGAAATCCATCACGCCGACCTCGAACAGCAAGTGGTCGCGCGCATGCGCTTCGGCCTTATAGGTGGTGGCCAGGTCGGTGACGATGATGCCAGTGCCGCCGGCCGTTTCGCGTATGCCGAATTCGTACAGGAAACGCGCCCGCGCTTCCGAGATCATGGAAATCATCGAGTCGTTGCCGAGATGATTGGCCGCGTTGATGTCGGTCACGCGCACCGTGAGCTGGGTGGAAAAATAGTATTGCTCTTCGGGGAAGTGCAGTTGCAGGCGGGCCATGATGTCGTGGTGATGGTAGCTGGAAACTTTGCATTTTACTGCGAGTGACACTCCGCCAAGTTTTTTTTGCCGAGGGCCACGGCGGCGCTCTGTATCCGGCCGGCGCGCACTTCATAGATCGCGATCATCTCTATCGTTCCCGGCCCTTCGGGAAAACTGCGCGTGACATGTTCGTGGTCGATCACGATATTCCCCATCACTGCGCGCTGTATCAGACGCGCATGCAGATTCGTTTCCTGAAAGCGCAATGCCATGCGTTCGCGTATCTCGGCCTGGCCGCTGGCCAGCAGCGTGCCCGGATGTTCGAACTGCCGCGCGTCGGGCGCATAACAAGCCATGATGGCATCCAGGTCGCGCGCATTGTAGGCGTCCAGCTGGCGCTGGATCACGGCTTCGGGGGACTGGCTCATATAGTTTGAAATTGTCAGTTAGTCTTAAATTTGAATGTCGGGCAGATTTTGCGCGACCAGTTCCACCGTATTGTATTGCTGTAAGACCCAGAACACGCCGGATGGCGCCCCTGTCGCCGGATAGATGTCCCGGGTTCCCGCGTTAAGGCTTTGCGCGTTAGCGGCGATAGTCAGCGTGATAGCTTATCATTAACATCCGATAATTTGACGGCGGCGTTTGCCTATCCCCTCCAAATCCGCGTAAAATGGCGGTCTTCGCGGGTGTAGTTCAATGGCAGAACGGCAGCTTCCCAAGCTTCATACGAGGGTTCGATTCCCTTCACCCGCTCCAGTTTGCCCTTCCTTCTCTTAAAAATCCCGTATGTCCGATTCCAAACCCGCCGATGGCAACAAGCCGCTGTTTTATGATCCTACCGAGCGCCGCATCCGCAGCTTTGTGACGCGGGCCGGCCGTTTGTCGGATGCGCAGGCGCGCGCGATAGCCACGCTGGGGCCGCGTTTTTGCATCCCTTACAAAAAGGAAGTGCTGGATGTAGACGCGGCTTTCGGGCGCAGCGCGCCTGTCGTGTTTGAGATCGGTTTCGGCATGGGCGAGACTTCGGCCAAGATTTCGGCCGGCATGCCTGAGAAAAATTTCATAGGCGTGGAAGTGCACACGCCCGGCGTCGGCAGCTTGCTGAAGCTGAGCGATGAGATGGGTTTGCAGAATCAGCGCATCATCCAGCACGATGCGTTTGAAGTGTTGACCAATATGATCGCCCCGCAATCGCTGCACGGCGTGCACGTGTTTTTCCCCGACCCCTGGCACAAGGCGCGCCACAATAAGCGCCGCCTGATCCAGGGCCCGCTGGTGGCCTTGCTGGCTTCGCGTCTGGCGCCGGGCGGCTACCTGCATTGCGCCACCGACTGGGAAGAATACGCGCTGCAGATGCTGGAAGTGCTGAGCGCCGAGCCGGCGCTGGAAAATACCGCCGACGGCTATGCGCCGCGCCCCGATTATCGTCCGGTCACCAAGTTCGAAAACCGCGGTTTGCGCCTGGGTCACGGCGTGTGGGATTTGGTGTTCCGCAAAAAATAAAGGTAGGGTGCGCATGGCGCACCCTACACACTGCCGATTACATCACTTGCGTCACCCCTGAGTGCGCGCGGTAAATGCTGCACGTAAGTCACCGAGCGCACCGAATCTGACCTTTATCTTCGTATTCAAAGGCACATCCGGGCTGCCTGCGTACGAACCGGTAATCACCGCTTGCCCGGCGCGCAGACCCTGGCCGCGGTTGCGCAGGAATTCCGCCAGCCAGTACAGCGGCGCGCGCGGATTGCCGGCCGGATGTTGGCCTGCCCACAGCACGTCTGGCTCGCCTGCCACGCTGAGCACGATATCCATGCCGGCGCAGCGGCGCGCCAGTTCTCCATCGACGACCGGGCCCAGATACAGACCCTGATTGAACAGGCCATCGGCCAGATGTTCGGCAAAGCTGGCCTGTTCCGGCTCGCTGTAACGCGTGTCTATCAGTTCCAGCGCAAGATGGGTGCGGGCTATGGCGGCATCGACTTCGCTAGGGGTATACGGCGCCGCCCGCGCCGGCAAATCCTGCCCCAGCACGAAGGCCAGTTCCGGCTCTATGCGCGCCAGATTGTTGCGCGTCCAGACGGCACAAGCCTGGCCGCCGCGCTGCACACTCCTGGCATAAATCGGCGCCAGTACCCATTTATCGGCAGCCGGCATGCCGCACTTCCAGGCGGCGACCTCATCCTGCATCAGCTCGGACACGCTTTGCTGGATGGCCAGCGCGGACGCCAGGTCGGAAGGGCGGCACTCTGCCGGCAGACGCGCGCCTGGCTGGCCGCTATGGCGACGGGCCAATAAAATCCGGGCGGCGGTATCAATAGCGTCGGCGCTGAGTGGCGTGGGCATGGCGGTGTTTCATTCTCGGAAAAGTTAAGATTTGACCACAATGTGTGACATCGCGCTGCTGAAGTTGCTGCAAGCGTTCCGGTGCATGCTGCAAGGCCGGAACGCTGAGTTTAATTGGTGCAGCGCTTATGCCGCGCCTGCGGCATACACGCGCAGGCGGTGGCCGTCGGGGTCGGCGGCCACGAAGGTGTAGCCGAAATCCATCTGCTGCGGCGCTTGCAGTATAGGCAGGCCGCGCTGTTGCCAGTCGACGTGACGGGTCTGCACTTGTTGCTGGTCGTCCAGGGCGAACACCAGTTCGCCATTGCTGGCGGCGACGGGGCCGGCTTGCGGCAGCACTTCCTGGCGCAGCCACAGACCCAGCATCAGGCCGGAATCGAGTGCGAACAGGGCGAAGCCGGGGCTGGCTTCCAGCGGGGCTTTGGCGAGCAGGTTTTGATAGAAAGCGGCGCTGGCGAGCGGGTTGGCGACGTACAAAATCACGAAATTCGGATGCGACATGTGGTTCTCCTGAGGGTTTTCGCTTGGCCGGGGTGGCTGCGGTGAGGAGATATTCGCGTGAACCAGTGTCAGTTTCTGTCAGCAGTGAAGCGGCAAGCTAGGAAATTCATTGCGGCTGCAGGCCTTGCTGCGCGCGCCATTCCTTCAGCAGCGTCAGGCGTGCACGCGGATAGCGTTGCCCGGTGGCTTGCAGGGCGGCGATACGGTCGGCGCGGAAATGGCGGAAATCCTGGCGTAATTCGCACCAGGCCACCACCACGCGGGCGCGGTCGAAGAAGGCCAGGGCGCAGGGCCAGATCGTGCGTTCGCTGGCGGCGCCGTTTTCATCCTGATAGCTGAGCGTCAGCTTGTGTTCCTGGCGTATCGCCAGCCGGATCTGGCGCAATTGCTCGTCGCTGCCGCTGCTGTCGGTGGCCGGGCCGACCAGCAGGCCGCTGGTCTCCAGTTCGCGCCGCGCTGCCGCCGGCAACACGGCGCCGATCTTGGCCAGCGCATCGCGCGCCGCCAGCGCCAGCCGCTGATCGGCGCGCTCGGCCACCCAGCGCGAACCGAGCGCGATCGCCTCGATTTCTTCCTCGGAAAACATCAGCGGCGGCAAGCTGAAGCCAGGCTGCAGCACGTAGCCGAGGCCCGCTTCCCCGGCGATTTTTGCGCCCTGGTTTTGCAGGGTGGCGATGTCGCGGTACAGGCTGCGCAAGCTGATGCCCAGTTCTTGCGCCAAGGCCGCGCCGCTGACCGGGTAACGGTGGCGGCGCAGGATTTGCATCAGTTGCAGCAGACGTTCGGTGCGGGACATGGGGATATTGGCCGTTTTCTTGTAGGGTGCGCCATGCGCACCGCATTTTCGCATACGTCATTTCGGTGCGCATGGCGCACCCTACGATTGAAGTTCCGCAATCAGCGTCAAAATCTCCGCCCCATAGCTTTCCAGTTTCTTGTCGCCGACGCCGGAAATTGCGCGCAGGGCGACCAGGTCGGGCGGGGCGTTGCGGGCGATTTCGCGCAGGGTGGCGTCGGGGAAGATTACGTAGGCCGGCACGTTGTGGGTGCGTGCGGTTTCGACGCGCCACCAGCGCAGTTTGTCGAACAGGGTTTGCTGGCTGGTGCTGAGCTCGCTTTCGGCGTAATCCTTGGCTGACTGGCGGCGGTGCTTGACGGCTTTTTCGGCTTTCTTGTACTGGCGCAGCTGCACTTTGGTTTCGCCGCGCAGCACGGCGCGCGAGGCTGCCGTCAGTTTCAGCGAGCTGTAGTTTTCATAATCGACCGCCACCAGACCGAGCGCGATCAGCTGGCGCAGCAGGGCGCGCCATTCGGCTTCGCTCTTGTCGGAACCGATGCCGAAGGTGGTCAGCTGATCGTGGCGCCATTGCTGCACGCGTTCGGTGTCTATGCCGCGCAGGATGTCGATCACGTGGCCGGCGGCGAAACGCTGGTCGACCCGGTACACCGTAGACAGGATTTTTTGCGCAGCCACGCTGCCGTCGAACGCTGTCGGCGGGTTCAGGCAGGTATCGCAATTGCCGCAGGGCTGGGCGCTCTGGCCGAAGTAATCGAGGATGTGGCTGCGGCGGCAATTCAGGGTTTCGCACAGCGCCAGCATGGCGTCCAGTTTGCTGCTTTGGATGCGCTTGTAATTCTCGTTGGCTTCGGATTCATCGATCATGCGGCGCTGTTGCACCACGTCTTGCAAGCCGTACGCCATCCAGGCGTTGGCGCTGGCGCCGTCGCGCCCGGCGCGGCCGGTTTCCTGGTAATAGCCCTCTATGCTTTTCGGTAAGTCGAGGTGGGCCACGAAGCGCACGTCGGGCTTGTCTATGCCCATGCCGAAGGCGATGGTGGCGCACATCACGATGCCGTCTTCGCGCAGGAAACGCGCCTGGTTCTTGCTGCGCTCGGCCAGCTCCATGCCGGCGTGATACGGCAGCGCGCGTATCCCGTTTTCATTCAGAAACTCGGCGGTCTCTTCGACTTTTTTGCGCGACAGACAATACACGATGCCGGCGTCGCCGCTGTGCTGGGCGTTGATGAAATCGAGTAGCTGTTTGCGGCCATTGGCTTTCTCGACGATCTGGTAACGGATATTCGGGCGGTCGAAAGACGAAACGAATTGCAGCGCGTTTTCCAGCTGCAGGCGGTGGATGATTTCGTCGCGGGTTTGCTGGTCGGCGGTGGCGGTCAGCGCGATGCGCGGCACATTCGGGAAACGCTCGTGCAGCGCCGACAGCTTGATGTATTCGGGGCGGAAGTCGTGTCCCCATTGCGATACGCAATGCGCCTCGTCGATCGCGAACAGCGCCAGCGGCGTGACTTGCAACAGTTCCAGGCAACGCTGGGTCAGCAAGCGTTCCGGCGCGATATACACCAGGTCCAGCTGGCCTGCGCGCATCTTTTTTTCCACCGCCAGGATTTCATCGAAACTCTGGGTGGAATTCAGAAACGCCGCGCGCACGCCGACTTCGGCCAGCGCATCGACCTGGTCTTGCATCAGCGCAATCAGCGGCGAAACGACGATGCCGACCCCGTTCCGTATCAGGGCCGGAATCTGGTAACAGAGCGACTTGCCGCCGCCGGTAGGCATCAGCACCAGGGCGTCGCCGCCGTTCACCACATGCTCGACGATCTGGCCTTGCTGCGAGCGGAAGGCCGGATAGCCGAACACGGTCTGCAGCAAATGCAGCGCCTGCTCCACGGTGTTGTTACTTTCTGCCACTACTTAATCCACCCAATTGATGCTGCCGGTATATGCGGTCGCCAAGATCATGATGCCGAACGCGATCCTATACCAGGCGAAGGCGTTGAAATTGTGCGAGCTGATATAGCGCAGCAGCCAGCGCACGCAAAAGAAGGCCGAGATGAAGGCGGCCACCGTACCGAGGCTGAACATCGGCAGGTCGGCCAGCGAGAGTTCTGCGCGCGCCTTGTACAGCGAATACACGGTGGCGCCGAGCAGGGTGGGGATGGCCAGGAAGAAAGAGAATTCGGTGGCGGCCTTGCGCGACAGCCCGAACAGCATGCCGCCTATGATGGTGGCGCCCGAGCGGCTGGTGCCGGGGATCAGGGCGAACGCTTGCGCCAGCCCGACTTTCAGGGCGTCCAGCAGTGTCATGTCATCCACGCTGTGCACGCGCGCATGCGCGCTATCGTGCTCGTCCACCCCCGCGTGTTTGCGTTCCAGCCACAGGATCACGAAGCCGCCGAGAATGAAGGCCAGCGCCACCGGCACCGGCGCGAACAGCACGGCCTTGATCTTCTTCGCGAACAACACGCCGAGCGCGGCGGCCGGTAAAAACGCCACCACCAGATTCAGCGCGAATTTGCGCGCCCTGGGCTCGCTGCCGAGGCCGGCCAGCACGCAGGCGATCTTCTGGCGGTATTCCCAGCACACGGCGAAAATCGCGCCGGCCTGGATCACGATCTCGAACACCTTCATGGTTTCGCCGGTGAAATTCAGCAGGCTGCCGGTCAGGATCAGGTGGCCGGTGGAAGAAATCGGCAGAAATTCCGTCAGGCCCTCGACGATGCCCATGATGAGAATTTTGGCGGCAAGCAATAAGTCCATAGCGTAAAAAAAGGGGGAGTTTCGACCGGCACGAAGCTTAACATGGCGCGCGCCGCTATCGTCCTGCTATTCGGCGGTTTTCATATACTCCCCCACTAATTTATAAATTTCGCCTTGGCGTCAGCGTCGTTATTGGGCTTTAAAAAATACTGGGGAGGAGTATAATTCCGCTCTTTTTTGCTTGCGGGCAAGCCTGCCATCTGTCGCGGTCAGCCGCGCCGCCATGTTTCCGGAACCGGCCGGACCAGCGCCGGCGTTTGTTGTCATGCCAAAACCGGGCAACAAGCCGTAAGCATCCTTCACCGACCAGCAACCAGGAACATCCCATGCCCCACCGACGTTTTGCAGATATGAAAATTGGCACTCGCCTGGGAATCGGTTTCGGCTTTGTCTTGCTGCTGATGCTAGGCATTGCCGCACTGGCGCTGACCCAGATGGCGGTCATCCAGCGCGCCAACGAAATCCTGGTCAGCCAGGAATGGGTCAAGGCCAAGCTGGCCAATACCGCGCTCGATAACGCGCGCGGCAGCATCGCCCGGGTGTTCCAGATGGTCGCCGCCGACGACGACAAGGAAGCCGCCGCGGCGCTCGAACGCTTGCAGGCGAACACAGCTGCCTTCGATGCCGCCCTGACCGACATAGAGCCGCTGCTGCGCTTGCCCGAGGGGCGGTCTATCCTGGCCCAATCGAGGGCGGCGCGCAATCGCTACGTCGCCGCCTATGAGGATGTGTTGCAAAAACTGAAAAACGGCGAGCGCGAGCAAGCCGGCAAGCTTGCCTACGGTCCGACCTACGCCGCCCTGCACGAGTTTGCGCGCGATTTGCGCGCCATGGTGGAACTCCAGCAACGCCTGTTCGAACAAGGCGGGCGCGGCAGTGCCGCCGCGTTCGCCACGGCGAGGATGGAAATGATAGGCCTGAGCCTGGCCGCGGTGTTGCTGGGACTGGGCTTCGCCTGGCGCCTGAGCGGCTCGATCACGCATCCGCTCGCGCGCGCGCTGGCGCTGGCCCAGACCGTGGCCGCCGGCGACTTGCGCAGCCGGCCGCAAGCGGGCACCCGCGACGAGAGCGGCCAGTTGCTGCAGGCGCTGGGCGAGATGAATCACAGCTTGCTCAACATCGTGACGCAAGTGCGGGCCGGCACCGACACCATCGCCACCGCCTCGGGCCAGATCGCCGCCGGCAACCTCGACCTGTCTGCGCGCACCGAACACCAGGCCAGCGCGCTGCAACAAACCGCGTCCTCGATGGAAGAGCTGACCTCGACCGTGCGCCAAAACGCCGATCATGCGCGCCACGCCAACCAGCTCGCCTTGTCGGCGGCGGAAGTGGCCGTCCAGGGCGGGTCTGTGGTGGCGCAAGTGGTCGACACCATGGGCGCGATCAATACATCGTCGCGGAAAATCGTCGACATCATCGCCGTCATCGACGGCATCGCGTTCCAGACCAATATCCTGGCGCTGAACGCCGCAGTGGAAGCGGCCCGCGCCGGCGAACAGGGGCGCGGCTTTGCGGTAGTCGCGACCGAGGTGCGCAACCTGGCGCAGCGCTCGGCCGCCGCCGCCAAAGAAATCAAGAACCTGATCGGCGACTCGGTCGATCAGGTCGATAGCGGCGCCAGACTGGTCGACCAGGCCGGCGCCACCATGCAGGCGATCGTCGCCAGCATCAAGAGCGTCACCGACATCATGGCGGAAATCAGCGCCGCCAGCCGGGAACAAGCGGCCGGCATAGAACAAGTCAACCTGGCCATCGCCCAGATGGACGAGGCCACCCAGCAAAACGCCGCCCTGGTGGAACAGGCGGCGGCCGCCGCCGGTTCGCTGCAAGAACAGGCCGGCGCGCTGGCGCTGGTGGTGGGGGTGTTCCGGGTGTAGGGCATGCCATCCTTCGCAGGACGTGCCAGCCGGTCCGGAATTTTCATACAGTGTTCAGGGATTCACCGGCGATGTGATGCGCTCTAAGTCGGCTATCCACTGCAGCGCCTGCTCGCGCGTGGCGCCGCACATTTCGGCCGCGGCTTGCAGGCCGGAACAGCAGGCTGGGCGTTGCGGCTGGCCGAAGATCGCGCAGCGCAAGTCGTCTTGCAATTGCACGCACCTGACGCCGGCCGGCTTGCCGTGCGGCATGCCGGGAATCGCGCTGGAAATCGAGGGCGCGATGCAGCAGGCGCCGCAGCCGGGGCGGCAAGTCATTTCCGGTGTTTTCCTCATATTTTTACTTTCATGGCACGATTTTGTCGTTTCATCGCATTTGGCTGGCGGCGCCGGCGCGATTCGGACAAGATGCGCTGATTGCGTGCTTGACGCTATTTTAGCGGCGGATTATATTACTGACTCAAAAGTAAGTTATTCTCTGTTGCTATGATGTCATGCCCATTTAAACCGCGCTGGGAACGCCGCAAGGATGCCCGTCCGCAAGAGTTGCTGGCGGCCGCACTCGATCTGTTTGTCGAGCGCGGTTTCGCCGCCACCCGCCTGGACGATGTGGCAAAAGCGGCGGGCGTTTCCAAAGGCACGCTGTATCTGTATTTCTGCAGCAAGGAAGAGTTGTTCAAGGCGGTCGTGCGCGAAAGCGTGGTGCCGCTGATCGGTGAAGCGGAAGGCATGATAGACCAGTTCACCGGCAACAGCGAAGAATTGTTTCGCCTGATCATGACGAACTGGTGGCAAAAGATGGGCGACACCAAGTTATCCGGTTTACCCAAGCTGATGATGGCCGAGGCCGGCAATTTTCCCGAGCTGGCGCGCTTTTATCAGGAAGAAGTCATCGATCGTGCTGAAAAGTTGGTGGTCACTATGCTGGAGCGCGGCATGGCGCGCGGCGAGATACGGCAGGTGGATCTGGAGATCGACGCCCGGCTGGTGATTGCGCCTATGATAATGATGATGATCTGGAAGCATTCGCAGGGAGTGTGCCAGGTCGAACCCGAGAAGCTGGGGACCTATCTTGAGCATTATATCACCCTGGCTTTAAGCAGTTTGCTGATACGGCCCGCGACCTGAGCCGTCCGCCGTCCGCGCCCTTGAACGGTGGCGCGCGGCGCGGGCGGTAGCCGGTTTTTCGGGCGGGCTGATCCGGGTCGCAGCCTGTAGCAAAAATGGGAGGCAATCGTCTAAGCGTTCAGACGCTTTGATAAAATGCCGGATTCTCCATCAATCAAGCATAGAGTCACGAAATGAATATCGAAAAAGCCCGTTTCAACATGATAGAACAGCAGATCCGCCCCTGGAACGTGCTGGATAAAGACGTTCTGGACATGCTGATCGTCGTCAAGCGTGAAAACTATTTCCCGGAAAGCCAAAAGAGCCTGGCCTTCTTCGATACCGCATTGCCTTTGCCGGGCGGCGCGCACGCCATGGAACCGAAGCTGGAAGCGCGCATCGTGCAAGAGCTGAACCTGAAGAAACAGGAATCGGTATTGCTGGTCGGCGCCGCCAACGGCTACCTGGCGGCCTTGCTGGCTTATAAGGCGCGCCACGTGACGGTGCTGGAATCGTCGGCTGAGTTGAAAGACCTGGCCGCCCAGAATCTCAGCAAGAATGGCGTCGCCAATGTCGACGTGATCTGGGCCGACGGGCCGGCCGCCAAACATATCGGCTGTTACGATGCCATCGTGGTCGCCGGCGCGCTGGAGTCGGTGCCGGACAGCCTGAAAAAACAATTGAATGTCGGCGGCCGCATGCTGGCAATCGTCGGCCGGCTGCCGGTGATGGAAGCCGAACTGCTCACCCGCAACTCGGAGGCCGGATTCAGCACACGCGAGTTGTTTGAAACCGTGCTGCAGCCTTTGCCCGGTGCGGCACACGCTTCGCATTTCAGTTTCTGATCCCTGCACTCCGGACGAAAAAAAACGTATGCAACACATCACCGCCCCCGAACTTGCGCAATGGCTGGCCGACAGCAGCCAAAACCCGCCACTATTGCTCGATGTGAGGGAACCTTGGGAACACCAGACCTGTCATATCCCCGGCGTACAGCTGATGCCTATGCAGACCGTGCCGGTGCGCTTCCACGAGCTCGACGCCGACGCCGCCATCGTCTGCATCTGTCATCACGGCGGCCGCAGCATGCAGGTGGCGAATTTTCTGGAACATCAGGGATACAGCCGGGTGATTAACCTGAGCGGCGGCGTGCATGCGTGGGCGCAGCAAGTCGACCCGGCGATGCCGACCTATTAAACTTTTTATCGATACGGAGCGTTACATGCGTAATCCCATTATTGTCACCTTGCTTGCCGGTGCTTTCCTGTCCCTGAATGCAAATGCCACCGATTTGCTGCAAATTTACAAGGATGCGCTGGCCAATGATGCGCAATTCGGCAGTGCGCGTGCCGCGCTGACCGCCGGCCAGGAAAAAGTGGTGCAAGGGCGCGCCGGCCTCTTGCCCAGCATAGGCCTGAGCGGCAGCGATATGCGCACCAGGACCGAAGTGCAGCGCGACGCCATCGGCTTCGATCGCAGCTCCACCGGTTACACCAATAGCTGGTCGCTGGGCCTGTCCCAGCCTTTATTCCGCTGGGCTAACTGGCAGCAATACGAACAGGGCAAGCTGGCGGTGATGGTCAGCGAAGCGCAGTTCGCGCAGCAACAGCAAGACCTGATCGTGCGCGTGGGCCAGGCCTATTTCGATGTGCTGGCCGCGCAAGATACGCTCGCCACCCTGCAGGCGCAAAAGACCGCGATTTCCGAACAACTGGCGCAGGCCAAGCGTAATTTCGAAGTCGGCACCTCCACCATTACCGACACCCACGAAGCGCAGGCGCGCTACGATCTGGTGATCGCCCAGGAATTTGCCGGTCAGAGCGATCTGGAAGTCAAGCGTGCGGCGCTGCGCCAGATCATAGGCAAGGATGCCGGCGAGCTGGCCATGATGCGGGCCGGCGTTAAACTGGAGGCGCCGCAACCGCAAAAAATCGATGAATGGGTAGGCTCGGCCGAGAAGCAAAATTACGGCGTGGTCGGGTCTCAGGTGGCGGTCGAAATCGCCAAGCGCGAGATCGAAAGAAATCGCGCCGGGCATTACCCCACCGTCGATCTGGTTGCCAGCACGGGGCGTACTTCGAATGCAGGTGCGACGAATCTGAACGGCACCGGCGTCATAAAGCCGACCTCCATAGGCGTGCAATGGACCATCCCCCTGTTCTCCGGCTTTGCCGTCGATAGCCGCGTGAAAGAAGCGATCGCGCTGGAAGACAAGGCCCGCAACGACCTCGAGAATGCACGCCGCACCGCAGCCCAGGGCGCGCGTCAGGCGTATGTCGGCGTGAACAGCGGCCTGGCCCAGGTCAAGGCGCTGGAAGCGGCCGAGATTTCCAGCCAGTCGGCGCTCGATTCCAACAAGCTCGGCTATCAGGTCGGGGTGCGCATCAACATCGACGTCTTGAATGCGCAGCAGCAGTTGTACACTACCCGCCAGAACCTGGCCAAGGCGCGTTACGACACCATCATGAACGGCTTGCGCCTGAAGTCGGCCTCCGGCGTCTTGAAAGAACAGGATCTGGCGGAAGTGAATGGCTTGTTGCAGCATTGATTTTTCAGCGCTAAGCATCCACAGAAAACCCGCAGATTGCGGGTTTTTGTTTCTGCTATCCTGCACTTGTGACAGCGGCTGTATCGGTAGCCGCTGTGAAAAAAATATGCCATGCTGAGGATGAACCTGGATTAGGCGAGGCCGACGATGCAGTTCAAAAACAAATTTAGCAAACCGCGCGCGCTCATTGCTTTAATTGTGTTGCTGACGGCGGCGCTGCTGGCCTATTTCGCCCACGCCTGGATATTCGGTGCCAGCTCCAAAGTATTCCGCCTGCAGAGGGGAGAGCTGATACAGACCGTGGTCGCCAGCGGCCGGGTCGAGACGCCGGCGCGCGTCGCGATCGGCGCCCAGGTGACCGGTCAGGTGGCTGCCGTGCCGGTCAAAGAAGGCCAGAACGTCAAGGCCGGCCAGTTGCTGATAGAGCTGGACGCCGCCGATGAAAAGGCGGCGCTGGAACTAGCCTATGCGGCGCTGCATCAGGCCGAGATCAAGCTCAGACAATTGCACGAGCTGACCGAGCCGGTGGCCGAACAGGCGCTGAAGCAGGCGCAGGCGAATCTCTTCAATCTCCAGAAACAGTATGAGCGGACGCGCGAACTGGTGGCCCAGGGCTTCGTCGGCAAGGCGCAACTCGACGATGCCCAGCGCAATCTGGATGTGGCGCGCAGCCAACTCAGCAGCATGCGCCTGCAACTGCAATCGGCCACGCCGCAAGGGACCGATTACCAGTTGGCGCGGGTCGCCCTCGAACAGGCGCTGGCCAGCCGGCAACTGGCGCAAGCGCGGCTGGATCACAAAAAAATCAAGGCGGTCGCCGACGGTACCCTGATCTCACGCGACGTCGAGCGCGGCGACATCGTGCTGCCGGGGAGGACACTGATGCTGTTGTCGCCAGTCGGCGTTATACAGTTGCTGGTGCAGATAGACGAAAAAAATCTGCGCTACCTGCAGCTGGGCCAAGCGGCGCAGGCGGTGGCCGACGCCTATCCGGGGCAAAAATTCCCGGCCCAGATCGTTTTCATCAACCCCGGCGTAAACGCCCAGCGCGGTGCTGTCGATGTGAAACTGAATGCGGCGGCAGCCCCCGCTTTCCTGAAGCAAGACATGACGGTTTCCGTCGAGATCGAAGTCGCTCGCAAGCGGGACGCCCTGTCGCTCAACGCGGACGCGGTCCATGATGCGGCCGGACAGTCGCCGTGGGTGATGCTGATAGAAAACGGCAAGGCGGTGCGGCGCGCGGTCACGCTGGGCGTGCGCGGCGACCGCAGCGTGGAAATCCTGGCGGGTTTGCGTGAGTCCGATCTGGTATTGCCGGCGACCGGTTTGCAGATAGCCGAAGGCAAGCCGGTGCGCGCAGCGACGCTCGCAAAGGTACGCAGATGAATGCCTGGCTGCCGTTCGAATGGATCGTGGCGCTACGCTTCCTGCGCGAAGGCCGCATGCAAACGCTGTTCATCATTTTCGGGGCGGCGATAGGCGTGGGCGTGATCGTTTTCATGTCGGCGCTGCTGGTCGGGATGCAGGGCAATCTGTTCCGCCGGGTATTGAGTTCGCAGCCGCATATCACGCTGGAGCGGACTAAGCAGCAGGCGACGCCGGTCTTGCGCGCGGGAAAAGGGCAAACCATCGTCTCCACGGTACAAAAGCCTTCGCAGCGCGCGAACACGGTCGATCAGTGGCAGAAAGTGCGCGACCAGATGCAGGCGCGTAGCGATGTGATGGCGGTGTCGCCGGTCGCCAGCGGGCCGGCGCTGGTGGTGCGCGGCGCCGCCACGCAAGCGATTTCCCTGGTCGGCATAGAGCCTGAGCAATACATCAAGATCATCCCTTTGCCCGAAAAAATGGTGAGCGGAACTTTCCGCATGACGAATACCGACATGATGCTCGGCACTCAGCTGGCCGAAGACATGGGCGTGCAACTCGGCGACAAATTGCGCATCACCACCGCCGCCGGCGCGACGCTGAACCTGAGCATCGCCGGCATCTTCGATCTCGGCAGCCGCGGCGCGAACCAGCGCACCGTGTATGTGTTGTTGTCCACCGCGCAGAATTTGCTGAACATGGTCGGCGGCGTTTCCAGCATAGACATGACCGTGCGCGATCCCTATGCGGCGGAAACGATAGCCGGAGTGATCGCCAACGCCACCGGCTTGAACGCGCTGAGCTGGATCGCCAACAACAACCAGTTTTTTCTGGCGATGCGCGCGCAAACGTATTCCAGTTTGCTGATACGTTTTTTTGTCGCCTTATCGGTCGCCGCCGGGATCGCCAGCGTGCTGGTGGTGTCGGTGGTGCAGCGGCAAAAGGAAATCGGGATTTTGCGCGCGATGGGCGGCAGCCGCGGCCAGATCATGCGCGTATTCTTAATCCAGGGAGCGGTGGTCGGCCTGCTCGGCTCCGTCATCGGGTCCACCCTGGCGATGGGTTTGCTGTCCGTCTGGCGCCTGGTGGCCAAAAATCCCGACGGCACGCCGATGTTCGTGATTACCATGGACGCCAGTTTCTTTTTATGGAGCGCCCTGATAGCCATGCTGACCGGTTTGCTGGCGGCGGTCACGCCGGCCTTGCGCGCGGCACACCTCGACCCTGTGGTGGCGATCCGTGGCTGACTCCATCCTCTATCTTGAAAAAGTATGCAAATCCTATGCGATCGGTACGCCGGCCGAAACGCAGGTGCTGCACGAGGTCGATCTCAATATCGGGAAGGGCGAGTTCGCCGCCCTGATCGGCCCGTCCGGTTCGGGCAAGAGCACTTTGCTGAATATCATAGGCTTGCTGGACCGGCCCACCAGCGGTAAATTATTCATGACCGGCCGCGAGACCAGTACGCTAAACGAGCGCAGCCTGACCGCCCTGCGCGGGCAGGCGATAGGTTTCGTGTTCCAGTCGCATTACCTGTTGTCCGGCTTCAGCGCTGCCGAGAATGTGATGATGCCTTTGTTGATGCAGCGCGGGCATGCCGACGCTGCTATGCGTCAGCGCGCGCAAGCCTTGCTGGCGCAGGTCGATCTCACGCCCTGGCAAGATCATCTGGTCGGCAATATGTCGGGCGGGCAGCAACAGCGGGTCGCGATCGCCCGCGCGCTGGCGCTGAACCCGTCTTT
Organism: Burkholderiales bacterium; assembly: GCA_016196925.1. Lineage (GTDB taxonomy): Bacteria > Pseudomonadota > Gammaproteobacteria > Burkholderiales > Burkholderiaceae_D > Undibacterium. The sequence goes on along the minus strand of JACPWS010000047.1, from coordinate 155,194 downwards.
AATCCTTGCCGACGAACCGACCGGCAATCTGGATAGTAAATCCGCCAACGCCATTTTTGAACTGATGCGCAAGGTCAATCGGGAGCAGGGCACTACCTTCCTGATGGTGACGCATAACCCGAATCTGTCGCAACGTTGCGACCGCATCATAGAACTGGTCGACGGGCGGATAACCGGATCTGCGCCGGCTTCCCGATAGTTGCAAAGGGTTTGATTTTGGTAAATATATGCGGCCGGTTGGTGTGGGTATGCAAGCCTTTTTTTGTGTTATTTTTACGACTGAGTTTGCAGCGTCGCTCGGCAAACTCGTGGGCGGCTCTGCCCGGCACCTGCAATTGAGTGAAATTGCACTATTTTGAAAAGTTTTGCCATGGCAAAAAAATTTCCTATCCATCCCAAAAATCCTGAACGGATTTGCTGGGGATGCGATAAGTATTGCCCGGCCGATTCCCTGGTCTGCGGAAACGGCACAGACCGCACGCCGCACCCGGTGGAATTGTTTGGCGAAGACTGGCTCGATTGGGGCATTGATGCGGCGGCGCAAGCGGAAGAGGCTGAAGAAGGTCGCTGATATCCTGAGGAGCCGTGAAAAAATAAGTGTTACGTTTGGGCGGTTCTGGCGGGATGCGATGCAAGGCGTGAGGACGAGCAACGCCGCAGCGCGCCGGCCAGAGCCGCTCCAAATGTGACAGTAATTTTTGAACGGCGACTTAGGTTTGACGGGCTTGCCGCCGCCGTTCGCGCGTATTTACTCCACCGGCAAAAAAAGATTCCTGAAGTCAGTCTGGCTCAGACGGTACAGCCAGTAGGCGGGATCGTCGCCGGCGATTTTCTGCAATAAATTGAGCGGGGAAATGCCGGCCATTTCTACATATTCCCTGTGCATGTGGGCCTGGTCGTAATAGCCGGCATCCTGGGCGATGCGGGTCAGGTCGCCGCGCGCCGCAGCCTGTCCCAATATATGCGGCAGCGACAGGCCGAAGCGGACGATGCGTCGCACGTCGCGCAGCGGCACGCCGTAAGTGTCGCGCACGCGCCGCTCGAGCTGACGCCGGCCTATGCCGAAATGCAGCGCGAGGTCGATCAGCGGGAAAAATAATTTCTGATGGGCGTCCATGAAGGCTGCCCCCATGCTCTTCTTTTGGCTGAGGTCGAGCTGCGTCAGCAAAAAATCCTGGAACAAGCCGACGTATTCATCGCGTGTATGCGCCGCATCGATGCCGGCCAAAAAAGTCGCGACGCTTGCCGGGGCCAGCAATGCCTGCATAGGCAGATAGTTCGAAAAGATTTCGCCGACCGACACCCCCATCCCGCGCGGCAGCATGCCGGGCCGGAAGCAGACCGACAGCGCGACCGTGCCCGGCTCGTAAACCACGCGCATCGGCGTCAGGTAGGGGCCGCGCAAGAAAAAACGATAGGCGCTCAGCAGGCTGCCGTCGCCCTGTTCCACCTGCGCAGCGCCGCGCACGAACAACATCACCGAGGGGCTGAGCCCGGCCGGCAGATGGGTGCCGGCGGGTTCTGGCTCCACCAGCAAGATATGCATGAACAGATGGGCGAGCTTGGGATCAGGCGGGAAGACTTGCAAATGCATGGTGACGTGACAGTAGCCGGTGCGAACGGCAAGTATGACAGGATTTGTTTTTGCTCTGTATTGAATTATGAGATAGCAATAGGCTCGCCCCCGCTCATGCCTTCGGCCGCTACCCGACGCAATGCGTAGCGCAATTGCCGGAGACCTTACGCCCGGCTGTTTCATTCTTAGGTACTGGTACTTGATAGAGAACTAGCGGCGCCGTCGATAGGTTCCGGGTGCGCTTCCGGTCCACGTTTTGAATGCGCGTTGAAATACCGCCTGATCGGAAAATCCCAGTTCCGCAGCGAGCGTAGCCAGTTGTACCGTCGACGTATTCAGGCGCACGATAGCCAGGTCGCGCCGCAACTGATCCTTGACCATTTGGAATGAGCTGCCTTCGTTGGCCAGATGCCGTTGCAGCGTGCTGACTGAAATGTGCAGGGCGTCGGCGGTCGCCGGCAAGTCGGGCCACTGTGGACGCATCTGCTGCAGGTAGGCCCGTATCCGTTCGCTGGTCGCGTCTTCATTGCGCTTCGGAATCACCACGTTGCGTGGCGACTGCGACAAGAAGTTGCGCAGCGCCGCGTCATCGCGGCGCATCGGCGCCGACAGGTGCGCGGTGTTGAACCACATGGCCGATTGCGGCTGATCGAAGCGCACTGTTCCGGGGAAGAGCTTGTAGTATTCATCCGCATGCGCTGGTCTGCCGTAGGCGAAGTCGAATCCGAACGGCCGGATCCGGCCGCCGTGCAGCCATACCACCAGGCGCGAGAATACGCGCATCAGCAATTCATGCGCGAAAACCCGATCCGGATAGTAGGCGGCCGACACGACGATGCGCAGTCCCGTCAATTGCTCTTCCTGCGCGATGTCGAATTGCATGTCGTCCTGCAACAACTGGAATCCGCGACAGAGCCGGCCTACTCCCAACTCTAGCGTCGCGGCGCTCAGTGCGCTGCGCATGAGCAGCGCCATGCTGCCGCGTTGCAGCGGACGTGAAAAAAAGCCGAGTCCTTCGTCATTGCGTTGTTCCAGCAGCACGCTGAACAAGGCGACATACTGTTCCGCCGTGACACGGCCGGCCGGTTCTTCCAGCAGGCTGGGCGGAATACCCGCATGCAGCAACCATGCTGCGGCGGACGCGCCGTCGGCGCCAACCCCGGACAGCATGCCGCGCACAAACGCTACCGAGACAGTGACAGGAGCAGCCAGCATGGGATCAGGGACCTCGTAACAAGATGAGGTATTTTGCAATACGAACTGCGTGAAGCGCAATAGCCTTGACGCATGCGCAGTTCTATGATCGGTCTCACAGAAGAAAAAGCGCCATCTTCCGGACGCGATTTTATTGAGGAGACAGACATGTATATCACACAGGGATTGCATAGAGCACTGCAGCAAAAGCCGGAAGCGGTCGCGATCCGTTTTGCCGGGCAGGAACTTAGCTACAAGGCGTTCATCGAACGGGTAGCCAGGCTCGCCGGCGCACTTCAAGCGCTAGGCATGGAGAGCGGCGATAGAGTGGCGATGCTGGCGCTTAATTCCGATCGTTATCTCGAATATCAATTCGGCGTGCCTTGGGGCGGCGGCGTGCTAAATCCCTGCAACATCCGCTGGAGCGCGGCCGAAATCATTTATTCCTTGCAGGATTCCGCATCGTCCATCTTGTTGGTCGATGATACTTTCAAGGCAATGGCCGGGCAGATTGTTAAAGAAGTCGATAGCCTGCGGCACGTGATCTATGTCGGGCAGGGCGCAACGCCGGCCGGCATGCTGCGCTATGCAGACTTGCTGGCCAACAGCGCGCCGGTCGCCGATGCCTGCCGCCGCGGCGACGATCTGGCGGGCGTGTTTTATACCGGCGGCACGACCGGCTTTCCCAAGGGTGTGATGCTCAGCCATCGCAACCTTTGCACGTCCGCCATGAGCATACTGGCCGAAGGCCTGATCCAGGCCGAGCGCAGCTACCTGCACGCCGCGCCGATGTTTCACCTGGCCGATCTGGGCATCTCGCTGCCGCACTGGATGTGCGGCAATACCCATGCCGTCATACCGGCGTTTGCGCCCGAGGCCGTGCTTGCCAGCATCGCCCGCGACCGCGTCACCGATGCGCTGCTGGTGCCTACCATGATCCAGATGCTGGTCGACCATCCTGCGATCAAGGAGGCCCACGACCTGAGCAGTCTGAAACGCATCGTCTATGGCGCTTCGCCGATCTCCGAAGCAGTGCTCGACCGCGCCATGGCGGCGTTGCCTGGCGTCGAGTTTGTTCAGGCTTATGGCATGACGGAACTGTCGCCTATCGCGACAGTGAATCATGCCTGGTATCACAGCGCCGAAGGCCGCAAGGCGGGCAAGCTGCGCTCGGCCGGGCGAGCCTCGTTCGGCGCTGAAGTGAAGATAGTCGATGACGCGGGTGTCGAGCTGTCGCGCGGCACGGTGGGCGAGGTTGCAGTACGAGGGGCCAACGTCATGCAGGGCTACTGGAAAAAGCCCGGGCAAACCGCTGCCGCAATCCGCAACGGATGGATGCATACCGGCGACGGCGCTTATATGGATGACGACGGTTTCATCTTCGTCGTCGATCGTTTGAAAGACATGATTATCAGCGGCGGCGAGAATATTTACTCCGCCGAAGTCGAGAACGCCATCGCCCGGCACGCTGCGGTGGCGGCCTGCGCGGTGATCGGCATTCCCGATGCGGCATGGGGCGAGACTGTGCACGCCGTGATCGTGAGCAAGCCGGGAGCCGTATCGACGGCGGACGACATCATCGGTCACTGCAAGTCGCTGATCGCCGGCTACAAGTGCCCGCGCAGCATCGCTTTCGTCGATCAGTTGCCGTTGTCGGGCGCGGGCAAGATATTGAAGAACAAGCTGCGGGATCCGTACTGGGAAGGCCGGGAGCGTAGCGTCGGCTGAGCAGCCGAACTTCACAGCTAAAGCTTGCGCGGGGGCCAAAACCTCCTGCTCTGCCCACGTCATCTCGAAGTCAATCTGAGAGTAAATCTGAGAGTAAATCTGAGAGTAAATCTGAGGTAAGCGGTGCGCACGCATCAGAAGGAGACAGCGTTTCATGAAAGCCAACAGAAAATTCATTTTTACGGTCGCGGCGGCAGGAGTGGCGGCCGGCATCTCGGCTTGTGGCGGCAGCCCGGCGCCGGTCGACGCGGCCCAGGCCTGTGCTGCGCTGGCCGGCCAAACGGTGGCGGGCGCGACCGCAAGTGCCGCGCTGGTGGCGGCCAGCGGGCCGGTGCCCGGTTACTGCAATATCAGCGCCACCATCGCGCCGGCATTGAACTTCGAGATGCGCATTCCGAACAACTGGAACGGCAAGCTTCATTATGGCGGCGGCGGTGGCTTCGATGGCGTTATCCAAAAGATTTACGACGCAGCGGGCGGTGGCGGCACCGACGCCGACAACCACGGCTTGAATCTGGCGGCGCTCAGCAAGGGCTACATCAATATCAGCAGCGATTCCGGCCATCAGGGAAAGATTCCGGGCTACGAGGCCATCGACGCTTCATGGTTTCCCGGCAACCCCACGGCGCAAAGGCTGTACGCCGACTTGGCGGTGCCGAGCGTGATGGCCGCGGCCGTCGAGATGATCAAAAAAGTCTATGGCAGCGCGCCGGGTAAATCGTATTTCGAAGGTTGTTCCAACGGCGGGCGTGAGGCGCTCATGACTGCCCAGCGCTACCCGACCCTGTTTGACGGCATCATTGCGCGCGCGCCTGCCTCCAATTTCGTGGCGTCGCTGGGGTCGTTCCAGAACAACATGCGGATGGTCGCGACCAACCCGAGTCTCAACTTTACGGCGGCCAAGGTCAGGCTGCTGTCGAAGGCGGTGCTGGCCGCTTGCGACGGCCTCGACGGCGTTGTCGATGGCATCGTGTCCAATCCGGCGGCATGCACTTTCGACGCCGCCAGCGCCCGCAGTACCTTGCGCTGCACGGGTGGCGCCGACACCGGCGATTCCTGCCTGTCCGACGCGCAGCTCGCCGTGGTCGACACCTGGACCGCGTCCAAAACCTTTGCCGGCAAATACACCACACCGGGTTGGGCGCTGACGGGCAATGAAAGCGCATTGAATAATTGGGATGCCTGGTTGTTCGGGGGCTTCCAGTTCGCGTTCCAGTACGGCGGCATCGCGGGCATCATCCAGCAGGATGCTAAGACGCAGCCGCTCCCGCCGCAAGACGCAAGCGCCCTCGACACGCTGGCTTTCGACTTCGACGCGCCAGCCAATGCGGCCGCGCTGAATGCAATTGCCGCCGCCTTCGATGCGAGCAACCCTGATCTGCGTCCATTCATGAACAATGGCCGCAAACTGCTACTCTGGCATGGCGGCGCCGATCCGGCGCTGAGCAGCAAGAACACGACCGGGTACTACCAGAGCGTGGTCGCGACCGTCGGCGGCCAAGCCGCTGCCGATGCGTTCGCACGCTACTACATCGCGCCCGGCGTGAACCATTGCCACGGCGGCGTGGGTGCCGACAAATCCGACTTGCTGACGGCGCTCGATGCCTGGGTCAGCAACGGGACGGCTCCGTCCGGGCTCACGGCCAGCAAACTCGCCGGCGACGGCAGCGCGGCATTCTCACGCCCCCTATGTGCGTATCCACTCTATGCCCGCTACACCGGCCCCGCCAACGACGCTAACGCCGCCAGGCTGGCATCGAATTACGCCTGCACCTCGCCGTAAGCGCAAGCACCCCAAGGAACGGTTGGTAGGCATCGATTTTTAACCAGAAACTAGTGAAAAAACACTATGAGGAGACAGCAAGAAATGAAAGCAAAATTACTAACGGGTTTGATCGGCGCATGCTTTGCTGCACCGGTATTGGCGCAATCGAATGTCACGATCTATGGCATTGCCGATGCCGGCATACAAGTAGCGCGCTTCGGAAAGGGGACGCAAACCAATCTCGCGAGCGGCATCGCCGATGGTTCCCGTCTCGGTTTTAAGGGCGTGGAAGATTTGGGCGGCGGCTACCGTACTATTTTTACTTTGGAATCCCGTATAGAACTCGACACCGGCGCAATGGGTACCGGCTATCTGGCCACCCCTGCCGGGAATGTTCCCTTGACGGATGGCTTGCCGGCCGCGGTGGCCGCCAAATTAGGGCCCACCATCCTGGGTCCAAGAATCAATTCAAACAACGCCATTTTCGACCGCCAGGCCTATGTCGGCCTGGTCACCCCCGTCGGTGCTTTCCTGTTCGGCCGCCAATATACGCCGGGGTATGAGGTTGCAGTCAAGATCGATACTTTCGAAGCCGGCACAGGCGGCACGCTGCTCACCAGCCTGATTCAGGGCAGCGGCGGTTTCCTGACACCAGGCGCTGCGGCGCGGGCCAATCAGGCACTGCAATATCGCTTGCAATTGCCGAATGGCATAGGTGCCGCCGCCATGTACGGCCTCAACAGCGGTGGCGCTACCACAGGTTCCTTAGGTCTCTCCAAGCGATTCTGGGGCGCGAACATGACCTACAAGGCCAACGGGTTTGACGTTGGCGTGAGCTACAACACCGAAACCGACCAGAACGGCGACAAGTCCCTGACCACAGCCACCGTGGGCGGCTCTTATGCGATGGGCGATGCCAAGCTGTTCGCCGGTTACCATAGGATGAAAAACGACCACCCGGCACTGGTCCCGCTGTTGACCCCGGCGATCGGTGCGGCTTTGGCGGGCATCGTCGGCGATAACGCGAAAATTAATGCGGACGTGTATACCGTCGGTATGCAATACCGCATCGGCGCCGGGCGCATCCTGGGTGTCGTCGGCCACAACAACGACAAAAAAGCCGGCAACAGCGATGCCTCCCTGCTCGCCCTCGGTTACGACTACGATTTGTCCAAGCGTACCGACTTGTACGTGACGCTGTCTCACGTCAGCAATGAAAATGCATCGCAACGTACGCCTGGCGCCGCCGGCTATTACTCCGGCTTTTCCGCCGATCCGGGTCAGAGCGCTAACGCTTTGCAGTTCGGGATGCGCCACAAGTTCTAATTTCACATGGGGCGGTTTGCGACCCGGCAGATCGGGCGCAGGTCGCCTCGACGAACTTCAAATGGAGAAAAGCATGCGTAGCTTATTCAAATATTTAAGCATGGTCGGTTTGGCCGGTTGTTTCGGGGCCAGCCTCGCGGCAGAACGCGGCACGGCGCAGGAGGCTGAGGCCATGGTGCACAAGGCCATAGATTTTACCAAGGCGAATGGTCTGGAGAAGACGCTCAATGAAGTCAATAAACCTGCCGGCAGCCTTGTTGATCGCGACTTGTATATTGCTGTTGCAGACCAGGAAGGCAAGGCCTTGGCCCATGGCGGTAATCCCCGGATGATAGGTAAAGATCTGTCTTCCCTCACAGACGTGAATGGGAAACAAATTTATAAGGAGGTGATTGCGGTCGCGCGGGCAAAAGGCAAGGGCTGGGTCGATTACACCTGGCCCAACCCAGTCACTAAGCAACTCGAAGCGAAAACGACGTATTTGGAAAAATTTCAAGATGTCATCTTTCTTTGCGGGGCGTATAAATAATTGGTGTCGGTCCAACGCCTTCTGACAGCCAACGTTAAAAATAATAGCGCAGCAACAACTGCCAGGCCCGCTGTTGCGCCGCCGCACCGTAGGCGCTGACGGGCGTGCCGTTATGGCCTTGCCACTGCAGCGCCAGATCGACTTTGTCCAGGTGGTAGCGCGCTTCCAGCCAGGACAGGCGGCTATGGTCGGCCAGGTTGTATTTTTGCATCGCGGCCAGATCGAGATGATTCAGGCCGGCATCTTGCCAGTTCGCATAGAAAAACACTTCCTGTCGGGTCGGCAGCTCTTGCTGCTGCTGTTGCCAGGCGCGGTAAGTCGCATAGGCGAGCGGGGAGCCGCGTCCCAGCGCATCCCAGCCGGCGTCATCCGGCGCGCTGCCGTTGTATTCGTATTCCAGCGTGAGCGTCAGTTTGTTTGGCGTCGTATACGTCAGGCCGCTCGCGAGGCGGTTGCGGAACGCGCTGTCATCCGCTCCATGCAAGGCTTGCGACAGCAGCGAACGGCTGCGTCCGCCGGCCCATTCCAGATACAGCACGGTGGCGTCGTTCAGCAAGCAGCTCAGGTTGAAACCGAATTGCGGCGCTTGTCCCCGGCTGCCGTACAGCAGCCACTGCGGCGCGAGTGTCGGCGTCATTTGCCGGCTCAGCGCCAGCAGCCAGCGCTCGCGCTTATTGGTCGCGCCGAAATCGGGGCTGAGCGCCGCGCCGTTCGCCTGCGCGGCGATCTTGGGGGAATACAAGGCCGTGAGCGAACCGCCATCCCATAGCTGCTGGCCGCGCAGCATCACGCTGCCGAGACGGTTCTTTTTGAGGCTGGCGGGGTCGACCGAGATCACGGAGCGCAGCGCGCCGTCGCGCAAGAAGTCGGTCGGGTTGTAGCCGCTGGCCAGGCCCTGCGTCACATTGATGCGGCCGAGGTCGACGATCTGCTCAGTGCTGAGCTGCCGGCTCAGATAAGCTTCTTTCAGGGTGTTCACGCCGTCCTGGCGCGCCGGCTGCTGCCGCCAGTTCAGGTCCAGCCGGTCCGCCAGCACGGCGCGCCAGCCGGGGGCGAGGGTCTTGTCGAGCTGAAATTCCAGCGAGAGACGTTGATTGTATGCGCGGCTCTTGCCATAGCGCGCACTGACCAGTGCGGTTTCGGCATACCAGTGGCTATCGCTGGCGCGCTCGGCTTTGGGGGCGGGCTGATCGGCCAGTTTCAGGGCGTCCAGATCGTCGGCGCAGGCGGTGCCGGCGGCCCATAGCAGCAACAGCCACAAGCGCTGCATGGCGCTCATTCCGGCTTGAAGCGCGGCAGGTAATCGCGCTGCAGCCAGGCGTCCGGCACTTCGCGTTTCGCGTAATCGGACAGGCGCAGCACCGTAACCCAGTTGGGATCGAGACCGTCTATGATGACGGTTTCGGTCGGTCTTTCCTGCCCCAGTTGTTTTTGATAATGGCGGAAATACGCGGTCTTCAGCAGGCGTCCGCTCTCGGTGTAATAGCGCGCCTTGACCGGTTGATTATTGCCGCGGTCTATCCACAACTCGATGTGGTGATAGGTGACATCGGGCGTGATCGCGGCCAGCGCCAGCTTGTAACAAGGGCGGGTCTGGCGCTCGCCATCTTGCACCTCTTCTTCGGCCGTCAGGCTGGCCTGGTAATCCTTGGCCAGGTTCACCGTCACCACGTCGCCGTTGGCGGCCTGCCCTAGCAGCCGCTGTTGCGGCGAGATGCGTATGCTGGCCTTGTTGGCGGGATCGTAAAACCACAGGTCGTTGCCGCTCTTCAGCATCAGCTTGTTGGCGTCGCGTGCCGGCGCCAGGTAGCGGATCAGGTTGCGGAACTGGCCGCTGTTTTTATCGGCCTTGGAATACACCGCCAGCGTGCTGCTGTCGGTCTGCTTGCCGTTGCGGTATTCGATCAGGGTGGTGATCAGGCCGTAAGGGAAATCGGGGTTGCGCACGGCGTCGCTGGCGGCCAGGATCGCTTGCGCGTCGGGGGCGGCGCTGGCCAGTTGCGCCAGGCTCAGTACAAATATCGCCATCAGAGGAGTCGCGGGTTTTATTCGCATTTGCTGATCCTTTTGGAAGCGTAGCTTAGTGTGGGTTTCGTCATCCTCGCGTAAGCGGGGATCCATCTAAGCGGTCGATTTACATGGATTCCCGCTTGCGCGGGAATGACGAAGTGGAGGTGTTCCGTTTTTCTTTAAACGTGGCGCAAGGCGTCGACGATCAGCATGCGCGAGGCTCTATGGGCCGGCCACCAGGCCGAGATCAGCGCCACGACGATCAGGCCGGCGGCGCTGCCGCCGATCAAGCCCCAATCGCCCCACACCCTTACCTTGAGCGGATAGGCGTACACATAGCCGGGCGGGGTCCAGGTCAGGCCGGCGTGGTTGATCAGATAGGCCAGCAGCAGGGCCGTCAGCACGCCGAGTACGGCGCCGATCGCGCCTAGCAGCAGGCCTTCGCTGACGAACAGGTGGCGGATGCCGCCGCGCCGCTGGCCAATCGCGCGCAGGGTGCCGATCTCGGTGGTGCGTTCGAACACCGCCGTGCTCATGGTGTTGCCGACCGTGAACAGCACGATCACGCCTATCAGGGTGGCGATGAAGCCGAACACCGAGTCGAAAAACTGTATGGTCTGGCCGTAGATAGGCGCCAGGGTTTCGTAACCGAGAATTTCCAGCGGCGTCTGCTTGAGCGTGCTCGCCAGCAATTCGTTCAGGCGCGCTTGTGCCGCAGCCATTTGCCCGGTGTGCTGCAACTGGATCTGGATCGCGGTGGCTTGCGGCGCGTCGCCGCCGAAGATCAACTTTTGCGCCTGCGCCAGATGCATGACCATATAGCTGTCGTCGAATTCCTTCAGGCCCCAGTTCTCGGCCTTGATGACTTGCAGGCTGGCGACATTCGGGGCGCCGTGCAGGTTGGCCGCCAGCATCTCTATCGTGGTCTGGCCAGAGGCGGGCGCCGCGCCTTGTTCCAGGCCGGAAAGCGCGGCGATGTCGTCCGGTGCGGCAGCGCCGCTGCTGTCGGAGCGGGCGGGCGGCAGCGGCAGCTGGCCGCAATTGCTGACGTGCAGCGGCGCACACAGATGCAGCAGGCGCGCCACGCCTGTGCCTATCACTACCGCATCCGACGCCGTGCCTTCCAGCGCGATCTTAGGCGTATAGCTGGCGCTGCCGTAATCGTCCCATAGCCGCATACTATTCTGTTCCGCCGGCACGACGCCGCTGGCGACCACGTTTTTCGAGACGCCGGCCGCGAAATTGCCGGCGATGCCGCCCAGCGAAAGTTTCGGCGTGACCACCGTGAGCATGGGCGCCAGCAGTGGGTCGCGTTTGACGATATCGATGACCGCCTGATAGTTGGGGATGCCGTACGCGGCTGGATTGCCGCTGCCGTACAGGAAAAAATCCTTGCGCTGGATTTGCAGATGGCCGTGCAATTGCACATAGCCGGTCTGCATCGCGTAAATCACGTTGCGGCTGTAGCCGCCGAACAGCAGTATCGTGACCAGACCGATCACCATGGCCAGCAGGGTGGTCAGCGAGCGGCGGCGGTTGCGCAGCAGATTGCGCAGGGCGAGCGAGAAGGTTTTCATGCGGCGGCGTCCTTGAGCGGGGTGCGGCGTTCGATATGCGTGATGCGGCCGTCGCGCAGGAAGATCGCATCGTCGGCCTCGGCCTGCACTTGCGGATCGTGCGAAGAAAACACGAAGGACACATGATGTTCGCGCTGCATACTGCGCATCAGGGCGATGATGGCGGCGCCGGTCTGGCTGTCCAGATTCGCGGTAGGTTCGTCCGCCAGCACCAGTTGCGGCGCGGTCGCCAGCGCGCGCGCAATCGCGACGCGCTGACGCTGGCCGCCGGACAGCTGGCCGGGGCGGTTTTGCGCCCGGTCCGCCAGCCCGACCGCTTCCAGCAAGCCCAGCACACGCTGGCGCCGTTCGGCCGCCGGCATCTTGGTCAGCAGCAGCGGGTATTCCACGTTTTCATAGGCGCTCAGCACCGGCAACAGGTTGAAGTTCTGGAAGATGAAACCGAGATGGCGCGCGCGGAAATCGGATAAGTCATTATCGGTCATGGCCAGGATGTCGCGCCCGGCCACCAGCACTTCGCCGCTATCGGGGCGGTCTATGCAACCGATGATATTCAGCAGGGTGGTCTTGCCGCTGCCGGAGGGGCCGGAAATCACGGTGAAGCAATTCGGCCTGATTTCCAGGTTGATATCGACCAGGGCCGGCACCGCCACCGTATCGAGGTGATAGGTTTTGCCGACCTGATTCAGAACGACGGGTTGCATAGGCTCTCCGGAAAATAGCGATCTGTGGATGTGAGGCATTGCCACGATGAACAGCGCTCAGTCTAACCAGAATTTTGTTGTTGTACTTGTATAAATGCGTCAAATTTGTAGCGAGCCGTCAGACGCACGCGGTAAAGAATATATGGCATAGTTTAGATGTTACCGAGACAAGCGACTATGCAAGCGACTATGAACCCTGGCTACACCCTCTGGCAGTTAATCCTGTACATGCTGCGCCTCGGCAGTCTCGGGTTCGGCGGGCCGGTGGCGCTGGTCGGCTATATGCAGCGCGATCTGGTCGAGCAGCGCCGCTGGATCAGCGCCGCCGATTACAAGGAAGGCCTGGCGCTGGCCCAGCTGGCGCCCGGCCCGCTGGCGGCCCAGCTGGCGATCTATCTCGGCTATGTGCATTACCGCATCCTGGGCGCCACGCTGGCCGGGCTGGCGTTTGTGCTGCCTTCGTTTTTCATGGTGGTCGCGCTGGGCTGGGCTTATGTCGGCTTCGGCGGCCTGCCCTGGATGCAGGCGGTGTTTTACGGCGTCGGTGCGGCGGTGATAGCCATCATCGCGCTCAGCGCAAAAAAACTCACGCAAAAAAGCGTGGGCAAGGACAAGCTGTTGTGGGCGATATACCTGTTGCTGGCGGGCGTCACGGTGATCACCGAATCGGAAATTGCCTGGCTGTTCATCGCCGCCGGCGTGCTGGTCTGGTTCTTGCGCGCGCCGCCAAAGTGGTTAAGCAAAGCGGGGCTGAACGCAGTCGGGCTGAGCCAATTGCCGGCGGCGAGCGGCTTGCTTGCCTCGCTCGATCTATCCTTGCTGACGCAAATCGGCATATTTTTTGCGAAAGCCGGTGCTTTCGTGTTCGGCTCCGGCCTGGCCATCGTTCCTTTCTTGTATGGCGGCGTGGTGACCGAGCATCATTGGCTGACCGACAAACAATTCGTGGATGCGGTGGCGGTGGCGATGATCACGCCGGGGCCGGTCGTGATTACGGTCGGGTTTATCGGCTATCTGGTGGCCGGTTTGCCGGGGGCGAGCGTAGCGGCGCTGGCGACGTTTTTGCCGTGCTATCTGTTCACCATCATCCCGGCGCCTTACTTCAAAAAATACGGAAAAATTCCCGCTGTGCTGGCCTTCGTGGACGGCATCACGGCTGCAGCCATCGGCGCCATCACCGGTTCCGTCATCGTGATCGCGCGCCGCTCCATCGTCGACTGGCCGACCGCTGCGATTGCGCTGATAGCGGCGGTTTTGCTGTGGCGTTACAAGAAGTTGCCGGAGCCGCTGCTGATCGCCGCAGCCGCCCTGGCCGGCCTGGTTTTGTATCCGCATCATTAATCGGGAGCTAAACATGCAATGGATAACACGTGAACGCCCAAAGATCGACCGTATCGCCTGTCCCTGGCTGATCGCGCGTTTTATCGATAAAACGCCGGAATTTCTGTACGTACCGGCCAGGCAAGTGCTGGAAATGGCGCAGCAAAGCGGGGCGATACCTTACGACATCCCCGGCGCTGAACTTTCGCATGTGGGCGAGCTATGCAGCTTCGACGCGTTCTTGCAGAAATACGCATTGCGCGATCCCGCCTTGCTACAGCTGGCCGCCATCGTGCGCGGCGCCGATACTTCGCGCCTCGATCTGACGCCGCAATCGGCCGGCTTGTATGCGCTGTCGCTCGGCTTGTCGGCCGTGTATAGCGACGATCACGCCATGCTCAGGCAAGGCATGATCATGTATGACGCGCTATACGCCTGGTGTAAGCAATGCCAGGGCGAGACGCATAACTGGCCGCCGCAGATTGAGTGAACTGTAACAGTTGAACCGATAGTGCCTGTCACGCGCTCGCCGGGCGCACACCTTTCACTTCCGATTCAACTGTAACAGTCCACTAGTGCCTGCTGCAGCAAGGGCCTTCAGGCGCTTTGCTGCAGCAGATCGATCAACTGATGCAAGCCCGCCGTCATGGCGCGCACCGCCCCCTGCATGTCCCAGTTGTCCTCGCATGGCTGCACCACGTTGGAGATGGAACGTAATTCCAGGAAGCGCTGCTTTTCCTGCAGGCAGACATGGAAAAATGCCGCGCCTTCCATGTTCTCGATATCGACGTTCCTGGTATCGACAAACGGCGCCATCGCCGCATTCAGCGACATGCTGCGCGCCAGCGGGAACGGCACGCCTGAGGGCAGATGCGGGCAGTGCAGCGTATGGCGGCGATCGAAATCCATGTCCAGCGGCAGCTGCGCCAGATGCACGAAACCGCCCGGCGTAAAGAAACCGAGGTCGCCCTCGACTTCGCTCTGCACCAGCATCACGTCGCCGATCTTGTATCCGGCGTGCGGGTACACGCCGGCAATGCCGGCCAGGATCAGGATATCGGGCTGCTGCTGGTAAATCGCCTTCAGCGTGGCGCTGGCGGCCGCGGTCAGGCCGACGCCGCAGATGATGCTGGTGACATTCTCACGCTGGAACAGGCTGGCTTCGGTCTGGGTCGGGAACAGGACGGTGATTTTCATATTGAGGCGGACAATCGAGTGCAATTTCGTGAAGATGGCGCATTGTATCCATTTGTCGTCATGCAGACTTGCGCTGATGCAGATAGTCCGGCGTGGATGAGCATTGGCGCACTTGCGCTAAAGGGCGCCTGTAAACCCTAATCCAACCCGGAGCATGCCGCAAGCGGCCCCGCCGGTGATTTCCAAAGTTAAGGCCCGCAGTGTTGCTTTATCGGATGCTTAGCGCTCATGGTGTAATAGCGCTACACTCATGGTGAGACAAACTCAGGAGAAGACCATGCCCGACATTGACCCTGAAAGCACGTTCCGCGGGCTTCCCTTGACTGCGGAGCAAGACGCAGAAATCAGACACTATATAAAAAAAAGAAAGCAGCATGGCGAGCCGTGGGATACGCCAGAGTTGACAGCCATGCTGAAAGACATGCTGGAGCCGCCAAGCGACGACGACCTGGGGCTGGGCGAGAGCGCTGACGAAACGATAGCAGAAGCGGAACGCGCGGCGGCTTCCGTCGATGAGGCCATGGAACCGATAGAGGCCAGCGAGGAGTTTCATGCCGCCATGGAATCCGAGGCGATGAAGCATCCCAAGGATTGAATTCCATACGGCCGCGTGAACCATGTCGTCATCGTGTTTTGCTTGCATTGCTGCGTTGCGCGATGACGGTAGCCGCGTTTGAGCGCAATATTCTCACTGGCTTGCCAGGAATACGCTTTCGATGTCAGGTTTCCTAATTTGGAGAAACATCATGACTGCACACACTTACAAGATTATTGAACTGGTCGGATCGTCGACCGAGGGTAGCGATCAGGCGATACGCGAGGCGATTGCCAGGGCGGCGCTCACGGTCAAGCACATGGACTGGTACGAAGTGGTCGAGTCGCGCGGCCATATCGCGGACGGAAAAGTTGCGCACTTCCAGGTCACGATCAAGGTAGGATTCCGGCTGGAGTAGCGCAATTCGGCATGACTATTGCCGCCTGAGCAGTGGTCAGCGACGACTCGCTCCGCCATGAGCGTAACGCAGCGACGGCTATCGGTATGCATAGGCGCTCATGAACTTCGCCCTCAGCTATCATGAACGCTCCAAGCATCATCTGGAGCGTTACGCCCCTGGCCCCGGTGGTCTGGACTGGAATTCGCAGCCCGACCCGTTTCGCCGCTATGCCGGGGCGCAGGTGATTGAACTCGCTTTGCTGACGGGCGAACTGCCCGTCAGCTGGGACGAGCTGTGCGCGGCGGCGGCGGCGCCGCCGCAAGCGTCGACGGTGGACCAGGTCGCAAGTCTCTTGCAGCTGTCGCTCGGGCTATCTGCCTGGAAATCCTTTGGAGGCAATCGCTGGGCTTTGCGCTGCAACCCTTCCAGCGGCAACTTGCACCCTACCGAGGGCTACCTGATCTGCCCCGCCTTACCGGGGCTGCCCGCCGGCGTGTATCACTACCGGCCCGACCAGCATTGCCTTGAACAACGTGCCGCGGCGCCATTCGCATGGCCGGGCGGCTTCCTGCTGGCCTTGTCCGGTATTCATTGGCGCGAAGCGTGGAAGTACGGCATGCGCGCTTTCCGCTATTGTCAGCACGATTGCGGGCATGCGCTCGCCGGACTTTCCTATGCGGCCGCCATGCTGGGCTGGCCGCTGCGCTTGCTGACCGACTGGGGCGACGACGAGATCGCTGCCGTGATCGGATTAAATCGCCCTGACGACTTTCCGTCAGGAGAGGCCGAAGTGCCCGAGGCTATCGTATGGATAGGCGCAGGCGAGCCGCCGGCCGCGGCGCAGGTGCAGGCCGCCCTGGCCGGGGCGCCGTGGTCGGGGCTGGCCAACTTGCTGAGTCCTGAACACAGGGGCTGGCCTGACATCCCGGCGGTCGCCGCTGCCACCCGCAAACCCGCCGGCATTCGCGGGCAGTCGGCGCATAGTGAGACTTTACCGGCTTTAGCGCCGGCTTCCATGACGCCCGCCTCCGTGCTGATACGCCGCCGGCGCTCGGCCCAGGCCTTCGACGGCGTTGGCAGCCTCAGTGCGCCATGCTTCTACCGCATGCTGGACGCTTTGCTGCCGCGCGCCGGCCTGGCGCCCTGGTCGCTATGCTCAGCAGCGCCGTGTGTACACCCGGTTCTTTTTGTGCACAGGGTGGACGGCCTTGCACCCGGGATCTACTGCATGCCGCGCACCCCGGCGGCGCTGGCCGGCTTGCGCGCCGCGCTGCGCCCCGACTGGCTGTGGGCGCGCGTGCCCGGCTGCCCGCAACACCTGCCGCTGTACCTGTTGGCGCCGCTCGATACGCGCGAGTTCGTCGCCACCGCTTCCTGTCATCAGGCGATTGCCGCCGATGGCGTGTTTACGCTGGGCATGCTGGCCCGTTTCGATGACATCAGCCCGGCGCAAGCATGGCTGTATCGCGAGCGCTACTGGGAGGCGGGCATGCTCGGGCAGGTGCTATACCTAGAGGCCGAAGCCTGCGGCTTGCAGGGCACCGGCATCGGTTGCTACTTTGACGACGTGGTGCATCGCGCACTTGGACTCGATACCGGGCGTTTTCAGGACATTTACCACTTCACGGTGGGTCTGGCCATGCTCGATGCGCGACTCGGCAGCGAAGCGGGTTATGCGCATCTTGAGCGGACGCGCAGCGCTGAGCGCTGTATCTAAGGAAACGCAGATTAAATCAAAAGGCGTCATTCCCGCGAAAGGTGTAGCAGGGAATTCGGGTAGCATGCTACCCGCCTGCGAAACGGCTTGAGCATATATGCTCAAGTGCGCCCTGCAAGGGGGAATCCATGTAAATCAAACACTTAGGTGGATCCCCGCTTTCGCGGGGATGACGAAATCAGAATAAATCCGTGCTTCCCAACGTAATTTAATAATGACGCCGTCTTTGGACTCCAGCTTCCAAAGACGGCGCTATTCTCTGCTTGCTCTTGCCACCGCGCAGCGCGGCGGCTGCCCGATTGCACGCCACGCTTGGCCTAGCCCCATTTCTTGCCCAGCTGCTCCAGCCCAGCTTGCTGCAAATCTTCCGGCGTCATGGCGATGCGGAATTTGCAGTCGGCGTTGAAATACAAAAACCACGGTTCGGCGAAAGATGGCACTTGCGAGGCATTATCGACGTCGATGACGAGGGTGGCGCCGCGGCGGCCGTCGTTTTCGGTGAAGTAGACCGCTTCCGGCTTGCAGGTTTCCAGGATGTTGCGGATTTTAGCGCCGGCGCTGCCGTCTCTGACGGCGGCATTGAAGGGCTCGTGCGGCAATTCGACTGTGAGTAACATACGCATGATGAGTGACTCCTAGAGTAGATGGCAGCATGGCGCCAGGCATTGCCATGCTGGTAAATGATTGCTGCAGGGAAGAAGTGCAATGCCAGGCTAATGGCCGTAGCGTGCCGCCGTATTCAAAAAACCGCGCCAGCGCGTGACCTTGCCGTTTTTAACGGTGAACACGTGCACCCATTCGGACTCGAAATCTTGCTTGGTGTCGAGTGCGGTGCTTCGTTCCCAGCCGAGCACGGTCACATGCTCACCGGCTGCTATGAATTCGCGCGCTTCGAATACGTGGATATTGTCGGTTTGCGGGATGGCGGCAAAGAAAGCCGCGACTTCCTCGCGAGTGCGGCGCCGGCCGCTGTAAACCAGGCTTTTCGGGCAGACCAATTCCCAGTCGACTTCATTCGCCACCAGTTCCAGGATGGCCGGAATGTCGCCGCGGCCGAAGGCGGCATAGGCTTGTTGCACGATAGCGAGAGAGCTAGTCATGTTGATGTCTCCTAGTGATGAAGCACTCGGAAGATCAGCGCTCATCTTGGATAGACGCTGACGCTGCGATACTTGCCCGGCGCAAAGCTTGCGATGGGGCAGTGGTTGGAATAAAGAGGTTTAAGAGCCTTCAAAGCTTAGCAGTTTTCGCCCCGAATACAAGTCGGTTTTCAGCTGCATCTGGCCGCGCTGTTGCAGTGCTGAAAGGAGGCCGATTCTATCCGGCGGGGAAGCTAGTCGTGAGGGAAACAGCCTGTTGGTAAACGTAAAATCGCCCTCCGTTTTAAGGCGGAGGGCGATTTGTACAGCGAGAAAATCCGGCTAATTACTTAACCGCAAGCCCCCACATACCCGCAAGAAACGCAACGGCTGCAGCCGTCGATTTTCTGCAGGGCGTAGGCGCCGCAATCCGGGCATTTCTTTCCGGTGGGGATGTAGCTGATCGGTGCGCTGTCGGCTTCGTAGGCGAGCTCGTCGCTGCTGTTGGCCAGATGCTTGTTGCGGAAGTTTTCCGCCAGCACGGTGACTGGCGCCTGATGGCCGTTGGCGTCCAAAAAGCCGCGTTTTATCAGTATCCGTTGCAGCGAGTAGCCGATGGCCGCCACTTCCGATTCGTGGAACAGCGGGGCGCTGCTGCCGTCTTCCTTGGTGATGGTGCCGCAGCGTACCGTGCCCTTGTCCCACACCACTTCGCGCATGTCGGCCAGCGCCTTGGCGATCGAGCCGCCGGAGCGCGCCGCCATCGACAGCAGGCGCATGGAAGCCGAGATCCATTGCTGGCCGTCGTTCTTCTGGCCGGCCGGCATGAAGAATTCAAACGGGCGCTCTATCGTGACCAGCTCGCCGCCGACCGTGCCGGAGACGTGGATGAAGCTCATGGTCAGGTACACGGTTTTCTTGCCTTCATAAGTCATGTACTGGACTTTGGAGGTGACCGATTCCAGGTCGCCGAAAGGGCGGCCGTCGTATTGCTTGCGCAGCAAGTCTTCATCCGGTGCGTGCTTGACTTCCGGCGCGGGCGGGGCTTCGGCCGCGACCGACAACACGGAACCGAGCACGCTGTTCGGGCGGTAAGTGGCCAGGCCTTTCAGGCCGGCGCGCCAGGCGTCCAGGTACAGGTTCTGGAAGTCTTGGTAAGGGTAATCGGCCGGCACGTTGACGGTCTTGGAAATCGCGGAATCGACGTACGGCTGCACCACTTGCAGCATGCGCATGTGGTCGTTGGCCGACATCTCCAGTGCGGTCACGAATTGGGCCGGCAGCTTGCTGCTGTCGGACACGTCGTTGCCGAGCTGACGGTACAGGCGCCAGGCGTGATCGGCCACTTCATAAGTGCGGGTCAGGTCGCCGCCCATGCGTTTCTTGCGGTTGTACACCCAGGAAAACGCCGGCTCGATGCCGTTCGAGGCATTGTCGGCAAAGGCCAGCGTGATGGTGCCGGTCGGTGCGATCGACAGCAGGTGCGAATTGCGCAAGCCGTGCTTGGAAATCGCCTTGCGCACCTCGGCCGGCAAGCGCTGGGCGAAGCTGCCTGCCAGGTATTTCTTGGCGTCGAACAGCGGGAATTGGCCTTTTTCCTTGGCCAGCTCGCTGGAAGCCAGATAGGCGGCGTCGCGCATCAATTCGGCCACGCGGCGCGCCAGTTCGCGCCCTGCGTCGCTGTCGTAGCGCACGCCCAGCATCACCAGCGCGCTGCCCAGGCCGAGGAAGCCGAGGCCGACGCGGCGCTTGGAGGCGGCTTCCGCTTCTTGCTGCGGCAGCGGCCAGGCGGTGGCGTCCAGTACGTTATCGAGCATGCGGGTGGCGACCGTCACCACTTCCTTGAAGCCGGCTTCGTCGAAGCTGGCGGCGTCGGTGAACGGCAGTTTGACGAAGCGGGTCAGGTTGATCGAGCCGAGGCAGCAGCAACCGTAGTCGGGCAGCGGTTGTTCGCCGCAAGGGTTGGTGGCTTCTATGGTTTCGCAATAGGCCAGGTTGTTTTCGGCGTTGATGCGCGACAGGAACAGGATGCCCGGTTCGGCGTGGTCGTAAGTCGAGCGCATGACTTCATCCCACAAGTCGCGCGCGCGCACGGTCTGGTGCACCCACAGGCCGTCTTCGCGCTGGAAGGCGCCGGCTTGTTTTTTCTCGTCGCCCGGTTCGGCCTTATGGCTCAGCTGGAAAGCGCCGTCGTCGGCCACCGCCTGCATGAAGGTGTCGGTGACGCCGATGGAGATATTGAAATTGGTCAGGCCGCCGCTGTCCTTGGCGTGGATGAAATCGAGGATGTCGGGATGGTCGCAGCGCAACACGCCCATCTGGGCGCCGCGCCGCGCGCCGGCCGATTCCACGGTGGAGCAGGAAGCGTTAAACACTTGCATGAAAGAGACAGGGCCGGAAGCACGCGAACGGGTGCCGCGCACCAGCGCGTCTTTCGGGCGTATCGAGGAAAAATCGTAACCGACGCCGCCGCCGCGCCGCATGGTTTCGGCCGCGTCGGCCAGCGCGGTATAGATGCCGGGCTTGCCGCCGGTGGCGCTGGACACCGAGTCGCCCACCGGTTGCACGAAGCAGTTGATCAGGGTGGCGTGCAGGTCCATGCCGGCGGCGGAATTGACGCGCCCGGCCGGTACGAAGCCGTTCTTTTGCGCCCACAGGAATTTTTCTTCGTAGTAAGCCTGGAAATCGGGCTGCTCTACGCTGGCCAGGGCTTTGGCGACGCGCGCCTGCACATCCTGTATCGTGGCTTCTTCGCCCTTGGCGTATTTTTCGAGCAAGACATCGAGCGAGATTTCTTGGGGAGCCATGTCGGTCAGTCCGAGGATTTTGTCGTTTGCGTTCATTATCGGCGTTTTCGTGGTGAGTGCGTGGAGGGGAGCGGCGCTGCGGAAACCTTTCATTATAGGCAGCGCCAATTGAATCTTTCCTTGATACGTCTCAAGGCTTAACAGTTGGATTTTAGCAGCTGAGGCTAACCGGGGACGCCGAGCCAGGGTTCCAGCATTTGCATGGTCCTGGCGGTCGCGCCCTGGTGTTGCAGGAAGAAGGCGTGCGCGCTTTCTCCCATCTGCCGGCGGCTGGGCGTATCGGCCAGCAAGGCCAGCGCCTGTTGCAGCAGCGCTTCGGCGCCGGCTACACGGCGCGCGGCGCCGGCGGCGATGGCCTGCTCGGTGATTTCAGAGAAATTGAAGGTATGCGGCCCGGTCAGCACAGGGCGGCCCATGGCGCAGGCTTCGATCAGGTTATGGCCGCCTAGCGGCGCCAGACTGCCGCCGACAAAGGCGACGTCGCTGGCGGCGTAATACATATACATTTCGCCCATGCTGTCGCCCAGCAAGACCTGGGTAGACTCCGGCAGCTGGCCGATCTGGTCGAGCGCCGAGCGCCGCGCATAGCGCAGGCCGCGCGCTTCCAGCAAGGCCGCCATCTGGTCGAAACGCTGCGGATGGCGCGGCGTAATCACCAGCAAGGGCGCCGGCTGCGGCAATGCAAGCAGCTTGGCATACGCTTGCAAGATCAATTCTTCTTCGCCTTCGCGCGTGCTGGCGCACAGGATCACGGGGCGCTGGCCGAAACGCAGGCGTAGCGCGGCGCCGCGCTCGGCCATCAGCGGCGGCGGGCTTACGTCGAATTTCATATTGCCGGTGATGCCGGGCTGCTCTATGCCCAGTTGTTGCAGGCGCTGCGCATCGGGGCCGGACTGGGCCGCCACGCAAGAGATGCCATGCGCGGCCGGCAGTATCAGGGAAGCCAGTTTCTGCGCCTTCTTCAGCGATTTTTCCGACAGGCGCGCATTCACCAGCGCCACCGGCACTTGTGCGCGCTGGCATTGCGCCACCAGATTCGGCCAGACTTCGGTCTCGATCAGCGCGCACAGTTGCGGGCCGAAATGGCGCAGGAAGCGGCGCATCATCCAGTTGATGTCGTACGGCAAAAACGCCTGGGTGATACGCGGGCTGAGGTCGGCAAACAGCAGCGCGCCGGTCTCGCGTCCGGTGGCGGTCATGTGAGTGAGCACTAGCTGATGCTGTGGGCAGCGTTGCAGCAAGGCGCGTATCAAAGGCTCGGCGGCGCGCGTTTCGCCGGCCGACACCGCATGCACCCACAGCGTAGGCCGGGCGGCATAGCGCGGGTAAAACCCCAGACGTTCGGCGATGTGGCGGCGGTAGCCGGGTTCTTGCCGCCCTCGCCACCACAGGCGCAGCAAGGCGAACGGCAGGGACAGGCCCCAGACGAAAGAATAGAGCAGGCGCATGGCTTAAGCGTTTCCGATCGCAAGCAGCGCCGCCAGCCTGACGGCGACTTGCCGCAAGCTCCAGCAGACGCACGGCAAGGGCATCGGTGCTACGGCCTGGCCGGCAAGATTTTTACGGATGGAAATCATTCAATTTTGATAAGTATTCGTTACGGCGGGAAGGAGGGGAATATACCTGAAAACCGGGCGCTTTTCAGCGAATAGTTCCACTATTGCAATAAAATCATGGCGCAATATTAACTTGATGCAGGCGCACAATACTGTCCAGTTAAACCGTAAACTCAAAGACGTCATCCCTGCGTAGGCAGGGATCCAGTGTCGTCTGGCTGTTACGCCACTGGATTCCGGCCTTCGCCGGAATGACGAAGCGAAGTGCTCGGCTTAATTGAGTAGTATTGCCGTTGGTCTGGGTCTTGTTAAGCTTGATTGCTAAGCAATTGGCGTATCGCCAACGCCACTTGCGCCACCGTCGCCGGCCGCCCGGCGTCGCCGAGGTTGACGATCTTATCCGACCAGTTGCCTTCGGTTTTCCAGCGCGGCGAGTCGCAATAGATTTCTATGGTCGGCCGCTCATAGGCGGCCGCGATATGCACCAGGCCGGTGTCCACCCCTATCGCCAGCGCCGCGCCTTGCGCCAGCGCGACCGCTTCCATCATGGGCAGGGCAGGCAGCACGCGCGCTTGCGGCAGCTCGGCCGCCAGGCTTACTGCTTCGGCTTTTTCGGCAAGGTTGCCCCACGGTAGCAGAATCGGCATCCCGCTGGCCGCCAGCGCCTGGCCGATGGCGACCCAGTTAGCGTGCGCCCACTTTTTGGAGGCGCGCGCCGTGCCGTGGAAGAATACGACGTAGGGCTGGGCTGGTCGCCAGTCTGGCTGGATCTGCGGCGCCTGCAAGCCGAAGCTGGCCGGGCCATCCACTACGTAGCCGCCCGCTGCCGCCGCCACCAGCCGCCCGCGCAAGACCGCGTGTGTGCACCGGTCGACCGGCACGCTCTGGTCATGAAAAATCCGCGAGACGCCTTCATAGCCGGAGCCTTCGGTGCCATTCGCCAGCCCGATCTTTTTCCCGCCTGTGGCGAGTTGCGCCAGGCCCATGATGAGGCCGGTCTTCAGCAAGCCTTGGGTATCGAGCACCAGATCGTAGCGTTCGGCGCGCAGTTTCTTGACGAAAGCGCCGATTTCCGCACGGGTGGCCGCCGCGCGCAGGCTCTTGCGCCAGCGCCGCAAGGCAAACGGGAAAATCTGGCGCACGCCGGGATGCAGGCGCACCAGGCTGACATAGGCTTCTTCCACCACCCAGTCGATCTGGGCTTGCGGAAATTGGCGCAGCAGATCGTCGACGATAGGCATGTTGTGCAAGACGTCGCCCATGGACGAGACGCGGACTAGCAGGATTTTCAAGTGGGCTTGCTCTGGATAGGGATTAAATGGGGCGTAGGGTGCGCCATGCGCACCGGGCAGATGGCGACGGCAATGCTGCGCATGGCGCACCCTACGCGGGTTTGCGAACATACTCCCCTCCATATTTGCATAAACCTGCTTGCCGCCTGTGTATTCATTGCGGGGCTAAAATATACTGGAGGGGAGTATTTTAAGGCGTTTTCAGCCTGCTTTACTGGCGGATTCAATACGGCAATTGCGCATCCGGTTTGACCGCCAGCACCGCTTGTTTCAGCGCCTGTTGGATGCGGGCCAGCGCGGCCGGGGTTTCGGCTTCGAAGCGCATGACGATCACCGGCGTGGTGTTGGACGAGCGCGCCAGGCCGAAGCCGTCCGGGTATTCGACGCGCAAGCCGTCTATCGTGATGACTTCATCGGCGCCGGGGAAATCGGCGTTCTGCTGCATGGCGGCGATGATCTCGAAGTTCTCGCCTTCCTGCAGCTGCAATTGCAATTCCGGCGTGCTGGCCGATTGCGGCAAGGCGTTCAGCAGCGCGGCGCTGTCGGCCACGCGGCTGACGATTTCCAGCAAGCGCGCACCGGTGTACAAGCCGTCGTCGAAACCGTACCAGCGGTCCTTGAAGAAGATATGGCCGCTCATTTCGCCGCCGAGCGGCGCGCCGGTTTCTTTCAGTTTGGCTTTCACCAGCGAATGCCCGGTTTTCCACATCAGGGCGCTGCCGCCGCGCGCCTTGACCCAGGGCGCGATGTGGCGCGTGCATTTGACGTCGTACAGAATCTGCGCGCCGGGATTGCGGCTCAGCACTTCTTCGGCGAACAGCATCAGCTGGCGGTCCGGATAAATGATCTGGCCATCCTTGGTGACCACGCCCAGGCGGTCGCCGTCGCCGTCGAAGGCCAGGCCGATTTCCGCGTCGCCGTCTTGCAGGCAGCGTATCAAGTCTTGCAGGTTTTCCGGATGGGCCGGATCGGGATGGTGATTCGGGAAGGCGCCGTCGACTTCGCAAAACAGTTCGGTGACTTCGCATCCCATGGCGCGGTACAGCTCGGCCGCGTAAGCGCCGGCCACGCCATTGCCGCAATCGACTGCGATCTTCATAGGGCGCGCCAGTTTGACGTCGCCGGCTATGCGTTGCAGATAGGCGGCCCGGATGTCGTGCGTGCGATAGCCGCCGTTGCCTTGCGCAAACGCGCGTTGCAAAATGGCCTGGTACAAGGCGGTTATCGCCTCGCCGTAAATCGCGTCGCCGCCCAGCACCATCTTGAAACCATTGTAATCGGGCGGATTGTGGCTGCCGGTGACCATGATGCCGGAACGCGCTTCCAGCACATTGGCGCCGAAATACACCATGGGCGTGACCACCACGCCGAGGTCGATCACGTCCACACCGCTGGAGCGCAAGCCGTTTGCCAGCGCCGTCGCCAGCTCGGGGCCGGACAGGCGGCCGTCGCGGCCTATCACCACGGTTTGTTCGCCTTTGGCCAGCACGGCCGTGCCGAAAGCCTGGCCGATCAGGTAAGCGACGTCGGCATCCAGGGTCTTGCCTATGATGCCGCGGATGTCATAAGCCTTGAATATGCTGGGGGAGAGTAGGGACATGATGGTCGGGAGTAAAAGTAAATGTGGGAAATTCTAAAAGCAAAAATCGGGTCCACGAAAGACACGAAAAGCACGAAAGGGAAACAATGGCTTAGATCCGAACGCCATTCAGTTCACCCGCAACCTTAAAGTCGTCATCCCTGCGCAGGCAGGGATCCAGCGACTTTTGGCTATTACGACACTGGGTTCCGGCCTGCGCGGGAATGACATAGCGAAGGTTTCGTTTTTTTTCGTGCCTTTCGTGTCTTTCGTCGACAAAATAATCAGTGCAACAGCGGCGCGCCAGTCGCACCGGCCGCAGCCGGCTGCGCCTGCCACAGCAAATCCTCGATACCGCATTGCGGAGCGTATTCTGCCACTGTTTGCTGCAACAGGGCGCGGATTTGCGCGTGATCAAAGGCGTCGCAGGCTTGCTCCAGTTGTTGCAGCAAGGGCTGCAGCACTTGCCAGGGGATTTCGTTTTCCTGGGCGCGCATGATCAGCGGGTGGTTGGTGCCTTCGACATGATCGCCGATCAGCAATTCTTCATACAGTTTCTCGCCGGGGCGCAGGCCGACATGCTGGATTTCTATCGTCCCTTCCGGCGAGGTTTCGGATTTCACTTCCAGTCCGCTTAAGTGCACCATGCGCCGCGCCAGGTCGATGATGCGCACCGGATCGCCCATGTCCAGCACGAACACGTCGCCGCCTTCGCCCATGGCGCCGGCTTGCAGCACCAGTTGCGCGGCTTCCGGTATCGTCATGAAATAGCGCGTGATCTCGGGATGGGTCAGGGTGATCGGCCCGCCGGCCATGATTTGCTTGCGGAACAGCGGCACCACCGAGCCGGAAGAACCGAGCACATTCCCGAAGCGCACCATGCAAAAGCGGGTGGCGTGCTGCTGGCGCGCGCAGGCTTGCAAGATCAGCTCGGCCAGACGCTTGGTGGCGCCCATCACATTGGTCGGGCGCACCGCCTTGTCGGTCGAGATCAGCACGAAATTCTTGACGCCGGCCTTGATCGCCGCCTGCGCCAGCGCCAGCGTGCCGAAGGCGTTGTTGCGGATGCCGGCCACAGGATTGTGCTCGACCAGCGGCACGTGCTTATAGGCGGCCGCGTGGTACACGGTGTCGATCTGGCAACCGGCGAAGATTTGCGCCAGGCGTGCGCTGTCGTGGATCGAGCCGAGGAAGGGCAGGATGTCGAGATCGAGCTTCAGTTGCTGGCGCAAGCCATTCAACTCTTGCTCGATCGCATACAAGGCGTATTCCGACATTTCCAGCAATACCAGTTGCGCCGGGCGCTGGCGCAGGATCTGGCGGCACAGTTCCGAGCCTATAGAGCCGCCGGCGCCGCTGACCAGCACGCGCCGGCCGCTGATGCAGATGCTCAGCAGGCGCGCATCCGGCTCCACCTGATCGCGCCCCAGCAAATCCTCGATCTCGACTTCGCGCACATCCTGCAAGCGCAATTCGCCGTTCACCAGGCTCTGGATGGAAGGGGTGACCCTGATCTTCAGTTTCAGCGGCTCGAGCTGATCCAGAATCTGCTTTTGCCTCGTCTTGGAAATACTGGGCATGGCCAGCAAGACTTCTTGGATTTCATGCTGCGCCGCCAGTTTCGCCAATTGGCCGGGAGCGAATACCTTGATGCCGCCTATGGTGCTGCCATGCAAACCTGGCTTGTCGTCGATGAAGGCGACGCACAGGTGTTCGCCGCCGGCACGCAGCGCAGTCGCCAGTTGCGCCCCGGCCTTGCCGGCGCCGTAGATCGCCACGCCGATCGCATCGCCGGCCTGGCCCGCCTGTAACAACAGGCCGCGCGCCAGAAAACGGCTGGCGGCGACATACAGGATAGAGCCGGCCCAAAAAAAGCCGAACACCGCGCGCGACAAGGGCATGATGTGCAGCATGATGCTGAGAAAGGCCAGCAACAAGACCGCAGCGCTGACGCCGAACAGCACCACGCTGACGATCTTCTGGTCGATGAAACGGATCACGGCGCGGTACAGCCCGATGCGGATAAAGACCGGTAGCGTGATCACGGGCGCGGCGATAATCAGCCAGAAATAATGCGCGAACAAGTCCGCGTCGAAGCCGTCGTAGCGCAGCCAGATCGCCAGGATAAAGATCAGCGGCAGACAGACTGCATCCAGCAATGCGGCCAGTGCTTGCTTGTACAGGCGCGGCAAATTGAGCAGAGAGAGCATCATGGTGGCGTTTCTTTCTTCAATGCGTGATGCCGTCGCGGCGCAAAACTTTTAAAAACGTCAGGCACAGGATGCGGATATCCAGACTCAGCGAGCGATGCTGCAGGTAATACGCATCCAGTTCCACCTTGGCCGGGATCGGCAATTCGTCGCGGCCGTTGATCTGGGCCCAGCCGGTCAGACCGGGCAGGATGGTGTGTACAGACTTTTCGGTGCGCAGCGCGATCAGGTCGTGCTGGTTGAACAGGGCTGGGCGCGGGCCGACCAGGCTCATGTCGCCTTTCAGTATGCTCCACAATTGCGGCAATTCATCGAGGCTGGATTTCCTGAGAAAGGAGCCGATAGGCGTCAGATACCGGTCCGGGTCACCGAGCAGATGGGTGGCGACGGCCGGCGTATCGATACGCATGCTACGGAATTTCGGCATTTTGAAAATCTTATTTTGCCGGCCGACCCGCTCCGACCAATACACGATAGGGCCGCGCGAAGTCAGGCGCACGGCGATGGCCACCAACAGTAGCGGTAGCAACAAAATCAGGCTGGCGGCCAGTGCAACAAACAGATCGAAGCAACGTTTCAACATATCATTTCAGGGTGGAGGTGGTGGCGCGCAAGCCTTGTTCCAGAGTATACGGCGGGACCCAGCCCAGCACGGTCCTGGCCTTGGCGATATCGACTTGCAGCGACTGGCAGAGACGCCCGGCCGCCGCCGGTCTGCCGGCCAGCCTGGCCAGACCATACAGCAGCGCCGGCGGGCAAGGCAAGAGCCTGGCCCTGAGCCCGAGCGCGGCCGCGCAGCCCCGCAGCAAATCCGGGGTAGCGACATCGCAGTCGTCCGACACCAGAAATACCTGCTGGCCCGCTTGCGCATGGCGCAGGCAGCATAACACCAGGCTGACCAGATTCTCCAGATACACGAAGCTACGCCGGTTATGGATGCTGGCCAGCGGCAGCTGCAGGCCTTTTTTCACCCAGCGCAACATGCTGAGAAAATTCGCCTTGACGCCGGGGCCATACACCAGCGGCGGGCGGACGATGGTGATCGCCATGCCCGTCTCCCGGCCCAGCGCCAGCAAGGCGCTTTCCGCTTCCAGCTTAGAGACGCCGTAGGCGTCCTGCGGTTGCGGTGGGCTGTTTTCGGTAAATGGCTGACCGGGCAGGGTCGCCTCGCCGTTGACTTTGACCGAACTTAAAAACACGAATTGCCTGACCCCGGCCGCGGCGGCCTGGCGCGCCAGGTTAAGTGTGGCGGCGACATTGACACGGCGGAATTCCGCCAGGGGATCGAGCGCCGCTTCCTGCATCACATGCACGCGTGCCGCGCAGTGGATCACGATCTCCGCAGCGCGCAGGCAGTCCGACCAGTCGGAGTCAGGCGCCAGCTCAGTCATCGGCGGATTGCGCATCTGTTCTGCTTGCCAGGACAGCGGCTGACGGCTGGGGCAGACCAGATGTTCGCCCTGCCGCAGCAAGGCGCGTGCGATGGCGCCGCCGACGAAGCCGCTGGCGCCGGTCAATACGATAGTTTTGTTCATGGCGTTCATACTGCCTGCGGGCGCGGCTGGCGCCGGCCGTAAACGAAATAGCGGCGCGCCAGGAAAGTCAGGAAACTGCGGAAGAACCAGGATGCATGGCGCGAACCGAGCTGGCGATTCTGGCGCGCCGCAGCATGGATGGCGCGCAGTTGTGGATAATAGCGCACGCCCTTGCCGAGCAACTGGCGCGAGCGGTAACACAGATCGACGTCTTCGAAATACATGAAATAGTGCGGATCGAAACCTTGCAAGGCTTGGTAATGCGCCGCATCGAAAGCCAGCAAGGCACCCGAGGCCCAGTCGACGTGGCAAGCCTCGACGAGCGCGGCCTTGTCGTAGGGCCGCGTCAGCGAACGATCGCGCAAGGCGCGCAAGGGCGTCCACAGATCGGGGAAACGGCGGATATTGGTATCGGCTTGCCGGTAGCCGGCGTCGCGGTACAGGTTCAGCGTGGCCAGCGGAAAGGCGTCTTGCCGCATCTGCCGCACCAGCTGACGCAGGGTGGCGGCATCGGTCGCGATATCCGGGTTCATCACGATGAAACTGTCGCCGGCCTGAAAGCCGGCTTCTCTGCCTATCTGTTCGAACAGGAAATTATTGTTGTCGCCAAAACCGAGGCCGGGGCTGGCGTCAGTGTAGGCAACCGCGTGCTGCGCGCAAAACTGTTTTAACGCCACGCTCGGCTTATTGTCCTTGAGCCAGACCTTCAGTTGTGCGTCGGCTTCCAGCAAACCGCCCAGTCCACCTGTGATCAACAGGTTTTCATGGCCGTGGCTGACGATGGCGATGTGGATCATAGATTGATCTTATTTTTGATTAAGGCAGAGTGCTTCCGGCTTTGTATCCAGAAGCGCAAAAACAGCAGGCTCAGTTTCCAGTCCGGGCGGCAATGCACAGTCGGGGCAAATACCTTGGCTGAGGCCGAGATTTTCTCATAAAAATCGACGCGTATCGCTGCCGGATTAGCCCAGGTCGGAGCGCTTTCCTCTTTACTCATGAGTCCGGCGCGGCTGATCCTGAGCGCAACCTGTTCCACGGCATGTACCTGCCTGACTTGTTGTATGACTGCCGCCTGATCCACGCTTGGCCTGACGGGGTTTTGCAGATAGGCTAGGATGTCTTGCAAGAGTGCGGCCTGGCTCGGCGATTTTAATTGATCGGCGGGAGAATAGCCGTGCGCCCCGGTCAGTATGCCGAAGCAGGGCAAGCCCTGGCTGACGACCTCCGCAAAGGCGGTGCCGCCGGTCATGGGAAAGCTGTCCACATACAGACTGGCGTGCGCCATGAAATCCAGGTATTGCTGGTAAGGCATGCGCGGATGAAAATGCGCGTGCTGGCCCATCTGTCTGGCGGCGCGCCACCACCACCAGTCAAGCAGCAGGCGTGGGCCTATCAGCACCAAGTCCTTTTTTGATGTTGCGACTAGTTGCTGTGCAAATTCCGGGAAGGAATAGCCGAGGCTGGGCCGGTATTTGTAGGCGGTGCCGGCCGTCGCGATGTGCCCCTCGGGAAGTGCCGTACGCGGTGCTTGGTTTTTCTCTGCTGCCGCCAGTTTCAACGGGATGCCGACGTACACCGACTTATCCAGCGTGCCGCGCGCTGCGCGCAAATCCCAGCCGAAATAACTGATTTCCAGCACCTTGTCCATGACGCCGTAACCATACGAGAACACGTGGTCTGCATGATTGTATAGATACACGCTAGTCCCGCAGAATTTTTTCGCCATTGCCGCCGCCATGACAGTCTCTATGTCATGCGGATGAATATGCAGCAGCAGCGTCGTATATTGCGCAAAATGCTCCAATAATCGCTGTATCTTTTGCCGGCTGTTCCGCATTCTCGGCAAGACTACGCAGCCGTGCTTGGCCCTTTGCAACTTATTTAAACTCAGTGTTTGCGCTTTTTCACTGACCAGTACGCCGGCGTCTTGCAACAGTTCGCTGTGCAACAGATGTTCTGCGATGCGTGTGTGGCCGCCGCTGTCATAGGCTTTGCTGAGTACGTGCAGGTAAGCGCGGCGCGGCGCGGACTGATACGGTAGCGTGAACAACCCGGCATATCGTTGCAGCAGCTGCGTTTCCAATTCTGCCAGCTGATATATGCCCAGATTGTTTTTCCAGAGCAGCTCGCCGAGAAAACGTGCGCGCCGCATAGCTTGTTCAAGATCCGTTGTGCGCAATATGCGCGCACTGCAGCTTTGTATGAATTGATGCAGTTCAGCGGTAGGCATATTTATTCATTATGTGAGCCATGCTGAGCCAATACAACAGATAGTTGATCGCGAATGCCAGTACCGCACCTGGTAAACCAAAATACGGTGTCAAGACATAGGTCAGCAATACCAGGCTGGCGCTGAAGGCGATTTCGGTGATGACATACGGCTTGGTCATTGCGCGCCCCAGCATGACAAAACTGAGCACCCAGCTTCCTATCTTGATCACGTCGCCTGTCAATTGCCACGCCAGTAACTTTAGCATCGGCCGGAAGTCTTCGGTAAACACCAGCCACAACATCCAGTCGCGTAGCAGATACACCAGCACGGCACCTAGCACCGTCAGCGGCAAGACAAACTTATACACGTGCCAGATTTCTCTTTTCAGTTCGGCAGCCTGTTTGATTTCCGACAAACGCGGCAGATAGTAAACCGTCAGAGTGGAGGTGATCAGCATCAGGTACATATCGCTGATGCGCGTTACTGCCTGCCAGTAACCTGCATTGCTCCAGCCGAAATTGCGCGCCAGATGTTCGCGGATCAGCAACTGGCTGACCGGTATCACCAGTGCCGTCACCATGGACATTAAGGCATAGCTTCCCAACTTGCGCAGCATAGCCGTGTCTGCCGGTCCGAAAAAATGCCGCCATGCGAACCAGCCGTTGCGCAGACTCAGCGCCAGGGTAAGCAAGGCCACCACCGATTGGTTGATCGCCAGCGCCACCAAGGCGCCGTACAAACCCCAGTATCTGGCCAGCAGCCAGGTCGCCAGCAGCGTGACCAGACTGGTGGCGATGTTGGCGGCCACATAGGCGGCGACTGCTTTCTTACCGTTCAGGATGGCCAGCAGCAAGGTATTCAGTACGAATAGCGTCAAACCGGCAGCCAGCCACAGGAATACGCCGGACAAGGCAGCGTCCTGCAATAGACGTAGCGCGAGGACTTCATGAAAAACGGCGATCAGCAGCGATACCAGCAGTGAACTCGCCAGCGACAATCTGGCGGCGGTGCTCCAGACTCTGTGCTGTGCAGAGACATCATCGGTATACTCAGCCGTGTACTTGGTGACGCCGGTGGAGATGGCACCGCTGGCAAACGACAAGATCATCGTCACGGCATTTTGAAACTGCCCGATCACCGCATAGCCGGCCGGCCCTACGTAGACTGCCAGCAGTTTGTTGAGACCCAGCATGGTCAGCATCCTGACCAAGACGGCGATTGCATTCAGCAGGCTGGTGCGGATCAGGCTCATCTGGCCCCGATGGCGAATTCGCGCACCGCGGCGATCACGCGCTCTACGCTTTCCGCAGGCAGATAAGGGTCGAGCGGCAAGCTCAGCACTTCGGCGTGGATTTGCTCGGACAGCGGCAGGCTGCCTGCGGCCAAGCCCATTTCCCGGTAAGCGCCTTGCAGATGCGGTGGAATCGGGTAGTGGATCATGCTGCCTATGCCGGCCGCCTGCAGATGCTGTTGCAAAGCGTCGCGCTGTGCGTGGCGCACCACGTACAGATGCCAGACCGGCTCGGCCCAGGCCGGCACATAGGGCAAAGTCAGCCCCGGTAAATCCTGCAAGCCTTGCTGGTAGCGTTGCGCCAGCGCCTGCCTTTGCCGGTTCCATTCCGGCAGTTTTTTCAACTTAACGCGCAACAGCGCGGCTTGCAATTCATCCAGGCGCGAGTTATAGCCTTTGACTTCATTGTGGTATTTGATGTGCGAACCGTAATTGCGCAAGCCGCGCAGCTTGTGCGCGAGTCCGGCGTCATCGGTCGTGACGGCGCCGGCGTCGCCCATTGCACCCAGGTTTTTGCCGGGATAAAAACTGTGGCCGGCGGCGTCGCCCAGGTTGCCGGAACGTTTACCCTGGTAAGTCGCGCCCTGCGATTGCGCCGCATCTTCGATCAGCTTCAGACCGTGCTGTCCGGCCAGTGCACGCAGCGCATCCATCTCGGCGGTCTGACCATACAGATGGACCGCCATGATGGCCTTGGTACGCGGTGTGATGGCGGCCGCTACTCTTTCCGGATCGATGTTGTAGGTACGCAGATCGGGTTCGACCGGCACCGGCCGCGCACCCGCATACGAGACGGCCAGCCAGCTGGCGATATAGGTATTCGAAGGCACGATGACTTCATCGCCGGCGCCTATGCCGTACGCGCGCAAGATCAGGTGTAGCGCATCGAGACCGTTGCCGACTCCTATGCAATATTTGCTGCCGCAATAGGCTGCGTATTCCTGTTCAAAGGCTTCCAGTTGCCGGCCCTGAATAAACCAGCCGCTATCCAGCACTTCGTTAAAGGCCAGGTTCAATTCGGCGCGTAAATCCTGGTGTTGTGACTGGAGTTCGAGAAACGGGATGGGTTTCATGTCAACTGTTTTTCCATAAGGCAGTTACTTCATCTGGATAGCCGCGAGTGAAATGCGAAGTCCACGGGTAGGCGCTGGCACCGCTGCTGTCCCTTAACTTGATATTGCTGGTTGGGCCGATGATCTTGGCTGGGACCCCGGCGGCGATCATGTGATCTGGAACGTTCTTGCCGACACAGGCATGGGCGCCGACCAGACAGTGTTGGCCGATTTTAACTCCCGGCAAAATCACCGACATGGTGGCAAGTGCACTGTAATCGCCGACCTCACAGCCGAGCAGGGTATCGCTGGGCGGAGTTGGATCGTTGGTCAGCACCACATAGGGGAAGATCCAGACAAAATCGCCGATGACCGATTGCTTCCCGATGTGTACGTTCGAATGTAAGCGTACGTAATCGCCAATTCTGCAGTCGCCTTGAATATCAGACAGCGTACCTATTTGCAGATTTTTTCCAGCCTGAGTATGTTCTCGTACCGTGACCCGGTGTCCAGTGACTAGTCTTTCTCCGAATTGCGACGCTTCATAAAATATCGAATGCGAACGAATTAAACTGTGCGCAGCTATGCGCAATGGACTGCCGTTCGACAGCGATGTCGGCACACCAATTTCGCAATGGCTCCCAAATACACAGTGATCTTCAATTTCCACATTGTCATGCACGATGCAAAATGGGCCTATCTCTATGTTTGCGCCGAGCCTAGCTTTTGGCGACACGATAGCGGTCGGGTGAACTGCAGGTTTGTCAGCCATTCAACTGCTCCAGAAATTCAGCGTAATTGCGCAGGTAATCGCTCTCGTCGTAATGGCGGTCGGCCAGCACCAGCAGCACGCAGTCTGCCGTGAAATCCTTCATTTCGCGCCAGATCATATTGCCGATATATACGCCCCTGGACGGATCGTCCAGTCGCACTTCGCTTCTCTCTTTGCCGTCGTCGAATACCATGGTGCAGGCGCCGCTGACCGCTACCGCGACTTGTTGCAGTGATCTATGGGCATGAAAGCCGCGTTCTACCCCGGGCTTGGTGCCGAAGATGTAATACACGCGGGCGATAGGAAACGGGATGTTCTGCTGCGCTTCCAGTGCCACCAGGCTGCCGCGTTCGTCACCCAGTATGTCTAACTCTATCAATCTTGGTTTCAATTCACGACATCCTGAAGTGGGCGTTGTGTCTGCATTTTCTGCAAACACCGGCGCAAATTTTGTTCCCAGTCCGGCAGGAGAACGTTAAAGCGTTGCTGCAAACAGGCGCTGTTTAACAAGGAATTTTGTGGCCTGCGGGCGGCGGTCGGGTATTCGCTGGAGGCTATGCCGGTTATCTGGGGTGCCGCTGTCTGCAATAAGCCCAATTTTTCAGCATTGCGCATGATGCTGCGCGCAAATTCACACCAGTTGGTTCGCCCGGATGCGCTTAAATGATACAGACCGCTGAATTCCTGCCACCATCGTGGCGAGGATGATGCGGCTCCCGCTTGAGCAAGAATTTCAACGCTGACACTTGCCAGCCAGTCGGCTGAATTCGGCACACCCCATTGATCGTCGACGACACGCAATTGATCGCGCTCAGAAGCTAGTTTTAACATCGTCAAAAGAAAATTCTTTCCGTGTAAGGAATACACCCAACTGGTTCTGAAAATCAGGTGGGCGCAGCCGCTGGCGCGTATCGCCTGTTCGCCGGCCAGCTTGGTTTCGCCGTACACGTTCAGCGGCGCGGTGCGGTCCTGCTCGGTGTAGGCCAGCCAGTTACCGTCTGCATCGGCCTTGCCGCCATCGAATACATAGTCGGTGGAATAATGGATTAAGCCTATGCCCAAAGCTTTGGCCTCCGCCGCCATGACGGCGGGGGCGACGGCGTTGATTTGCAGCGCCAGTTCCGGCTCGCTTTCCGCCAGATCGACCGCGGTGTAGGCGGCCGGATTGATGATCAGGTCGGGGCGCACGCTGCGTATTGTGT
Organism: Burkholderiales bacterium; assembly: GCA_016196925.1. Classification (GTDB taxonomy): domain Bacteria; phylum Pseudomonadota; class Gammaproteobacteria; order Burkholderiales; family Burkholderiaceae_D; genus Undibacterium. The sequence goes on along the minus strand of JACPWS010000047.1, from coordinate 119,029 downwards.
CCTCGATCTGCCACGGCTGGCTCAAGTCCATCTGCGCGCGCGTCGGCGTGATCAGCGTATGTGCGCCGGCTAACTGCTTTTGCAAAGCGTGGCCGAGCTGGCCGCTGACGCCGGTCAGCAGAATCTTCATGCAAACACCTCGGCTTCGGCCAGCAGCTTGCCCTGTTGATCTTTGGCCGACATGATAGGAGCCTCGCTTAACGGCCATAGGATGCCGATGGCCGGATCGTTCCATTGCAGGCAGCGCTCGTGTTCGGGCGCCCAGTAATCTGTCGTTTTGTACAGAAATTCGGCACTGTCGCTGCTAACCAAAAAGCCGTGCGCGAAACCGGGGGGTATCCACAGCTGGCGCCGGTTTTCCGCAGACAATTCAACGCAGGTTGCCTGCCCGAAATTGGGCGAGCTTTTTCGAATGTCGACCACCACATCAAATACGCTGCCAGAGGTAACCCGCACCAGTTTGCCTTGCGCCTGGCGGATTTGATAGTGCAAACCGCGCAACACGTTTTTTGCCGACAGGGAGTGATTGTCTTGTACGAATTGCACGTCGAGTCCGGTCAGTTCGGCAAAATTTTTCTGATTGAAGCTTTCATAAAAAAAACCGCGCTCGTCGCCGTATACCTTCGGTTCCAGCATCAATACTTCCGGCAAATTGGTAGGGATGGCTTTCATACTTCAATATGCCTTGTGATTCAGTAATTGCAGCAGGTATTTGCCGTATTCGTTTTTCTTCAGCGCTTGTGCCAGTTTTTCCAGCTCGGCATCGCCGATATAGCCCTTGCGATACGCGATTTCTTCCGGGCAGGCGACTTTCAAGCCCTGGCGCTTTTCTATGGTGGCGATGAAATGCCCGGCTTCCAGCAAGGATTCGTGGGCGCCGGTATCGAGCCAGGCCATGCCGCGCCCCATCAATTCCACATTCAGTTCGCCCTGTTTCAGATAGACGTTGTTGACGTCGGTGATTTCCAGTTCGCCGCGCGCGGAAGGGCGGATCGCGGCCGCGATATCGCACACTTGCTGGTCGTAGAAATACAGGCCGGTCACGGCGTAATTGGATTTTGGCTGTATTGGTTTTTCTTCTATGCTGACGGCTTGGCGCTGGGCGTTGAATTCCACCACGCCATAGCGTTCCGGATCGTGCACATGATAAGCGAACACGGTCGCGCCGTCTTGCCGCGCATCGGCTGCGCGCAACTGCGTTTCGAAATCGTGGCCGTAATAAATATTGTCGCCCAGAATCAGGGCGGAAGGCGAGTCGCCGACGAATTCGCGGCCTATGATGAAGGCTTGCGCCAGACCGTCCGGCGAGGGCTGCACTGCGTAGCGCAGGTTAATGCCCCATTGCGCGCCGTCGCCGAGTAATTCGGCGAAACGCGGGGTGTCTTGCGGCGTCGAAATGATCAGGATGTCGCGTATGCCGGCCAGCATCAGGGAAGTCAGCGGGTAATAAATCATGGGCTTGTCGTACACCGGCAACAATTGCTTGGAAACCGATTGCGTGACCGGGTACAGGCGGGTGCCGGAGCCGCCGGCCAGGATGATGCCTTTACGTGTGCTTGAACGATTCATGCCTGTTCCTTATTCTTGTATTGCAAATCTACCCATTGCTGATATTCGCCTGACTGCACCTGCTGCACCCAGGCATCGTTGGCCAGATACCATGCCACGGTTTTACGCAAGCCGGTCTCGAAAGTTTCAGCCGGTTTCCAGCCCAGTTCTCTTTCGATTTTGCGGGCGTCGATCGCATAGCGGCGGTCGTGGCCGGGCCGGTCGCTGATATGTCTGATCTGGTCGCGATAGCTGCCGCCGCTTTTCGGCTGTAGTTCGTTGAGCAAATCGCACAAGGTATGCACCACGCTCAGGTTGGTTTTTTCGTTCCAGCCGCCGACGTTATAGCTTGCGCCAGGGCGGCCGGCTTCGAGCACGCGGCGGATCGCGGCGCAGTGGTCGCTCACATATAGCCAGTCGCGCACTTGCAGCCCGTCGCCGTACACCGGCAAGTCTTTGCCGGCGCGTGCATTGGCGATGATCAGCGGTATCAGTTTTTCCGGGAAATGATAAGGGCCGTAATTATTCGAGCAATTGGTGGTCAGCACCGGCAAGCCATAGGTGTGATGATAGGCGCGCACCAGATGATCCGAGGCTGCCTTGGAGGCCGAATACGGGCTGTTCGGCGCGTAAGCCGTGCTTTCGCTGAAAGGCGGGTCTTCCGCGCCCAGCGTGCCATACACTTCATCGGTGGAGACATGCAGGAAGCGAAATGCGGCTTGCTGCGACGCATCCAGCGTTTGCCAATAGGCGCGCGTCGCTTCCAGCAAGCTGAAAGTGCCGTTGATATTGGTGGCGATAAAGGCCGCCGGTCCATGGATGGAGCGGTCCACATGGCTTTCAGCGGCGAAGTGCAGGATGGCGCGCGGTTGGTGCTTGCTCAGCAGGGCGGCGAACAGTTCGCCGTCGTTGATATCGCCCTGTACGAAGATATGGCGCGCATCGTTGCGCAAACTGGCAAGATTGTTCAGATTGCCGGCATAAGTGAGTTTGTCGTAAGTGAGAACCGGCTCATCGCTTTGCGCCAGCCAGTCCAGCACAAAATTGGCGCCGATAAACCCCGCACCGCCTGTCACGAAAATCATGTCTGACTCCTGTTTTATCGCTAAATTGCTGAGAACAGGCGATTTTACTTGAGAAGACGGGAATTTCGTTGAGATTGGCGTTGTTTATGTACGGGAAGAGGACTTTATTCTTTGTTGTAACTATTGCCGCACACTTAATTCAAAGAAAATCTGCCTGACTAAAGCAAATCCAGGCAACTGTAGCAAGCGTATAAGTAAGCACGATCAGCGTTATCAGAGAGGTTTTCATCGTCGCCCAATCTTGCAAAAAAATAAATTGCTTTGTTTGTATAATGGCTCTCTACGGGGAAATTTCCAGTATCAAGCCAAATAATATGGTGACGAAATGCATTTGCCGTCGAACTTAATTCCGAATGACAGAATGACTATGAAAAAGTTCATTAATTCCCCTTGAAATGATATGGTTAAGCCCCCATTTCGACAGGTAATGTGTATTTGATTTGGAGAGTAATAATGCAAGAGCAAGAAAATCAGCAAGCGGAAGACCTGGTATCGGCAGAAACTGTCGCACCTGAACCGGTGGCGGACGCGGCGGTTCAGGCCGAAGCAGCCGCTGCGCAGACCGCGCCGTCGGCGGACCAGGTCGTGGCGCAGTTGGAAGCGAAAGTAGCTGAATTGCAAGACGCCTTCATGCGCGCCAAGGCTGATGGTGAAAATATCCGCCGCCGCGCCCAGGAAGATATTGCCAAGGCGCACAAGTTTGCGATCGAAGGCTTTGCCGAGGCCATGGTGCCGGTCAGGGATAGCCTGGAAATGGCGCTTAAAATCGAGACGCCTTCTATCGAATCGCTGAAAGAAGGCGTAGAGATGACGCTCAAACAATTGAGTGCCGCTTTCGAAAAAAATCGCTTGTTGGAAGTTAATCCTGTGCCCGGTGAAAAGCTCGATCCGATGAAACATCAGGCGATTTCCATGGTGCCGGCAGAGCAAGACGCGAATACTATCGTGACAGTGTTGCAAAAAGGTTACACCATCGCAGACCGCCTGTTGCGCCCCGCTTTGGTGACAGTGGCGCAAGGCAAGTAGAAAAAGCTGAAGATACGGGCAAAAACAGCTTGAAAAGCGTTTTTTTCACCCTATATCCGAAATAGACGAGTCGCGCAAGATTGTAAAAATTCAGCCCGACTCACTAATATTTGACAAATAAAACACCATATTGAGGGAAATATCATGGGCAAAATGATCGGTATCGATCTGGGTACGACCAACTCCTGCGTCGCCATCATGGAAGGCGGCCAGCCTAAGGTTATCGAAAATGCTGAAGGTGCGCGTACCACGCCTTCCATCATCGCGTATCAGGAAGACGGCGAGATTCTGGTCGGCGCTTCGGCCAAACGTCAGGCGGTCACCAATCCCAGGAATACCCTGTACGCGGTCAAGCGTCTGATCGGCCGCAAGTTCGAAGAAAAAGAAGTGCAGAAAGACATCGGACTGATGCCTTACAGCATTTCCAAGGCCGATAACGGCGACGCCTGGGTGTTGGTGCGCGACAAGAAGCTGGCGCCGCCGCAGATTTCCGCCGAAGTATTGCGCAAGATGAAGAAAACCGCCGAAGATTATCTCGGCGAAGAAGTGACGGAAGCGGTGATCACCGTGCCGGCTTACTTCAACGATTCCCAGCGCCAGGCGACCAAGGATGCCGGCCGCATCGCCGGTCTGGATGTCAAGCGCATCATCAACGAACCTACCGCAGCTGCGCTGGCTTTCGGCCTGGACAAGGCGGAAAAAGGCGACCGCAAGATTGCCGTGTATGACTTGGGCGGTGGTACTTTCGATATCTCCATCATTGAAATCGCCGACGTCGATGGCGAAAAGCAATTTGAAGTGCTGTCCACCAACGGCGACACCTTCCTCGGCGGCGAAGATTTCGACCAGCGCATCATCGATTTCATCATCGACGAATTCAAGAAAATCAACGGCCTCGATCTGAAGAAAGATCCGATCGCCTTGCAGCGTATCAAGGCTTCCGCCGAGCGCGCCAAGATCGAACTGTCGTCTTCCCAGCAAACCGAGATCAACGAGCCTTACATCGCGATGGCGAACGGCGCGCCGGTGCATTTGAACATGAAGATGACGCGCGCCAAGCTGGAATCGCTGGTGGAAGAGCTGATCGCGAAGACTATCGAGCCTTGCCGTATCGCGATCCGCGACGCCGGCGTGAAGGCGTCCGACATCCACGACATCATCCTGGTCGGCGGTATGACCCGCATGCCTAAGGTGCAGGAAACGGTCAAGGAATTCTTCGGCAAGGAACCGCGCAAGGACGTCAATCCTGACGAAGCTGTCGCGGTTGGTGCCGCGATCCAGGGCGCCGTCTTGTCGGGCGACCGTAAAGATTTGTTGTTGCTGGACGTGACACCTTTGTCGCTCGGTATCGAAACCCTGGGCGGGGTGATGACCAAGATGATCCAGAAAAACACCACGATCCCGACCAAGTTCAGCCAGGTATTCTCGACCGCCGACGACAACCAGCCTGCGGTGACCATCAAGGTGTATCAGGGCGAGCGTGAAATCGCCGCCGGCAATAAGGGCCTGGGCGAATTCAATCTGGAAGGCATTCCGCCGGCAGCACGCGGCACGCCGCAGATCGAAGTGACCTTCGACATCGACGCCAACGGCATCCTGCACGTCGGCGCGAAAGACAAGGCGACCGGCAAGGAAAACAAGATCACCATCAAGGCTAACTCCGGTCTGACCGAAGAAGAAATCCAGAAGATGGTGAAAGACGCAGAACTGAACGCCGAAGAAGATCACAAGGCGAAAGAACTGGCTGAATCGCGCAATCAGGGCGACGCGCTGGTGCATTCGACCAAGAAAGCCCTGGGCGAGCATGGCGACAAGCTGGAAGCCGGCGAGAAAGAGAAAATCGAAGCGGCCATCAAGGAGCTGGAAGACGTGCTGAAGAGCGGCGACAAGGTCGAGATCGACACCAAGCTGGCGGCCCTGTCGACGGCATCGCAGAAACTCGGCGAGAAAGTCTATGCCGACATGCAGGCGCAGCAGGCGGCAGCCGGTGCCGGTGCGGCCGGTGCGGCCGGTGCCGGCGAGGCGCACGCCAAGGATGACGACGTGGTCGATGCCGACTTCAAAGAAGTCAAGGACAACAAGTAATCCTGAATTGGCGGACTGATCCGCCGTTACGCCGGGTGGTGGCCGCGTTTGCGGTGCCCATCCGGCGTTTGCGCTTAACAAAGAGGTTAATAAGAGATGGCAAAGCGTGATTTTTACGAAATACTCGGGGTAGGCAAGAACGCTTCCGAGGAGGAAATCAAAAAGGCTTATCGCAAGCTGGCAATGAAACACCATCCGGATCGCAATCCGGACAGCAAGGCATCGGAAGAAAAATTCAAGGAGGTCAAAGAGGCCTACGAGATGCTATCCGACAGCCAGAAGCGCGATGCCTACGATCGCTATGGCCATGCCGGCGTCGATCCGAACATGGGCGGCGGCGCGGGCGGCGGCGGTTTTGCCGACGCTTTCGGTGACATCTTCGGCGATATTTTCGGCGGCGGCCGCCGCAACAGCGGGCCGCAAGTGTATCGCGGCGCCGATCTGCGCTACAACCTGGAGATTTCGCTGGAGCAGGCCGCGAATGGTTTCGATACCACGATACGCGTGCCGAGCTGGGACTCTTGCGAGACTTGCCATGGCTCTGGCGCCAAACCGGGCACTGCGCCGGTCACTTGCGCCACTTGCGGCGGGCATGGCCAGGTGCGCATGCAGCAGGGTTTGTTCAGCATACAGCAGACTTGTCCTAAGTGCCACGGCACCGGCAAGATGATCCCCGAGCCTTGCACCACTTGCTCGGGCGTCGGGCGCATCAAGCGCAACAAGACGCTGGAAGTCAAGATACCGGCCGGCATCGACGACGGCATGCGCATCCGTTCTTCCGGTAACGGCGAACCGGGCATGAACGGCGGGCCGCCGGGCGACTTGTATGTGGAAATCCACATCAAGCAGCATCCGGTATTTCAGCGCGAAGGCGACGACTTGCATTGCGAAATCCCGATTTCCTTCGTGAAAGCGGCGTTGGGCGGCGATATCGAAGTGCCTACCCTGAGCGGCAAGGCCTCGTTCACGGTGCCGGAAGGCACCCAGTCGGGCAAGACTTTCCGCTTGCGTAGCAAGGGCGTGAAGGGCGTGCGCTCAGGTTATGCCGGCGATCTGTTTTGCCATGTGGTGATAGAGACTCCGGTAAAACTGACCGATAAGCAGAAAGACTTGTTGCGCGATTTTGAGCGATTGACGGTGGAAGGCGGCGCCAAACACAATCCGCAGAGCAAGAGTTGGATGGATAAAGTCAAAAATTTCTTTGAATAAGCGTTTTTGAGAAATAACGCAGCCCCCGGCGCGCAATGCTTGCGCCCGGGGGCTTTGTTTTGTTTGCGTTGCGTATGCCTGGTCCTTGTTCCGGCTGCCGGGTACCGATCCGGGCTTGGCCCTGCGCTCGTTCTGCTACTATATAAAAACGACGACTTCACTACAGCCTCTTAGAGTTGAGCTCCGATTCCAAGATACAAACTACCGAGATGGGGACGCCTGATTCCGGATGGTTATTCAAATATCCCAAGCTGATCGCTATGGGGGCGGCGTTGTTCATGCTGTTTTTCCTGTGGGGCCTCGACCGCAATGAGCGCAGGCTGAACATACAAAAACAACGCATCGAAGTCATAGAAAAACTGGCGGCATTGCGCGCCAAACTGGGCGGCGGCATGACCTCCACCGTCTCGGCGGCCAGGGTGCTGGCGGCCAGTTTTGCCACCCATCCCGAATTGCCGAAAGAGGAATTCACCAATCTCGCGGCCGAAGTGACGGCTTCCAACCCGACTATACGCAATATAGTCTTGGTCCGGGAGACGGTGGCGACCTATGTGTATCCGCTGGCCGGCAATGAAGCCATACTTGGCTTGAATTATAAGAATTTGCCCCAGCAATGGCCGCTGTATCGCCGCATGATGGCTGAAAAAAGCATACAAATTGCCGGCCCCTTACAGCTGGTGCAAGGCGGGATCGGATTGGTGGTGCGCATTCCCGTCTATCAGACCTCGGACAAAGCCCGCTTTCTCGGCTCGATCGCCATGGTGGTCAATTACGATCTCCTGTTAGCCGATGCCGGGATTCCTCAAGCGCAAAAACAATTGAATTTCGCCGTACGCGGCAAAGACGGCGCCGGTAGCGCGGGGGAAGTGTTTCTCGGCGATGCGGCATTATTCAACGACGATGCCGTTACCCATACGATAGTCTTACCGGGCGGCAGCTGGGAAATGGCGGCCGAACCCCTGGGCGGCTGGCAAGGCGTCACCAGGCTGACCCGTATCATAGAGTTTTTCGGCGTGGCCCTGAGCTTGCTGGTGGCCGTCATGACTTACCAATGGATATTGCGCCGGCGTCAACATGCGGAAAACGAGCGCGCGCTACAGCAGAGCGAGGCCTTGCTGCGCTTGAGAAATGAAGCGCTGAGCGCCACTTCGCAAGGCATCATCATCGCGGCCAGGGACGGCCGCATCAATTATGTCAATCAGGCTGCGTGCCATCTCAGCGGTTTCCCGCAACAACACCTGTCCGGCAAATATCTGGGCGAACTGTTTGGCGAGCCGGTGGCGAGCATGCTGGACCCGCAATGCGGAAATGCGGAAACCCGGCAACACGAGATCAGTCGCAGCGCGGAAGACGGCGGCCGGCTGATCTGGCTGGAATTGCTGCTGACGCCGGTGCGCGATGCTGCCGGTAATTTGCAGCTGTATGTCGCCTTGCTCCGGGATATCACCGAGAAAAAACTGGCGGAGCAAGAGTTGGAAGTGGCCGCCATGGCCTTTGAAACGCAGGAGGGGATCATGATTACCGACCCCGACCTGAACATCCTGCGCGTCAACCGGGCGTTCACCCGGATTACCGGGTATGAAGCGAGTGAAGTGCTGGGTCAGCCTACCAGGATATTGAAATCGGGGCGGCATGATGAAGCCTTCTATCAACAGATGTGGGAAGAAATCGGCAAGAACCGCTGCTGGCAGGGAGAGATATGGAACCGCCGCAAAAACGGGGAAATTTACTCGGAGCGGCTGGCGATTTCGGCGGTGACGGCGGCGGACGGCAGCGTGACGAATTATGTCGGTTCCTTCAACGACATCACCGATTATAAAGTTTCCGAAGAGCGCATCCATCAACTGGCGTTCTTCGATCCCCTGACCGATCTGCCGAACCGGCGCCTGTTGCTCGACAGGCTAGGCCGGGCGCTGACGGCCAGCGACCGGCATCTGCGTTACGGCGCTATCCTGATGATCGATCTCGATAATTTTAAAACCTTGAACGACACCCAGGGCCACAACATGGGGGATCAGCTGTTGATGCAAGTCGGCAAGCGCATCCAGTCTTGTGTGCGCTCCGACGATACCGTAGCGCGCACCGGCGGCGACGAATTCGTGGTGGTGCTCGAGAGCTTGCACGCCGATATGAATCAGGCCGCCGCGCTGGCCGAAAACGTCGGCGAAAAAATCCGCCAGGCGCTGAGCCAGACCATCAACCTCGGCCATCTCAATTACGACAGTTCCGGCAGTATCGGCATCACCATGTTCGGCAACGAAGAGGTCGGCATCGATGAATTGCTGCGGCGCGCCGACATGGCCATGTATCAGGCCAAGGCTTTGGGGAAAAACAATTTGCGCTTCTTTGACCCCAGCATGCAGGCTGCGCTGGAATCGCGTACCGCGCTCGAAAACGATTTGCGCCAGGCGCTCGGCAATCAGGAATTCGTCCTGTATTACCAGTTGCAAGTGAGCGCGCTGGGCGACCCCATCGGTGCGGAAGTTTTATTGCGCTGGCGTCACCCGGTCCGCGGCATGGTGTCGCCGCTGGACTTCATCCCGTTGGCGGAAGAAACCGGACTGATCTTGCCTATAGGTTTGTGGGTGCTGGAAAGCGCTTGCCGGCAAATCAGCCTGTGGGCGGATCAGCCGGGCAAGTGCGCGATGCAACTGGCGGTCAATGTCAGCGCCAGGCAATTCCGCCATAGCGGGTTTGTCGATGACATCAAACGGATATTGTGGGAAACCGGCGCCAATCCGGTCTTGCTGAAGCTGGAGCTGACCGAGAGCGTGGTGCTGGAAGACGTCGCGACGGTCATAGAAAAAATGCAGGTGATCAAAGCCATGGGCATAGGTTTTTCCATGGATGATTTCGGCACCGGGTATTCCTCTTTGTCGTATTTGCAGCGTTTGCCCTTGCATCAGTTAAAAATCGACCGTTCCTTCGTGCAAAACCTGCCGGACGACGCCAGCAATGCCAATATCGTCCGCACCATCATCAACCTCGGCGCCAGCCTCGATTTGGGAGTGATTGCCGAAGGGGTGGAAACCGAACAGCAAAGAGAGTTTTTATTGGAATCGGGTTGTCAGGCTTATCAGGGCTACCTGTTTTGCAAACCGATTCCCATAGACGAATTCGAGCAAATGCTCACGCCCGCTTAGTCAGCGGAAAAAACCGACAGCCCTGCAGGCAAAATTCGGGTAAGCTAGCAAATCGTTGCGATGCGGCAAGCAAGCGCTCGATAAAAATAGAAATGGAGAGGCAGATGAATTGGAATTTGAGTAAGCGTTGCCTGGCCGTGCTGGCCATGGCAGCCAGTCTGACGGCGCAGGCAGGGACGGTGGAGGTGGCGGGCGTCAAGCTCGACGATACCATCCATCTGGCGAATGCCGACCTGAAGCTGAACGGCGCCGGCATACGCTATAAGGCGATTTTTAAAGTGTATGTGGCCGGCCTATACCTGAAAGATAAAAAAACCACGGTGCCGGAAGTGCTGGCGACCACCGGCCCGCGCCGCGTCACCATAGTCATGCTGCGCGACGTCAGCAATGAAGAATTCGGCCGCGGTTTCATGAGCGGCATCCAGCAAAATACCGAAAAATCGGAAAAAGCCAAGCTGACTTCCCAGTTCCTGCGTTTCGGCGAATTGTTCGCTTCTGTCCCAGAATTGAAAAAAGGCGACATCATGACCAACGACTGGATACCCGGCGTCGGCACCGTGGTGGCCCTGAACGGCAAGAAAATGGGGGAGCCGTATCCGGATATCGCCTTCAATAACGCGCTGCTGCGCATCTGGCTCGGCGACAAGCCGGTCGATCACGGTTTGAAGAAAGCCATGCTGGCGGACACCGACGATAACCGCAGCAATTACCGTTAATCACCCACGCTCCGCTTGGACCAGGCGCAGCGGCATAGCGCCCCTGCGCCTGCTCTTGTTCCGCCCGCTCACGCCTCGGGGTAGAATCACGCCTGACGCAAAACCAGGGGCAGAGCATGACCGCGCAAAACAAAACCGAGTTGACGCCAGCACAGTTGTTTGAAAATAACCGGCTATGGGCCGATGCGATGCGGGCGGACGACGCCGATTATTTCAGAAAACTGGCATCGCAACAAAGCCCGGAATACCTGTGGATAGGCTGTTCCGACAGCCGTGTGCCGGCCAATGAATTGCTGGGCATGCTGCCCGGCGAATTATTCGTCCATCGCAATATCGCCAACGTGGTGGTGCACACCGACCTGAATTGCCTGTCGGTGCTGCAGTTTGCGATCGACGTGCTGGGCGTCAAGCACGTCATTATTTGCGGCCATTACGGCTGTTCCGGCGTGCATGCCGCACTGACCAAGCGCCGCGTCGGTCTGGCCGACAACTGGCTGCGCCACGTGCAAGACGTCCATCAAAAGCATGAGCGCTATCTGGGCGAGACTTTGCCGCTCAGACAGCGCAGCGAGCGCCTGTGCGAATTGAACGTGATCGAGCAAGTGGTGAACCTGTGCCAGACCACCATCATCCAGGACGCCTGGGAGCGCGGCCAGCAGGTGACCGTGCACGGCTGGGTCTACGGTTTGCAAGACGGTTTGCTGAGCGAACTCGGCATGACGGTTAGTTCGCCCGAGATGCTGGCGACGCACGTAGAGCGCAGTCTGGCGCGTTACGAGTCTTAAGGAAACGCAGATTAAATCAGAAGGCGTCATTCCCGCGAAGGCGGGAATCCATGTGAATCAAGCACTTAGGTGGATCCCCGCTTTCGCGGGGATGACGAAATTAAAATAAATCCGTGCTTCATTAACGATATTCCAGCCGGCCGTCGCGCAGCTTGAGCCTGTGCACCTGCGGCAAGGCAATCAGGTCGCGGTCGTGACATGCCACGATCACGCTGCCGCCGCTCTGGGTCAGGCTGGGGATCAGCGCCATCACTTGTTCGCGCGCTGCGCCATCGAGGTTGGCGGTCGGTTCATCCAATAACAATAAGCGCGCTTGCAACACCTTGGCGCGCGCCAGCGCCACCCGCTGTTTTTCGCCGCCGGACAGGGTGCGCGCCGCATGCCGCTGCAGGTGGGACACGCCGGCCCACTCCATGGCCTGCGCCACCTTGTGCGCCAACTGGCGCTCGCGCCGCAGTTGCAAGCCATAGCCGATATTTTGCGCCACCGTGCCGGAAAACATGACCGGATGCTGGTGCACATACACGATTTCTTGCCGCAAGCGTTGCGGGTAGGGCGCCAGGCTGAATTGTTGGCCGAGATAGTGCGCTTCCCTAATAGAGGCGGCTTCCAGCCCGCTCAGGATGCGCAGCAGGGTGCTCTTGCCGCTGCCGTTCATGCCGGTCAGCACGTAGGCGCTGGCCTCGGCGATTTCCAGCGTTTCTATCTCCAGCAAGCGGCGCTGGCCATAGGATTTTTGCACCCCATGCAGGCGCAGCAGGGCCGTCATCGCAGCAGCTCCGCATTGCGGGTATCGCCTTGCAGCAGCATCAGCAGCGCATTCAGCAGCAAGGCCAGGGCGATCAGCACCACGCCCAGCGCGATGCCTTGCGCGAATTCGCCCTTGCTGGTTTCCAGCGCGATGGCGGTGGTGATGGTGCGGGTGACGCCGGCGATATTGCCGCCCACCATCAGCGCGCAACCGACTTCCGACAGCACGCGGCCGAAGCCGTTGATCAGGGCCGCCATCACGCCGAAACGCACTTCATGCAGCACGGTCACCATCACGCGCCAGCGGCCGGCACCGAGTGTGATGGCGGTTTCCGCCAGACGCGGATCGGCCGCCTGCACTGCGGCGAGGGTGAAGGCGGCCAGCACCGGCAGTGCGATCAGGGCCTGGCCGAGGATGATGCCGGATTGGCTGAACAGCCAGTGCCAGCCGCCCAGCGCGCCCTGGCGGCTCAGCAGCAGATACAACAGCAAGCCTGTCAGCACGGTAGGCAGCGAGAGCGCCGCCTGCAGCAGCCAGATCAGCAGCCTGCGGCCAAGGAATTTATGGCTGGCGATCAGATAGCCGCACAAGAGCGCCGGCGGGGTCGCCAGCGCCAGCCCGAGCACCGAGGTTTTCAGGGTAACCCAGACGATTTGCCACAGCGCGCCATCGCCCGCCAGCAGCAGGGCGAAGGCCTCGCGGATGGCGGCGCTGATAGGCATGCGGCGTCAGAAGCAGTGTTCGGGCGCCGGGAACGAGCGCTCCTTGACCGCCGCGACATAGGCCAGCACGGCGGCATCGATGCTGCTCTGGCCTTCCATGAAATTCTTGACGAAGCGTGCCTTGCGGCCGGGGAACACGCCCAGCAGATCGTGCATCACCAGCACCTGGCCCGAGCAATCGGGGCCGGCCCCTATGCCTATGGTCGGAATGCTGAGCGAGGCGGTGACTTCCTTGCCGAGTGCGGCCGGAATCGCCTCCAGCACCAGCACGGCGGCGCCGGCGGCCTGTACCGCCAGTGCTTCGGCTTTCAGCAAGTCGGCCGCGGCGCCGGTCTTGCCCTGCACCTTGTAACCGCCGAGCTGATGCACCGATTGCGGCGTCAGGCCGAGATGGGCGCACACCGGGATCGAGCGCTCGCTCAGGAACTTGATGGTCGGCAGCAGCCAGCTGCCGCCTTCCAGTTTCACCATCTGCGCGCCGGCCCGTATCAGCTGCGCCGCGTTGTCGAACGCCGCTTCCGGCGTGGCGTAGCTGCCGAAAGGCATGTCGGCCAGCAGCAAGGCTTTCTGGTTGCCGCGCGCCACGCTGGCGGTGTGGTAGGCGATCTCGCCTATCGTGACCGGCAGGGTAGAGTCGTGACCCTGGCACACCATGCCTAGCGAATCGCCGACCAGCAGCATCTCGACGCCGCAGCGGTCCATCAACGCCGCAAAGCTGGCGTCGTAGCAAGTCAGCATGGTGATCTTGTCGCCTTGCTGGCGCTGCGCGAGCAGGCCAGGGATGCTGACAGCTTTACGGTCTTGCAAATATTCAGCCATAGATTTTTTCTCCGGGGTGGTGGGCATGTGTATGGTTCGCACTAGGGAAGCACGGATTTAACCGAATTTCGTCATCCCCGCGAAAGCGGGGATCCACCTACCTGTTTGAGTTACATGGATTCCCGCTTTCGCGGGAATGACGCCTTTTGATTTAATCTGCGTTTCCCTAGCTGTTAACTTCTGAAAATAAAATATACCGCGCCGATCAGGCATAAGCCGGCCCAGACATAGTCGAGCTTGAACGGTTGCTGCATGTAAAACATCGCAAACGGCACGAAGATAATCAGGGTCAGCGCTTCTTGCAAGATTTTTAATTGCGCCAGGCTGTACACAGTGTAGCCGATACGGTTGGCGGGGACTTGCAGCAGGTATTCGAACAGGGCAATGCCCCAGCTCAGCAGCGCCGCGATCCACCAGGACTTGCTCGACAGATTTTTCAGGTGACCATACCAGGCCACGGTCATGAAGATATTGGACATCATCAGGAGCCCGATGGTTTGTCCGATTATGGGTATTTTCATGGGAGTATATGCAAAAACTGCCTGATCATCAGCGGAATAGTTGCGATGTTTTAAAATACTGGAGGGGAGTATGTTTTGAGGTGAGGCATGTCTGAAGCGCAACTCAAGCGAGCCGGTGGATGCGCTGTGCCGCCACTGCGGCGACAAAAGCTTGCGCCGCGCCTTTGCCAGGTATCTGCAATTGCGGCGCCAGCTCGAGCAAGGGCAGCAGCACGAAGGCGCGCTCGCTCAGGCGCGGGTGCGGCACGCTGAGTTCGGCGCTGGCGATCTGCTGCTCGCCGTATAACAGCAAATCCAGGTCCAGCGTGCGCGGCGCATTGCGATACGGCCGTGCGCGCCCGAAAGCCAGCTCGATCTGCTGCAGTTCGTGTAGCAAGGCGGACGCGTCCAGCGCGGTTTCCAGCAGTGCCACGGCGTTCACGTAATCGTCGCCGCCGGCGTCGACCGGGGCGCTGCCGTACAGGCTGGAGCGGGCGCACAGGCGCGTCTGCGGCAGGGCCGCCAGGCGCAGGATGGCTTGCTCCACGCTCGCGCGCGCAGCGCCGAGATTGGCGCCTATGCCTATGTAGGCCGCTTGCATCACGCTTCGGAAGCCGCCGCTTTGCGCGGGGCGCGCCGGCGGCGCTTCTTGGCGGCTTCGCCGCTGCCGGCCTTAGGCTTGCTGTTGATCAGGGCTTCGCGCTGTTCGCTGTCGCCTTCCATGAAGGCGGTCCACCATGCGCCGATTTCGGCGTCGATTTCGCCGGAAGCGCAGCGCAGCAGCAGGAAATCGTAGCCGGCGCGCATGCGTTCATGCTCCAGCATCTTGTAGGGCGTCTTGCCGGCGCGCTTGTCGAAGCGCGGCTGCATGGCCCAGATGTCGCGCATGTCCGAGCCTATCTTACGCTGTATCGCCAGCGCGTCGGTCTGCGCGTGTAAGACATCGTCGGCCGCCAGGTGCAGCGCCGGTATCGGGAATTCGCCGGCGACCTTGTAGGCTTCCCATTTTTCCAGCACCTGATGCCACAGCAGGGCGGCGAACAGGAAGCCTGGCGAAATCCGCTTACCCTGATGCACGCGCTGATCGGTGTTGGTCAGCGCCAGGGTGACGAATTTCTCGCCCATCGGCTGTTCCAGCACCACGTCGAGCAAGGGCAGCAAGCCGTGATGCAAGCCTTCCTTGCGCAATTGCTGCAGGCAAGCCATGGCGTGGCCGCTGGTCAGCAGCTTCAGCATTTCGTCGAACACGCGCGCGGCCGGCACATTGTTGATCAGCGGCGCCATCACCGTGATCGGGGCGCGCGTGGCCGGGTCTATGGAAAATTCCAGCTTGGCGGCAAAGCGCACCACGCGCAGCATGCGCACCGGGTCTTCGCGGTAGCGCGCTTCCGGCACACCGATGATGCGCAAGACTTTTTTGCGGATATCGGCGATGCCGCCGTGGTAATCGAGCACGGTCTGGTTGGCCGGATCGTAGTACATGGCGTTCACGGTGAAGTCGCGCCGCGCCGCATCTTCGTGCTGTTCGCCGAAGGTATTGTCGCGCAACACGCGGCCATGCTCATCTTTCGGCGCGCCTTCGCTGGAAGCGCCGCGGAAGGTGGTGACTTCCAGCAAATCCTGGCCGAACATCACATGCACGATCTGGAAGCGCTTGCCTATGATGAAGGCGCGCCGGAACAGACGTTTGACTTGCTCAGGCGTGGCGTTGGTGGCGATGTCGAAATCCTTGGGCTTGACACCGGTCAGCAAGTCGCGCACCGCGCCGCCGACCACAAAGGCCTTGAAACCGTGTTCTTGCAGGGTCTGGGTGACGCGGATCGCGTTGGCCGACAGCAATTGCGGATCGATGCCATGCTCTTTTGGCCCCAGCACCTTGGGTTTGCGATTGGCGCCGCCTTCGGCTTGATTTTTAACGCCGAGTATTTTTCGTATGAATTTCTTGATCATTGCTTGTCAAACAGGTTGATTTGTGGCCAGCCGCGCGCCTGGGCATGCGCGCTGAGTCTGGCGTTAGGATTGGTGGCGACCGGATGGGTCACCAGTTCCAATAAGGGGATGTCGTTTTGCGAATCGCTGTAAAAATGGCTTTGGTTGAAGTCTTCCAGTTGCAAGCCTTGCTGCGCCAGCCATAGACGCAAGTGGCTGACCTTGCCGGCGCCCGAAGTCGGCATTCCCAGCAGTCTGCCGGTGAGATTGCCGGCCGCATCGAGTTCCGGCTCGGCCGCCAGCAAGTGCGCGACGCCCAGCGCGCGCGCGATCGGCGCCGTGACGAAACGGTTGGTGGCGGTGATGATGGCGATCAGATCGCCCTGGTCCTGATGGCGCTTGATCAAGTCATACGCCGCCGGCAGCAGCACCGGCTGTATCACTTCCCGCATGAACTGGGCGTGGATCTCGTCGAGTCGATTGCGCGGAAATTGCGCCAGCGTGCCGAGCGCAAACTCCAGATATTCGACAGCATCGAGCGTGCCGGCCTGGTATTGCGCGAAAAAATCGGCGTTGCGGCGGGCAAATTCCTCGGCATCGACTGCGCCTATGCGGCACAGGAACTGACCCCATTCATAATCGGAGTCTATCGGGATCAGCGTGTGATCGAGGTCGAATAGGGCGATATTGCTCATGCGTTCAGAAGGCGTTCAGGGTTGTTGCAGCAGCAGTTCGCGCAGCAGCGGCAAGGTGATGGCGCGCTTGGTTTCCAGCGAATAATGATCGAGCCGGTCCAGCATGTCCGACAAAGAGCTCATGTCGCGCCGGTAATGCGTAATCAGATAGGGTAACACGCCGGCCGACAAATGGATGCCGCGCGCATGGGCGGCGCGCTCGAGCGCGTCGATTTTATCCTCATCGGTCAGGCCGTGCACCTGGTAAATCAAGCCCCAGCCGAGGCGCGTGCGCAAATCGTCGCGCACGCCCAGTATCATCGGCGGATGGTTGCCGGCCGCCACCAGGAAGCCGCCGTGCGCACGCGCTTCGTTGAACAGGTTGAAGGCGGCGATCTGCGCGCTGGCGGACAGCTGTTCGCAGTCGTCCAGCAGGTACAGGCTGACTTCGGGGCTGAATTCAAATTCGCTGTCAGGCGCGTCGGCCGCGATATAGCGCGCCGAAGCGCTGTCTGCCAGCGCATGCAGCAAATGGGTCTTGCCGGCGCCGGCTTCGCCCCACAGGTACACCGAGCGCTCGCCGTACTGGCTGGGCGTGCGTAGCGCGAACAAACCCAGCAATTGCGCCAGCTCGGCGTTTTGGCCGACTACAAAAGTGTCGAGCGATGGCAATTTTTGCGCATCGAGATCCAGCAGTAATTGCCTCATGACTGACGATAAAAAGAACTATTTAAATACGAGCTGCGCATATGCTTGACGGCAACTGAGACGATGGCGGAGGCCGGCAAGGCCACCAGGATGCCGATGAAGCCGAACAACTGGCCGAAAGCCATCAGGGCAAAAATCACGGTCAGCGGATGCAAGCCTATGCGCTCGCCGACCAGGCGCGGCGTCAGGAAAAAACCTTCCAGCATTTGCCCTACGCCATAGATGATGGCGACCGCCAGCAGCCCGCTAAACCCCTCGAACTGCAGGATCGCGCCGATCAGCGCCAGCACCAGGCCGAGGCCGTAGCCGAGGTAGGGGATGAATACCAGCAAACCGGTGATGATGCCGACCGGCAGCGCCAGATCGAAGCGCGCAATGCTGAGAGCGACCGAATAATAGGCCGCCAGCACCAGCATCACCATGATCTGGCCGCGCAGGTATTGCGCCAGGATATCGTCCACTTCATTGATGGCGGCGACGCTCTTGCTGGCCCAGCGGCGCGGGATGAAATACTCGAGCCGGGCCAGCAGCGCATGCCAGTCCAGCAACAGATAAAACAGCACGATAGGGATCAGCAGCAAATTCGCGATCATGCCCAGCACGGCGGCGCCACCGACCTTGACGGAGGACAACACGGCCTTGCCTATCACGTCGCCGCTGCTGGCCAGCTGCTTGCTCAGCATGGTTTTGATGCCGGCGCTGTCCAGCCTGATGTGGATGCCCAGATCTCGCAGCAGGGGCGCCAGCATTTCATTGAGCTTGTCCAGAAAGCGCGGGATCTGGTCTTGCAGCTGCGGGATTTCTTTTTGCAGGATAGGCGTCATGATCAGGATCAGCGCCAATAGCACAGCGACCAGCATGACCATTAACAAGCTCGCGGCCACGGCGCGCGGCAGGGAAAATCGCTTAAATTTCCAGCTGCACAGCTTATCGACACCGGGATTCAGGATGTAAGAGAGGATGGCCGCGACGATAAACGGCATCAGTACCGGCCCCAGCAACGCAAACAGCAGCAGCAACGCGAAGGCCACCAGCAGCCAGATAGCGGTCTGTTTTTGCTCCGAGGTAAATAAATTGGGCATCTAAATGGATGTTTTTTATGAATTGCTGGCCTGATTAGCATCGCGCCAGCCAAAAAGCAGGATGTGATGCGGGTCGATTTGTTAAAATACCGGTTTTGCCAGTCGTTTGGCAATTCCTCTATTTTACCGCCTCAAGCCCTTATTGCCGAATATCATGAGCACATCTACCCCTGTTTCTCTCTCTTACGCCGATGCCGGTGTCGATATGGTTGCCGGCGACGCCTTAGTCGACGCCATCAAACCGTTTGCCAAACGCACCATGCGCGAAGGCGTGATGGCCGGCATAGGCGGCTTCGGCGCCATGTTTGAAGTCAGCAAGAAATACCAGGAACCGGTGCTGGTATCCGGCACCGACGGCGTCGGCACCAAGCTGAAACTGGCTTTCCACCTGAACAAGCACGACACCGTCGGCATCGACCTGGTGGCCATGAGCGTCAACGACATCCTGGTGCAGGGCGCCGAGCCGCTGTTCTTCCTCGATTATTTCGCCTGCGGCAAGCTCGATGTGGCTACCGCTACCGACGTCATCAAAGGCGTGGCGCTCGGCTGCGAACAAGCCGGCTGCGCCCTGATCGGCGGCGAAACGGCCGAGATGCCTTCCATGTACCCGGACGGCGAATACGACCTGGCCGGCTTCGCCGTCGGCGCGGTAGAAAAATCCAAGATCATCGACGGCAGCAAGATACAGCCGGGCGACGTGATCCTGGGCCTGGCATCTTCCGGCATCCATTCGAACGGCTTCTCGCTGGTGCGCAAGATCATAGAAGTAGCCAAACCCGACCTGAACTCAGATTTCCACGGCCGCAGCCTGGGCGACGCGCTGATGGCGCCGACCCGCATCTACGTCAAGCCTTTGCTGGCCCTGATGGCCAGCATGGAAGTCAAGGGCATGGCCCACATCACCGGCGGCGGTCTGGTAGAAAACGTGCCGCGCGTCCTCGGCGACACGCTGACCGCAGTCTTGCATAAAGACGCCTGGCAAATGCCGCCGCTGTTCACATGGCTGCAACAACACGGTGGTGTGGCCGACGCCGAAATGCATCGCGTGTTCAACTGCGGCATAGGCATGGTCGTGATCGTCGCCCCCGAACAGGCAGAGGCCGCCATGGCGCAGCTGACGGCCGCCGGCGAGAACGTCGCACGCATCGGCGAAATCCGCGCCCGGGCAGGGAATGAGCATCAGACTATCGTATTGTAATTAGCGCTGAATAGTTAAAAATAACCTTAAATAGCGCTATGTAACGCCATGAAAAAAACGCAGCTTTTGAGCTGCGTTTTTTTTGCGGCGGCATGAAAAGAGGTCGCGGTTATTTAGAAACAGCCTTCTAGAATGCCAGATTTGCTTGTCAAGGAATATATGTAAATTTGCCATACACAATTTTTATTGTTAGCATAGTAATGCTTTGGAGCGGGCATTTTATATGCCAGATAAATATTAACTTTACAAAATATTGCAATGAAAAAAATTATTTCGTTTGGCTTGCTGGCTCTGCTGGCAGGATGCGGTGGCGGTGGCGGAAATAGCGGTGTTACTTCAGGCACGTCGGGGACGACCCCTCCTGTGACGCCACCGGTTACCTCTACTTTGCCGGCATCCGACACATTGGCAAACCTTTGCCAGACTCCAAGAACCGGAACCGATCCTTTCAACAACAATCAAGCCTTTCCTGATAAACAAGGTACGCTGGCGAATGAAAAAACCTGGTTGCGCTCGTGGATAGATGAAACTTATCTGTGGTACAAGGAAGTGCCGACCACGCTCAATCCGGAAAGTTATGCCACCGCGATTGATTACTTCGATGTATTGAAAACTTCGGCGAAGACAGCTTCTGGCAATGCCAAGGACAGATTCCACTTTACTTACCCGACCGCAGCATGGAATGCCATGTCGCAGCAGGGCGTGGAACTTGGTTATGGCATCAGTTGGGGGCGGGTCGCGACTAAGACCTTGCCCCGCAAATGGGTCGTGGCTATCGTAGAGCCTGGATCGCCAGCAAAACTGGCGGGCTTGCAGCGTGGAGATCAGTTATTTTCCGTGGATGATGCCGATTTCCTCAATGGTAACGATAAGGCGACTATCGCCGCTATTAACGCCGGCCTTTTCCCTGAAAAAGAAGGTGAGAGCCATAAGTTGGTTGTCACGCGTAACAATGTCAATGTCACGGTCACGGTCGCTGCCGCCAATGTCGTTGCTGCACCGGTGCAAAACACTACGACTATCGATACGCCTAGCGGCAAAGTCGGTTACCTGACCTTCAACGATCACAATGCGGTTTCCGAAGCAAAGCTGATTGACTCTATTACGCAACTTAAAACTGCCGGTATCAGCGATCTGGTGCTGGACTTGCGTTACAACGGCGGCGGTTTATTGTATGTCGCTAGCGAACTCGCTTATATGATCGCCGGACCGGAGCAGACGACTGGAAAAACCTTTGAACAAACGCAATTTAACGACAAGTTCAAACCGGACGCGCCGACTCCTTTCTTGTCGACGGCTTACGGTTTTTCCGCACAAAAAGGGCAAGCGCTGCCATATCTTGGCTTGAAAAAAGTTACCATTTTAACCAGCTCAGGAACCTGTTCTGCCAGCGAAGCGATCATCAATGGCTTGCAGGGTGTCGATGTGGAAGTAAATCTGATTGGCGGCCAGACTTGCGGCAAGCCATATGGTTTTTACCCTACGCCTAATTGCGGCACGACTTATTTTGCCATTCAGTTCAAAGGTGTCAATAACAAGGGCTTTGGTGATTACGCCGACGGTATTCCTGCCACCTGTAACGTTGCCGATGATTTTACCCATGCGCTCGGCGACAAAAATGAAGGCCAGTTGGCAGCGGCTTTAAGTTACAGGAATACAAAAACCTGCCCTGCCGCCACCACAGGAATACAATTACAAGCGGAGAATCTTCCGCAAAAATTCCAAATGGTGCGCCCGGTAGCGAAGGAAATTGCGATTTACAGTAAATTGAAATGAAGACCATACGTCAAATTCTTTACTTAATCTGTGGCATGTCCGTAGGTGCTTGCCAGGCGGTGACTCCGCCTGCGCAGGCACCCGCGCGCCTGCGATCCCCCAGCAAAGAAGTACGGCAGCAGTTGCAGGATATTGTTGCCAAGAGCTTGGGCGTAGGCGCAGTGACTCTGGCAGAGAATACGCTCACCGATAGCAGTCAATTTTCCTACGCGCGCACGCCACGTCGTGACTCGTCCGGGCAATTGCTGCAAGGCAGGGTGATCGAGCCGGCACATGTCTTCAGGCTGCAAATCCGGGGACAGGAGTGTTGGTTAATCTATCAAAACACGGGGCAGCAAACACTATTGCAGCATGCCGAGTGCGTTGCTGAGTAAAATTTGAAGCACTAAAAACTTGAACTGGGGGGGCAACCCCCAGTTTTTTTTGCTGAGTACTCTGAGGCGAGTCCTGGAAGCGCAAGTCTTTCTGCACATCGAGCACGTTCAATTTCGGTATTTTGAAAAAAACATGAGTATCCAACGTTGTACCTGGGCCAACCCCGCCAATCCGCTTTACCTCGCCTATCACGATCACGAATGGGGCGTACCTTGTCACGATGAAAGGCGTTTGTTCGAGATGTTGAATCTGGAAGGGGCGCAGGCCGGCTTGAGTTGGGAAACTATCCTGAATAAGCGCGAAAATTATCGCAGCGCATTCGACCAGTGGGACGCGGGAAAAATCGCATTGTACGACGCGGACAAGGTGGCGGCTCTGCTGGCGAACCCCGGCATAGTGCGCAATCGCCTGAAGGTCGCCGCCGTTATCGGCAATGCACTAGCGTATTTGCGCTTGTGCGAGGAAGTCGGCGGGCTGGATGCCTATCTGTGGGCTTACGTGGATGGCAGGCCGCTAGTCAATAACGGCGAGCGCATCATAACAAGCGAATTGTCGGACCGTATTTCAAAAGACTTGAGCAAACGCGGCTTTAAGTTTGTCGGTTCCACCATCATTTACGCTTACATGCAGGCGATAGGCATGGTGCAGGATCACGCGGCCGACTGCGCCTGGCGCAACAAGTAATTGCCTGCTTTGCCTGACGCCGGCAAGGCTTATGGCTCCCGGATGTAGTCTATTAATTCTATGGTGCCTGCGTCGGGACGCGGCGTCAGCCAGCTGACGATCAGCATGCTTAAAAAGCCGGCCGGGACACCGAATACCCCCGCAGAAATCGGTGCGATATTCCACCATTGCCTGCTGGCGCTGCCGCCGAACAAGGGGTGAGTGTTCATCATATAAAAAACACAAACCATAAAACCGGTAACGATGCCCGCCACTGCTCCCTGCCGGTTCGCGCGTTTCCAGAAAATGCCCAATACCAGGGCCGGGAATAATGCCGAGGCGGCCAGCGAAAACGCGGCGCCGACCAGCGATAAAATGTCGGCCGGTTTCAGGGAGGCGACATAGGCCGCCACCAGCGCCACCACCAGCAACAGTAATTTAGAGATCGTCACCCGCTTTTGCGTGGAAGCGCTCGGATCGATGATTTTGTAATAAATATCGTGCGACAGGGAATTGGAGATCGTCAGCAGCAAGCCGTCGGCGGTAGATAGCGCCGCAGCCAGGCCGCCGGCGGCAACCAGGCTGGAAATGACATACGGCAGCCCGGCAATTTCCGGCGTCGCCAGGACGACGATATCGCCATCGATGGCGATCTCGGCCAGCTGCACGATGCCGTCGCGGTTGATGTCCGTGATATTCACCAGCGGGTTGATTTTATCCACGCTGGCCCAGTAAGTCACCCAGGACGGTAATTGGAGAAATTCGCTGCCGACCAGGGCCGTGTAAATATCGTATTTGACCAGGATCGCCAGCGCCGGAATCGTGATGTAGAGCAGCATGATAAAAAACAGCGACCAGAAAACGGAGTCGCGGCTTGCGCTGACCGAAGGCGTGGTGTAGTAGCGTATCAGGATATGCGGCAGGGCTGCGGTGCCCATCATCAGGCATAGCACCAGCGCCATGAAATTATTGCGTTTGATATCGGATTCGTTTTTGTCCCTGGCCGCATACGGGGTGTACTGCGAAAATCCAGGCTGCGCCTTGGCCAGGTTGGCATTCCGCGCTTCAGTCCAGTGTAGTTGCGCCTCTGGCGGCGTCTTGGGGTAAGCGCTCAGATTGCGCGCGGCTGTCTTGATATCTATCAGCGAGGCATTCCCCGACTTCAATTCATCGAGCGTATGTTGCAATTCATAGCGTCCGTCTGCCCATGACTGCGGCAGCTGCTGTATTTTGTTTTTGAAATCGTCGGCCCTTTGCTGATAAATTGCACGCACTTGCTGTTCTTTCGGATCGGCCGCGAACAATTTTTCCTTTTTAACCAGTTCCGGCAATATCGCTCCATATGACACTTGCGGAACGGGGAAGTGCGTATGCTTTACCGACAGCCAGGTGACCGGGATCATGTAGGCGATGATGATGATGATGTATTGTGCGACCTGGGTCCAGGTGATGGCGCGCATTCCGCCCAGAAATGAACAAACCAGAATGCTGGCCAATCCCAGGAAAATACCGACCGAAAAGTCGACACCGGTAAAGCGAGAAGTAATCAGGCCGACGCCGTAAATTTGCGCTACGACATAAGTGAAAGAAATGATAATCGTCGCAATCACCGCCAGTATGCGCACGAGCTTGTTGCCTTCTGCACCGGCGAAACGGGCGCCGAGAAAATCCGGTATCGTGTATTGGCCGAACTTGCGTATATACGGTGCAATCAGCAAGGCGACCAGACAGAAGCCACCGGTCCAGCCTATGATGTAAGCCAAGCCTTCGAAGCCTTGCAAATACAAACCGCCCGCCAGACTCAGAAAGCTGGCGGCGGACATCCAGTCGGCGGCGGTAGCCATGCCGTTGAACACCGCCGGGACCCGCCGCCCGGCAACATAGTATTCCGCAATATCCGAAGTGCGGCTCACCACGCCTATGCCTGCATACACCACGATGGTGGAAAACATGAACAGATAGCCTATCCATGCGCGCGGCATGCCTTCTTTTTCCAGCACGGCGAGGCCGATCAGGAATAAGAAAAAAAACAGCGTGTACCACAGATAATACCGTGTCAGTTTGTGCGTAAAACGAGTTTGCGCCATATCTTAAAGCTCCTGATTGGCGCGCAGAATTTTGCGCATGCAAAGAGAATAGATGGCGAGGATCAGAACGTAGATCAGCGTCAGTCCCTGTGCCGCCATATAGAAAGAAAACGGCCAGCCAAAAAAACTGAAATTGGACAGTTCCCGTGCGAAGAACAAAATGCAGAAATTTAATAAAAACCAGCTAGCCAGCAGCGTTGCGCTCAGCCTTTTGGTCTGCCTCCAGTAGAGATTGCGCGCTTTATTTGCCGACATGTCAGTCCGTCCCATCAATAACTTCGGCATGCGGGTTCATCCTGAACGAGATGCGAAATACGCAGCCAGGAAACGCCGGGTCGTGCCGGTGTGGATTATCAGAAATTTCTATTTGCGCATGATGCTGCTGCGCGATCTCGCGCACGATAGCGAGACCGAGGCCGCTACCCTGCACGTCGCTGCCGAGTATGCGGTAAAAGCGTTCGAATACATGTTCGCGCTCCGCAAGCGGTATGCCGGGACCATAGTCTTCTACTTCCAGGATCGCCAGTTCCTGGGCGGCGTTGACGACGACTCTGACCGTCACGCTGTGGCCTTGCGGGGTGTAACGCAGGGCGTTGTCGATCAGATTGCTGAGCATTTCGCGCAACATCAGAGGATTGCCGAAGATAGTGACCGGCATGGCTGCCGGTTCGAATCCCAGATCGATTTTTTGTGCGAACGAAGCCGGTATCCAATCCTGTACGACATCGCGCGCCAGCTCATTTAACTCCACCGGTGCCAGCGGGCGGGTGGCGGGGAGCTGGTTTTCCGTTCTGGCCAGCGTCAGCAACTGGTTCACCAGGCGGGTTGCGGCTTCCGAACTTTTTGCAAGCTGCAGCAGGGAGCGATGAATTTCTTCCTGTTCGGTCTGGCGCAAGGCCAGTTCGGACTGCATGCGCATCCCCGCCAGCGGCGTCTTCATCTGGTGCGCGGCGTCGGCGATAAAGCGTTTTTGACTATCTATCGTTTGTGCCAGCCTCTCCAGCATTTCATTGAGTGAACTGACCAGAGGAGTGATTTCCTCCGGCACCTGGCGCGAGTCTATCGGGCTCAGATCGTCCGGCCGCCGTGCGCGTATCCTTTGCTGCAATTCCGCCAGCGGCGCCAGGCCACGGCTCAGGGCAAACCAGACCAATGCCAGGGCGACCGGTAAGATAATGAATTGGGGCAAGATCACGCCCTTGATGATTTCATTGGCCAGCAATGCACGTTTTTCCAGGGTTTCCGCTACCTGTATCAATGCCAGACGCGGCGCCGCCCCAGCCTGGCGCCGGTCGCCACGGTTCAGATCGATATAGCCGTAAGCGACCCGGATCTCGCTGCCGCGCAGGCTGTCGTTACGGATAAGCACATTGCCGGGCGCCGGCGGGTCTTGCTCGGCCGGCGCCGGCAAGTCGCGCTCGCCATCGACCAGTTCGCCGGCCTCGTCCCTGATCTGAAAATAAATACTGTCGAGATCGTCGGCGCGCAGGATGTCGCGCGCCGGATGCGGCAGCAATGCCACGACTTTGCCGTCGGTTTGCTTTACCTGTTGCGACAAGACCAGCACATGGTTTTCCAGTGCGCGGTCGAACGGTTGATTGGCGATCGATTTGGCGACCAGATAGGTGATGGCGATACTCATCGGCCACAACAACAGCAGCGGAACGAGCATCCAGTCCAGAATTTCGCCAAACAGCGAACGCTGGTTTTTTTCCTGGGGCTGATTATGCAGCCCCGATTCGGGCGCTGGCGGTGCGACGAACTCCTTTGCTCCGCTTTTTTCTGTCATGGTCGTTCAGTGCCGGCCGCTGGCGTTGCAGACGGTGTGGGGGCGACGAAAAATTTTTCCAGGCAATATCCGAGGCCGCGCACCGTGGCAATGCGTACGCCATCGACTTCGATTTTCTTGCGCAGACGATGCACGTAAACTTCAATCGCATTATTGCTGACTTCCTCGCCCCATTCGCACAGGTGATCGACCAGTTGCTCTTTCGAGACCAGTCTTCCGGTACGTTGCAACAATACTTCCAGCAATCCCAGTTCGCGCGCCGACAAGTCCAGCATCTGTTCGTGTATGTAAGCGATGCGGCCGACCTGATCGTAAGTCAGCGGCCCATGCTTGATGACGGTCGGCCCGCCGCCGGCGCCGCGCCGGGTCAGCGCCCTGACCCGCGCTTCCAGTTCGGACAGCGCGAACGGCTTCGCCATATAGTCGTCGGCGCCGAGATCCAGGCCCTTGACGCGCTGCTCGACCGAATCGGCCGCGGTCAGTATCAGCACCGGCAGATGCGAATTACGTGCGCGCATGCGTCGCAATACTTCCAGGCCGCTGAGTTTCGGCAAGCCGAGGTCGAGTATCAACAAATCGAAATCCTGGGTCGACAAGGCGGTATCGGCGTCCTGGCCGTTACTGACGCAATCGGTGGCATAACCGGATTGGCGCAGCGAACGGGTCAGACCGTCGGCCAGAACGCTGTCGTCTTCTGCAAGCAAGATGCGCATGATAGTGTGGTTGGTGTTGTCTCTTGCTGTAGTCTATTGGGTTTATGTATTTTTGTCTCAAATGGACCTGTGGTAAAAAAGTCGCTTGCATAAATCACTGTTTTTTTATACAGTACTGCAAAACACTGTAATACAAGTTAAAAGCCGTTTCCACCAAGCCGCTCATTGAATGAAAGAATTTATGGACGATAGAAAATCTGATAACAGTTCCGAAAAGAGCAAGGCGCTGGCCGCAGCGCTGGCGCAAATCGAAAAACAATTCGGTAAGGGTTCGGTCATGCGCCTGGCCGACGGCGAGGTGGTGGAAGAGGTGCAAGTCGTCTCTACCGGCTCGCTCGGGCTGGACATTGCGCTTGGCGTCGGCGGCTTGCCGCGTGGCCGTGTGGTCGAAATTTACGGGCCGGAATCCTCAGGCAAGACCACGCTGACCTTGCAGGCGATTGCGGAAATGCAAAAACTGGGCGGCACTTGCGCCTTTATCGACGCCGAGCACGCGCTGGACGTCGGTTATGCGCAAAAACTCGGCGTCAATCTGTCCGATCTGCTGATCTCGCAGCCCGATACCGGCGAACAGGCGCTGGAGATCACCGATGCGCTGGTGCGTTCCGGCAGCGTCGATCTGGTGGTGATCGACTCGGTCGCCGCCCTGACGCCGCGCGCCGAAATCGAAGGCGACATGGGCGATTCCCTGCCCGGCCTGCAGGCACGCCTGATGTCGCAAGCGCTGCGCAAGCTGACCGGCAGCATCAAGCGCACTAATACCCTGGTGATTTTCATTAACCAGATTCGCATGAAGATAGGCGTGATGTTCGGCAGCCCCGAGACCACGACCGGCGGTAACGCCTTGAAGTTCTACGCTTCGGTGCGCCTGGATATCCGCCGCACCGGTTCCATCAAATCCGGCGACGAAGTGGTCGGCAATGAAACCAAGGTCAAGGTCGTCAAGAATAAGGTGGCGCCGCCGTTCAAGGAAGCACATTTCGACATCATGTACGGCGAAGGCACCTCGCGCGAAGGCGAGATCCTCGATCTGGGCGCGGACGCCAAGATCATAGAAAAAGCCGGCGCCTGGTATAGCTACAACGGTGAGCGCATAGGCCAAGGCAAGGACAATGCGCGTAATTACCTGAGAGAGCGTCCGGAACTGGCGCACGAAATCGAGAACAAGGTTAGGGCTCACTTAGGCGTGCCGCTGCTGCCGACTTTGGCTGCCGAGTAAGCATCTCAATAAACATGGCCGGCGTTCCATTAACTATCTGGAATTGCCGGCTTTTTTACGTGAATACATGGCTAAACCGCAAATCAGCCTGAAAGCGCGGGCGCTGCGCTACCTTTCCATGCGCGAGCATAGCCGGGTCGAACTGGGACGCAAGCTGGCGCGTTACGCGGAAGAGGGCGACGACGTCGATGCCTTGCTGGATGCGCTGGAGTCTGCGAAATATCTGTCCGGCGAGCGTTTTTCCGAGTCGCTGGTCAACCGTCGTCAGGCGCGTTTCGGCAATAATCGCATTCTGGCCGAATTGCAAAGTCATGGCCTGGAACAGCATGAGATAGAACAGGTCAAAGAGGATTTGTTGGCCTCTGAATTGGCAAGAGCGATAGAAGTATTGCACAGAAAATTTCCGGCCGCACCGACCGACCGCAAGGAAAAAATGAAGCAGGCGGCATTCTTGCAGCAACGCGGATTTTCCAGCCGGGCCATACAAGCGGCGCTGCGTACCCCGCGTGATTTACTCGAATAGCCGCAGCTAAGTATTTGATTTTGTGGATGTTGTACTTGGTGAAACAATCTATTGAAATCGTCCAA
Source organism: Burkholderiales bacterium (assembly GCA_016196925.1). GTDB lineage: Bacteria > Pseudomonadota > Gammaproteobacteria > Burkholderiales > Burkholderiaceae_D > Undibacterium. The sequence goes on along the minus strand of JACPWS010000047.1, from coordinate 89,839 downwards.
AATTCAGCGCTATAGATGAGTTAGTCGGTCAGCTGTGCTAAACTCTCGTGGTTTTTTGCAGCGCCGCAAGAGCGGCTGTTATCGTAGAAGCTGCGGTAACGACGCGCAATTGTGGCTCTTTTATCCGAATTAGCCGCCAACAGGCATGATGCCCTTATCTTCGTCCACAACCCGACGTACGCTGAAACACACGCGTGCAATCCGTATCGAAGCATTCGCACGCGATGATGGATTGTGGGATCTCGACGCCCGCATTACCGATCACAAACCGCGCGACATTACGCTCGCTTCCGGCGTGCGCCCGGCCGGCGCAGCCCTGCACGATCTCACGCTGCGCGTGACCATAGACCTGCAAATGAATGTAGTCGATGTCAACGCGGTATCCGATGCCGTTCCCTATCCCGGTTATTGTGAAGCGATCGCCCCCGACTACAAAAAACTGGTCGGCCTGAATTTGTTGCGGCAATTCCGTCAGGGCGTCAAAGAAAGAATGTCCGGCATCCAGGGCTGCACCCATCTGACCGAACTCGCGCAAATTTTACCGACGGCCGCCGTGCAGGCCTTCGCCGGCGACGTGATCGATACCCGTGACGGCGCCAGCGATTCTGACGAAACCACGCAACCATTTCAACTTCATCGTTGCCATGCGCTGCGCCTGGATGGGCCGGCGGTTGTGCAATTTTACCCGCGCTGGGCGAGTCCATCGCCCGACGCAAAATCACCCAGCTAGTTTGTTTGTTTAATTATTTATACCTCAGTGTCTGAAGGGAAGTCGTATGAAAATCCATGAGTATCAGGGTAAAGAAATCCTCCGCAAGTTCGGAGTGACGGTACCACGCGGTATTCCGTGCCTGACTGTTGACGAAGCAGTCAAGGCGGCTGAAACGCTGGGCGGACCAGTCTGGGTCGTTAAAGCACAAATTCATGCAGGTGGCCGTGGTAAAGGCGGCGGCGTGAAAGTGGCCAAATCCCTGGAGCAAGTGCGCGAATACGCGGATGCGATCCTGGGCATGCAACTGGTCACGCACCAGACCAGCCCGGAAGGCCAGAAAGTGCGCCGCCTGCTGATCGAAGATGGCGCCGACATCAAGAAAGAACTGTACGTCAGTATGGTGACCGACCGTATCAGCCAGCGCGTGGTCTTGATGGCCTCGTCCGAAGGCGGCATGGATATTGAGGAAGTCGCAGAAAGCCATCCTGAACTGATTCACTCTGTCGCAATCGACCCATCCGCTGGTCTGCAAGACGCCGAAGCCGACGACATCGCCCGCAAGATCGGTGTGCCGGATGCCTCCGTGGCCGATGCACGCGCGCAGTTGCAAGGCTTGTACCAAGCCTTCATGGAAACCGATGCCTCCCTGGCTGAAATCAATCCTTTGATCTTGACCGGTTCCGGCAAAGTCATCGCGCTGGACGCCAAGTTCAACTTCGACGCCAACGCCCTGTTCCGCCAGCCTGAAATCGTCGCTTACCGCGATCTGGATGAAGAAGACCCGGCCGAAATCGAAGCCTCCAAGTTTGATCTGGCTTACATCTCGCTGGACGGCAATATCGGCTGCCTGGTGAACGGCGCCGGTCTGGCCATGGCCACCATGGACACCATTAAACTGTTCGGCGGCGAACCAGCCAACTTCCTCGACGTAGGCGGCGGCGCCACCACCGAGAAAGTGACCGAAGCCTTCAAGCTGATGCTGACCAATCCTGGCCTGAAAGCCATCCTGGTCAACATCTTCGGCGGCATCATGCGCTGTGACGTAATCGCCGAAGGCGTGATCGCCGCGTCCAAGGCGGTGCACCTGCAAGTGCCGCTGGTGGTGCGCATGAAGGGCACCAACGAAGATATCGGTAAAAAGATGCTGGCCGACTCCGGTCTGCCTATCATCTCCGCTGACACGATGGAAGAAGCAGCGCAGAAGGTTGTCGCTGCGGCTAACGGAAAATAAACATTGTCGTTCCCGCGGCTTCAGGCGGGAACCTAGCGTCGTATGAACGATGGACAAATATTATTACGTCTATATGCTGGCCAGCCAGCGTAACGGTACCTTGTATATAGGCGTGACTTCCGCGTTGCCGGCCAGAGTATGGCAACACAAGAATAAATTTGTCCCAGGGTTTGCCAGTCAGCATGAGGTCGATAAGTTGGTTTGGTTTGAGCAACACGTAGATGTGGGAAGCGCCATTCTTCGTGAAAAGCAAATCAAGAAATGGCATCGCGACTGGAAAATCCGCTTGATCGAAAGCGCTAATCCATATTGGAACGACCTGTATTTAAATTTTACGGCGTAAAGACACTAGGTTCCCGCCTTCGCGGGAACGACAAGTAAAGAGGAAATAATATGAGCATCCTGATCAACAAAGACACCAAAGTCATCACCCAAGGCATCACCGGCAAGACCGGCCAGTTCCACACTCGCGGTTGCCGCGATTACGCGAACGGCAAGAATTGCTTCGTGGCTGGCGTGAATCCTAAGAAAGCCGGCGAAGATTTCGAAGGCATCCCGATTTTCGCGAACGTCTCCGAAGCGAAAGCCGCCACCGGCGCCACCGTTTCCGTGATCTACGTACCGCCGGCCGGCGCTGCCGCCGCGATCTGGGAAGCGGTGGAAGCCGACCTCGATCTGGCGATCTGCATCACCGAAGGCATCCCGGTGCGCGACATGATGATGTTGAAAGACCGCATGGCCAAAGCCGGCAGCAAGACTCTGCTGCTCGGCCCTAACTGCCCTGGCCTGATCACACCCGACGAAATCAAGATCGGCATCATGCCTGGCCACATCCACAAGAAAGGCCGTATCGGCGTGGTTTCCCGCTCCGGCACCCTGACTTACGAAGCGGTCGGTCAGTTGTCCGCACTGGGCCTGGGCCAGTCTTCCGCAGTCGGTATCGGCGGCGACCCGATCAACGGTCTGAAGCACATCGACGTCATGAGAATGTTCAACGACGATCCTGATACCGACGCCGTCATCATGATCGGCGAGATCGGCGGCCCGGATGAAGCAAATGCCGCTTACTGGATCCGCGACAACATGAAGAAGCCGGTGGTCGGCTTCATCGCCGGTGTGACTGCGCCTCCGGGCAAGCGCATGGGCCATGCCGGCGCACTGATCTCCGGTGGCGCCGATACCGCGCAAGCCAAGCTCGACATCATGGAAGCCTGCGGCATCAAAACCACCAAGAACCCGTCCGAAATGGCGCGTTTGCTGAAAGCCATGCTGTAAACGAAGCTTCGCAATAAGCCGTAACAAAAGAGCCGCGTAGATCGCGGCTCTTTTTTGATCTGGATACCTCGTATATCCGGTGCAAACACATTTCCTTAATGTTAAGCTTGAACCATTACAGAAAACCGGCGTAAGCCAGACTGGGTTGCGCATTAGTGACTTCCCGTCAGCGTTTATGACCGTACATAACACTAAATCGATGGCAAATAAGCGCGTACTGGAATTCGCAGCACTGACCGATACCGGGCTGGTGCGAGCGCATAATGAAGACGCCATGCTGGTATGCGCCGATTACGGCTGCGCCGTGTTGGCGGATGGCATGGGGGGCTACCAGGCCGGCGAAGTGGCGAGTGCGATGGCGGTGGAAATCATCGCCCAGTATTTGTGTTTGAAAATGGACGCTGCCTGGCTTCCCGCTTTTTCATTGTGGCCGCGCAATCTGGCACGCTGGATGGTGGAGGCGGTAGAACTCGCCAACCGGCGGGTGCTGCAAGCCGCGCAAACCGAGTCCGATTATTTCGGCATGGGCACCACCGTCGTGGTCGCCTGCTGCGTTCAGGATAAGTTGTTGCTGGCCCACGTCGGCGATTCCCGGGCGTATCGTTACCGCGATGCCTGTCTGACCCGCATCACCACGGATCATTCGGTGTTGCAAGAGCAAATCGATGCGGGACATATTTCAGAACAGGAGGCGCGCTTTTCTTCCATTAAAAACCTGATTACCCGGGCGGTCGGCAGCCAGGAAATGCTGGAAGTGGAGTTGCATGCACATAGTATGCGGCAAGGCGACATTTACCTGATGTGCTCCGATGGATTGACCGATATGCTCAATCATGATGAAATTCAGACGATACTGCATCTGCATAGCAGCGATCTGAGCGCTTGTTGTCGCGCGCTGATAGCCAGTGCCAACCGGCACGGCGGCATGGACAACATTACTGTCATTTTGTTTAAGCCGACGCACTGACGGATACTGATTTCGCTGCAACAGATGCCCGCCCGCTAATGTCGGAAATTAACAATTTACGAGAGATTTATGGCGAAAATTATCGTCAGCTTTAACGGCCTGGTACAACAGGAACTCACTTTCAACAAGTCGCGCCTGAGTATAGGGCGGCGGCCGACCAACGACCTGGTGATCGATCACCTGACGGTCAGCGGCCAGCATGCCGCGATCGATACCTCGGGCAGCGGTTGCTTCATCGTCGACCTCGGCAGCACCAACGGCACCATGGTGAATGGCCAGCCGGTCAAGAAACATCTGCTGCAACATGACGATGTAATCAGCATCGGTAAATACCAGCTGCGGTTTTTGCTGGAGTCGGCCGCCGCCCCCAAGCCGGCGGCACCGTCCGCGCCTGTAGCGGCGGCGCCTTCGACCGTCATCGCTAAGATCAAGGTCTTAAGCGGCGCCAATGCCGGACGGGAATTAATACTCAGCAAGCCGGTCACCACCATGGGCAGCCCGGGCGTACAGGTGGTCGCCATCACCCGCCAGGGTCAACACTATCTGCTGGCGCAGGTGGAGGGCGCCAGTTTGCCGACGGTGAATGGAAAGAATATCGGGACGCAGGCGCACATCCTGGCCGACGGCGACGTGATAACGCTGGCGGGGACGCAGATGTTATTTACGCTGGGCGGCGCATAAGCATGACAAAATTTGGCGCGTACGGCAGCTTTTGACATTTTCCTGGTCAAAATTTGACCCAAATTTAGTCGAAATAATAAAATTTCTCGCATAAAAAGAATTGTTTGTCAACTGGCACGCAGATTGCTCGGTAATGAGTGGGGTGACACCCTTAACAATTCTCAGGGAGATATATCATGAAGTCGATTAAATTTGCTAAAAAAGCGCAGCAAGGTTTTACGCTGATTGAATTGATGATCGTCATCGCGATCATCGGTATTTTGGCGGCGGTGGCTCTGCCTGCCTATCAGGATTACACCGTGCGCGGTAAGGTAAGTGAGGCGGTCTTGGCTGCGACTGCACCTAAGGCGCTGATCAGCGAAGCATTTCAGACGGATAACTTGGTTGGTGTGACGGCTGCCGCGGATGCATTCAATGCCAAAGCTGCGGCAGAAAAAACTTCCAAGTTTGTTTCTGATGTAGTTGTAAGCAATACTACCGGTGCGATTACCGTTACGACGGCAACTGTCGCTGCTAACACAGGTTTGCCAAGCGATGCATTGGGCAAAACGATCGTATTCACACCTAATGTCCAACAGGCGCCGATTGTTGCCGGCATCACCGGGGCGATCGACTGGGCTTGTGCGACGACTTCGAATGCTACCGCGACAGCGCGTCAATTGACCGGTATGGTTGCCGGTACCTTGCCAGCAAAATACGCACCGGCAGAATGCCGTTAATCCGGCTAGTTTAAGCGCGGCCAGCGCATCGTTTTAAATCGACGCCCGCAATGCGGGCGTTTTTCATCTAGCCATCATGTTATCGATTAAAGCACTTAACCGCTATCTAGCCTTCGGCATTCATCTCGCCATTTCCGCTAGCCTGGCCCTGAGCTTGTCTGCAGTCGTGTTCCTGCTCTGGTATCCGGGCCTGTACGCGTACGCCTCGAATGTCACGAATATTTTTTTATTGCTGATGCTGGTGGATGTGGTGATGGGCCCTGTCATCACCCTGATTATTTATAATCCGCAAAAAAAGGAATTGAAGCGCGATCTGAGCATCGTCGGGCTGATGCAAGTGCTGGCCTTGTTGTATGGCTTGCATACGGTGTTTATCGTGCGCCCTGTTTATCTGGTGTTTAATGCAGGGCAATTCGATCTGACCTATGCCCATGAAATTTCTGAAAAAAACCGGGAAAAGGCGGCGCTTGCCGAGTATCGCTCTCTACCGTATTTCGGCCCCAGGCTGGTTGCTGTCAAGTTGCCTGAGGATGAAAGGGAACTCATGGGGCTGATTATGTCGTCGGTGAGCGGCGGCCCCGATGTGAAGACGCTGCCGCAGTATTTCGTTCCGTATAAAAATTTATCCGGCGGTGTGTTGAGCGCCATCCAGCCTTTGGATAAGTTAAAACCTTTGAATCGAGATCGTCTGCAACAGCTGGATGAGATGGAAAAAAAATATCAAGCCGCCGGCATCGCTGTCGGGTATTTGCCTTTAAAAGCCAGATACCATAATTTGACGGTCATCGTGAATCGCTCGTCCGCCGATATTTTAGAGGTCAGCGAGCTGAAACCCTGGCCCTGAATCTGGCTGCGCAGGAACAGCATGCATCGCCCTCCAGCCTGTGTCCTATCGAATTGTCCACAATGTCGAATTTCCTCTGTTCAGGGCCGGTACTCTTTGATCAGGCTTTCCACCGGGATGCCTAAAGCGCTATGCAGCCTGCGTATCATCGGCAAGGTCAGGGGCGTACATGCTTGAATATCTCATAGATGCGATTTGCCCGCCCTATCATGGGCTTTAGGTCTTTGATCGTTAAACCCGACTGCTCCATGCGGAATTTAATCGCCGCAACCGGATCGGGTAAGTCTAACGGTAAGTGTTTTTGTTCATAGGCCTGCACCAGGGTCGCCAGGATGTCCAGCTTATCGCCTTCCGGCGTACCAAATTCCGCCGTCATCAGCGTCTCGATTTCTTTCAGCGCCGCCTGGTAGGCGCTGAATAGTCACGAATCTTATTCGTTAAAGTTATCTGCTTGTGGGGAAAATTAAGGATTCGCCTATTTTCCCCACAATGGCTTCTTGACCGTTAATAAGTTGTGGGACAAAATTGAGAATCGCTGTTTTTCCCCACAACTGCCATGACTGATTCCAAATATTATTACGACATTGACGACAATCAGAGGCGTCAATTTATTGATAGTGAGCAAGTTAGAAAGTCTTGGCTGCAAGCAGAACAGCGCGCGATTAACTATCGCGGCAGCATGTATTGGCAAAAATCCAATGGACATGACTATCTCCATCGTGAATACAGCAGGGGCCAGCGCAAGTACATAGGGGCGCGCTCGCCAGAAGCAGAAAATATTTTCAACGAATTTAAAACCGGCAAAAAGGCGGCGGAAAACCGGCTTAAACAGCTAAGCGCCGCGCTAGTCACACAGGAACGGCTCAATTCTGCATTACGTGTTGGCCGGACTCCTAATGTCGTCATTGGTTTACTGGAAGAAATCCGAAAAGCCGGCTTGCAAGACCACTTGCTGGTCATTGGAACCAACGCGCTCTACGCTTACGAGACCCATGCCGGGGTGCGCTTTCACGGGGACGTGACGGCGACCTCCGATATGGATTTGCTATGGGATTCGCGCAAGCGTATTACCTTACTCGCGGATGCCGGCAATGATTTCAACAAGGCCGGATTGATCGGCATACTCCAAAAATTCGACCCGACATTTGAGCTGGACGAAGTGAAAACCCGTGCATCCAATGATCAGGGCTACATGATCGACCTCATCAAACGCCGCCCCGTGTCGCTCTTCGACGATCGCGAAAAGCAGCAGTTGCTTGATAATCATCCTGACGATTTTTGGGCGAGCAAAATTCGCAACATGGACTGGTTGCTCAGTGCACCAAAGTTCAAGCAAGTCATCGTCGGTTCCAGTGGCAAGATGGCCGAAATGATTACAGTCGATCCGCGCGCCTTTGCGTTATACAAGGTATATCTCGCGCAAAAAGAAGATCGGGACCCGATCAAAGCGCCTCGCGATATCGCGCAGGCGCAATCGGTCTACCACCTGGTGCAAGAGAGGATGCCGCTTTTGAGCTTTGACAGCATTCGTTATTTGCCCGAAAGCTTACGCAATGAAAAAGTATTCGACATCCTTGATCCAAACCGTGCCCGTGAGCCATCAATCGCCGAACAATTTAAAGCTGTGCCGGCTTTTGACGAGCACAGTGGCGTCATTAAGGTGGTAACGCAGACTGAGGTAATTCAATACATCGGACGTGGCAAGCATGTCGTTTGGGATCGATCTGTATTGCGGGGTGCGCCTCTCGATGCTGGGGCTGATGTGACGATCTCGAAAGACGGCGTTGTGCGATCGACGCAGCAAAAAGCGCTGGGCCGCGATCAATAGATTTGCCATCAAAAATTCAAATGCCGCTCGCCTATGCCTAAGCTGCTATGCCGCCTGCGTATCATCGGCAAGGTCAGGGGGGGCACATGGTCGAGTATCTCATAGATGCGATTTGCACGTCCCATCATAGGCTCCAGGTCTTTGATCGTTAAACCCGATTGCTCCATGCGGAATTTAATCGCCGCAACCGGATCGGGTAAGTCTAACGGGAAGTGTTTTTGCTCATACGCCTGCACCAGAGTCGCCAGGATGTCCAGCTTATCGCGTTCCGGCGTACCGAGTTCCGCCGTCATCAGCGTCTCGATTTCTTTCAGCGCCGCCCGGTGGTCGGCCTCGGTACGTATCGGTTTGATGTCCATGATGATGGCCTTCAAAAAGTATTTCATACTATTCGGCTTGTGATCCGGGATGCCGGTAAAATTCCGGCATGACAATCATCGCCAATAAACGTTTTAACGGCGCGCTCGCCGTATTCGGCCTGGGACTCTTGGCCGCTTATCTCCACCCCTACCGCACCCACCCCTATCGCAGTTATTACCAGGATGCCTTGGTCTTGCTCGGTTTGTCGCTGGCCTGGGCGCTTACCATTTACCAGCGGCGCTGCATGCGCCTGAGCAGTTTGCTGGTCTTGCCGCTTATCCTGTTGTTGCTGCTTAGTTTGCAGTTAAGCCTGGGCCTCATTCCCGGGGCTGGCGCGCTGAGCTTCCCTGTTTTGTATTTTTTATTTCTGATACTGGCGCTGACGCTAGGTTCCAGCTGGGCGGATCAGCCGGATGGCGCTGACAAGATTTGCCTGAGCCTGGCCCTGGCGCATTTGGCTGCCGGCCTGATTTCGGTCGCGCTGCAGTGCGTGCAGCTGGCGGGGCTGGATGCGACGCCGTTCGTCATGGGTATCGCTCACAACGCCCACACTTTCCTGCGCCCGTACGCCAATGTGGCGCAGCCGAATCAGCTGGCCCTGTTGCTGTGTCTGGCGCTGGCATCCTTATGGTGGCTGCACCAGCAAGGGCGCATGCACGGGCGGGCGGTGCTGGCCCTGGCGGCGACGCTGTTATGGGGGCTGGCTTTGACGCAATCGCGCATAGGCTGGATCATCGTTCCGGCGTTTGCCGTGTTGTGCCTTATGCCGGTTGCCGCAGGGCGAGCCGTCTCCCGTGTAGGAATGTCAGTCCTGGTCTTACTGTACGCGGCTTTTGTCCTGGGCTTGCCGTATCTGGCGCAGGCGCTAGGCTTTGCCGGCGGATCGCTGGCGGAGCACGTGGGCGGGCGTTCGGAACGGATGGCCTTGTGGCAGCAAGCCTGGCGCATGGCGGCGCAGCATCCGTGGCTGGGCGTGGGCTGGGGCGGTTACGGGGCGGAGCAGGTGAAGATAGCGGCTGATTTCAGCGCCGGCACCTATGCCGAACATGCGCATAACCTGATCTTGAATTTCGCCGCCGAACTCGGCTGGCCGGCCACGCTCTTGTTTATCGGCGGACTGGGATGGTGGCTGTGGCAGACTTGCGTGCTTCCCGCGCAGAGTCCGACGCTACGTTTTGCCAGCCTGTGCCTGGCGGCGGTGCTGGTGCACAGCATGGTCGAATTCCCGCTGTGGTATGCGTATGTGCTGATACCGGTCGGGGTCTTGCTGGGGATGCTGCATCAGTTGCGCTGGCCGGCCGCCGGCGTGCGGGTCGGCGTCGAACCCGCAGCCGCGATTGCGGCGCTGGTGCTGGCGGCTGCGCTGGGCTGGGCGATAAGCTGGGATTACCGGCGCGTGGTGCAAGGCTTTCGCGCTCTCGGGCAAGAGCTAGCCGGTTACCAGGTGGCGCCGGAGAGCATGCAAATGCCGGCGTATACCCTCTTCCCGCAGTTTTACGAATACTTCAGGCTGATGAAAGTCGTGCCGCGTGCAGGCATGGCGCAGGATGAAATTGCTTATGTGGAGCGCTGGAGCCGGCGCTTCGGCTTCGTGCATATTCTCAACAAGCTGGCCGAGGTGTATGTCTTGAACGGCCAGCCGCAACAGGCCGGCCGTGTCATGCTGACCCTGCAGCGGCTGCATCCTTTCGACTACCCGGAATATTACGATTACTGGCAGGCAAAAGCGGCGCTGGATGCGCGCTACCGTGTCGTATTTCAGCGTATGCCGTCGCGCGAAGCACCTTAGTCGATCAGGCTGACCCAGTCGCCCGATTTGCCGCCATGCTTTTCCAGCACGCGGATATCGCTCATCACCATGCCGCGGTCGACCGCCTTGCACATGTCGTAGATGGTCAGCAGGCCGACTTGCACGGCGGTCAGGGCTTCCATCTCGACGCCGGTCTTGCCTACGGTTTCCACCTGGGCGTTGCAGTTGACGGTGGCGCTGTCGACGTCAATGCTAAAATCCACCGTGACCCGGGTCAGCGCCAGCGGGTGGCACAGCGGGATCAGGTCGCTGGTGCGTTTGGCGGCCATGATGGCGGCGATGCGTGCGATGCCGAGCACGTCGCCTTTTTTTGCCGTGCCTTGCAGGATAATCGCCAGCGTCTCGGGCTGCATGCGTATCTTGCCGCTGGCGACGGCGCTGCGGTGGCTGTCGTTTTTTCTAGCCACATCGACCATGTGGGCCTGGCCGCCGGCGTCGAAATGGGTCAGCTCGCTGGGATGGGTATCGTTAGTCATTTCTTAGTGTAAGGCGATAAATTGAGGAAATCCGGAACATATTCCGCTATCGGACATCATAGCACCGTGAATACAAAACTCTTTTCTTTGCGACGGGCCAGCCTGCGTGTGGCGCTGGCGGCGTGCATAATAGCGTCTGCCGGTGCGCCTGCCCTTGTGCTGGCGCAAAACCTGCCCACCCTCGGCGACACCGCGCGCGAAGAACTGTCGCCGCTGCAAGAGCGCAAGCTTGGCGAGCAAATCATGCACACGGTGCGGCGCGATCCCGATTATCTGGACGACGGGCCGGTCTCGGAATACCTGAACCGGCTCGGCAATACGCTGCTGGCGACGCGGCCCGAGGCGCGCGGCGAAGCGGCCTACGATTTTGAATTTTTCGCGGTGCGCGATCCTGTGCTGAATGCCTTCGCTTTCCCCGGCGGTTTCATCGGCATGCATTCCGGCCTGATCCTGGCGGCGCAGACCGAGTCCGAGCTGGCTTCCGTGATGGGGCATGAAATTGGCCACGTCGAACAGCGCCATATCGCGCGCATGCTGAGCAGTCAGAAATACGATGCACTGATCCCGCTGGCGGCGCTGGCGCTGGCGGTGCTGGCCGCGCGCTCCAGCCCCGATGCGGCGATGGCGCTGGCGACCGGCGGCCAGGGCTTGGCGATCCAGCGTCAGCTGAACTTCAGCCGCGACGCCGAACGCGAAGCCGACCGCGTCGGTTTCCAGATCTTGCGCGACGCCGGTTTCGAGACTTCCGGCATGGTGGCGTTTTTCGGCCGCCTGCAGACCTCGACCCGCAATTACACCGACAACGCCCCCTCGTTCTTGCGCAGCCATCCGCTGACCAGCGAACGCATCGCCGACATCCAGGCGCGCATGCTCGATCAGCGTTACCGCCAGCATGCCGACAGCCTGGAATTCTTCCTGACCAAGGCACGCGTGCGCGTCTTGCAAGACTTCGGCACGCAGGGCTTGATGGATGCGCAAGCGGCTTTCGAAGAACAAGAAAAATCGGAACAGGAAACCGATAAAATCGCCGCCCGCTACGGACTGGCCCTGGTCGCTTGCAAGCAGCTCGATTTTTCCAAGGCGCAGACCCTGCTCGAGCGCGTCCTCAGACAAGTCGAGCAGTCGGCGTTATACAAGCCGCTATTGAAGCAGAGCAGCGCCTTCGCCAGCCTGGCGATAGAGATACAGCTCGCCGCCAAGCGTCCCGGGCAAGCGGTCGCGGCGGCGGAAAAAGCGTTGCAACAATTGCCGCTGTCGCGCGGCATCGCCCATCAATATGCCGAAGCCTTGCTGGAGGATGGGCAACACGAAAAGGTCGCCGCCTTTTTGCGTGACCAGATCGTCTTGTACCGGCAAGAAGCCGAGCTGCACAGCTTGCTGGCGAAAGCCTATGCGGCCCAGGGCAAGCAGGCGCAGCAACACATCGCGCTGGCCGAGGCCTATGCCTTGCAAGGCGGCTTGCCGGCCGCGCTGCAACAACTCGACATCGCACGGCGCGAAACCGACGCCCAGTATTACGACCTGGCCGTGATCGACGCCCGCGAGCGCGAGTGGAAAGAAAAGCACAAGGAAGAACTGGCGGAAGAAAAGAAACGCAAGTGAGGGCGGTCCGGCGCTTCCCGGCCGGTTCGTCGCCGTGAAAATACTAGGGGGGAGTATTTATGGCGAGCCTTTAAATACGCTGACGATAGCACGAAAATGTCGCATACTCCCCATAAAACATCAAATTCAGGCCCGGGCGACGGCGGCGTCAGGCGCGCGGTTCGCGACTGTAGCCGTATTCCTGCATCAGGGCGTCGCTCGTCATGCGCCTTACCGGGATGCGCACATCGCCCGCGCCTGGCCAGCGCAGAAACAAGGGGGCGGGCTGCAGCGGCGCTTCCAGCCAGGCCAGCAAGGCATCGTCGCCGACCGGTTGGCGCCCCGACTCGAGTAAATTCAGGCATGCGGCCAGATCGCGGTCGTCCAGCTGGGCCAGGATAGCGTCCGCTTGCAGCAGCAAATTGCCGGACGGGTCGAAACAGGCTGATTGCGGCGCCGGCAGCGGCGCGCCGCTATGTAAGACGAAGCCGGATGGCGTGCTGCGGGCGATGTAGGGTGTCGCTTCCAGATCGGCATACACGCGCTGCGGGCCGTTTTGGAAATACCAGCAGCCTCTTGCGTCGACCAGATAATTGCGATGGATGAAAGCCAGCAGGGCGGCGTTGCGGATGGGATCGCCCGGCAAGTTCAGCGCCTGTGCGCGGGCGTCGCGCATGCGCCAGTTGCCGCGCGCATCGAGCCGCAGCCAGCCGTAGCAGTGCGGTACGGCCGGCCACTTGGCCAGCGCCGCCTTGACGATCTCGTCCATCAGAACTTCCCCTCAAAGAATGCCAGGATTTTTTCCGGCAACCAATCCAGTTTGCCGGGCAGGCTGCCGCTGGCGAAGCCGAGGTGGCCGCCCTGCCGCGGGTAATCGAGCGTGACGCAAGACGCCGCCCGCTGCGGCAAATGGTGGCCCGGCAGAAACGGATCGTTTTGCGCATTCAGCACCAGGGTGGGGACCGTGATATCGGGCAGTATATGGCGGGCGCTGGCGCGTTGCCAGTAATCGTCGGTGTCGCGGTAACCGTGCAGCGGCGCGGTCACGACATTGTCGAACTGATACAGGTTGCGGCAACACAGCAAGGCGTCGCGCGCGAACAGGCCCGGAAATTGTTCCAGTTTTTGCAGGCATTTCGGCTTCAGGGTTTGCAAAAACATGCGCGTGTACAGCCGGTTGAGGCCGCTGGCGAGCGCCGCGCCGCCCTGCACCAGATCGAGCGGGGCCGATACCGCGCAGGCGGCGTCGACGATTTCCGCTCGATGCTGTGTTTCGCCCAGCCAGCGCAGCAAGGCGTTGCCGCCGAGCGAAACGCCGGCCGCGAAAAATTTCCCCGCTGGATGGCGGCGGCGATATTCTTGTTGCAAGCGCCGTACGATCCAGCCGATTTCTTCGGCGTCGCCCGAATGGTAAAAGCGCGGCGCCCGGTTCAGCTCGCCCGAGCAGCCGCGAAAATGCGCTACCGCGCCGGACCAGCCGCGCCGCCGCAAGGCGGCCATCAGGGCGCGCGCATAGTGGCTGTCGCTCGAGCCTTCCAGGCCATGGAACAAGAGCACGAAAGGCTGGCCAGCCTCGCCGTCGAGAAAGTCGAGGTCGATAAAGTCGCCATCCGGCGTATCCCAGCGTTCGCGCCGGAACGCGACGGCGGGCTTAGGCAGCCACAGCGCCGGATAAATGGTTTGCAGATGGCCGCCCGGCAACCAGCGCGGCGACAGGTAATTCATCAATGTAAAACGCTGGCTTTGAATAAATCGAGCGGCGCCTTGCCGGCCGCGACCGAGGCGTGGTGCAGCGCGATGCGCCAGCCGTGCGGCGTCTTGACATACACATTGGTGGCCAGGATATGCACGTCTTGCGCGCTCTCCTCGCTGCGCTGCACGTCTTCCACGATGCTGTGCACCGAGCTCAGCATATTGTGGGTGGCGTGCAGTTGCCGCGGCCGTATCAGCACGGCGCCGCGTTCGAAGATCGCTTCCCACGAAGTGCGGATGGCGGCATGGCCGATCAGGCGCGGCGCGCCCGGATGAACGCAGACGATTTCTTCGTCGTCGGCCCACAGCGCCATCAGGGCGTCGAGGTCGGCCCGGCTCAGCGCATCGTAAAACGCGCTTTCGACTTCTTCGGCACTGCCGTTAAATGGATGGCTCATGGGCGGCGTCGCAGGCATGGGCGGGGATCAGTGGCCCTTGAGCACGGCGCCCGGCGCCAGCTGGTAGCGGGTGCCGCAATAGGCGCAAGTGGCCGGGCCGTGCGACAAATCGAGATAGACGCGCGGATGGGAAGACCAGAGCGGCATGGAAGGATTCGGGCAATACGCCGGCAAATCCCCGGCTTGCAATTCGACGATGTTGTTCTTGGTATTGGACATGTGAGGCTCCGTATCTAAGGGAAACGCAGATTAATTCAAAAAGCGTCATTCCCGCGAAAGCGGGAATCCATGTAAATCGAACCCTTAGGTGGATCCCCGCTTTCGCGGGGATGACGACCCAATTAAATCCGTGCTTCCTAAGGGGCTCTGCTATCCCGTGATTCTAACGGATACGCGGCGTCCGCCGCCAGCAGCGATTTGCGTTCGCCGGTAAAATGGGCGGCTTTCCTTGCAAGAAATCCTGAACATGCATTCCGATATCGACCGCGCCGCCTACAAAGAAGGGCTGAGAGTCGGCGCCCCGACCTGGTTCGGCGTGGCCGCCTGGGGCCTGGTGGTCGGGGTGGCCATGATCAAGGCCGGCCTGACGCTGACGCAGGCGCTCGGCATGACCCTGATCGTGTTCGCCGGCTCGGCGCAACTGGCGGCGCTGCCCCTGATCGCGGCGCAGGCGCCGGTCTGGGTGATTTTTGCCACGGCGCTGGTGGTGAATTTACGTTTTGTGATTTTTTCAGCAATCCTGGCGCCGCATTTCTCGCATCTGCCGTGGCGCACGCGCGCCTGGCTCGGTTTTCTGACCGGCGATATCTCGGTCGGCCTGTTCATGCAGCGTTATCCCGAATTCGGCGAAGAAAAAGGCAAGCTGGCTTATCTGAAAGCGCTGATCTTTCCGAACTGGGGCGCCTGGCAGATCGGTTCCGTGATCGGCATCTTGCTCGGCAGCCAAGTGCCGACGCGCTGGGGCCTGGGCTTCGCCGGCACGCTGGCGATACTCTGCATCACCTTGCCGCTGATCGCGGGTCGCGCGGCCTTGCTCGGTGTGGCCGTGGCCGGCGCGGTTGCCGTGCTGGCGTTCGGCTTGCCGTATAAATTGGGGCTGTTGCTGGCGGTCTTGCTGGGCATGGGCAGCGCCATGTGGCTGGAAGAGAAACTGGAAGTGCGCGCCAGCGCGGCGGCGAAGGAGGCGGCATGAGCGACGCAGAAATCTGGCTGGTGATAGGCTTGCTGGCGCTGGCGACCTTGATCGCCCGCAGCGGCTTTTGGCTGGTCGGGCAGCATATCCATTTGCCGAAGCGGGTGCAGGAAGCGCTGCGCTACGCGCCGGCCTGCGCGCTGGCGGCGATCATCGTCCCGGATTTAGTCTTGAGCGAAGGCCGGCTCGATATCAGTCTGGCCAACCCGCGCTTGCTGGCCGGCTTGCTGGCTACGGCGTTTTTCCTGGTGCGCAAGAACATGCTGCAAACCATCTTCTTCGGCATGGCGGTTTACACTTACCTGCGCCTAGGTTTGTAATTTCCACATCAATTTCTCGCTTGCGGCGGCAAAAACGCTGTAAAAGATATGGCTGAAACGGGGGCTTTGGTAGAATAGCGGACTTGCCCGTTCTTGTCGCATACTGCGCCGGCCCCTTCAACCTTGTCATCTCCTTACCACAATGCAATTCAATCGACTCAGCGACCTGGTCGCAGGCAATCAGCTCCACGGTAAACGCGTTTTCATCCGCGCCGATCTCAATGTTCCGCAAGACGAACACGGCAACATCACTGAAGACACCCGCATCCGCGCCTCGGTGCCGGCGATACGGCAAGCCTTGCAAGCCGGCGCGGCCGTGATGGTGACTTCGCACCTGGGGCGCCCGACCGAAGGCGAATTCAAGCCGGCCGACACGCTGGCGCCGGTCGCTGCGCGCTTGTCCGAGTTGCTCGGCGTAAATGTGAAATTGCAGCAGAACTGGGTCGACGGCGTGGACGTCGCGCCGGGCCAGGTGGCCTTGCTGGAAAACTGCCGCGTCAATAAAGGCGAAAAGAAAAACGACGATGCGCTGGCGCAAAAAATGGCGGCCTTGTGCGACGTGTATGTGAACGACGCGTTCGGCACCGCGCATCGCGCCGAAGCGACTACCCACGGTATCGCCAAGTTCGCGCCGGTCGCCTGCGCCGGCCCGCTGCTGTCGGCCGAACTCGATGCGCTCGGCAAGGCGCTGGGCCAGCCGGCCCGTCCTTTGGTGGCGATCGTGGCCGGTTCCAAGGTGTCGAGCAAACTGACCATCCTCAAGTCGCTGGCGGACAAGGTCGACAATCTGATCGTTGGCGGCGGCATCGCGAATACCTTCATGCTGGCTTCCGGCCTGAAAATCGGTAAGTCGCTGGCGGAAGCCGATCTGGTCGAGGAAGCCAAGGCGATTATAGACATGATGGCGCAGCGCGGCGCTTCGGTGCCTATCCCTACCGACGTGGTGTGCGCCAAAGAATTCTCGCCGACCGCGGTGGCGACCGTGAAAGCCGTCGCTGACGTGCAGGACGACGACATGATCCTCGATATCGGCCCGCAAACCGCGGCCACGCTGGCGGCCCAGATCAAGCAAGCCGGCACCATCGTCTGGAACGGCCCGGTCGGCGTGTTTGAATTCGACCAATTCGGCAACGGCACCAAGCTGCTGGCGCAGGCGATTGCCGACTCGGCCGGTTTCTCTATCGCCGGCGGCGGCGATACGCTGGCGGCGATCGCCAAATACCAGATCACCGAACAAGTCGGCTATATCTCCACCGGCGGCGGCGCTTTCCTGGAATTCCTGGAAGGAAAGACCTTGCCGGCGGTCGAAATTTTGCTGCAACGCGCCGCAAAATAAGTCGTATAAAAAATAATTAAGTAAGCACGGGGTAACTAAATAAAGCGTCATTCCCGCTTTCGCGGGAATGACGAAATCCGAATGAGTCCGTGATTTCATCTATAAACTGCATCATGCTCGCAACCTCTAGCATTGTTGAACCATATTCAGGAGAATCGATGTCACGCGCCACCAAGATAGTCGCCACCATAGGCCCCGCTTCCAGCGATCTGGATACCCTGAAACGCATGTTGCAGGCGGGTATCAACGTGGTGCGCCTGAATTTTTCGCATGGCAAGGCGCAAGACCATATCGACCGCGCCGCGCTGGTGCGTCAGGCAGCGGCCGAATGCGGGCGTGAAATCGCCATCATGGCCGATTTGCAAGGCCCGAAAATCCGTATCGGCAAGTTTGAACACAGCCGCATCGTGCTGGAAAACGGCGACAAGTTCATTCTCGACGCCGATTGCGGCATCGGCAACCAGGAGCGCGTCGGCCTCGATTACAAGGCCTTGCCGCGCGACGTCAAGCCGGACGATGTGCTGTTGCTGAACGACGGCCTGATCGTGCTGGTGGTCGACAAGATCGTCGGCAATGAAATCCATACCACGGTCAGGATAGGCGGCGAGTTGTCGAACAACAAGGGCATCAACCGCCAGGGCGGCGGCCTGACTGCGCCGGCGCTGACGGCCAAGGACATGGAAGACATCAAGACCGCGATGTCGTTCCAGGCCGATTACATCGCGGTGTCTTTTCCGAAAAACGCGACCGACATGGAGATGGCGCGCCAGCTGTCAAACATCGCCGGCGAAGCGCACGGCCACAAGCCTATGCTGATCGCCAAGATAGAGCGCGCCGAAGCGATACCGCTGTTGCAAGAGATATTGGACGCCTCGGACGGCATCATGGTGGCGCGCGGCGACCTGGCGGTGGAAGTCGGCAATGCCGCCGTGCCGGCCTTGCAAAAGCGCATGATCAAGATGGCGCGCGCCTCGAATAAACTGGCGATCACCGCGACCCAGATGATGGAATCGATGATCGTGAATGCGGTGCCGACCCGCGCCGAAGTGTCCGACGTGGCGAATGCCGTGCTGGACGGCACCGACGCCGTGATGACTTCGGCCGAAACCGCGTCCGGCAAATACCCGGTGGAAACCGTGGAAGCGATGGCGGCGATTTGCCTGGAAGCCGAAAAATTCCAGGAGTGCAAACTCGACGCCGATTTTCTGAACCAGACCTTTACCCGCATCGACCAGTCGATTGCCTATGGCGCCCTGTTCACCGCCCATCATCTGCGTGTGAAGGCGATTGTGGCGCTGACCGAATCGGGCTCGACCGCCCTCTGGATGAGCCGCCACAGCATCGATGTGCCGCTGTTTGCGCTGACGCCCAGCGTCGCCACCCAGCGCAAAGTCGCGCTGTACCGCAATGTGCGCACGTTCAAGATGCCGTATTCGAACGACCGCGACGCCGTGTTGCAATCGGTCGAAAGCCTGTTGCTGGAAAAAGGCGTGGTCGGCAAGGGCGACACGATAGTCGTGACCTGGGGCGAGCCTATGGGCCAGGTCGGCGGCACCAACGCGCTGAAGATCGTCAAGGTCGGCGATAACTAATTTTTTTATCTGGAGTTCATTATGCCTCTCGTATCCATGCGTCAATTGCTGGACCACGCCGCCGAAAACGGCTACGGTCTGCCAGCCTTCAACGTCAACAACCTGGAACAGGTTACCGCCATCATGCAGGCCGCCGATGAAGTCGGCGCGCCTGTCATCATGCAAGCCTCGGCCGGCGCCCGCAAATACGCCGGCGAAGCCTTCCTGCGCCACCTGATCGAAGCCGCGGTGGAAGCCTATCCGCACATCCCGGTCGTGATGCACCAGGATCACGGCCAGTCGCCGGCGGTCTGCATGGCGGCGATCAAGTCCGGCTTCACTTCGGTGATGATGGACGGCTCTCTGATGGAAGACGGCAAGAGCGTCGCCAGCTATGACTACAACGTCGAGGTTTCGCGTGAAGTGGTCAAGTTCGCGCACTCGATCGGCGTCACGGTGGAAGCCGAACTGGGCGTGCTCGGTTCGCTGGAAACCATGATGGGCGACAAGGAAGACGGCCACGGCGCCGACGGCAAGATGACGCGCGAGCAATTGCTGACCGACGTCAACCAGGCCGCCGATTTCGTCAAGCTGACCCAGTGCGACGCGCTGGCCATCGCGATCGGCACTTCGCACGGCGCTTACAAGTTTTCCAGGAAGCCGACCGGCGACATCCTGGCGATAGACCGCATCAAGGAAATCCACGCGCGCATCCCTAACACGCATCTGGTGATGCACGGCTCTTCTTCGGTACCGCAAGAGTTGCTGGCCGAGATACGCCAGTTCGGCGGCGACATGAAAGAAACCTATGGCGTGCCGGTCGAAGAAATCGTGACCGGCATCAAGCACGGCGTGCGCAAAATCAATATCGACACCGACATCCGCCTGGCGATGACTGCTGCGATCCGCCGCTACCTGTTCGAAAATCCGGGCAAGTTCGACCCGCGCGATTACCTGAAGCCGGCGCGCGAAGCCGCCAAACTGGTGTGCAAGGCGCGTTACCTGGCTTTCGGCTGCGAAGGCCAGGCCGGCAAGATCAAGCCGGTCGCGCTGGAAAAAATCGCCGAGCAATACAAGAAGGGCGCCCTGTCCCAGGTCGTTAATTAATTAAAATCTATCTATTCAGCTCGCTAGGTGGCAGTCAGCAAAGCTGCCGGAAATTCCCTCCCTTTCAAGGGGAGGGTTAGGGTGGGGATGGGGTTCTGCAGCAAAAGAAACCCATCCCCCTCCCGGCCTCCCCCTTGAAAGGGGAGGAGAAGAGCGCCGTCACTAGCAACCTGTTCTTAATCAGCAATATAAGAGTCAATCATGTCTGAAAAAACATTAGTCGGCATCGTCATGGGCTCCACTTCCGACTGGGAAGTGATGAAGGAAGCCGCGCAAGTCTGCAAGGATTTCGGCATCAGCTATGAAGCGCGCGCGCTGTCGGCCCATCGCACCCCGGAAGAAGTGGAAGACTGGGTGGCCGATATGGAAAAACGTGGTTGCCAGGCCTTCATCGCCGGCGCCGGCGGCGCCGCCCATCTGGCCGGTGTGGTCGCCTCCAAGACCATCTTGCCTATCTTCGCCGTGCCTATCCCTTCCAAATACATGAAGGGGCTGGATTCTTTGCTGGCGACGGTGCAGATGCCGAAAGGCATACCGGTCGCCACCCTGGCGATCGGCGAAGCCGGCGCCGCCAATGCCGGCCTCTCGGTGGTGGCGATGCTGGCCCTGCACGACGCCGCCCTGAAAGAAAAATTGCTCGCCTTCCGCGCCAGCCAGGCGGAAAAAGTGCGGAATACCGTTTTGCCCGAATTGAACTAATTTAAGGAAATACCATGTCCGGTATCTTGGAAACCAATCTGAAATCGCTGCCTTTCCTGCACCGCGGAAAAGTGCGCGACATTTACGCCGTCGGCGATGATAAATTGCTGGTAGTGCAAACCGATCGCCTGTCGGCATTCGACGTCATCCTCGACGATCCCATCCCTAATAAGGGCAAAATCCTGACCGCGATGTCGAATTTCTGGTTCAAGAAATTCGGTCATCTGATGCCGAATCACATGACCGACATCGACCCGGTCGCGCTGGTGGCGCCGGAAGAGCGCGAACAAGTCGAAGGCCGCGCCATCGTCGTCAAGAAATTCACCCCGCTAGGCATAGAAGCGATCGTGCGCGGCTATATCATCGGCTCCGGCTGGAAAGATTACCAAAAGACCGGCGCGATTTGCGGCATCGCCTTGCCGGCCGGTTTGCAGGAAGCGCAAAAACTGCCGGAAGTGCTGTTTACGCCTTCGACCAAGGCCCCGATGGGCGCGCATGACGAAAACATTTCGTTTGCCGAAGCCGAAAAAATCGTCGGCGCCGACATAGCGCGCCAGGTGCGCGCTCTGGCCATCCAGCTGTATTCCGCAGCGGCCGAGTTCGCCGCCACCAAGGGCATCATCATCGCCGACACCAAGTTTGAATTCGGCCTCGATGCGAACGGCGTGGTGCACCTGATCGATGAAATCCTGACGCCCGATTCTTCGCGTTTCTGGCCGGCTGCCAGCTACCAGGTCGGCATCTCGCCACCGTCTTTCGACAAGCAATATGTGCGCGACTGGCTGGAAACCCAGCCCTGGAACAAGAAAGCCCCTGCACCGGCAGTACCGGCCGAAGTGGCGCAAGCCACGGCCGATAAATACGCGGAAGCCCTGCGTTTGCTGACCAGCTGATTTAGGGAGGCGCTGATTAAATCAAAAGGCGTCATTCCCGCGAAAGCGGGAATCCATGTCAATTAAGTATTGAGGTGGATCCCCGCTTTCGCGGGGATGACGAAACCCGATTAAATCGTGTTTCCTTAGCTTAGTGCATCGCTGAAGTTGTAATGCCAATTGCCCTCGCTGCCGCCAGCGGGGGCAAACTCTTTTACGAATACAATCATGAATACTCCCGCCGCCGAAATTTCGCACGCCGCCGCCTTGCTGGAAGCCGGCCGCCTGGTCGCGTTTCCTACCGAGACCGTGTACGGCCTCGGCGCGGATGCAGAGAATCCGGCCGCAGTCGCCAGCATTTATGCGGCCAAGGGTCGCCCCGCCAATCACCCGGTGATCGTGCACCTGGCGCCGGGCGCGGACATTAATTATTGGGCTTGCGATATCCCGGAACAGGCGCAGCAATTGATCGCGGCTTTCTGGCCCGGCCCGCTGACTCTGATCCTGAAGCGCGCCGCGCAGATACCGGACGCCGTTTCGGGCGGGCAAGACAGCATAGGCTTGCGTTGCCCTTCGCATCCGGTGGCGCAAGCCTTGTTGTCGGCGTTTAAAGCAGGCAAGGGCGGTATCGCAGCCCCGTCGGCAAATAAATTCGGCCACGTCAGCCCGACCACCGCAGCCCATGTGCGTGAAGAATTTCCTGAAGAACTTGCCGCCGGCATGATCGCCGCCGTACTGGATGGCGGCCAGAGCGAAGTCGGCATAGAATCCACGATCCTCGACCTGACGCGGCTGGCGACACACGGCCCGGTATTGCTGCGCCCCGGCCACATCACGGCGGCCCAGCTGGCGCAGGTGCTGGGCGTATGGCCGGCCAGCCCGGACGCCGCCGCGCCGCGCGCTTCCGGCACGCTCGATGCGCACTACGCGCCGCAGACGCCGGTGGTGCTGGTAGAGGCTACAGAGCTGGAAAACGTGCTCAGTCAGTTGCAGGCCAGGGGCAAGCAAGTCGCGCTGATGAGTTATCAGCCGCACCCCGCCATCCGCACTGCCGCCTGGCGCCAGTTGCCGGACGAGCCGGTCGCTTACGCGCACGACCTGTACGCCGGCTTGCGCGAACTAGATCACGCCAGCGCCGACCTGATCGTGGTGGAAGCGCTGCCGCAAGACAGCGCCTGGCAAGGCGTGAACGACCGCTTGCGGCGCGCCGCGTTTGACTCGCGCGAAGTACTGCAGCAGATGCTGGCGGAGTGATTTTTTTGTCCACGAAAAACACGAAAAGCACGAAAAAATCTAAGACGCATTGAGTAAATTCAATTCGCAATGGAAGTACATTTAGATCCGCCGCGTATTCCCTCCCACTTTAAGGGGGAGGGTTAGGGAGGGGGTAAAAACGTCGATCAACTGCATTTGTATTTTTGACTGTTCGACCCCATCCCAACCGTCCCCCCTGCCCGGGGGAAGGGGAGGGTAGCGAGCTGAATTGTCACGGTTCTAGCGCCTTTCGTGGACCACGCCTTTTCGACGTTCAACTGCGCCAGTGATCCTGTATCGCCATCAGCAATTCCGGCACGCTGTCCACCACCTGATGTGCGCCTGCGAACTGGTGGCCGCGCGTCAGTTCGCTGCGGATCACGAGACAGCGCAGGCCAGCCGCCAGCGCGGCCTGCAAGCCGCGTGGCGAGTCTTCTATCACCAGGCATTGCTCCGGCGGCAGTCCCAGTTTTTGCAAGCCCAGCAGATACGGTTCTGGCGAGGGTTTGCTTTCCACGTAATCCTCTTCAGCCACCACGAACTCGAAGTGCTGCAACAGTTCATGCTTGGCATGAATGATGTCGAAATGCTGGCGGCTGGCGGAAGTCACGATGCCCATTCTGGCTTGCCTTGCCAGTTCGGCTAAAACTGGCGCTATATGTTCGATAGCCAGACTGTTTTCGAGATGGAGGCGGGCGCTGTAGCGGCGGTTTCTTTCTGCGCGCAGTTGTCTGATTTGTTCGTCGCTGACGCCTTGCCCGCTTAGCAGATGCCAGGCGCCATAATTCTCGACCAGAAACCAGTCGAAGAAATGTTGCGGCGTCAGCTCTATCCCGAATTCCGCAAACAGTTCGCGGTTGGCCTGGTAAAACAGGCGCTCGGTGTCGACCAGCACGCCGTCGTTGTCCCACAGAATTCCATGTTGCCTCATTTATACACCAGCCTCATCCAAAGAATAAACAGCGCCAGCATCAGTGTCACCAGGTTGGCGATGATCACCGGCCAGGCATGCAGCAAGATGCCGTAGGTCAGCCAGAGCGCGACGCCGCTGACCAGGATCACATACATCCCCAGCGACACGCCTTCGGCGCGTTTGCGGCGCCAGGTCAGCCAGGCTTGCGGGATGAAGGCGCTGGTGGTCAGGCAGGCGGCGAAATAGCCGATCAGGTCGGCGGATAAAGTAGTCATCAGGAAAACTATTTGGATGGGGGCAGTAAAAACTGGCCGGAATGGAATACCAGCGGCGGCTGCGGCGTGAATTCGCAATGCTCGACTTCGCCGACGAAGATCACGTGATCGCCTTCCGGATAGCGGCTGCGGTTGTGGCATTCGAACCAGGCTGAGACGCCGTCCAGCACCGGCAGGCCGGTGCGCGACAGGTGATAGGCGACGCCCTCAAAGCGGTCAGTCTTGCGGCTGGAAAACTGTTCGGCCAGCCAGGCTTGCTCTGCCGATAAAATATTCACCACATAGTGCGAATTGCCGCTGAAGATGGGCAGGCTGTTGGCGGCGTTGGCCAGGCTCCACAATACCAGTGGCGGCTCCAGCGAGACCGAATTGAAGGAACTGGCGGTCAGGCCGAGAAACCTGCCGTCCGCCAGGCGCGTGGTGATCACCGTTACGCCGGTGGCAAATTGCGACAGTGCGTGGCGGAAATGCCGGGCATCGAAATGACGTTGTTCGGCGCGGGGGGAGCGGGTGTTCATTCGGTAAGAGTGGTTGAGAATCTTTTGTCATTATCCCAGATTTCCGCCTACCCCATGTTCCTGACTACGGAGTGCTGTTCTCGCTGCCGGCCTGTGTTAAACTTGCGCCCTTGCCAGGCACGTTTGCTGGCGATTAAGTGATTGATTTTACTCAATTTTCCAAGCGAAACTTATGCTGATGCTCACCGCCTTGCGCCGCCTGTTGCCGGTGCTTTTGCTGCTCGCTATGTCTTTGACGGTCATGGCGGCCGAGCGTAGCTTTCCCGCCAACACCAGGCGCGGCGTGCTGAATATGGCGGCGTATCCCGATATCGTGATCGATGGAAAAATAAAACATGCGCTGCCCGTGCTGCGCATCTATAACGAAGAAAACCTGATCGTGATGCCGGGCACGCTGAGCGCCGGCCGCATTTACGTCCATTACACTGAAAACGATTTTGGCGAAATCGACAAAATCTGGATAGTCACGGCGCAGGAAGCGCGCAAGCCCCTGCCCAAGGCCGAAGCCTGGACACCGCAAATCTTCAAAAGCCCTAGCTCAAATTAAGTAGTCTCATGCAAAAAAAAGTATTCATTAAAACCTTCGGCTGCCAGATGAACGAGTACGACTCGGACAAGATGGCCGATGTGCTGAACCTGGCCGATGGCATGGTCAAGACCGACAAGCCGGAAGAGGCCGACGTGATCTTGCTCAACACCTGCAGCGTGCGCGAAAAGGCTTCCGAGAAAGTGTTTTCCGACCTGGGCCGTCTGCGCGAACTGAAGCGCGACAAGCCCGATCTGTTGATAGGTGTCGGTGGTTGCGTCGCCTCGCAAGAAGGCGACGCCATCATCAAGCGCGCGCCTTACGTGGACGTGGTGTTCGGCCCGCAGACCCTGCACCGGCTGCCGCAACTGATGGCGGCGCGGCGCTCCAGCGGCTTGTCGCAAGTCGACATCAGCTTTCCCGAAATCGAAAAATTCGATCATCTGCCGCCGGCCAAGGTGGAAGGCGCGACCGCCTTCGTCTCCATCATGGAAGGCTGCAGCAAGTATTGCAGTTATTGCGTGGTGCCTTACACCCGTGGCGAAGAAGTCTCGCGCCGCTTCGACGACGTGCTGGCGGAAGTGGCCGGGCTGGCGGCGCAGGGCGTGAAAGAAATCTCGCTGCTCGGGCAAAATGTGAACGCCTATCGCGGTGTGATGGCCGACGGCGAAATCGCCGACTTCGCCTTGCTGCTCGAATACGTGGCCGAATTCCCGCAAATCGAAAGAATACGCTTCGTCACCAGCCACCCGAAAGAATTCACCCAGCGCCTGATCGACGCCTACGCCAGGCTGCCCAAGCTGGTCAGCCATTTGTACCTGCCGGCCCAGCACGGCTCGGATCGCATCCTGGCCGCCATGAAGCGCGGCTATACCTCGCTCGAATACAAGTCGGTGCTGCGCCGCCTGAAGCAGGTGCGGCCCGATATCTCGGTGTCGTCCGATTTCATCGTCGGCTTCCCCGGCGAGACTGACGAGGATTTCAATGCGCTGATGAAGCTGATAGCCGACATCGGTTTCGACAATAGTTACAGCTTCATCTTCAGCCCGCGCCCCGGCACCCCGGCCGCCAATCTGGCCGACGACACCCCGGCCGAACTCAAGCTGCGCCGCCTGCAAACCCTGCAAGCCGCGATCGATGCGAATACCAAAAAATACAGCAATGCGATGGTCGGCACCGTGCAGCGCATCCTGGTGGAAGGGCCATCGGTCAAGGACGCCAATGAGTTGCAGGGGCGCACTGAAAACAACCGCGTAGTGAATTTCGCCGGACCCAAGGAACTGATCGGCGCCCTGGTGACTACCCGTATCACCGCCTCCTTCAATTACTCGCTGCGCGGTGAATTGCTGGAACAGACAGCGGCGGCGGCATAATGGCAAAAACTCCCGTCTCTGTCGTGCATTTCATCCCGCAGCCGCTGGACAATACGCGCCTGGCCCATTTGTGCGGCCCGCTCGATGAAAACCTGCGCCAGATTTCGGCGGCGCTGGACGTGACCATCTTCCGGCGCGGCGATAAATTCATCATCAGCGGCCACAACGCCGAGCGCGCACTGGAAATCCTCGAGCACTTTTACGCACTCGCCAAGAAAATCATCTCCATCGATGAAGTGCAGCTGGCGCTGGTCGAGCAGCGCGCCAATGAAGCCCTGAAGCAACAGCCGCCGGTGACGGAAGATGCGCCGGCGCCGACCGTGCTCAGCGATGAAGAAATCGAAAGCCCGGTGCTGAAGACCCGCCGCAGCGATCTGCGCGGCCGCACCCCGCACCAGAACCACTACCTGAAAGCGATTGTCGAACACGACATCACCTTTGGCATCGGTCCGGCCGGTACCGGCAAGACTTATCTGGCGGTGGCTTGCGCAGTCGATGCGCTGGAGCGCGACGCCGTCAAGCGCATCGTGCTGACGCGGCCGGCAGTGGAAGCCGGCGAACGCCTCGGTTTCCTGCCGGGCGACCTGGCGCAAAAAGTCGACCCCTATCTGCGCCCCTTGTACGATGCGCTGTACGACTTGCTCGGCTTCGACCGCACCCAGAAAATGTTCGAGAAGCAGGCGATAGAAATCGCCCCGCTGGCGTATATGCGCGGCCGCACCCTGAACCACGCCTTCATCATCCTGGACGAGGCGCAAAACACCACGCCGGAACAGATGAAGATGTTCCTGACCCGCATAGGTTTCGGCAGCAAGGCCGTGGTGACCGGCGACGTGACCCAGATCGACTTGCAGCGCGGGCAGAAGAGCGGCCTGATCGACGCCTGCCAGATACTGAACGAGGTGCGCGGCATCGCCTTCACCCGCTTCACCAGCAGCGACGTGGTGCGCCACCCGCTGGTGGGCCGCATCGTCGACGCCTACGAAACCGCCAACGCCAACGCCAGCGCCCACAACGCCGCACTCGGCATGTTAAAGCCCGCCACTCCTTTCAGCTCACCTCATCATGGCCGTAAAAAATAAACTCAGCCTGTCGGTGCAATACGCCGACCCGCGCCTGCAGGAACTGCTGCCGCGCCCCTTGCTGCGCAAGACCGTACAAGCCGCCTTGCTGTTCCCGGCCGAACTCACGCTGCGTTTCGTCGCCGCCGAAGAAGGCCGCAGCCTGAACCGCGATTACCGCGGCAAGGATTACGCCACCAATGTGCTGACCTTCGCCTATACGGAAGATGAAGACGCCGAAGTCACGCAAGCCGACATCATCCTGTGCACCGACGTGCTGGAAAAAGAAGCGGCCGAGCAAAAAAAATCGGTGCCGGAACACGCCCAGCACCTGATCGTGCACGGCGTGCTGCACGCGCAAGGCTACGACCACGAGACCGATGAAGAAGCCGAAGAGATGGAGGCTTTGGAGGTGGAGATACTGGCGGGGCTGGGGCTGGCGAATCCTTATCAGGAATAGCGCAGCGGTAGCCGTGCGGAAAAGCTAGGTCGGAAAAGCTAGGTCGGAAAAGCGTAGGGCGGAAAAGCGCAGCGCCTTCCGCCCAGTCCGCAACTTAGCGTGCGCAGTTGGGAAATTCTGGTTTGCTGTCGGTAAGCTGGTGACATTGCTTGAATTTTTCGGGCAGGTTGCTGAGCTTCTTGCTTTCGCCCACGGCCAAGGAAAATTCCTCGACGAAAGCGTGTTTGCAAATCAAGGAGGGTTTACCATTGGCGATGGTCGATTCCTCACAAGTTGATGAATACAGGAGAAAATAGCATGGACCTTTTGGATTGCTGTCACACTTGAATGTTGCTTCCGTCTTCGAAAGAGCCGCCGGTACCGACGTAGTAGAGGCAGTGCTCTGCGCAATGGCCGGCACGCATATCAGGGCCAGGATCAAGGCCTGGGAAATTACGGAAGTTGTTGTGCGTCGCTGCATGATTGGTTTCCTCAGTGGTGTCGGCCACTCGATTAAGGGCGAAATTGAATTGTTTTGCGAATTTGCACTATTTTAAGTGGGAATAGGAATATTGTCCATATAGCAAATAATTCTTAAAAGTAAAACAAATCGCAGGCTTAAGCCGCATCAATAAAATCCGCTTCCCACCCCTCAACCGCGCCCAAAATTTGGGAAACCCCCGACAATTGTTGTATCCTGTAGGATTGAAACTACGGCATTACGCCCACTATGCAAGAGCACTCTAGTAAGGTCAGGGCTCCTGACCTTAAACCGCACCGGTCATTGTTCGAACGTCTGACC
Organism: Burkholderiales bacterium; assembly: GCA_016196925.1. Classification (GTDB taxonomy): domain Bacteria; phylum Pseudomonadota; class Gammaproteobacteria; order Burkholderiales; family Burkholderiaceae_D; genus Undibacterium. The sequence goes on along the minus strand of JACPWS010000047.1, from coordinate 60,947 downwards.
GCACTGATTTCCCCCGAACCTGAAAACCGCGCCGAATTGCTGGAAGTCTTGCACGACGCGCAAGAACGTAACCTGATCGACGCCGATGCGCTGGCGATGATAGAAGGGGTGTTCCAGGTGTCCGATCTGTCCGCGCGCGACATCATGGTGCCGCGTTCGCAAATGGATGTGATCGATATTTCCAAGCCGATTAGCGAGTGGATGCCGGAAGTGCTGTCCACCGCGCATTCGCGCTTTCCGGCCGTCGATGGCGACCGCGACAAGGTGGTCGGCATCTTGCTGGCCAAGGATTTACTGCGCTATTACGCCGAAGAGGCGTTCGAGGTGCGCGACATGTTGCGCCCGGTCGTCTACATTCCGGAATCGAAGCGCCTGAACGTCTTGCTACGCGATTTTCGCGCCAATCGCAATCACATCGCGATGGTGGTCGACGAATACGGCGGCGTGGCCGGCCTGATCACGATAGAAGACGTGCTGGAGCAGATCGTCGGCGATATCGAGGATGAATACGATTTCGACGAAGCCGACGACAATATCCTGGCGCTCGAAAACAAGGGGAACGGCGCGCGCTGGCGCATCAAGGGGCTGACCGAGATCGCGCAATTCAACGCGGTAGTCGGCAGCGCCTTGCCGGACGACGATGTCGATACCATAGGCGGACTGGTTTCCAATCATCTGGGGCGGGTGCCGCACAAGGGCGATCAGTTTGCGATCGGCCAGCTGCACTTCGAAGTCTTGCGCGCCGATGCGCGCCAGGTGCAGATGCTGCTGGTGGAACAGCGCCCGCTACTGCCTGAACATGACTGAGGCGGTATTGCGGCGCTGGTCGGCACTGTCTTTCCGTTCTTCCCTGCTGTCGATGCTGGCGGCCGGGGGCTTGAACCTCCTTTCCTTTGCGCCTTACGGCTGCTGGCCGCTGCAGATCCTGAGTCTGTCCATGCTGTTCAGCTTGTGGCTGCGCGACGATGCGGCGCGCTTCAGCCGGCGCCAGGCGGCTGGGCTGGGCTGGGCCTACAGCTTCGCCTGGCTAGCGCTGGCGGTCGGCTGGCTGCTGGTGGCGATGACGCGCTATGGCGGCATGCCGTTGTGGCTGGCCGTGCCGGCGCTGGCCATGCTGGCCGCGGCGCTCGGGCTGTATGCGGCGCTGGTGGCGCTCGCGGCCGCTTATCTGCGGCAGCGCTGGCGCCTCTCGCCCGCGCTGCTGGCGCTGCTGGCCTTGCCGGCCTTGTGGACGCTGGGCGAATGGCTGCGCGGCTGGGTCTTGACCGGCTTTCCCTGGACTATCTCCGGTTATGCGCACACGGCCAGCCCCTTGGCCGGTTTTGCCCCGGTGTTGGGCGTGCTGGGGCTGAGCTGGCTGAATGCCGTGCTGGCGGGCTTGCTGGCGCTGGTCGCAGGCGGCGTTGGCCGCAAGGCCGCCGCCGCCATGCTGCTGGCGGGCGGCGCCGTGCTGGCCGCCGGCGCCGGTTTGCGCACGCTGGAATGGACTGCGCCGCACGGCCAGCCTATCGGCGTGCGTCTGTTGCAGGGCAACGTCGAACAAGACATGAAGTTCAATCCGGAACATCTGAATGAATCGCTGCGCCTGTATCACGAAATGATACTGGCGGCGCCGGCCGATCTGGTGGCGACGCCGGAAACCGCCTTGCCCATGCTGTCTTCGCAATTGCCGCCCGATTACCTGCCGCGCCTGAACGCGTTTGCCCAGGACACCGGCAGCGCCGTGGTGCTGGGCCTGGGGGTGCACGATGGCGGCAAGCGCTATTCCAACAGCGTGCTCGGTTTTGCGCGCGCCCATGCAGCGCAAGCCTATCGCTACGACAAGCACCACCTGGTGCCTTTCGGTGAATTCGTCCCGACCGGGTTTCGCTGGTTCGTCGATCTGATGCGGATACCGTTAGGCGATTTCTCCAGCGCCGGGCTGTTGCAGCCGTCTATGCAAGTCAGGGATCAATTGGTGTTGCCGGATATCTGTTACGAGAATTTGTTCGGCGAAGAGATCGCGCGGCAATTGGCGGCCCAGGCGGCGGGCGGCGGCCAGGCCGCCACCATCTTGCTGAATGTCTCGAACCTGGCCTGGTATGGCGATTCGCTGGCGATCCCGCAGCATTTACAGATTTCGCAGATGCGCGTGCTGGAAACTGGACGACCGATGCTGAACGTCACCAACACCGGCGCCACCGCCGTGATCGCGGCCGGCGGCAGCATTGCGGCGCAATTGCCGCCGCTGACGCGCGCCACGCTTGCGTCCACGGTGCAGGGCCGCAGCGGGCTGACGCCGTATGTGCGGTGGGGAAATAGCGCGGTGCTGGGGATAGTCTTGCTGAGTTTGTTGCTGGCTTACAGCTTGGGCCGGCGGGCTGGGCGGGAGTGAGGCTGGTGAGTGCAATACCGTACACCACACAAGCCGTCATTCCTGCGCCGGCAGGAATCCAGCGTCTTTCGGGAAAACGTATTGCTCTGAGAGAAAAACACGTCTGAAAAGACGCTAGTTCTCATTACACTTATCCGTGTGCAAATGACGCCACTGGATTCCTGCCTGCGCAGGAATGACGATATTAAGTTCACGGCTTGACAACTCGCCATCCCGGAATGGGAACGGACTCACAGGCCTTGATATCAGAGCGTTCCGCTGGTCGCCTGGATATCCGCCAGGCATTCGCGCCCGCGCTCGCTGATTTCTGGTCGGCCCGATTCCGGATTGATGAGGATATGGCCTTTCTTGCCGAGGAAGGTCGCGACCGGGCCCGTCAGGGGCGCGGCGGGATCGGCCGCGATCGCGCGCAAGCCGTCTATGCATTGCTTGATGAACAGGGTCTGGCGCCCGGTTTCGGTCAGTTCCAGGCCGCCGTCCTTGCGCTGCGCCAGCAGCTTGATGCCGCACAGGCGCTTGGTGTTGCGCGCCACGCAGGCGCTCGGCCGGACGCCGCGCGCCAGCTTGCTGACTTGTTCCAGTGCGTCGTATTCGTCTATGCTCAACTTGTGATTCATGCTTGCTTTCTAAGGTTTACGGGGGAGTATATGACTAAATCGCCCTGTCGTCATTGCATTTAAAGCGTTTCAAAATATACTCCCCCCTAGTATTGTTCGTGCTCCAGAGCCGTCCGGAACTTGCTGAATTTCCTATGCGGGTACGCTGCCAGCGGGTCGGCCGGAGAGCACGGAATATAACATAGGGCGGAAACACCAATATATTTTAGGGCTTACGCAAAATTGGCCCAGCAAGGCGCAGCGACGAAGGCAGTACGAGCAGTACGACTAGGAGCTGCAACGCCGCTGGGGCGGTTTTGCGTAAGTCCTATATTTGCGCCGTCTAGTTCTTTTGGCTAATCACCCCATCCTTTTGCCTGAATCTTGACCGTCGTCAGGAGAATTTCTAAATGCCCCTACCTTCCTTAAGCTTATAGCGTCAATAAAAGTAAAGGAGCATGTCATGGCAAGTGAGGATAGAAGGGCCTATTCGGTACTCGGCGCCAGTACTCTGGCATTTACTGTTTGTTTTACGATCTGGATGATGTTCGGCGTGATAGGCATCCCTATCAAGGCCGCGCTGCATCTGAATGAAACCGAATTCGGCTTGTTAACGGCGATGCCGGTCTTGACCGGTTCCCTGATACGCGTGCCGCTCGGGATCTGGACCGACCGCTACGGCGGCCGCATCGTGCTGTTCCTGCTGATGATTTCTACCGTCATCCCCATCTATCTGATCAGCTACGCCACTGCATACTGGCATTTCCTGGTGCTCGGCCTGTTCGTCGGCCTGGCCGGCGGCTCGTTTTCGGTCGGCACCCCGTATGTCGCGCGCTGGTTCAAGAAGAGCCGGCAAGGTTTGGCGATGGGCATCTTCGGCGCCGGCAATTCGGGTGCCGCCGTCAATAAGTTCATCGCGCCGGCGCTGATCGCGGCGGCCGGCTGGACCCTGGTGCCGAAAGTCTATGCCGGCCTGATGCTGGCGGCAGCCCTGATTTTCTGGGCGTTCTCCGCCACCGAGGCGACGCACAAGGTTAAATCGAATATCAGCTTTCTGGCCCAGCTGAAGATGCTGAAAGACCCCAAGGTGTGGCGCTATTGCCAGTACTACTCGGTCGTGTTCGGCGGCTATGTCGGCCTCAGCCTGTGGATGGTCAAATACTATGTGACCGAATACGGCTTCGACATCAAGAGCGCCGCCTTGCTGGCCGCCTGCTTCTCGCTGCCGGGCGGCGTGCTGCGCGCATTCGGCGGCTGGCTGGCCGACAAGTATGGCGCCTACAAGGTGACCTGGTGGGTGATGTGGGTGTGCTGGGTCGCGTTCTTCCTGCTGTCTTATCCGCAAACCGAATTCATCATCAAGACCGTGACCGGTCCGCAGACTTTCCACATCGCGCTGACGCCGCTGCTGTTTACCGTGATCTTGTTCGTGGTCGGCATCGCGATGGCGGTCGGCAAGGCTTCGGTCTTCAAGTTCATCTCGGACGACTATCACCACAACATCGGCGCGGTGTCCGGCGTGGTCGGCCTGGCCGGCGGCCTCGGCGGCTTCGTTTTGCCCATCATGTTCGGCGCCCTGGTCGATATCACCGGCGTCCGCAGTTCTTGTTTCATGTTGCTGTATGGCACCGTGTGCGTCTCGCTGGTATGGATGCACTTCCAGTTCCGCCGCGAAGGCATGTTGTTGGCGCAAGCGCGCTTGCCCGCCTGATACGTGGAACGGCAGAAATTATTTAAATCTAGGAGTATGAAATGAGTCATGTATTAACCCATTGGGAACCGGAAAATTCCGAATTCTGGAGCAAAGAGGGCAGCGATATCGCGAACCGCAATTTGTGGATTTCCATCCCCTGCCTGATGCTGGCATTTTCGGTCTGGATGCTGTGGAGCGTGGTGGCGGCCAACCTGGATAAGGCCGGTTTCCACTTCACCAAGGATCAGCTGTTTTTCCTGACCGCCTTGCCGGCCTTGTCCGGTGCGACTTTGCGGATTTTTTACTCGTTCCTGGTGCCGGTGTTCGGCGGCCGTAAATGGACCGCGCTGTCCACCGCCACCCTGCTGATCCCGGCCATAGGCATGGGCTTCGCGCTGAAAGACCCGACCACCAGCTATTCCACGCTGCTGGTGCTGGCCTTGCTGTGCGGTTTCGGCGGCGGCAACTTCAGCTCCAGCATGGCCAATATCAGCTTCTTCTTTCCTAAATCGCGTAAGGGCTATGCCACCGGCATGAACGCCGGCATCGGCAACCTCGGCGTGTCGGTGGTGCAATTCCTGACCCCGTTCGCGATCTCTTCCGCCATGTTCGGTGCGGCGATTTCCGGCGACGGCGCCATGTTCCACAACGTCAAGACCAATGCCGACCAGATGTTCTGGCTGGCGAACGCCGGCTTCATCTGGGTGCCCTTCATCGCTGTCGCTACGCTGGCCGCCTGGTTCGGCATGAACGACATCGCGTCCGCCAAGGCTTCGTTCGCCGACCAGGCCATCATCTTCAAACGCAAGCACAACTGGCTGATGTGCTGGCTGTATATCGGTACTTTCGGTTCCTTCATCGGTTTCTCGGCCGGTTTCGCGATGCTGATCAAGGCGCAGTTCCCGGAAGTCGACGTCGCCAGATTCGCGTTCCTCGGCCCGCTGGCCGGCGCCCTGGCGCGCCCTATCGGCGGCGTGCTGGCGGATAAGCTGGGCGGCGCGCGCCTGACGTTCTGGGTATTCGTCGCCATGGTGGCCGTGATCCTGGCCGGCATCTTGCCGGCGCTGCATGAGCACCAGTTCATGATCTTCCTGGTGTCCTTCATAGGCATGTTCATCCTGACCGGCCTCGGCAACGGCTCCACCTTTTGCATGATCCCTATCATCTTCCTGACCGAGCGTGAGCGCGCCGTCGCCGGCAAGGGCGATCTCGCCATGAAGCAGGCGCGCCTCGATGCGGCCAAGGAATCTGCCGCGGTGCTCGGTTTCTCCGGCGCGATCGGCGCCTACGGCGGCTTCTTCATCCCGCAAGGCTTCGGCACCTCGATCAAGCTGACCGGTGCGCCCGACATGGCCTTGTACACCTTCGTGGCTTTCTATGTCAGCTGCATGCTCATCACCTGGTGGTATTACTCGCGCAAGGGTGCGGAAATGCCTTGCTAAGACTAAACAGAATCTCACTTTTGCCTCCTGCGGGAGGCTTTTTTTTTGATCGCCACATTGTGCCGGCAACCGGCGGTTTCGTTTGACGGTTTGCCGTTTAAAAGAAATGTTTCTTTGCCGATACCGAAGAACTAGTTCTTTCGACCTAGCCGGCCTAGTGCCAATGCACCGCGTCCTCTGTCGCACCGAAGAATGGGCGAAAGGGCGCTCGCTGCGTAAGCTTAGGGCATGTTCGTAAGAATGATGTGGGTGCATCGCCCACCTGATATGGAGAGTTACGATGAGTCATTTTCTGGATAGATTGAAGTTCATGTCGCAGGTGAAGTCCACCTTCTCCGACGGCCATGGCGCCGTGGTCGAGGAAGACCGCAAATGGGAAAACACCTACCGCAGTCGTTGGCAGCATGACAAGATCGTGCGCTCTACCCACGGCGTGAACTGCACCGGTTCCTGTTCGTGGAAAGTGTATGTCAAGAACGGTCTGATCACCTGGGAAACCCAGCAGACCGATTATCCGCGCACCCGCCCCGATCTGCCGAATCACGAGCCACGCGGCTGCCCGCGCGGCGCTTCGTATAGCTGGTATGTGTATTCGGCCCAGCGCGTCAAATATCCTATGATACGCGGCCGCCTGATGGAAATGTGGCAAGCCGCGCGCAAGAGCATGGGCCCGATCGCGGCCTGGGAAGCTATCAGCCAGAATCCGGAAAAAGCCAAGCGCTATAAATCCGTGCGCGGTCAGGGCGGTTTCGTGCGCGCCGACTGGGATACTGCACAAGAAATCATCGCTGCAGCGAATGCCTACACCGTCAAGAAATTCGGCCCGGACCGCGTGGTCGGCTTTTCGCCGATTCCCGCCATGTCCATGGTGTCGTATGCGGCCGGTGCGCGTTATCTGTCGCTGATCGGCGGCGCCTGCCTGTCTTTCTACGACTGGTATTGCGATTTGCCGCCATCCAGCCCGCAAGTCTGGGGCGAGCAGACCGACGTGCCGGAATCGGCCGACTGGTATAACTCGACTTACCTGATGGTGTGGGGCTCGAATGTGCCGCAGACCCGCACTCCGGACGCGCACTTCTACACCGAAGTCCGTTACAAGGGCACCAAGACCGTGGCCGTCTCGAGCGATTTCGGCGAGATGGTCAAGTTCGGCGATATCTGGATGGCGCCTAAGCAAGGCACCGACGCCGCGCTGGCGATGGCCATGGGTCACGTGATCCTGAAAGAGTTCCACCTCGAAAACAAATCCGATTATTTCCGCAGCTACGTCAAGCAATACACCGACCTGCCTATGCTGGTGCGTCTGGTCGAGCGCAACGGCAGCTTCGTGCCGGATCAGATGCTGCGCGCCTCGCAATTGCCGGGCAGCCTCGATGAAGCGAATAACCCCGACTGGAAAACGCTGGCGATCGACGAAACCACCGGCGAGATCGTCGCGCCGAACGGCTCGGTCGGCTTCCGCTGGGGCGAGAACAAGTTCAACGAAGGCGAGAAAGTCGGACGCTGGAACCTGGAGCCTAAGGATGGCGGTTCCGGCCGCGAGATCGATCCGCAACTGAGCCTGGTCGCTCAGCACGACGAAGTGGTCAGCGTAGGCTTCAGCTATTTCGGCGGCACCGACGCCAGCGACATGGTGTTGCGTAATGTGCCTGCCAGGAAAGTCACGCTGGCCGACGGCAGCGTCGCCCTGGTGGCCACCGTGTATGACCTCTCTATGGCCAACTACGGCGTCGATCAGGGTCTGGGCGGCGCGGTCGCGCACTCGTACGACGACGATATCCCTTACACCCCGGCCTGGCAAGAAAAGCATACCGGCGTCAAGCGCGAACTGGTGATACAGGTCGCGCGTGAATTTGCGCAAAACGCGCACGACACCCACGGCAAGAGCATGGTGATCGTCGGCGCCGCGCTCAACCATTGGTACCACAACGACATGATCTATCGCGGCATCATCAATATGCTGATGATGTGCGGCTGCGTCGGCCAATCGGGCGGCGGCTGGGCCCACTATGTCGGTCAGGAAAAACTGCGTCCGCAATTCGGCTGGGCGCCACTGGCCTTCGCCAGCGACTGGACCCGTCCGCCGCGCCAGATGAACGGCACCAGCTTCTTCTATGCACACACCAGCCAGTGGCGTCATGAAAAGCTGGCGATGGACGAGATCCTGGCGCCGACTGCCGACAAGTCCAAGACCAGCCACATGAGCATGATAGACATGAACGCCAAGGCCGAACGCCTGGGCTGGCTGCCTTCGGTGCCGCAGCTGGAAACCAATCCGCTCGATATCTGCGATGCGGCCAACAAGGCTGGCGTCGATCCTCAGCAATACCTGGTCAATGGCTTGACAAACGGCTCGATCAACATGAGTTGCGACGATCCCGATAATCCTAAGAATTTCCCGCGCAATATGTTCGTCTGGCGTTCGAATATCCTCGGCAGCTCGGGCAAGGGCCACGAATACTTCCTCAAGTATCTGCTCGGCACCCAGAATGCGCTGTTCGACGATCCGGACGACGCCGTCAAACCATCGGAAGTCAAGTTCCGCGAAGAAGCGGCCGAAGGCAAGCTCGACTTGCTGACCGTGCTCGACTTCCGCATGAGCACCACTTGCCTGTACGGCGACATCGTGTTGCCGACCGCGACCTGGTATGAAAAGGACGATCTGAATACTTCGGACATGCATCCTTTCATCCACCCTTTGAGCGAAGCGGTGCAGCCGCTGTGGGAAAGCAAGACCGACTGGGAAATCTACAAAGGCATCGCCAAGAAGTTCACCGAGATCGGCGGCGATTACCTCGGCACCCGCAAGGATATCGTGCTGCAACCTTTGTTGCACGATACCCCGGGCGAACTGGGTCAGGCGTTCGAGCCTAAGGATTGGAAAAAAGGCGAGTGCGAGCTGATCCCGGGCAAGACTGCGCCTAGCATGATCGTGGTCGAGCGCAACTATAAAGAGATCTACAAGAAGTTCACTTCCATCGGCCCCTTGCTCGATAAGCTAGGCAACGGCGGCAAGGGTATCAACTGGAATACCGAACATGAAGTGCACGAGATCGGCGGCATTACCAAGGTCGTGACCGAAGAAGGCGTCAGCAAGGGCCGTCCACGTCTGGACACCGCGATCGACGCCTGCGAAATGATTTTGACGTTTGCACCGGAAACCAATGGCCACGTCTCGGTCAAGGCCTGGGAAGCACTGAGCAAGATCACCGGGCGCGACCACAGCCATCTGGCGGTAGGGCGCGAACACGACAAGATCCGTTTCCGCGACGTGCAGGCGCAGCCGCGCAAGATCATCTCGGCGCCGACCTGGTCTGGTCTGGAATCGGAAGAAGTCAGCTACAACGCCGGCTACACCAACGTGCATGAACTGATCCCTTGGCGCACCCTGACCGGTCGCCAGCAGTTCTACCAGGATCACCGCTGGATGCTCGATTTCGGCGAAGGCATGTGCGTGTACAAGCCGGCGATCGACACCAAAACCGTCGCACCGATGTTGAACAAGCTGCCGAACGGCGAAAAAGAGATCGTGCTGAACTGGATCACCCCGCACCAGAAATGGGGTATCCACTCGACTTACTCGGACAACCTGCGCATGCTGACCCTGAGTCGCGGCGGTCCGCACGTCTGGGTTTCAGAAATCGAAGCGAAGGAAGCCGGCCTGGTCGATAACGACTGGGTGGAAGTGTTCAACAGCAACGGTACTTTGACGGCCCGCGTGGTGGTCAGCCAGCGCGTACCTAAGGGCATGTGCCTGATGTATCACGCTCAGGAAAAGATCGTGAATACACCGGGAGCGGAAACTTCCGGCATGCGCGGCGGTATCCATAATTCGGTGACGCGCGCCGTATTGAAGCCGACCCACATGATAGGCGGTTACGCGCAACTGGCGTATGGCTTTAACTATTACGGCACGGTCGGTAGTAACCGCGATGAGTTTGTGATTGTGCGCAAGATGAAAAAAGTGGACTGGCTGGAAGGCAAGCTTGAAGAAGGAGCAGAATAATGAAAATTCGCGCACAAGTGGGCATGGTGCTCAACCTCGATAAATGTATCGGTTGCCATACCTGTTCCATCACCTGTAAAAACGTCTGGACCAGTCGTGACGGTATGGAATATGCGTGGTTTAACAACGTAGAAACCAAACCCGGTATCGGCTACCCGAAAGAATGGGAAAACCAGAAGAAGTGGAACGGCGGCTGGCAGCGCAACGAGGCTGGCAAGCTCGAGCCTAAACAGGGCGGCAAGCTGAAGATACTGGCGAATATTTTCGCCAATCCTAATCTGCCATCTATCGACGATTATTACGAACCGTTCACCTACGACTACGAGCGCCTGCAAAACGCGCCGCTGTCGCAGACCCCGCCGACCGCACGTCCGATTTCTGTCATCACCGGCAAGAAGATGGACAAGATAGTCTGGGGCCCGAACTGGGAAGACGATCTCGGCGGCGAATTCAGTTCGCGTAGCCGCGACGCCCTGTTCGAAGGCGTACAGAAAGAAATGTATTCGACTTTCGAAAACACTTTCATGATGTATCTGCCGCGTCTGTGCGAGCACTGCCTGAATCCGGCTTGCGTGGCGTCTTGCCCGTCCGGTTCTATCTATAAGCGCGAAGACGACGGCATCGTGCTGGTCGACCAGGACAAGTGCCGCGGCTGGCGCATGTGTATCTCCGGCTGCCCGTACAAAAAGATTTATTACAACTGGAGTTCCGGCAAGGCCGAGAAGTGCACCTTCTGCTATCCGCGTATCGAAGCCGGCCAGCCTACCGTCTGCTCGGAAACCTGCGTCGGCCGTATCCGCTACCTCGGCGTCTTGCTGTACGACGCCGACAAGATAGAAGCAGCCGCTTCGGTGGCGAACGAACAGGATCTGTATCAGGCCCAGCTCGATTGCTTCCTCGATCCGCACGATCCGGCCGTGATCGCCGAAGCGCGCAAGCACGGTATTCCCGACAGCTGGATAGAATCGGCCCAGAAATCGCCGGTGTACAAGATGGCGATGGAATGGAAGATCGCCTTCCCGCTGCATCCGGAATACCGCACCCTGCCTATGGTCTGGTATGTACCACCGCTGTCGCCTATCCAGAAGGCAGCCGAGGCTGGCCACATGGGCATGAACGGCATCATCCCGGATGTCAAATCCTTGCGGATACCGGTACGCTACCTGGCGAATCTGCTGACCGCCGGCAAGGAAGAGCCGGTGTTGCAAGCGCTCGACAAGATGCTGGCGATGCGCGCCTACAAGCGGGCCGAAGTCGTGCACGGTCAGCAAGACAGCGCCGTGCTGCAGCAAGTCGGTCTGACGGCAGCGCAGGTCGAAGACATGTACCAGACCATGGCGATCGCGAATTACGAAGACCGCTTCGTGATTCCTTCCTCGCACAAGGAAATGGTGGAAGACAGCTTCAACGAGAAAGGCAGTTGCGGCTTTACTTTCGGCAACGGCTGCTCGGGCGGCACGTCGGATGGTTCGCTGTTCGGTAAAAAGCCACAAGGCAGCGTGATCTTCGTCGATATGCCGAAGTCGCGGAAGAAGATGTCGATGACGGAAGAGTGAGCATCGTAGGGTGGGCAGCGTGCCCACACCGCGATGCCGGTACGCGTGGGCACAAGGGCGTGCCCACCCTACCAAAATATATGGAAACATCATGAAAATTTATCGCATTTTATCGGCCTTGCTCAGCTACCCGCAGCCGGACCTGATCGCAGCCTTGCCCGAGATAGCACAGGAACTGGCAGTCGAGTCTGAATTTGCAGAAACCCTGCAACCTCTGCTGCAGTATCTGCAATCGGAACAGCTGATCCCGCTGCAGGAAAATTACGTCGCCACCTTCGACCGCACGCCGTCCCAGGCCCTGCACTTGTTTGAGCACATCCATGGCGAAAGCCGCGATCGCGGCCAGGCGATGGTGGACCTGATAGAGGAATATCGCCGGCACGGCTTCGAACCTGAAGTCAGCGAATTGCCCGATTACGTACCGCTGTTCCTGGAATTCCTGAGCCTGATCGAAGAGGAAACGGCAGAAAAACTGCTCGGCGACGCGATCCATGTACTGGCCGCGATCGGCATGCGCCTGCAGCGCAACGGCAGCCCGTACAGCAGTATTTTCATGTTGCTGACCACACTCACCGACGTGGTGCCGCAAGAGCAGGGCGAGCCGCCGGTGCGCGATATGGATGATGCGATGGAGACTTTCGGTCCGGGCGCCGATGGCGTGGAACCTTTACTGAAACCGGCCAGCTGCCCTACTCAGACACAGCGTCAGACCGTGAATTTTTATCCGCGTCAGCCCAAGGCGGCTGCAGCCGATAGCGCGGCGTAGCCGGCATCTTGACAACAAAGAGAGACTATCATGACTTACTTACACCAATTTATTTACGGGATTTATCCCTACATTGCGCTGGCCATCTTTTTGTTCGGCAGCCTGGCGCGTTTCGAGCGCGAGCAATACACCTGGAAGAGCGATTCCTCGCAAATGCTGCACGCCGGTAATCTGCGGCTCGGCAACATCCTGTTCCACCTCGGCATACTCGGCTTGTTCGGCGGCCATCTGGTCGGCTTGCTGACCCCGGTGATAGTCTGGGATACGCTGGGCGTCACGCACAGCTTCAAGCAAATGATCGCGATGACGATGGGCGGCATCTTCGGCGCCATGTGCATGCTCGGTTTGCTGATACTGATGCACCGCCGTTTCACCGATGCGCGCATCTCGGCCGTGACCAAGACCGGCGACAAGGTCTTGCTGCTGTGGATCTTCGTGACCCTGAGCCTGGGCTTGTATTCCATCGTCGAATCGGCGCAGCACACCGACGGCCACATGATGGTCTTGCTGATGACCTGGGCCCAGCACGTCGTGACCTTCAAGGGCGATGCCGCTGAATTCATCGTTGCCGCTCCGCTGGTGTTCAAGGCGCACTTGTTCATGGGCATGAGCCTGTTCGTGATCTTCCCGTTCACCCGTCTGGTGCATGTCTGGAGCGGTTTCGCCTCAGTAACGTATCTGAACCGCGCATGGCAGCTGGTGCGTCCACGCTAGGGCGCACGCCAAGTAATTAAGGAAACGCAGATTAAATCAAAACGCGTCATTCCCGCGAAAGCGGGAATCCATGTAAATCAAGCACTTAGGTGTATCCCCGCTTTCGCGGGGATGACGAATTTCAGTTAAATCCGTGCTTCCTTAACGTTATAAAGAATCTGGAGAACATCATGCCCGTGATTGTGAATGGTTATGAACTCAGCGACGCCGAGATGGAGTGCGAGTTGCCGCAGCATCAGGATGCGTCCGATCCGCTCAAGAGCGCGATGACGGCGCTGGTATTGCGGCGCGTCTTGCTCGACCAGGCCAGGGCGCTCGGCCTGCAGGGCGAAGATGAGGCAGTCGTCGACGCCTTACTGGAGCAGGAAGTGCTGGTGCCGACGCCGGGGCGTGAAGAATGTCTGCGTCACTACCAGGCGCATGCGGACCGCTTCACGGTCGGCGAACTGGTAGAAGCGAACCATATCCTGTTCCAGGTGACGCCCGCGCTCGATCTGGAAAGCTTGCGCAAACATGCTGAAACGGTGCTGGCCGACGTCCTCGATAAGCCGGAGCGCTTTGCCGCGCTGGCCAAGGCGAATTCCAATTGCCCTTCGGGCGAAGTCGGCGGCAATCTCGGTCAGCTCGGACGCGGCGCGACCGTGCCGGAATTCGAAAGAGCCGTGTTCGCCGCCGAGGCGGACAGCATCATTCCGCATCTGGTGGAAACCCGTTTCGGTCTGCATATCGTCCAGCTCGGACGCAAGGCGGAAGGGAGCCTGTTGCCGTTCGAACAGGTGGAAGCGGGGATCGCCGATGCCATGCAGCGCGCCAGCCATAGCCATGCCGTGCGTCAGTATCTGCAATTGCTGGTCGGGCGCGCCAAGATTTCCGGCATAGATTTGCAGGGGGCGGATAGCCCCCTGGTACAGTAACAACCTAGGTGCGCCTTGTGCACCGAAGCAAATTAATAAGGTAGACCATGTCACAAGCAATGATAGAAATGGTGCGCCAGCACCGCGAATGCGACGAGCAGCTGACCCGCTGCGAAACCGCCTTGCGCAAACGCGATCTGCCGTCCGCCGGGCGCAATTTCCGCTTGTTCAGCGAAGAACTCGATCACCACTTCATGCTGGAAGAAGAGCGCCTGTTCCCGGCGTTTGAAAAAGCGACCGGCATCACGAACGGCCCTACGGTCGTCATGCGCGGCGAACATGCGGAAATCCGCGCGCTGCGCGACGAAGCGTATGCCGCGCTAGAAGCGCATCAGCCGGACGAGGCGCTGGCTGCCATCGACACCCTGAATGTGCTGATACAACAGCACAACATCAAGGAAGAAAACGTCCTGTATCCGATGTGCGGCGGCAGCGTGCCTCAGCTGATGTCGGTATTGGGTTTCGGCGGTTGCGGCGGCGCCTGCTCTTGCGCTTCGGCCGCCAAGCCGGAAACGGCTTAAATCCGCCTGCGCTTGGCTACAATCCTCAACTACGAACTGGCGCCGTCGCCGGCCACGATCTTCGGCTGCCTGCTGCCGGCCCCCTGGCTGGGCGTGGCGGCCGGTCTGCTGTTGGCGTTCGGACCGGCGGCCGGCTTGCCCGACCGTTACGCGCCGCTGACGCTGGCGCTGACGCACTGGCTGGTGCTGGGCATGTTGGCGCCGGTCATGCTAGGCGCCATGTTTCAACTGATGCCGGTGGTAGCCGGACAAACCGTAGTTTTCGCCCGTTATATTTCCCCTTTCGTCGCTCTCGGTTCGGCCGCAATCGCAGCCTGCCTGTCGGCCGGATTTCTTTCGGGCGAGCGCGCCGGCTTCGTCTGGGCTGCGCGCCTCGCCGCCGTCTTATACGGCGCGGTGGTGCTGGCGCTGGCCGGCGCGGCCTGGCGCGTCAGCGTGACCGACGCCACCACGCGCACGCTGCGCTGGATAGCGCTGGCGCTGGCCGTCGTGATAGGGCTGGGCATCGCCATGGCGGGCAGCTTCGCCGGCTGGTGGCAGATCCAGGTATTGCGCTGGTTGGACTTGCATGTGGCCTGGGGCTTGCTCGGCTGGATCGCCGCGCTGGTGCTGGGTGTGGCCAGCACCGTTGTCCCCATGTTCTGGCAGACCGGACGCCCCGGCGCAAGATGGCAGCGTTCTGCGCCAGGTTTGCTCTGGTTGCCGCTCTTGCTCGCCGCCTGGGCGCCGCTCTGGCAATTCGCGCTATGGTCGGCTTGCGCCATCGTTGCCGGATTCGCCGTGCTCGCCTTGCATGCCGTATGGCAAGCTAAGCGGCGTTTCGATCCGGCCTGGATACTGTGGCTGGCGTGCGCGCTCAGCTGGCTGGCGGCGGCGCTGCTGACGGCGTTGCAAACCTTGTTCGCCGCGCATTTGCCGCAGCAAATCGCGCTCTGCCTGCCGTGGTGGATAGGGGTGCTGGCCCTGGTCGGCGGCGCGGTCTTGCCGGTGAACGCCATGCTAGGAAAAATTATTCCTTTCCTGGTGTTCCTGCATCTGCGCCGGCAAATCCCGGCCGGGCGCCGCGTTCCCACCATGCAAGCCGTGCTGCCGCCGCAGCGCCTGCAATGGCAAGCCAGGATGGTCTTGCTGGCGCTGGCCTTGTTGCTGGCCTTGCCGCTGGCGCCCTCGCCGTTGGCCGTGCCGGCCGGCCTCGCCTTCGCTCTGTCCCAGGGTTGGATGGGCGGCGCGCTGCTGCTGACCCTGTTGCGTTACCGCAAGGAACTCTTGCCCATGCTATTGGCGCAGCGTTTATCCCCCAAATGAACTAGGCGCGACTGGCTTGGCGGCGAATTGCGGAGCCTGCCTTCTGCCACCACAATGCAGGTATGGAAACGCCTGCCCACCCCCATCACCCCGCATTGACAGATCGCTTCGGTCGCCGCGTCAGCTATCTGCGCTTGTCGGTCACCGACAGGTGCGATCTGCGCTGCAGCTATTGCCTGCCCAAGGGTTTTTCCGGTTTTGAAGAACCGGACAACTGGCTGCGTTTCGACGAAATCGAGCGCGTGGTGGCCGCCTTTGCCCGCATGGGCGTGGCCAGACTGCGCCTGACCGGCGGCGAACCTCTGTTGCGGCGCCACTTGCCGCAACTGGTGTCGCAATTGTCGGGTTTGCCGGGCTTGCACGATATTTCCCTGTCGACCAACGCGACCCAATTGCATAAGCACGCGCCAGCCTTGCGCAGCGCCGGCGTCAGCCGCATCAACGTCAGCCTCGACAGCCTGGACCGGGCTTGCATGCAGCAGATCACCGGGCGCGACAGCTTCGCCAGCATCATGGCCGGTTTGCAGGCCGGCAAGCAGGCCGGCTTCGATCCTATCAAGCTGAACATGGTGGTGATGCGCGGCGTCAACGATCACGAAATCATGCGCATGGCCGAGTATTGCTTTACCGAAGGCTTCATCCTCAGGCTGATAGAAGCGATGCCTATGGGCGACACCGGCCGCAATAGCCAGTATATGGAGGTGGGAACGATACGCGAGCAATTGGTGCGCGAATTCAAGCTACAGCCGGCGGCGGCCGAACTCGGCGGCGGCCCGGCGCGCTACTGGAGCACGGCCGACGGCCAGGGCACGATAGGCTTTATCTCGCCGATCAGCCAGCATTTTTGCGCGACCTGCAACCGCGTGCGGATGGCGGTCGACGGCACCCTCTACATGTGCCTGGGGCAGGAAGAGAAATTCGAATTGCGCCCGCTGCTGCGGGCCGGCGTCAGCGATGCGGAACTGGAAACGGCAATCCGCGCGGCGATAGAGTTGAAACCGGAGCGCCACGAATTCAATGAACATCGCCACAAGATCGTGCGCTTCATGGCGCAAACCGGCGGTTGAAAGGAGCGCGCGATGGCCGTCAGAAATATCCAGCAATTCATAGAAGGATTCCAGCGCTTCCAGAGCAAATACTTTGCCGGGGAAGACCCTTTATATGAAAAACTGAACAACGGCCAGAAACCGACCACGCTGCTGATAGGCTGTTGCGATTCCAGAGTCGATCCGGCCTTGCTGCTCGATTGCGATCCCGGCGATATTTTCGTGGTGCGCAATGTCGCTAACCTGGTGCCGCCCTGCAATGCGCTCGGGCACCAGCAAGGCGTCAGCGCCGCGATCCAGTTCGCGGTGGAAGCGCTGAACGTCAAACGCATCATCGTCATGGGGCATGAAAAATGCGGCGGCATCCGCGCCCTGATGCAAGGCTATGCGCCGAGCCGGGAAATCGATTTCATCGGCCGCTGGATGAAGATCGTCGAACCGGTCAAGCAACAGGTGCTGGCACAGCTGGTGCATTGTTCGGTGGCCGAACAAAATCGCGCCTGCGAACTGGGCGCCATCCTGTTGTCTCTGAATAATTTGCGCGGCTTTCCCTGGATTGCCGAGCGCGAAGCGCGCGGCGAAATCGCCTTGCACGGCTGGTATTTCGACATGAGCCATGGCGCGCTGCTGGCCTATTCCGAGCGCTCCGACAGTTTCCTGCCCATGGTCTGCCCGCTCGGGGTGGAGCACAGCGCCTTAGCAAGCGTCTGAAGCGCGCTTGCCGGGGCGGGAAAAAGGTCTACACTAGCGTTATTTCCTCCTGCATTTTCTTTCGTCCATGAGCACCCAGCAATCCCTGCCGATCAGAAAGCGCATCACCTTCCGCATCTTGCTGACCACCGTGATCGGCCTGATCTTCACGCTGATGGCGATTGCCTATACCTTGCTGCTGTCCTGGCAGCTGGAAGGCGGCGCGGCGGCGATCAACGAAGCCGGCAGCCTGCGCATGCGCTCGTTCCGGCTGGCGCTGGTGCTAGAGCATGCGATGGATAGCAAGACCGTCGAAAATGAACTGGAGCAATTCAACAACACCTTGTTCGATTTGCGCAATGGCGACGCCAAGCGCCCGCTGTTTTTACCGGCTAGTGGCGACATCATGCAGCAAATGAATCTGGTGCAAACCAGCTGGCAAGACCGGATGCAGAAAGACGCCAGGGCGGCTTTGTTGGAAACCGATGCCGCGCGCCGGGTGGAGGCGGTGGCGCGTTACCGGCAAGCCTTGCCGCCGTTCGTGAACGACATCAATCAGCTGGTTTCCATGGTGGAAGTCGAGCTGTCCGGAAAAACCACCTGGCTGCGCCTGTGCCAGACCACCCTGATCTTCATGTCGCTGGCGGCCAGCGTCGCCATGCTGTATTTGTTGTACCTGTGGATCATAGGGCCGGTCACACGCATGCGTACCGGCATCGCCAGGATGAGCGAAGACGATCTCAGCGTACGCCTGCCGGTGGAAACCGAAGACGAGTTCGGCGTGCTGGCGATCGCTTTCAACAAGATGGCCGATCACGTGCAAAGCGCGCAACGCACGCTGGAGCAGCGCGTGCTCGACAAGACCAAGAAATTGCAGGCGCAAAATCACGAAGTCAGCACTCTGTACGAGCTGGCCGCCTTCCTGGCCGGGCCGCATGCTATCGACGAACTGTGCCGCGGCTTCTTGCGCCGCATCATGCAGCGCATCCAGGCCGACGGCGGCACCGTCCGCATCCTCGACAATCAGCGCGATAACATGCATATCACCGTGCATGAAGGCATTTCTGAAAAAATGATAGAAGAGGAGCACTGCATCAAGACCGACGATTGTCTGTGCGGCGCCGCCATCCATCAGGGCGTGATCCTGGTGCGCGATTTCCGCCACCTGAATCCGCAGAAGCGTTACCGTTGCCAGGAAGAGGGCTTCGTCTCTATCGCCGTATTCCAGATCATCGCACGGCAGCAGGTGATAGGCAGTTTCTCGCTGCATTTCATGCAAGAGCGTAGCATCAGCGGCGAAGAGCGCCGCTTGCTGGAAACGCTGGGGCAAAACCTCGGCATCGCTATCGAGAACCAGCGCCTGATCGCGCGCGAAAAAGAATTCGCGGTGTCGCAAGAGCGCAATCTGCTGGCGCAGGGTTTGCACGACAGTATCGCGCAAGGCTTGAATTTCCTCAACCTGCAAGTGCAGATGCTGGAAGATTCGCTGAAGCGCAACGATACCCAGGAAATCGCCGATGTCGTGCCCCTGTTGCGCGCCGGCGTGGAAGAGAGTTATGAAGATGTGCGCGAGCTGCTGCTGAATTTCCGCACGCGTTTGCAGGATAGTAATCTGGAATCGGAAATGCGCAATGTGCTGACGAAATTCGAGCGCCAGACCGGCGTGCGCGGCCGGATAGAAATACTCGGCAGCGGCGCGCCGCTGGCGCCTGAGCAGCAATTGCAAGTCTTGTTCATCCTGCAGGAAGCCTTGTCGAATATACGCAAACATGCGCAAGCGAGCGAAGTGAAAGTGCACGTCCACAACGAGCGCGATTTCGAACTGATCGTCGCCGATAACGGCAAGGGTTTTTCGATGGAAGAAGTGCGCAAAAAATCCGATGCGCACGTCGGTTTGCGCATCATGCAGGAAAGGGCGCAACGCCTGTCCGCGCAATTCGATATCGTCAGCCAGCCCGGCGCGGGCACGACGATTTCTTTGCATTTGCGGCGCGAAGAAAGACTGGTCGCGTGAGACAATATCGTCTCGGAAAATGACAAGGAACAGCATGGCAATCAAAATACTTCTGGTCGACGATCACACCTTGTTTCGCAGCGGCATAAAATTGCTGTTGCAGCGCAATCCCGAATTCGAGATCGTGGGCGAGGCTTCGGACGGACTGGAAGGCGTCAAACGAGCCAAGCAATTGCTGCCCGATGTCGTGCTGATGGACTTGAATATGCCGGGCCTGTCCGGGCTGGAAGCGATGCAGCTGATCGTGGAAGATTTGCCGCAAACGGCGGTGCTGATGCTGACCGTTTCCGAACAAGCGGAAGACCTTACAACGGCATTGAAAAACGGCGCACGCGGTTACTTATTGAAAAATATCGAAGCCGATTACCTGACCCAGGCGATCAAACGCGCCGCCGCCGGCGAGCCGGTGATCGCGGAAGCGATGACGGCCAAGCTGGTGATGCAATTCCGTTCCGGCAGCAATGCGGCCAGCGCGCCCGAGCGCGAAAAGCTGACGCCCAGAGAGCGCGAAACCATGATTTGCCTGGCGCGCGGCGAAAGCAATAAAGAAATTGCGCGTCACCTCGATGTGGCCGAGAGCACGGTCAAAATTCACGTGCAAAATATCCTCAAGAAACTGAACCTGAGCAGCCGGGTCCAGATCGCCGTGTATGCGGTGGAGCATGGTCTGGACAAATAAGCCTGTCCGTTTGCAGTCCGGTTCTAGTCCTTATGGCGGATAGTCGCCGTATCGCGCTACTCCTACACTTGATCCCAGTCAGTTGTGGGAGGAGCGTTATGACTAAAATTAATCTCGGTGGTCTGTTGGCGAATCAAGCCTTGTTTCGTCATATCTCGCCTTTTGAGCTCGATTTATTACAAAAAGAAGTGATCAAAATGGAGCTCGACAAGGGTTTGATGTTGTTTCGCAAAGGCGAAATGGCGGAAGGCACGTATATCGTCGTGTACGGTCTGGTCAAGCTCAGCATCCCTTCTTCGCAAGGCAATGACAAGGTGCTGGAATTGATACGCGCCGGCCAGTGCTTCGGCGAAGCCATGATGTTCCTCGACGAGCCTTATCCCTTCTATGCCGAAGCGCTGGAAAATACCCTGTTGCTGAAAATTCCCAAGAACGCCTTGCTGCGTCTGCTCGAGCAATCGCCGCTGATTGCGCGCCAGATGATGGCCGGCTTGTCGTATCGCCTGCTCGGTTTCATCCGCAACGTGGAGCGTTATTCGCTGCAAAACGCGACCCAGCGCGTGATCGATTATTTGCTGCAAACCTCGATCATGCAAAGCACGACCGATGTGCGGCTGGAGCTGAAAAAGAACCTGGTGGCTTCCCTGCTCAACTTATCGCCGGAAACCCTGTCGCGCGTCTTGCATCAACTGACCGACGAGCAATTGATCAAGGTCAGCGGTTCCACCATCCATATCGATTCGGCCGATGCCTTGAAGACATATCAGCACGGCGCTGCGGTATTGAATTGAGTTCTATTGATCGGGGACAAAGACCTGGCGCAAAAAAAACGCTAGCATCTGCGGTCCATTCCCTTTTGCCTTTCCCCTCGTATGAACAGGCTGTGGTACTCATGAATGCTATCGATCTGGTCGCTCCTGCCGGCAGTCTGGTCGCCCTCAAGGCGGCGGTAGACAAAGGAGCCAATGCCGTATATCTCGGCTTACGCAATGCCACCAATGCCCGCAATTTCGGTGGACTGAACTTCGGCGAAAACGATATTCGCCAGGGCGTCGCCTATGCGCACGCGCGCGGCAGGCAAGTGCTGTTTGCCATCAATACCTATCCGCAAGCCAGGGCCGTGGCCGAATGGCGCGCCGCCATCGATACCGCCGTACAGATGGAAGCCGATGCCGTGATCCTGGCCGATCCCGGCCTGATGGCGTATGCGCGTGATCGCCATCCCGACTTGCGCCTGCATCTGTCGGTGCAAGGCTCGGCCACCACCCTCGATGCGATCGAGCTGATGCGCGAACAATTCGGCATCAGGCGCGCCGTGCTGCCGCGCGTGCTGACCTTGCAGGAAATCGAAAAAATCCTGCGCCAGACCACGGTGGAAATCGAAGTGTTCGGCTTCGGCAGCCTGTGCGTGATGGCCGAAGGGCGCTGCCTGCTGTCGAGCTATGTGACCGGCGATTCGCCCAACAATAAGGGCGTCTGCTCGCCGGCCCATGCGGTCAGCTGGGAAGAAAAAGAGCAGACCCTGTATGCGCGTCTGGGCGGCACTCTGATCGACCGCTACGCGCCGGATGAAGCGGCCGGTTATCCGACCTTGTGCAAGGGGCGTTTTGAAGTCAACGGCGCCACCGATTACGCGTTGGAAGAGCCGACCAGCCTGAACGCCATCGGCTTGTTGCCGAAATTGATCGCGATGGGCGTGTCCGCCATCAAGATAGAAGGGCGCCAGCGCAGCCCCAGCTATGTGGCGCAAGTGGTGTCCACCCTGCGCGCCGCGCTGGACAGCGCCCAGCGCGACCCGGAGCGCTATTCGCCGCGCACCGACTGGCAAACCACGCTGGCGCGCCATGCCGAAGGCGCACAAGTCACCCAGGGCGCGTTTGAACGTCCGTGGAAATGAGCATGAGTCAATTAAAGTTATCTCTCGCCCCGCTGGCCTATTACTGGTCGAAAGCCGACACCCTGCAATTCTACGTCGACGCCATGCAATGGCCGGTCGATATCGTCTACCTCGGCGAAGTGGTCTGTTCGCGCCGCCACCTGATGAAACTCGATGACTGGCTGGCGCTCGCCATCGAACTGCGCGACGCCGGCAAACAAGTGGTGTTGTCCAGCCTGACCCTGATCGACAGCGAAGCCGACCGCCGCAATATGCAGCGCCAGGCAGAGAAGGCGCTGGCCGCCGGCTTCATGCTGGAAGCGAACGATTTCAGTGCAGTGCGCGCTATGCAGGGCCAGCCCTTCGTGGCCGGGCCGCATCTGAATATTTACCACGAAGGCACGCTGGCCTGGCTGGCCGGCTTGGGAGCGCGCCGCTACCTCCCGCCTATAGAATTGTCGGGCGACGATCTGGCCGCCTTGCAGCAAAACCGGCCGGCCGGCATGCAGACCGAAGTGCAGGTCTGGGGCCGCATGGCGCTGGCGTTTTCCTCGCGCTGCTTCACCGCCCGCCACCATAGACTGCGCAAGGATAACTGCGAATTCCGCTGCGAAATGTATCCGGACGGCTTGCCGCTGGCGACGCGCGACAGCAAGGAATTTTTGAACATCAACGGCATCCAGACCCAGAGTGCGACTTGCCTCGACCTCGGCGCGCAAGTGCCGCAACTGGCCGCATTGGGCGTGGATGTGTTGCGCCTGCAGCCGCAGTCGCAGGGCATGGCCGGGGTGGTGGCCGCCTTCGACCTCGCGCGACAGACGCTGAGCGCGGCCACGGTGCGCGCGCTGCCGGCCAATGCCGAGCGCAGCAACGGCTACTGGTTGGCTAAGCCCGGCATGCAGTATCAAGAGGCATAAAACCTGAAAAACCATGAAACTGACCGACTTCCGTTTTCCCTCTCCCGTGGCCAGCCTCGGACGGCTGTTGCCGTCGCCGCTGGCGTCCGCGCCCTTGCTGCTGATGCTGGAGTTGGCGCGCCGCCGCCAGTGGCTGGTGGCGCCGGAGAGCTTGTACGGCAAGACTTTTGCGATGCAGATAGAAGACCTGGGATTGCAATTGTGTTTTTTTTGCGACCAGGGCAAGTTCAAGCCGCAGACGCAACAGGCAGACGCCGATGTGAAACTCTCGGCTACCGCTTTGGATTTTTTCAAGCTGGCGTCCGGCATGGAAGACGCCGACACCCTGTTTTTCCGCCGCCGCCTGAAAATGGAAGGCGACACTGAACTCGGTATCGCCGTCAAATACTGGATAGACGCCAGCGAGCGCCCCGCCTGGCTGACCGCTTTGGCGAACAGACTCGAAACGGCATAGTGAAAGACACAGCCCTGCCCCTGGTGTACGCCTGTTCCGGTTGCTCCAGCGTGGCGCAACTGGCGAACGATAGCGCGCTGCGCCTCGATCGCGAAGGCCGGGCGCAAATGTCTTGCATCAGCGGCGTCGGCGGCGGAGTCGCGTCGCTGGTCAGGCTGGCGCAATCCGGGCGGCCCATCCTGGCGCTCGATGGTTGCGCCCTGGCCTGCGTGCAAGCCTGCCTGCAGCAAGCAGGAGTGGTGGCCGACCAGCATCTGGTGCTGAACCGCGCCGGCGCACGCAAGCGCTTGCATGACGCCGCCAGCGAGGACGAGGCGGCGCTGGCCTGGCAAGCGGTGGAACAAGGATTGCAGCAGTTGCTGCTCCAGTTTGAGCGCAAAGAATGGTAGTAATGGGCTGTATGCAGATTTCGTGTTGATGCCGTTACGTTGATGTTTAAAAAATTTGGAGACGTCATTCCGGCGTGCTTTAAGCCGGAATCCAGCGACTTTTGTTACGTTGACGCGCATATCTAGAAAGTGGCGATGTTCGTTATGTGAATAAAGGTGCAAGGATCCCTTGCACGGATTCCGGCTAACACCATGCCGGAATGACGTTAATACGATATGGACTGTTCACAAAACCGCCCATCAACACGAAATTTGAATACAGCCTAGTAATGCATATACTCCCCCATGTTTTTGAATATTTCCCCCTGTCGTCAGCGTATTTATTGGGCTGCAAAAAATACTAGAGGGGAGTATATTTTAGACACTACAGCCTCCAGCCGCGGCCGCCAGCAGCTGGCAAGTCCGCAATTCTGACCCGGAAATTGATATGAAACGCCTCGCTCACGCCCCCCATCGTCTGTATTTTTTTCTCGGTGCGCTGGCCGTCTTGCTGTTGTTCGGCTGGTGGTGGCTGAGCTTACATGGGCCGCATAGCGCCCAGGCAGTGCCGCTGCATGCGCTGTTGATGCCGCTCGGCGTATTTCCGCTATTCATACTCGGCTTCACCTTCACGGCCGGACCGCGCTGGCTGGCGCTGAATGCCACCGACCAGTACTTTTTATTGAACGGCGCCACCTATTTTGCCGGTCTGATGCTGGTCTTGCTGGCGTCCAGCCTCGGCTGGCCGCCCTTGCGCAGTTCCGGCTTCGCGCTGATGCTGAGCGGCTGGCTGGCCGTGACCTGGCGCTGGGGCGGGCTGGTGCGCGCCAGTACGGCGCCGGATAAAAAACATCCGCAGGCGATACTGGCGGCGATGTGCGGCGGCACGCTGGCGCTGGCGGCGACGCTGGCCTGGAGCGCCGGCGTCGCGGCGGCCTGGCTGCCGGCGCGCCAGCTGGCTTTCTTTGGATTTTTGCTGCCGGTGTTTGTGACGGTCTGCCATCGCATGCTGCCTTTCTTCACCAGCAATGTGCTGCGCCCGTATCAGGCGTGGCGGCCTTACTGGCTGCTGGGAGCATGGCTGTCCGGCTGCGCCGTGCTGGTGATCGCCGGCAGCCTGCCAGTGCATCTGGCGGAAGCGCTGACGGCGACCGCGCTCAGCCTCAGCTTTGCGTATACTTCGTGGCGCTGGGGCTTGTGGCGCAGCTTGCAAAACCGCTTGCTGGCGATGTTGCATCTGTCGTTTGCCTGGCTGACTATCGTGTTCGCCCTGTATGCGGCCGACGCTTTCGGCCTGCGCCTCGGTTCGGCGGCGCTGCACGCGCTCGGCCTCGGTTTCATGGCGACCATGCTGGTCGGTTTCGTCAGCCGCGTCACTTACGGCCATAGCGGTCGCCCGTTGGAAGCCGGCAATCTGTTGTGGAGCATCTACCTCGGCCTGCATCTGTCGGCTGCGCTGCGCGTGCTGGCCAGCGCGCTGGAGGCGCCTGCCCTGATCGTCATTTCCGCCAGCGCCTGGCTGATCTTGCTGGGCCTGTGGGTGGCGCTGATGTTGCCGGCGTACCTGAAAGCGCGCGTCGACGGCCAGCCCGGTTGAGCGCGTTAAAAAAAGCCTTAGTCCACGAAAAACACGAAAAGCGCGAAAAAAAAATATCGTAATTATTCAGTCGAAAATGAAAATCCTTCGCCGCGCAGAGAGCGCAGAGGAAATACAAAGGAAATACAGAGGAAATACAGAGGAAGTACAGAGGAAGTACAGAGGTTTTCCTTGCGCTCTCTGCGCGCTTAAGTCTTGGTTCGATTAAACGTGATGCGCCAAAAACTGCTGAACAGTTACTCTATTATTACCGTCATCCCCGCATAGGGTGAAGCAGGGAATTCGGGTAGCATGCTGCTCGCCTGCGTAACGGCTTGAGCATACTTGCTCAAGTGCGCCCTGCAAGCGGGGATCCAGCGACTGTTGCTTATCACGGCACTGGATTCCCGCCTGCGCGGGAATGACACAAGGGGAGTTTTTTTTCGTGCTTTTCGTGTATTTCGTGGACAAATTTTCCAGATAAAAAAAGCGCACAGGCCGTCTGGCCGGTGCGCTTTTCTGTTGAGCGCGAACTCAGTTCGTCGCTAACACATACTCGGCCAGCACCTTGATGTCGGCGTCGCTGACGCGCGGGCCGTTAGGCGGCATGGGGATGGGGCCCCAGACGCCGGTGCTGCCATCCTTGATTTTCTTGGACAGCATGGCGACCGCATCGGCATTTCCCTTGTATTTTTTAGATACGTCCTTGAACGCCGGTCCCAGCACTTTCTTGTCCACGCTGTGGCAAGCGATGCAGCCGTTTTTCTGCGCCAGTTCGGCGCCGGTCGCCGCGTATGACGTGCCGGCGCTGAAAGCCAGGGCGGCGACGCCGCAGGCGGCGATCAGCGACCATCCTAGTTGATGTTTCATCTGCTACTCCTTAATACACGTCGTGCTGGGTATTGTTGATGTTGAACTTGCCGGTAGGCGTGATCAGTTTAGGATCCTTGATCACGGCTTTCAGCTTGCGGGTCTTGTCATCCACCACCACGATCGCGGATTGCTTGTCCTTGGCGCTCCAGACCGAGAACCAGACTTCATCGCCGGCCTTGTTGTATTCAGGCTGGACGATACGTTTCGCGCCTTCACCGAGGTTCGCCCATTCGGCGATAGGCAGGGTGACATAACCTTGTTCCAGATGGGCGATGTCAAAGACGGCGACCGACTGGCTCAGCTTGGCGTCCGGATTCAAAGGCGTATCGATCCACAGGTTCCTGGACTTGGGATGGGTCTTGATGAACAGGGAGCCGCCGCCCTGGCCCTTGATGGTAGCCACCACTTTCCAGGCCTGATCCTTATGCTTGACCGGATCGGTGCCTATCATGGAAATGCTTTCGTCGCCGAGATGGCTGGTGGCCCAGACCGGACCGAACTTAGG
This sequence comes from Burkholderiales bacterium, assembly GCA_016196925.1. Classification (GTDB taxonomy): domain Bacteria; phylum Pseudomonadota; class Gammaproteobacteria; order Burkholderiales; family Burkholderiaceae_D; genus Undibacterium. The sequence continues at coordinate 34,062 of JACPWS010000047.1, read as the reverse complement.
ATGCACGAAGTTGGCGCCGCGCCCCGGATGCGGGGTCTTGCCGACATCGACCAGGGCCGCCATCTTGTCTTCCTTGGTGTCGACTACCGCGATCTTGTTGGAGGCGTTGGCCGCCACCAGGAAGTAACGGCCGGTAGAATCGAGGCCGCCGTCATGCAGGAACTTGGCGGCGTCCAGCGTGGTCATCTTCAGGTTGTTGATGTCCTTGTAGTCGACCAGCATGATCTTGCCGGTTTCCTTGGCGTTCACCACGAATTCGGGACGATAGTGCGAAGCGACGATGGAAGCGACCCGCGGTTCAGGATGGTAGACATTGTCGACTGTCATGCCGCGCGTGGAAACGATCTTCAGCGGCTTGAGCGTGTCGCCTTCCATCAGCACGAATTGCGGCGGCCAGTAATCGCCGGCGATCGCATATTTGTCTTCGTAACCCTTGAACTTGGAGGTTTCGATAGAGCGCGCTTCCAGGCCGACTTTCATCTCGGCCACGGTGTCCGGTTTTTCCATCCACAGGTCGATCAGGTTGATGCGGGCGTCGCGCCCGATCACGAACAGGTAGCGGCCGGAAGCGGAGGTGCGCGAGATATGCACGGCGTAACCGGTCTTGACGATATTGATGATTTTCTTGGTGTCGCCGTCGATCAGCGCCACTTCGCCGGAATCGCGCAAGGTGGTGGAGAAGATATTCGCGATATTGTAGCTATTCATCTTCTTGCTCGGACGCTGAGCGACCGGGATCACTTCTTTCCAGGTCGCCAGCATGTCCTGGATGCTGAATTCTGGCGGCACCGGCGGTTCTTGCTGGATGTAGCGCGCCATCAGGTCGACTTCTTTCTCCGACAAATCGCCGGAAGTGCCCCAGTTGGGCATGCCGGCCGGCGAGCCGTAGTTGATGAAGACTTTCAGGTAATCGGTGCCCTTGTCGAGCGTGATGTCCGGTGTCAATGGTTTGCCGGTGGCGCCCTTGCGCAACACGCCGTGACAGCCGGCGCAACGTTGAAAATAGATTTGCTTGCCAGTTTCGAATTCCGCCTTGGTCATAGGCGGCGCTTTGGGGTTGATGTTCTGGTGCATGGCCTCGTTCGCCAGCGGAGAGCCACCGGCCTGATACTTCAGTTCGGCTGCGCCGTGGGCTTTATCGTCCTTCTTTTCCTCGGCGCAGGCGACGCCCAGCGCCAAGGGCAAGACGGCCAACAAGGCTGCCATAGTACGTATCGAGGGCCTGCTGAATTTCGACTTCATTTTTATTTCCCCTTCTGGTTGGTAAGCTGTGAGAGACCATGTACAAACCTGTGCTGTGATGCGGCACGCTTGGTTGTCGCCAAGGCTACGCTTGGCATAAGGGGAAATCATTGACGGCGGTCAAGCCGGACCCGCACTTGCACGCTGTCTGCGCTAGATCAAGCTCAACCGGCGCGGGAAGTCAATTCGCGGTCAGCTGCAGATACAGACGCGGCAAGACTTGCGGTAATTCGGCCGCATGTTTGACGACCACGAAGCCGCTGCTGCCGAACAGATGCGGCAGATAGTCGCCGGCTTTTTCATCGATGGTCACACAAAACGGCGTCAGGCCGAGGCGGCGCGCCTGCAGGATCGCGAAGCGGGTGTCTTCTATGCCGTAGCGGCCTTCGTACTGGTCGAGGTCGTTCGGTTTGCCGTCGGTCAGGATCAGCAATAAACGGCGGCCGCTCTTTTGTTTGGCCAGGATCGCAGAAGCATGCCGCAGGGCGGCGCCCATGCGCGTGTAATAGCCGGGTTTCAGCGCGGCCAGGCGGCCGCGGATTTGCTCGTCATATTTTTCATCGAAACCCTTCAGCAAATGGAAGCGCACGTGTTCGCGCCGCACCGAAGAAAAGCCGTACAGCGCGAAGCGGTCGCCGGTGGCGGCCAGCGCTTCGCTGAACAGATACAGGCTGTCGCGGATCACGTCGATCACGCGCGCCGTATTGCTGACCCAGGCGTCGGTCGAGAGCGAGAGATCGGCCAGCAGCAGGCAAGACAGGTCGCGCACTTGCTGGCGCGTATCGATGTACAGGCCGGGGCTGGCGAGCGGCACGCCGCAGGCTTTTTCGGCGGCGAAGCGCACGCAGGCGTCGAGGTCGAGATCGCTGCCGCTGGCCTGGCCGCGCAGGCGCGTGCGTTGCGGCGTCAACGACTGGAATTGTGTACGCAGGCGGCGCGCCGGCGCTTTTAAAACAGCCGGCAATGCGCAGGGCGGCGCCTCCCTGGCCAGCATCATCTGGATGCGGCAATGCGCAGGCAGCAGCGTCCGTTTGCGGTAATGCCATTCGGGATACAGGATGCCGTCGGCCAGCAGCAGGTCGTCGTCGGCTTCGGCCGGCAGATCGAGATCGAAGCGTATCCGGCTGGCGGTGGTCTTGCCGTCCTGCGCCATGCTCAGGAAGTCGAGGTCATTGGCCGCCTGTTGCGCATCGTCGTTCTCGTCTTCATCGAGCGGCCGGTCGACTTTCACGAACTCGGCCCAGGAAAACAGGCTTTCGGCGCGGAACAGCAGCATGAACGGGCTCTTGTTTTCCGGCATGGCGACGTTTTCGGCGCGGCGCTTGCGCGCTTGCTGATCCTTCTGGCTGCTGTTGTTATCCGGCTGTTGCGGTTGCTGGCGGCTGGCCGGCTTGGGCGCGCCTAGCGCATGCGGCGGATCGGGATGCAGCCACAACACGACCGGGGCGCAGGGTTTGCGCCCGGCTTCGTAGCGGTCCACGCTGCCCGGTTGTTGCAGCGCCTGGCGCAGGCTGAGTTCGGCTTGCGCTTCGCTGGCCGGCAGCGTCGCCGGATCGGGCCGCAAGGCCAGCGCTGCCTGCAGCAGACGCCGGTAGCGCGCCGCCAGACCCGGCAAGCGTTCCAGCACGGCCAGGGTGGCGCGCTGATTGCGCACTATCCAGTCCGCTTGCGGCGCGACGTCGTGCGCGGCCAGCGCCAGCAGCCACAGATACAGGTCGCGGTTCAGTTCGGCATCGGGGAAATGTTCTATCCAGGCCGGCAGATGCAGGGCCTTGTCATCGGCCCAGGCCAGCTCCACTTTTTCCCCAGTGCCGGCGATCTTCTCCAGCCAGTTGCGCCGTCCGCCGTGGCTGGTGGCGCTGCCGGCTTGTAAGTTCAGCCCGGCGTCGCCGCCGAGCGCGCGGAAAAATATCGGCGCAATTTTCTCCATCTGCTTCAATTCCACGCGCGCTTCCGGGTAGCCGCGATAAGCGACGCGGGTGATCAGCTTGTCCCATAGCCCGCCTATATATTCTTCCATCTTGATGTCCTTGTCGAACTGAATTCTTGTCCACGAAAAACACGAAAAGCACGAAAGTAAAAACCCATTTAACACGGCGAACACGGCGAAGTCAAAAATCCCCTCCCCTTCAAGGGGAGGGCTAGGGGTGAAGCAGGGGTTTCAGGCGACATGTCGCCTGCCTGCGTAACGGTCTGCGCCTGCAAGCGCAGATGCGCCCTGCAAGGGGGGATGGGTTTCCGTCGCAAAGGAAACCCATCCCCCACCCGACCTCCCCCTTGAAAGGGGAGGAGAAAGGCGCCGTGTTCGCCGTGTTTAAAAAGTGGTTAAGGTTTTTTCGTGCTTTTCGTGTCTTTCGTGGACAAAGGTTTTTGCCTTTGCTTATTCCTTATCATCCCGCACCAGCTTGATTTGTATGCTGCGCGCCTGGCTGCCGGTCAGCGCCGCTTCCGATTCGGCGCGCGCCTGATTGACCCAGCTCAGCAAGCTGCCGTCCGGATTTGCGCTCTGGGTCTGGTGGCAGGCGTCCACGCACTGGCCGCATTGCACGCAGGCGAACATCACGCGCTTCACGCTGCGCGGCTGCAGGCGCATCGGGCAGACCTGGTCGCAGGCGGAAAAACAGCCGGCGCAATCGCTGGCGCGCTCGCGGCGGAAGCCGACCACCATCGCCGTGTCGTTCGCCATCCAGGCCAGGCTCTGGAATAAGCCGACCGCACAGGCGTAGCGGCAAAACAAATGGCGCGCGAACATGAATTCGACAAAGAAGGCCAGGCTGGCCGCGCTCAGAAATATCGCCTGGTTGCGCGTCAGTGTGCCGCGCCACAGGTTGTGGTAAATTTCGGCCGGCGGCAGCAGATAAGTCAGCAACACCACCGCCCACAAGACAGCGCACAGGATCACCAGCGGGATCACGCCCAGCCACCAGATCGCGTCCGCCTCGGTGCGGCTGCCGTCGGCGTTCTGCGCCGGCAGTTTTTCGCGGTCCCACAGGCTTTGCTTGCCGATCGCGCGCCGCAAAGTCTGGTTGATGGTTTCCACGATAGAAAAATGCGGGCATAGCCAGCCGCAATACAGGCGGCCCCATTTCCAGCTGGCGTAGATCAGCGCGGCGCCGGCCGCCACGATGGGCAAGAAGGCGCGCCACAGCATCGATACGGCGGCTTGCGCCGCAGTGGCTTTACCGGCCAGGAAAGCATCGAGGCCCAGGGTCCAGTCCATGCCGAACAGGATGAAATGTTTGAGATTCAGGTCGAGCCGGAAGATGTCGAATACCGGCGCCAGCACGAACAGCAGGAAAAATCCGCATTGCGTGAATTGCCGCCAGCGTTGCACAGTCCAGACTAGCCAGCCGCGATGTCTGCGTCTCATTGCCACCGTTTGCTTCCCGGCAGCGGATACACATAGCATAGTCCCGCCATGGCGCGCGCCAGGCCGGCGACGCCGAACAAGATCAGCATAGAGTGGCAGCAGATGAAATACAGCAGCAGCACCATCCAGGTATACGGCGAACGAAAGCCGCCCAGATAAATAATCGCCAGCGCGACCAGCAACAACAGGATGCCGGCCCACAGGCTGGCGTAGATAGTCTGGCGCAAGTGGCACAGCGCCAGCGCCGCGCCGCTATTCTTATGTCTATGCGCCAGCCACAGCAAGGCGGCGAAAGCCAGCCCCGGCAACAGCAACAGGTTGCTCAGGTACAGGATTTCGGCCTGTACCGCAATGCGCCTGTCGGTGTCCTTAGTCATTTTCCGAAACTGGCTTTGATCACTTCCAGCAGGGCGCTGACGGTAACGCTATCGTCGCTCAGCGGTTCCACCAGCGCCGCCACGCAAGCCTGCAGCGGATCGCAACCGGCCTGTATCAGGCTGGCGGCGTACACCAGCAAACGGGTGGAGGCGGCTTCTTCCAAGTCGTGGTTCTTGAGCTGGCGGAAATGATTCGCCAGTTGCACCAGACGCGTCGCCATCGCCGCGTCTATGCCGGTCTCGGTTTCCAGGATGTGCTGTTCCAGCGCGGCCTTGGGGTAGCCGAACTGGATCGCGATAAAACGCTGGCGGGTAGAAGGCTTCAGGTTCTTCAGCAGGTTTTGGTAGCCGGGGTTGTAGGACACCACCAGCATGAATTCTTCCGGCGCCTGCAATTCTTCGCCGGTGCGCTCTAGCGGCAGGATGCGGCGGTCGTCGGTCAGCGGATGCAAGACCACGGTGGTGTCCTTGCGCGCCTCGACGATTTCATCGAGATAGCAGATGCCGCCCTGGCGCACGGCGCGCGTCAGCGGCCCGTCCGACCACAGGGTCTGGCCGTCGCCTATCAGGTGGCGCCCGACCAGGTCGGCGACGGTCAGATCGTCATGGCAAGCCACCGTAATCAGGGGCCGCGCCAGTCTGGCCGCCATGTGCGCCACGAAGCGCGTCTTGCCGCAGCCGGTCGGGCCCTTGATCAACAAGGGCAGGCGCTGGCGGTAGGCGTATTCGAACAGCGCGCATTCATTGGCAAGCGGCTGGTAAAACGGCAGGGTGTTTTGGCTGGACAGGTGGTGCTGTGTGCTCAGGTCATTCATTGCTTACTCCGTTTGGCAATTCAGGGTTGACCGCTCAGGAAGCTGAGGCCGATCAGCGCCAGCACGAGCAGCAGCCATCCGAGTACGATATAGCGCCATGGGCCGGCTACCTGGCGTAAGGCCATAAAGCGGTCGATAATAATTTTTCCTTTGAGCAGGGCGGCCAGCAGCACCGGCAAGACAAATGCCGTCCCGCTCAGGCCGCTCGCGGCCAGCGTCACGCTGGCGATCGTCACCAGGAGAAGGATAAGCCAGTCGTAGCTGGCGGTTTTGATCTGTGTCATGGGTAACTGTGATTATTAATGCAATACATAGATCAGCGGGAACAGGATGATCCATACCAGGTCCACCATGTGCCAGTAGGCGGCGCCGGTTTCCACGCCGCTATGTGCGTGTTTGCTGTAGCCGCCGTGCCAGGCCTTGTGGGCGACCGCGCCAAGGATGATCATGCCGAGTATCACGTGCATGAAATGAAAAAAAGTCAAAAACAGGTAGAACATGTAAAACAGATTGGTCGACATGCTGATGCCGGCCGAAATCTTGGCGGCGAATTCGAGCAGCTTCAGCAAGACGAAAAACAGGCCGCAGCCCATCGCCGCGATCAGCCAGGCGCTGCAATGCCGTTGCCAGCCGCGCTCGATCGCTGCTACCGCGCGCACCACGAAGTAGCTGCTGGTAATCAGTAGCAAGGTATTCATGGCGCCGCTGACGCGGTCCAGTTCCAGTTGCGAACTATTGAACATCGCCACATGGCGGGCGCGCGTATAGGCGTAAGCCAAAAAAAAGATGCCGAACACCAGCAGTTCGGCCAGGATGAAACACCACATCGCCAGGTCGCCCGGCAAGCTACGCTTGCCTGTGGGGACCGTGGCGGGGGGAGAAATGCTTAATTCTGAGCTCATAATAAAAAACGCCCGGCCTGAGCCGGGCGCCATCAAGTTTGCTTAGGCAGCGGCTTCGTCTTCGCCTTTGACGAAGAAGCTGACGACGTACAGGGCCAGACCGAGCAGGAAGATCAGCCCGGTGCCTAGGCGCAGCCAGTAAAAAATCATCAGCTGATCTTGCGTCGCCATGTAAGACAGCGGTGTGGTCGAGACGCGTTGCAGCCAGACTTGCAAGATGCCGGCCGCGGTCAGGAACAGGGTGATGAACACCATGGAGATCGTCATCAGCCAGAACGACCACATTTCCACCACTTGCGATTTATTGCTGTTGGCAACGCGACCGCGCATGATGGGCATGGTGTAGCTGATCATGGTCAACACCACCATCACATAGGCGCCGTAAAAGGCCATGTGACCGTGCGCCGCCGTGATCTGGGTGCCGTGGGTATAGAAGTTGACCGGGGCCAGGGTGTGCAGGAAACCCCAGACGCCGGCGCCGAGGAAGGACATCACGCCGGTGCCGAGCGCCCACAAGGTGGCGGCGCGGTTAGGATGGTCGCGCCGGCGCCTATTCACCATGTTGAAGGCAAACACGGTCATCATGAAGAACGGTATCGGTTCCAGCGCGGAGAACACGCTACCCCACCATTGCCAGTATTCCGGCGCGCCTATCCAGTAGTAATGGTGGCCGGTGCCGATCAGGCCGGTAATCAGCGACATGGCGATGATCACATACAGCCATTTTTCTATCACTTCACGATCGACGCCGGTAACCTTGATCAAGACAAAGGCCAGCATTGCACCGAGGATCAGCTCCCAGACGCCTTCCACCCACAGATGCACCACCCACCACCAGTAAAACTTGTCCTTGACCAGATTGCTCGGGTTATAGAAAGAGAACAGGAAGAAGATCGCCAGCCCCCAGAGACCGGCCAGCATCACCAGGCTGATGCTGGTCTTACGGCCGCGCAGTACGGTCATGGAAATGTTGTACAGGAAAGCCAGGGCCACGATCACGATGCCGACCTTGGTCGGCAGCGGTTGTTCGAGGAATTCGCGCCCCATGGTTTGCAACAGATCGTTGCCGGTCATCCTGGCCAGATCCGCATACGGTACGGTCAGGTAGCCGACCACGGTCAGTGCGCCGGCCACCAGGAACACCCAGAACATCGCCATCGCCAGCTTAGGGCTGTGCAGTTCGCGTTCCGATTCTTCCGGCACCAGATAATAGGCGGCACCCATGAAACCGAACAGCAGCCAGACGATCAGCAGGTTGGTATGCACCATCCGCGCCACGTTGAAGGGAATCGCCGGAAACAGGAAGTCGCCGATGATGTACTGCAGGCCCATGATCAGGCCAAACAGGATTTGCCCGAGAAACAGGCCAATTGCCGCGATGAAATAGGGCTTCGCGACAGCCTGTGATTTGTATTGCATTAGATTCTCCGCTTGATGTGGATGACTTGTTCGTCGCGCAATCCAATTCACATTGGAAAGGAGAGCAAGGCGCAACGCCGCTGACAGTGCTTTAGCACGGCAAGGCTAAGCAACGCAGCTATCGTTTTTAATGTGAATTGGATTTAGCCTTCGATATTCGGCGGCCACTTATTGGTATTGATCTCGGATGTGTATTTGAGGAACTCGACCATGTCGTCCAACTCCTTGTCGCTCAGATGGAATTGCGGCATCTGCCTGCGGCCGGGCGCGCCGGTCGGCTGCGATGCGATCCAGGCTTTGATGAATTCAGGGCCGCGGCGCTTGTAGACATTACCGAGTTCCGGTGCGAAGTAAGCGCCTTCGCCAAGCAGGGTATGGCAGCCGATACAGTTGCGCGTCTCCCAGATTTTTTTGCCGCGCGCCACACTTTCGGTCAGATTCGCGCGATTGTCCTGTTTAGGCATTGCGCTCATCGTGTCGAAAGTCAATCCGAGAAAGAGCAGGAAGAAAAAGACCGAACCGCCATAGAAAATATTTCTGGCGGTCGACTTGGTGAACGTTGAGCTCATGTCGAGTAAACCCCTTGTTATTGTGAATCATCAAAAACCTGAACAAAACCGGCGTATGACGTGATGATGTTTTCGCCACGGCGACGATGTTAGGTGTGACGTAACAATATTTCCTTGATTGCAATCAAGAAACATGGATAGTGCCGGGCTTGAGGGAAGTAGCGCTGCTGCTGACTGCACAAGGTTTGATGACTATCAAGGAATGGCGATTTGGCTGGACAGGTTTGCCGGTTTTCAGGCGCTTACTTTGTAACATGCTGACTGGACGCCGGTCGCCTGCCACGCCCGGCCGAACGCTAGTTTTTTTGCATCGTTAACCCAGGAGTCTTCCATGTCCCACGATTGTTCCCGCCCCATCACCGCCGAAGGCATCTACGCATTTGATGCGCGCGGTGTCGCCAAACGTTTCCGTCACGCCGCAATTTTCGGCGCGCTGGCGTCTTTGCAGCCGGGCGAAACCATGCGTTTTTGCAATGATCACGATCCTATCCCGCTGCTGCACCAGATCGGCGATCGCTTTGGTGATGCGATCAAGATGGCTTACGTCTCACGCGAGCCGGGCGAGATCGTGATTGATTTTCTGGTGACGGCAGTATGAGCGTTACGCCGGCTCGCGCGCTCAGATCGGGCTGGTAAGTGATGCAGCGTTAGCCGGGAAAAAGCGACAAATAGAAGGGGGATGCGAAAAATATGCATCTCCCTTTTTTATTTGGCGCTGGCTTTCGGATAAATCATCCGTTTTATTGAGTTTCCTCAAATTTCAGCGACGCACATAGGTGGAATTGGGTAGTTTAGCTACATAAAGTAGTTGTACTACATTCATTAATATCTTGTTATGTGGAGTAAACGCAACGGTAATCGTAGCAATCGAGGCAATTCTGTTTGCTGAGTGTAGTTTTGTTTGTAGTTTTCTGTAGTCTCAATTTGACACTGCATCTAGTTTTAGTACAAAATCGTTTTGGAACATTAGGTTCTGTATCCCGCCTGTCGATTGGCGAGCGGTTTTGCTGGAAGTGTGTTGCTCAGATAAAAGAGTGAGGGGAGATTTCATGAAACAAGCTACAAAGAAGCGTCAACAGGGCCAGACCTTGAACCGCTTTGCTTTCAAATTGAGTCCTGTGGCAGCCGGTTGCGCTGTTTTGATGATAGGGATGTCGGATATCGCTAGCGCGCAAGAAGCGCCGACCAATACCGTGGTAGTGACCGGTATCCGCCGCGGTATTGAAGATGCGATTTCGGTCAAGAAAAACGCGGATTCCATCGTCGAGTCGATTTCTGCCGAAGATATAGGCAAATTGCCGGATACCAGCATCGCCGAATCGCTGGCGCGCTTGCCTGGTTTGTCTGCGCAGCGCGTCAATGGACAAGCGCAGCAAATCAGCATACGCGGCACTTCCGGCGATTTGTCGACGGTCACGCTGAATGGCCGCGAGCAAGTCAGTACCAGCGCCAGCCGTATCGTTGAATACGATCAGTATCCGTCCGAATTGATCAGCGCCGCCACCGTGTACAAAACCGGTGACGCCTCCTTGGTCGGCCAGGGCTTGTCCGGTACGGTCGATCTGCAGACGGTCAGCCCGCTCGCTTTTGGCGGCCGTACCATCGCGTTGAATGCGCGCGGCGAGAAAAATTCCCTGGGCAGCGAAAGCGCCGGTTCTCCGAGCACGGGCAACCGCTTCAGCGTCTCGTATATCGATCAATTCGCCAACCGCACTTTAGGCGTGGCGCTCGGTTTCGCGCACAGCGACAAACCGAACGTCAATAACTTCTTCGAAACCTGGAACTGGGTCGACGGCGTCAAAGGCGTGCCGGCCGGCGTCAAAGCGCCGCAAGGCGTCAAGGCCATCGTATATACCGGCAATTCCAAGCGCGACGGCTTGATCGGTGTCGTGGAATGGAAACCGTCGAAATCGTTTACTTCGACGTTCGATGCTTACCATTCCAAGCTCGAGCAAAATGAAATCAGACGCGGCGTTGAAATCCCGTTTGAATCCTGGTCGGGCGCGACTTTCTCAAACCTGACCGTGCTCAACGGTCTGGCGGTCGCCGGCGACATCAACGCCAGCCCGGTGATACGCAATAATTCGTTGACGAAAGACAGCGAAATTACCGCGTTCGGCTGGAAAAACAAATTCACAGCGAATAACTGGACAGCCGTGGCCGACTTCAGCCATTCTTCCGCCAATATTCATGAAAAACTGATAGAGATCAACTCCGGCCGTGGCGCACAGAATATCCGCTATAACTACAACAACGGTCAGTCTATCCCTACATTTACGTTTGCCGACAGCCTGTCCGACCCGGCAGCTATCGCGATCGGCGGAAAATTCGGCGACGGTTATGTCAATGCGCCTGCGTTGACCGATAAGCTCAATTCGATACGCTTCAGCCTGAAGCGCGACTTTAGCGATGGTTTCATCACCAGCGCGGAAGTCGGCGTCAATTATTCCAAGCGCGACAAGACCAAGGAACACCTGGAAACCGGTTTTTCTAAAATCGGCGCCGGCACCTTCTCGCCTGCGGTCTTGAATGCACCGCAAGACCTGAGTTCGGTAGGCTTCCCGAGTTCGCTGAGCTGGGATATTCCGGCCGTACTGAGCGCCAATTTCGGTCCTTACACGCCGGTAGTCCTGAATCCTTGGGGCGCCACCAAGAACTGGTCGCTGACGGAAAAAGTGACGACCGGTTACGGCAAGCTGAATCTGGAAACGACGGCATTCTCGATTCCGGTGACAGGTAACGTCGGCGTGCAAATGGTGCATACCGATCAAAGTTCTACTTCCAACGCTTTGTTGTCCTGGCCTATCGCCGCCCTGGTGCCTATCACCGACGGCAAGGCTTACGATGACGTCTTGCCTAGCCTGAATCTGGCGGCGAATTTCTCGGGCGAACAAGTGGTACGCCTGGGTCTGGGTCGCTCTATCGCCCGCGCCAAGCTCGACGAATTGAATGCGGCCCGTGAAGTCGGTTTGTCCAATGGTAAAACCGGTACGCCCAGCGGCAACGGCGGCAACGCCCAACTCGATCCATGGAGAGCCGATTATATCGACCTGTCTTACGAGAAATATTTCGGCAAGAAGGCTTATGTGTCTGCCGCCGTATTCTATAAAGACTTGAAATCGTATATCTACAAACAGACGACTCCGTACGATTTCTCTTCTATGAACATCGCGGGGGCGACGACCAATATCGGTACCTTCACGCAGCCTGTGAATGGCCAGGGCGGCAAGCTGGAAGGTCTGGAGTTGGCGGTTTCTCTGCCTTTCGAGTTGATTACACCGGCACTCGATGGTTTCGGTCTGACGGCTAACCTGTCGCTGACCAATAGCGCGATCAGCATCAAGAATAGCCGTTTCGGCGATCAGTCGGTTCCTTTGCCGGGCTTGTCCAGGAACGTCAGAAACATCACGGTCTATTACGAAAAATACGGCTACTCAGCACGTTTGAGCGAGCGTTATCGTAGCGACTTCGTCGGCGAAATCGGTGGCCCAGGCGGTCAAAACGAATTGACCTTCGTGAAGGCAGACAATGTTTTTGACCTGCAGTTGGGTTATGACTTCAGCACCGGCTTCGCCAAGGGCGCATCGCTGTTGTTCCAGGTGAATAACCTGACCGACACCGCGTTCCAGACTTACTCCGGTACGCCGGATCGTCCACGCGGCTACCAGAAGTATGGCCGTCAGATCCTGTTCGGCGTGAATTACAAGATGTAATTATTGAGCCGTGTTGAGAAAACCCGTCGTCGGCAGTGGCCGGCGACGGGTTTTTTTTGGCAGGATCAATCGAGCAGCACCGAACCGTCCGGCCCCCACTTTACCTTGGTGATGCCGGGGTCGCTTTCTTCCAGCCGTTTCGCTTCCTGTTCTTGCGGCGACATCTCTCCGCGCTGCACCCGCAACTCATCCGCCAGACGCCGGTCTTCCAGCATTTGTTCGCGCCGCTTGCCGGCCTCGGCGATGGTTTCTTTCAGTTCTTCTGGATCCCATGGCTTGGCGATGTAACGGAATACCTCGGCTTCGTTGATCGCGCCCATGATGGTGTTGAAATCGGCTGAGGCGCTTAACATCAGGCGCACGGCATCCGGTTGCAGCTCTTTCGTCATCTTCAGGAAATCCACGCCGTTCAAGGTCGGCATGTGATAATCGGCCACCACAAAATCGAAAGCCGCCTCGCTCAGGCGTTGCACCGCCGCCTCGGGCGAGGTAAACAACTCTATCTTCAGTTCCATATCGCGCGCAACCTGACGCAGACTTCTTTGCAGGGCGTATAAGACGTTTTGCTCATCATCCAGTAATAAAATGCGATGCATTATTTTCTCCTGTGTTCACGAATTCGCGCAGTCAACTTAGCGCCGCCGGAAGTGTCATACAATTTCAGCTTGTCTATCAAGTGTTGATCCAGCACGTGATCCGCCGGCAACAGCAAGATGCCTTCTTTGGTAATGATGTCGGCGGCGAGCACCATGTCCGGCCGCAGTTTGGTGACCGTGAGCTCCACTTCTTCGATGTCGTCGACGCTGTTGCTGGCGACATGCTTGAAAGCGGCGACCACTTTTTCGTCGTAGCGATTGCCGGCGCCGCGCAGGATGACTGCCTGGGCATCGTCGGGATGCAGGCGGCGCGGCACCAGGCTGCCGATTTGCAGATTGTCGTAGTCGCTGGCTAAGGCCAGAATGCGGGCCCCGAGCGGGATGTCCGTGTCTTTCAAGCCGTCCGGGAAGCCGAGGCCGTCGAAGCGCTCATGTTGCGAGCGCAAAATTTTAGCGGTCGCTTGCAAGTCTTCCAGCGGCATCAGCAATTGTTCGGCGCGTACCGTGTGTTTATGAAATTGCCCTAATTGCTCGCTGTTTAGCTGACTGACCGGGGTGGCCAGCAGTTCGTCGGAAAAACCGATTTTTCCTATGTCCGCCAATAATCCGGCAACAAAAATTTCTTGCACCTCGCGCGCTTCCAGGCCCAGTTTCCTGGCGATTTTTCTGGCCAGGTCGGCGACGCGGCGGGTATGCCCTGCCAGCTTGCCGCCGCGCATTTCTATGACATTGGAAAAAACCTTGATCGAGGTCAGGAAGCTATTCTTGAGCTTTTCATTGACGTGTAGCAGGCTTTCGTGCGCCCGCCTGAGTTCGGCGGTGCGCTCTTCTACCTTGCTCTCCAGGCTGGCGTTCAAGGCTTTTAATTCTTCATTTTGCCGCTGCGTTAATTCTTCCAGCCTTTGCTTTTCCCGCTCTAAGGCTTTACGTTCCAGCGCTTGCCTGACCACCAGCACGATATCGTTGTCATCCCAGGGCTTGGCGATATAGCGGTAAATTTCACCGCGATTGATCGCGTCGATAATCGATTGAACGTCGGAAAACCCGGTTAACAGCAAGCGTATCGTATCTGGCCAGCGCGCCCTGACATGCTCGAGGAATACCGCCCCATCCATTACCGGCATACGCATATCCGATATGACCAGATCCACGTTTTCCGTTTCAAGTACGGCCAAGCCTTCATGCCCGCCATTGGCGGTCAGGACCTGGTAGCCTTTGGTTCTGAATAGGCGGCGCAGCGAAGACAAAATATTCGGCTCATCGTCAACGCAGAGTATTCTCGGCGCGCTATCGCGGTTTTGTTCTTCATTCATGCGGATGAACTTTCATCGCTATCGGCGGTATCGACATGTTTGATCGGCAAACTGATAAAAAAACTGGTTCCCTTGCCCAATTCGCTGGAAACACTGATTTTTCCATGATGTTTTTGAATAATCCCGTAGGAGAGCGAGAGCCCTAAGCCGGTGCCTTTCCCTATCGGTTTGGTGGTGAAAAAAGGGTCGAAGATGCGCGAGACATGTTCTTTGGGAATGCCGCTGCCGTTGTCGCTGACTTCTATCATGACATTTTCGTCGTCCGCGCTGGTGCGTATCAAAATTTTCCCTCTTTCGCCCGTTATCGCGTGCGAGGCATTGACAACCAGGTTCATGATGACTTGATTGATTTGTGAAGAAAGACACTCGACGTCGGGAATGTCGCCGTATTCTTTGACGACATCGGCCTTGTATTTGATTTCATTATTGACGATGTTTAAAGTCGAATCTATGCCGTGGTGAAGGTTAGTCCATTGCCATTCCTGGTTGGTATCGACTCTGGAAAAATCCTTTAGATCCTGAACTATCTTACGCACCCTGGCGATCCCTTCCTTGGATTGCGCCATTAATTCGGGTATGTCTTCTTTTAAAAACTCCAGCTCGCGCTGCGCTTTTACTTCCTGCAATTGCGCGAGAACGGCTGAAGAGCTTATGTGGGACTCGGCCGCTTCATAGGACGTCAGAATTTCAAACAGGTCGGCGATGTAATTTTCCAGCGTGCCGAAATTCGAAAAAATATAGCCGACCGGATTGTTAATTTCATGCGCCACGCCGGCCGCGAGCTGGCCTATGGACGCCAGTTTTTCCGATTGCAGCAACTGCTCCTGGGCCATCGTGAGCTTGGCGTTCAGTTCGGTCAGCTCGGTGTTGCGTCGTATTAATTCGCTTTCAACCGCTTCCCGCTGCTGTATGTCGGCCTCCAGCTTGAGATTGGCTACGGCCAGTTGTATGGTGCGTTTCTTGACCAGGGTTTCGAGGTTGTCATGCGCCAGCCGCAACGCATTTTCTGCACCGCGGCGCTCGCTGACATCTTCCAGCGTTTCTATGGCGCCGATGATCTCGCCGTTATCGTTATACAAAGGCGCGGCGGTAAAGTGCAGCCACAATCCGCTCTCTCCGAGGTTGGGGAAAAAGTCGGTTGCTTCGTAGGCGCCTTTGATCATTTGCGACGGTTTGAATTGATTGCGGTATTGTTTTTGCAGCTGCTCTTCTGTCTGCTGGTACAAGATCAGATCCGCCAGCACCGCACGGCTTTCGCGATAAAACGGCTTCCACTGTTTTTGTGTCGCTATCATGGCGGCCGCGGAATAGCCGAGCACATATTCGCAGGCTTTGTTCCAGTGCGTGATGACATGATTGGCATCAAGCACAAAAGTGGGAACCGGGCTGCTGTCAAGAAATTGTGCGAGCTCCACGCCCATCTTGTTGAGCGCTTCGGTATCGATTTTTTCTTTCGAAAATAAAATCCTCGGATGACGGGGAGCATCCCTGTCCGCTTCTGCCGTTGCAGCGCCCGGCACATTTTCCGGTAAGCCAGTGGTCTCTTTATTCATCGCTTCTCACACTATCTTTAGTCGAGCGGGATTTTGCTGAATTTTTTAAATTGTTTTTCGGCATGGTAAGCAATCGGCGCGCAAGCAGCGTCTGTCAGGTCGGCTGCGCCCGCGCTGCCGGTGAAAAGCGCGGCGCTGCGCTCGTACCGATACGGACGATGAACAAACACGATCGTCTCCGGCTTGTTCCTTACCGATTCAAAATGATAATTTTTCCTCTGGAGCGCGATCGTTCTCCCATGTTTTTCCAGTTCACCATATAAGTACGCTCATTGACCATCACCGGAAACAGCTCGCCCTCTGCGTGTTGCGCCACTTGTCCGCTCAATTCCGGCACGACGCTTGCTATGTGATTGCCCAATACCGGGATGGATTCGGGGAAGATCGATGTCGCCGAGTCGTTCAAGAACACGACTAATTCCTCATCGTCGATGGCGATTAGGGGCAGCGGAACATATTGCAAGACTTCGCGCGCGATATTCAGGCTGACTTCGTCGCGATTGATCTGCATCTGTTTTTGCCTGAGCATGTCGGCCAGTTGGCGGTTGGCCGATGCCAGTTCCTGATTTGTGGTTTGAATCTGCAGGTTCAGCCGGCGATTTTCATCTTCCATTTCCTTGTAATGAAAGGCTTCCTGGATGTTGGCCCGCAGCTGCTCGTCATCCCAGGGTTTGGTCAGGAATTTGTAAATCGCCCCTTCGTTGATGGCGTCGGTAATGTATTGCAGTTCGGTGTACCCGGACAGCACGATGCGCACGGTATCCGGATAGGATTTTTTTGCATGGCGCAAAAATTCTACGCCCGTCATGGCTGGCATTCTCTGGTCGGAAATGATGACATCGACCTTGGTCGTCTCTAGAATTTCCAGGCCTTCATGGCCGCCGGTCGCCGTCAGGATTTGATAGCCGTCGCGCCGCAACAGACGCTTCAGCGCCGCTAGTATATTCGGCTCGTCATCGACCAGCAGCAGGGTACGTTCAGGCTTCTCCATACGTAACAAATGCCTTTCTAATCGTGATTCCGCGCGCAGGAAAGATGTGATTTGTTCCATAGGCAAAGGCTTGGAAAAAAAATATCCTTGTATCTGATCGCACATATTATTGCTGAGGAATTCGCATTGGGCCTCGGTTTCCACGCCTTCGGCAATGACTTGTATACCAAGGCTGTGCGCCATGGAAATGATGGCTTTTGAAATCGACACGTCATCGGTATTGCGGGGCAATTCCTTGACGAAGGACTGATCTATTTTTACATAATCGAAGGGAAAACGTTTTAGGTAACTCAATGCAGAATAGCCGGTGCCAAAATCATCGAGCGATAAGGCAAATCCATGCTTCTTGAATTCCTCCAGCATGCGGTCGATCGCGTCGGTGTGACCCAGCAAGATGCTTTCTGTGATTTCCAGCGAAATTTTACCGGTGTCGATATTCATGCCGGCAAGCATGCCGGACAGTTTGGTCGCGAAGGACGCATCCTGTAGTTGCCTGGGCGAGACATTCAGCGCAACGCATGGCGCCTCTATCCCGGCGCTAGTCCACGCCTGGATATCTCGGCAGGCTTGCATGATGACCCAGTCGCCGAGTTTTTCTATCAGCCCCGATTCTTCGGCGATAGGGACGAAATAAGACGGGGAGATCGTGCCGCGCACGGGATGCTCCCAGCGTGCCAGCGCTTCCAGACCCACCACTTTGCCGGTCCGGAGATCGGCTTTCGGCTGGTAATGCAAAGTCAATCCACCATGCGCGATGGCCTGGTGCAAATCGCTGGCGATATCGATGCGCTCGCGGGTAATTTCATTCATGCGGGATGAATAAAACTGGAAATGGCCGTGCCCCAGATCCTTGGCCTTATGCAGGGCGATATCGGCGAAGGTGGATAGCTCTTCGCCATGTTTTCCGTCTTGCGGATAGAGCGCTATTCCTGTGCAGCACGACAAGTGCAGTTCCTTGTCATTGAGTTGCAGCGGGGCGGCGATGGCCTGCGCTATTCTTTCGCACACGGCGGCGATATGCGCGCTATTTTCAAAATCCTTGAGAACCAAAACAAATTCGTCGCTACCGAAATAGGACACGGTATCGGCTTCGTGGATGCAATGACGCAGGCGGTCGGCGATGGTTTTCAAGACCAGATTGCCGTTGGCGTAACCCATGCCATCGTTGATCAGTTTGAAGTTGTCCAGCCCCAGATGCAATAGCGCGAAGGTGCTCGCGTTTTTTTCTGCCAGTTGCAGGGCTTGCTGTATGCGGTCGTTTAACAGGTGGCGATTCGGCAGGCCGGTCAGTTCGTCGTGTTTTTGGTGGAAGATATATTCTTCCTGCAATTGCTCATGCGCATTTTTGGCTTCGGTCAGCGCCGCTTTTTCCGAATAAGAATAGGAATCCAGTTCCAGGCCGATATCGAACAGGATAATTTTTGTTAAGGCGCTGAGATAGCCGCGATAGCGTTCATGATTGTGTGCGCTGACTTCCCACAGCACCGGCCAGACGGCGGCCAGATATTGTTGATAGCTGGCCAGATAAGCGGCATGTCCTAGGCCCAGATGTTGGTGAACGATGCCTATGCGCAGGCGGTCGCGCACGTAAGCATGATCGTAGTTGCCGGCGGTCAGGGTGCGGAAATACCGGAGCTGGCCATCGCGCATGCGCGGCGTGTTCGCTTCGTCGGTCAGGCTTTTCAAGTCGGGACTGCCATTGATATGCGAGAACAGGGCGGCGCTGAAACTTTCCTGATGCTGCTCTAACAGGGGGCCGAGTTCCGCCAGCTGGCGCGCGTCTTGTCCGGTAAAGCCGAGATCGTCCAGACGCTTGAGCAAGGCGTCTTCGTCGGTCTGGAAAGTTTCCAGCAAGTGGTCCACCTTTTTGCTGCAATCTATGTCGTTGTGCATATTTTTTATTTCTTCGCCAGATATATACATTGTCATTATCGATCGATACCAACAGAGCTGCTTACTGCCGGGCGTGAAAGGCGAGTGGCCGCTTAGTCGCCGTTCGTGGAAACATCATGACGAAAACCCGGTTTGCCGCGCTTAGCGGGCGGCGCTTTCAGGACGCACCGGCAAATGCACGGTGAAGCAGGTGCCCTTGCCGACTTCGCTCTGCACTTCTATCCTTCCGCCATGTTTTTTTACGATGCCGTAGGACAAGGACAGGCCGAGACCGGTACCGCTGCCTACCGGTTTCGTGGTAAAAAACGGCTCGAAAATCCGCGTCAGATTTTCCGGCGGGATGCCTGAGCCGGTATCGCACACCTTCACCCATATCCACTCGTCCCGGCTGCCGGTAATGACCGTGATCGTGCCGCTTTCCTTGATGGCGTGCGAGGCGTTGACCAGCAAATTCATAAATACCTGGTTCAGTTGGGAAATGATGCAATTAACCAGAGGCAGCTGCCCATATTCTTTGATGACCGTCGCTTTATATTTGATTTCGTTTTTGACGATATTGAGCGTGCTGTCTATGCCTTGATGGATGTCGGCTTCCTGCCAATCCGTTTCGCCTACATGGGAAAAATCCTTGAGCGACTGGACGATGTCCTTGACGCGCTTCAGGCCATCCATCGATTCCCTGACCAGGTCCTCCACATCTTCTTTCAGGAATTCCAGATCCGCTTTTTCCCGGATCTCCGATATCGTGGAAATAATTTCCGGCCTTTGCGGCAATTGCTTCATCAATGCTTCATATTGAGCGATGACGTCGAACAGCTTTTCCACATAGCTTTGCAGCGAACCCATATTGGAATTGACAAAACCGACAGGATTATTGATTTCGTGGGCGATGCCGGCCGCCAGCTGACCTACCGAAGCCATTTTTTCGGATTGCAGCAGCTGTTCATGCGCTTCCTGCAATTTTTTAATCAGCAATTGCTGTTCCTCGCCCTTTTTTTGTAAGGCTTCCTCCATCTGCTTGCGCTCTGTGATATCGGTCAGCGAACCGACCACCTCGATAGGGGTGCCGTCCTGAGCGCGGATCAGGCGCAGCATGTCGTGCATCCAGATATAGTGGCCGGCGCGGCTCATGAACCTGTATTCGTAAGTGCGCTCGCCTTCGGTGAACAGCATCGCCAGGCTGGAGAAAATCCGCGGCACGTCGTCGGGATGAAGGTGATTGAACCAGAAGTTGGGATCGGCCAGCATTTCTTCCGGCCGATAGCCGAGTACGCGATAAGCATTGCTGCTCACGAAAGTCATCTTGAAATCGCCGCTGGGAACGCTGCTGTAGATAATGGCAGGGGTATTGTCGATCAGGTATTGCAGACGGCTGTCGGTGGAAGCGGCGATACCGCTGTTGACCGCTGTAGGATAGCCAGCATTCGGAGGGGTCAGGCTGAATTCGTCGAATTGATTGGCCATAATGAAATCACCGTCAGGATGAATCGGGTGCCAGCGCGAAACAATGTGAAATTCGTAATGCCGCTTCCATGTTAAACCATAATTGCAATAAGAACCTAATTTCTGATGGTTAACATTTGGGTTTGCATGATTTTGCCGGGCCGGCGGCCGTAACGGGGCGCGCCGCCCACGCTTTTGGTAAATTGTGAGTTGTATTAATATTACATTTTTCGGCATGAGCAGGGGCTGGCTTTGCATCGGAAAGAGCGGATGGCCGGTCGCTCGTGTCAAATGGGATATTGCGGAAATGGCAGGTGTAAGGCGTCGCCGATGTTGGCAACAAAAGACAGAAAAAGCATTTTTGAGCTTTTGTCAGATTTATGTAGTTTAGTTACATTTTGCTGTGGTAGTATCAAACGCTAATCTTAGTTTGATGGCCGGCCATTGTTGCGAGAGACGGCTTGCTCGGGTGTTTCGCCTTGCCTGCTTAAGTCGCGACGGCAAGAGAGCGTTTCAGCAAGTTTTAAATAATAAAGCGGGGACAATTTGTCATGCATATTTCTTCATTAAAGCCAAGACTGTCGTTCTGGCAGCTATGGAACATGAGCTTCGGCTTTTTCGGCATACAGTTCGGCTTTGTGCTGCAGCAAGCCAATATCACCCGGATTTTTTCCACGTTGGGCGCGGAAATGGGCGACATACCGATACTGTATATCGCCGCACCGCTGACCGGTTTGCTGGTGCAACCGATTATCGGTTATCTCAGCGATAACACCTGGCATCCGAAATGGGGGCGTCGCCGTCCGTTCTTCTTCATCGGCGCCATCCTGGCGGCGATTTCCTTGTTCCTGATGCCGAATTCCAGCATGCTCTGGATGGCGGTGGCCGTGCTGTGGATGATGGATGCCGCCATCAATGTTTCCATGGAGCCGTTCCGCGCCTTCGTCGGCGACAAACTGAACCCCGCGCAACAGACTGCCGGTTTCGCCATGCAGACTTTTTTCATCGGTTGCGGCGGCATCATCGCCGGCCTGTTGCCGACCTTATTTACCGATTATCTGGGCGTCAGCAATGTACCGGTGAATGGGGGAATTCCCGATACCGTGCGCTATGCCTTCTATGTCGGCGGCGCCGTGTTTGCGCTGTCCGTGATGTGGACCGTCCTCACCAGCAATGAAATCCCGCCTACCGATCTGGAAAAATTCCGCGCCGAGCGCAAGAGTAACCAAGGCATGGCCAAGGCCCTGGTGGAAATCCTGGGCGGTTTTGCCAAGATGCCGAAAACCATGGTGCAACTGGCGCTGGTGCAATTCTTTACCTGGTTCGCACTGTATTCGATGTGGTTGTTTACGACGCCATCGGTGGCGCAACTGGTTTTCCACACCAGCGATGCGCAGTCGGCCGCCTATCAGGATGGCGGTAACTGGGTAGGCATCATGTTTTCCGTGTATGGCGGTGTGTCCGCCCTGGCGGCCTTCCTGCTGCCGGTGCTGGCGCGCGCCACCAGCCGGAAATTCGTGCATATGCTGTGCCTGACGATAGGTGGGGCCAGCCTGGCCAGCATGTTCCTGATCACGTCCAAGGAAATGATGTTGCTGCCTATGGTCGGTGTCGGTATCGCCTGGGCCAGCGTGCTGACCATGCCTTATGCCATCCTGGCCGGCTCCCTGCCAGCCAAGCGCATGGGCTATTACATGGGCTTGTTTAACTTTTTTGTCGTGATTCCGCAACTGGTTGCTGCCGGTTTGCTCGGCTATATCCTGACGCATTACTTCGAGAACCAATCGGTCAAGATCGTGATGCTGGGCGGCGCCTGCATGATACTGGCCGGCTTGCTGACGCTGCTGGTGAAAGACGTCGCGCTGGAGGCCGGGAAACAGGCGCCGGCCGCCAACGATGAGCATGCGTCCGATGATAGCGCTGCCACCAAGGCCGCCGTGTGATAGTCAGCCGGCTTTAGCGCGGCGCCTCTATCTGGATTTGTATTTCCCCGCAAGCTGCAGCAGGGATTTGGGTGGCTGACTACCCAAATCCCTGTCTTGCCTTGTGCGCGCATGCTGCCCTTGCTAGCGATTTACAGCGAACCACTCCAACCTGGATTTCTGCACATGAAACTTTCTACCCTCACACTTTCTCTGTTGCTGGCCTGCGGCGCCAGCATGGCATCGGCCGCCGATGCGAAGGCTGCCGCAAGGACTGCGCGTCAGCCGTTTTTGTGGGAAAACGCCACCGTCTATTTTCTGCTGACCGACAGGTTTTACAACGCTAAGCCCGGCAACGACCTGGCCTACGGCAGGCAGGCCGACGCCGCGCCCTTACGCGGTTTTTTGGGCGGCGATCTGGCCGGCATCACGGCCAAGATCAAGTCCGGGTATTTCAAGGACCTGGGCGTGGACGTGATCTGGCTGACGCCGCCGGTAGAGCAGATACACGCCGGCACCGATGAAGGCAGCGGCAAGTCTTACGGTTTCCACGGCTACTGGGCCAGGGATTTCACCCGGGTCGACGCCAACCTCGGCAGCGAGCAAGAGATGCGCGAATTCGTCGCCACCGCGCATGCACACGGCATCCGCGTCTTGCTCGATGTGGTGATGAACCACCTCGGTCCGGTGACCGACAGTGATACGGTCTGGCCTGAAGACTGGGTGCGCACCGGCCCCGCCTGCACTTACAAGGATACCGCCAGCACGGTCGGCTGCACCCTGGTTAAAAATTTGCCGGACATCCGCACCGAGAGCAAATCCGATACGGCCTTGCCGCCCGTGCTGGTCGCCAAATGGAAGGCCGAAGGGCGCTACGAAAAGGAAATGCAGGAACTCGATGCCTTCTTTGCGCGCACCGGTTGGCCGCGCGCGCCGCGCTACTACCTGATCAAATGGCATGCCGACTGGGTGCGCAAGTACGGCGTGGACGGCTTCCGCGCCGATACCGTCAAGCATACCGAACCGGAAGTCTGGCAAGAGCTGAAGCAGGAAGCCAGCCTGGCCTATGAAGAGTGGAAGCAGGGGCATGCCGCCGAAAAGCTGGGCGAGCAGAAATTCTTCATGACGGCCGAGGTGTACAACTACACGATTTCCGACGGCGTGCAATTTACGCTGGATGGCGGCCAGAAGATCGATTACTACCGGTACGGCTTCGACAGCATGATCAATTTCGGTTTCAAGTCCGATGCGAAGCAAGACTATGAAGCCTTGTTCAGCAGCTATGCGGCGAAATTGCACGGCCCCTTGCAGGGCAAATCCGTGCTGAATTACATCAGCTCGCATGACGACGGCAGCCCCTACGATGCGCAGCGCCTGCGCCCTATCGAGGCGGGCACCAGGCTCTTGCTGAGCCCCGGCGCCGCCCAGATTTACTACGGCGACGAAACCACCCGCGTGTTGACGGCGCCCGGCGCCGAGGGCGACGCCAACTTGCGCTCGCCCATGAACTGGCAGGCCCTAGCCGGCAAGGCCAGCGTGAACGGCTACCGTGTCGCGGAAGTGCGCGCCCACTGGAGCAAGCTGGGCCTGTTCCGCCGCGCCCATCCTGCCGTCGGCGCCGGCCTGCATACTAAGCTGGCCGATGCACCTTACACGTTTGCGCGTACTTACCAGCAAGACGGCATAGCCGACAAGGTGGTGGTGGCGCTGGATCTGCCTAAGACCGGGCGCAAGGCGATCAGCGTCAGCGGCGTCTTCGCCGACGGCCTGAAAGTCAGGGATTACTACTCCGGTAAAACGGCGGTGGTGAAGGATGGCAAGGTGCAGTTCGACAGCAAGGCCGCCATTGCCTTGATCGCTCAGGAATAGCTTTTACGCGAAACCGGTGTCAGTTCGTAGGGGGCGCCGCGCGCACCGCCTTAAACCGCTAGCCTTGTCTTGGTGCGCATGGCGCACCCTACCGTCCATGAATGAATCTTTATGAAAAAAAATCTGATCGCAATCGTCGCGCTGCTGGCGACCCCTTTCGTCGCCGCGCAAAACGCCGGCCGGACCGTGCTGAGTTACGTCGATAAGGCCGGCCATCTGGAGATCGTCACCAACGACGGCCGCTATCTGATCCAGCCTTACAGTGGCAAGATCATAGAGACTACGTTCATTCCGAACGGCGAGACTTTCAATTCCGAGTCGCATGCAGTGGTGCTGCAGCCGGCGCCGCTCAAGACTAAGCTGAAAGTCACGCCCGGCAAGCTGGAATATACGGCCGCTGACATGCTGGTCAGCATCACCAGGTCGCCTTTCCAGATCAGCTATGCCTACAAAGGCAAACCGCTGATTTCCGAGAAAAACGGCTACGCCAAAAAAGACGGCGCGGAGCTGCTGGACTTTAATCTGGACGCCAGCGAAGCCCTGTACGGTGCCGGCGCGCGCGCGCTGGGCATGAACCGGCGCGGCAACCGGCTGCCGCTGTATAACAAGGCGCACTACGGTTACGAAGAGCGCTCGCAGCAGATGAACTTCGCGATGCCCCTGGTGTTTTCTTCCAGGATGTATGGCATCCATTTTGACAATGCGCCCATA
The DNA here is from genome assembly GCA_016196925.1 of Burkholderiales bacterium. GTDB lineage: Bacteria > Pseudomonadota > Gammaproteobacteria > Burkholderiales > Burkholderiaceae_D > Undibacterium. The sequence continues at coordinate 9,364 of JACPWS010000047.1, read as the reverse complement.
GGGTATCTGGACCTCGATAGCAAGCACGAGAATGTGCTGGCCTACGAAACCATCAGCGGCAGGAAAACTTACCAGGTGATCGCCGGCGACAGCTGGGAAGATCTGGTCGGCAATTACACCAGCCTGACCGGCCGCCAGCCGCTGCCGCCGCGCTGGACTTTCGGCAATTTCGCCAGCCGCTTCGGTTACCACTCCGAGGCCGAGGCGCGCAGCATCCTGGATAAATTCCAGGCCGAACAAATCCCGGTGGATGCCATTATTTTCGACCTGTACTGGTTCGGCAAAGACATCAAGGGCACGATGGGCAACCTGGAATTCGACCAGGATAATTTCCCGCAGCCGCAAAAAATGATAGCGGATTTTGCCGCCAGGGGCGTCAAGACCGTGCTGATCACCGAGCCGTTTATCCTGACCACTTCAGGCAAATGGCAGGAAGCGGTGCAGAAAAATATCCTGGCCACCGACAAGAGCGGCCAGCCGTTCACTTACGATTTTTATTTCGGGAATACCGGCCTGATCGACATCTTCAATCCGCCGGCGCAGGACTGGTTCTGGAATATCTATAAAGACCTGAAGCGGCAAGGCGTGGCCGGCTGGTGGGGCGATCTGGGCGAGCCGGAAGTGCATCCGGCCGCGTTGCAGCACAAGACCGGCTCGGCCGACCAGTTACACAATGTCTATGGCCACAACTGGGCCAAGCTGATCGCCGACGGCTACCGCAAAGAATTCCCGAACGAGCGGCCTTTCATCCTGATGCGCTCCGGCTATTCCGGCTCGCAACGCTACGGCATGATCCCGTGGTCGGGCGACGTCAACCGCACTTGGGGCGGCTTGCGCTCGCAGCCGGAAATCGCGCTGCAGATGGGCCTGCAGGGCATGGCGTATATGCACTCCGATCTGGGCGGCTTCGCCGGCGCGAATCTGGACGACGAACTGTACACGCGCTGGCTGCAATACGGCGTGTTCCAGCCGGTGTTCCGCCCGCATGCGCAGGAAGAAGTCGCGTCCGAACCGGTGTTGCGCGAACCGAAAACCAGGGCCTTGGCGAAGGCCGCGATCGAGCTGCGCTACCGCCTGCTGCCGTATAACTACACGCTGGCCTTCGAGAATAACCAGCGCGGCCTGCCTTTTATGCGCCCGCTGTTTTACGCCGAGCCGCACAATGAAAAACTGTTCGCGGTGGCCGACAGCTATTTATGGGGCAATGATTTCCTGGTGTATCCCGTCCTGCAGGCCGGTGCGCAACAAGCCAGCGTGTATTTCCCGGCTAAGAATAATTGGGTCGATTTTTACAGCGGACAAAAATACCAGGGCGGCAGCACGCAGACGCTGGCGCTGGCGGGCGATCATATTCCGGTGTTTGTCCGGGCCGGCGCTTTCATCCCGATGAGCAAGCCGGTACGCAACACCGGCGAGTATTCCGCTAAGGAATTCGATCTGCATTACTACCACGATGCCGCCGTAGGCCGGGGCCAAGGCCAGCTGTACGACGACGACGGCGCCACCGCACAAGCGTACGAGCAGGGCGCTGCCAGCCTGCTGCAGTTCGGCAGCGTCTGGAAAAACAATACGCTGTCGATTTCCCTGCAGGCGCGCGACGGCAAGGCGTATCGGGCGCAGAATAGAAAAGTCTCGCTGATCGTGCACAATGTCGCGGCCAGACCGCAGCAAGTGCTGTTGCAAGGCAAGCCGCTGGAATTCAGCTGGGATGCGGACCGGCATGCACTGACTATCCCCGTGAGCTGGGGCAAGAGAACCGGGCTCAGGCTGCAAGTGAAATTGCCTGCTTAAATCTCAGGGCAGTCGCAGGAAGCCACTTGCGTCAAACATCTCGTCGTTCCCGCGTGGTTTTAGCGGGAATCCAGTGTCGTTTTTCTTGGTTTGCCGAAAAAGCCTCTGGATTCCCGCTCAAAATCGCTGCGGGAATGACAGTGTTTGAAATGTTTCGCACTGAACGCGTATTGACATTGCTTCGTACGATTGCACTGGCATGTGTCCGAAACGCTGGCTATGCTCCGACCGGCTGTACTACACTATTAAATTTCGTCGCCCGGCCTCAATGAATCTCAAGCGTCTCGCCCAAAATCTCGGCATTTCTGAAACCACGGTCAGCCGCGCGCTGAACGGTTATCCTGAAGTCAGCGAACGCACGCGTCAGCGCGTGCTGGCGGCGGCCGAGGAAGCCGGTTATCGCCCCAATCCCATGGCGCGCAGCCTGGCGTCGGGCCGCACCAATGTGGTCGGCATCATCTATCCCTTGCAACCGAACGACCTGGCCGATCCCATGTTCATGCAGATCGTGGGCGGCATGGTGGAGGCGCTGGAAGCGCGTCAGATGGATCTGATCATGGCGCCGGTCTCGCCGGCCAACGAAATGCGCGCCTATCGGCACATGGTGAAAGAGCGCCGCGTCGACGGCCTGATCGTCGGCCGCACGCGCCTGCACGACGAGCGCGTCGCCTATCTGGCGCAGCAGGGTTTGCCGTTCGTGGCGCACGGCCGCACCAGCGTGAACGCGCCGCACGCCTGGTTCGATTACGACAACCAGGCCGGCATGCAACTGGCCGTGGCCCATTTGCTGGAACACGGCCACAGTCGCATAGGCTTGATCAGCGCGCCGCTCGAGATGAATTTCGCGCGCCAGCGTTTCGACAGCTTCAAGCTCGCCATGCAACACGCCGGCCTGGCGCCCGACCCGCGCCATCTGATAGAAAACACCAACGACAGACGCAGCGGCTATCTGGCCATGCAACAATTGCTGGCCCGCGCGCCGGCGCCGACTGCCGTCATCGTCGACAACCACATGTCCGGCATCGGCGCCATGCGCGCCTTGCTGGACGCCGGTATCGTCATCGGTCGCGACATGTCCATCATCGTCTGGGGCCGCATGGAAGACACGCTGGCCGATTACCAAGTCACCACCATCGATCAGCCGCATCCCGGCGCGGCCGGCGCCAGGATGATAGAGCTGCTGCTGGCCCTGCAAGCCGGCACGCCGCCGTCCGGGCTGCAGGAATTGTGGCAGCCGGTGCTGATTGCAGGCGAGACCGTGAGCCGCCGTACCATTCCGCAATAAACATGAGTCTGGCGGTAATACCGTTCAGTTAAGCCGTAAACTTAAAGTCGTCATCCCTGCGCAGGGTGTAACGGGGAATTCTGGCAGCCTGCTGCCCGCCTGTGAAACGACTTGAGCATGCAAGCTCAAGTGCGCCCTGCAAGGGGGGGATCCAGCGTCTTTCGGTAATTACGCCACTAGATTCTGGCTATCGCTTAAGGAATCTTCGCTTGCAAGCGAAGATCGTTACGCAGGCGTGGGGTATCCCCCACGAAACCCCTGCTACACCTTTCGCCAGAATGACGAAGCGAAGTGTTCGGCTTAACTGAACAGCATTCGCGCCTGGCAGCGGCACTGTGCGCTGTAAGTCGTATGGAAATTGACGCGTCTTTGCCCTGAGAAAAATAGTCCTGAATCCTGGCAATTTCCTTTGCATTCAAAGCGCTTTGAATTATACTTTCCCGAAATCCAAAGCGCTTTGATTGCGTGTAAAAACTTCATCGCTGCGCCTGACAGACCCTGGCACCCACCGCGAAAGGCGGCATCCCTATGATTAAATGTTGCATTTTTGACTTGGACGGCGTGATCGTCGATACCGCCAAATACCATTATCTGGCCTGGAAACGCCTGGCCAACAGCCTCGGTTTCGATTTCAGCGAAGCCGACAACGAACATCTGAAAGGCGTGAGCCGGGTCGAGTCGCTCAAGCTGGTCCTGCGGCTCGGTTCGGTAGCGCTGGAGCCGCTTGCCTTCGAGGCGGCGCTGGCCGATAAGAACGCCTGGTATCTGGATTACATACACCAGATCGGCCCCGAAGAAATTCTGCCCGGCGTGGCCGATTTTCTCGCCGCAGTGCGCGCGCAAGGCATCAAGACCGCGCTCGGTTCCGCCAGCAAGAATGCCCAGGTGATACTGGAGCGCATAGGCTTGCTCGAGCAGTTCGACGCCATCATCGACGGCAATAAAGTCGCGAACGCGAAACCCGATCCCGAAGTATTTTTGAACGCCGCACGCGCGACCGGCGTGGCGCCGGCCGACTGCATCGTGTTCGAAGACGCGGTGGCCGGGGTGCAGGCGGCCCTGAACGCCGGCATGCAATGCGTGGGCATAGGCGAGCCGGCGGTGCTCAGGCAGGCGCATCTGGTGCTGCCCGGTTTCCAGAATACCGGCATCGATCAAGTGATCGCGCAACTTGCCGCTGTCGCTTAAGTAATTAAAGACTTATTCGGATTTCGTCATCCCCGCGAAAGCGGGGATCCACTTAAGCGCTTGATTTACATGGATTCCCGCTTTCGCGGGAATGACGCGCTTAGATGTAATCCGTGTTGCCTTCGTTATCCCATCACACTTATTTGGATACCCGACAAAAATGAGAGACTACATTAAAAAAGACGCCTGGAACATCATAGAAGAAGGTTTCGATCCGGCCGTCAACCGCATTTCCGAAAGCATCTTTTCCATCGGTAACGGCAAGATGGGACAGCGCGCCAACTTTGAAGAAAAGTATAGCGGCGACAGCCTGCGCGGCAGCTATGTGGCCGGCGTGTACTACCCGGACAAGACCCGGGTCGGCTGGTGGAAAAACGGTTATCCCGAATATTTCGCCAAGGTGCTGAATGCGATCAACTGGATAGGTATAGGTGTGCAAGTCGACGGCGAAGAACTCGATCTGGCGACCGCCAGCGTAGAGAATTTCACGCGCGTGCTGAACATGCAGGAAGGCTATCTGGAGCGCCGCTTCGTCGCCACCCTGGCTTCCGGCAAAAAGATAGAAGTCAAATCCACGCGCTTCACCAGCATCGTCGATACCGACAACGGCGCAATCTATTACGCGGTGCGGGCGCTGAACTTCAGCGGCACGGTCACGTTCACGTCGCTGCTGGACCTGAACGTCTTCAACCAGGATTCCAACTACGACGAGCAATTCTGGCTGGAAGTGTCGCGCACGGTCGCCGATGGCACGGCCGCGATCACCGGCGCAACCAAGAAAACGCAATTCCACGTCGCCGCCGCGTTCAAGCTCGCGCTGGACGTCGATGGCGAAAAACTGGCGCTGCGAGCCGAGACCGTCAGCCGGGAAAAATTCGTGGCGAATATCGTTTCCGCCGATATCAAGGAAGGCCAGACTGCGACCCTGATCAAATATGCGGCCGTGATATCTTCGCTGTACGCGGACCAGGCCGGCATCCAGGCCGAAGCCGAGCGCAGTGCGGCAGCGGCCTACGCCAAGGGCTTTGCCTGCATGTTGCAAGAGCAGGGCGCCGCCTGGGCCAAAAAATGGGCCGGGTGCGACATCACCATCGAGGGCGACGTCGCGGCCCAGCAGGCGATACGCTTCAACATCCTGCAAATGAACCAGACTTATAGCGGCGAAGACGAGCGCCTGAACATAGGCCCGAAAGGCTTCACCGGCGAAAAATACGGCGGCGTGACTTACTGGGATACCGAAGCCTATTGCCTGCCGTTTTACCTGAAGACGGCCGACCAGAAAGTGGCGCGCCAGTTGCTGGTGTATCGCTACCAGCATCTCGGTCGTGCCATCGAGAATGCAGAAAAACTCGGCTTCAAGCACGGCGCCGCGCTGTATCCCATGGTCACCATCAATGGCGAAGAATGCCATAACGAATGGGAAATCACGTTCGAAGAAATCCACCGCAACGGTGCGATGACGTTCGCGATTTACAACTACATCAACCACACCGGCGATAACGCCTATCTGGCGGAATACGGTCTGGAAGTCTTGATCGCGGTGTCGCGTTTCTGGCGCCAGCGCGTGCAATGGTCGGCGCGCCGCAACGGCTATGTGATGCTGGGCGTGACCGGCCCGAACGAATACGAAAACAACGTCAACAATAACTGGTACACCAATCTGCTGGCGCAGTGGACGCTGAACTACACGCGCGCCGCGCTGGCGCAAGTGCAGGCCGACGATCCGCAGCGCTACGCCGAGATCGTCGCCAAGACCAGGCTGGGCGGGCATGAAGAGGAAGAGTCCATCTGGGCCGATATCGCCGAAAAAATCGTGCTGCCGCTAGACCAGCAGACCGGCGTGTTCATCCAGCACGACGGCTTCATGGATAAGGATTTGCAGCCTATGAGCGCGATCCCGGCCGGCGAATATCCTATCCACAAGCACTGGTCCTGGGATCGCATCCTGCGTTCTTGCTACATCAAGCAAGCCGACGTGCTGCAGGGCATCTACACCTTCGAGAGCAAGTTCGACAAGGAAACACTGAAGAAGAACTTCGACTTCTACGAGCCGCTGACCGTGCACGAATCGTCGCTGTCGCCTTGCATACACGCGATTCTGGCGTCTTCGCTCGGTTACGAAGAGCTGGCCTACAAGTTCTATCTGCGCACCGCGCGTCTCGATCTGGACGACTACAACCACGATACCGACGACGGCTTGCACATCACTTCCATGGCCGGCACCTGGATGGCGGTGGTGGAAGGCTTCGGCGGCGTGCGCGTGCAGAACGGCGGCTTGCAACTGGCGCCGGCCTTGCCTAAGCAATGGCAAGCCTATTCGTTCAAGCTAGGCTTCCGCGGCGTCTTGCTGAAGGTGGCGGTACAAAACGATGCAGTTGTGATCAGCAACGAGTCTGCACAGGACTTGACGCTGAGCGTCTACGGCCAGATGCAAACCGTGGCCGGTAAGACCATCCTGAGCATCGCTCGCTGATCCCGGCATCGCCAACTCTGACCCGCCCGCTGCGCAACGCGCGTCGCGGGCGGCAGCCTCCGCCCCGGGGGATAGCTGTAAGAATCTTACGCCCCGTCTGTCCGTCCAGTTTCCCCGTATTTTCCACCCGCCGGAGCGCCCAGAGCCGGCGCCAAAAATGGCTGGCCGATGGCAAAGTCGTGTAGCATAACTACTCGTGGCTGCGGCCAGCGCAAAAATTTGTGTTTTGACATAGGAAAGCCTGGGGGCTGTGGTAAATTGCTGAAGTTTTTGCCGGCGGCGAGCTGCGCCGGGGCAAATCGGCTGCATGCAAGCATGCATGCGGCCGGCATAGGTTGTGAAAAAATAAATAAGTAAATATGACGACTGAACACGTATCTATACAGCACGGCAATGCGGGCGGTTTTTCCGGCGGGCCGCGCTTATTGGCTGACATCGGCGCGACCCATGCGCGGTTTACCCTGGAAACGGCGCCCGGCGTGTTTGAGTCGGTGCGTGTCTTGAAGTGCGACGACTACCCCGGCATCATCCCCTTGCTGCGCGCTTATCTCGACCAGCATGGCGGGCGCAAGGTGCATCACGCGGCTTTCGCGCTGGCCAATCCCATCGACGGCGACCAGGTGCGCATGACCAACCGCGACTGGGCCTTCTCGATCGAAGACGTGCGGCGCGAATTCGGTTTATACACGCTGCTGATCGTGAACGACTTTACCGCGCTGGCGATGTCGCTGCCCGGGCTGCAGGCAAAAGACCGGATGCAGGTAGGCGGCGGTACGGCGGTGCCGAAATCGGTGATAGGCGTGCTGGGGCCGGGTACCGGCCTCGGCGTCTCGGGCCTGATTCCGACCGCCGACGGCTTCGTCACGCTAGGCAGCGAAGGCGGCCACGTCAATTTCGCCCCTTGTGACGAGCGCGAATACGCGATCCTGCAATTCGCCTGGCAAGAATGGTCGCATGTCTCCACCGAGCGCCTGATTTCCGGACCGGGCCTGGAACTGATTTACCGTGCGCTGGCGCAGCGCGGCCAGAAAAAAGTCGCGGCGCTGGCGGCGCAAGACATCATGCGCGGCGCCCTGAGCGATGCCGACCCGCTTTGCCTGGAAACGCTGGAATGCTTCTGCGGCATGCTCGGCAGCTTCGCCGCCAATCTGGCGGTGACGCTGGGCGCGTTCGGCGGCGTCTATATCGGCGGCGGCATCGTGCCCTTGATGGGCGACTGGTTCGCGCAATCTTCGTTCCGCAGGCGCTTCGAAGCGAAAGGGCGCTTCACCGGCTACCTGGCGCAAATACCGACTTATGTCATCACCACGCCGAACCCTGCGTTTTACGGCGTCTCGGCCATCTTGTCCGAGCATTTGCGTGGGCGCAGCGGCGACTCTTCGTTGCTGGACCGTATCCAGCAATTGCAGGGCGAACTGACCCCGGCCGAGCGCCGCGTCGCTGCCCTGGTGCTGGAAAACCCGCGCACGGTCTTGAACGAGGCGATCGCCGAGATCGCGCGCCTGGCCGACGTCAGCCAGCCGACCGTGATCCGCTTTTGCCGCTCGCTCGGCTTCCTCGGCCTGGCCGATTTCAAGCTGAAATTCGCCAGCAGCCTGACCGGCACGATACCGGTGCGCCACAGCCAGGTGCGCATGAGCGACAGCACGCACGACCTGAGCGCCAAGGTGATCGACAATACGGTGTCGGCCATCTTGAATTTCCGCGACCAGCTCGACGTGCACTCGCTCGATCAGGCCATCGCCCTGCTGCGCAAGGCGAACAAGGTCGAGTTTTACGCGATGGGCAATGCGCGCGCGGTGGCGCTCGACGGCCAGCACAAATTCTTTCGTTTCCGCATCCCTAGCGCGTCCTACGGCGACGCCCATCTGTTTTCGCTGGCGGCCGAGTTGCTGAAGGCTGGCGATGTGGTGATCGTGATCTCGAATTCGGGCAAGTTGCCGGAATTGCTGAAGGCGGTCGACGCCGCGCGCCATGCCGGCGCCGACGTGATTGCGATCACGCCGAATCAGTCGCCGCTGGCCAAGAAAGCCACGGTCTGCCTGGCGGTCAACCATACCGAAGACAATGCGACTTTCCTGTCCATGATTTCGCGCATCCTGCAGCTGCTGCTGATCGATATCATGGCGGTCGGTTTGTCTATCGATGCCGCGCAGGACGAGCAGCAGCGCGAACTGAACACGCGCATCAGCAACTTGCTGATATCGCATCTGGATAGCTAGGGATGCGCAGATTAATTCAAAAGGCGTCATTCCCGCGAAAGCGGGAATCCATGTGAATCAAACACTTAGGTGGATCCCCGCTTTCGCGGGGATGACGAAATCGGAATAAATCCGTGTTTCCCTAGTGCAATGTAGTATATTTTAAACCACCTTTAAATATGCTGGTGGTAAGATGTTTTTGTCGGATACTCCCCGGTAAAACGTAAAAAAGGCAGGGGTATCCCTGCCTTTTTTGCGGTCTGGTGCGGCGCTTGCTACTTCAGAAACTGCTCATTCCCGACCATGCCGATCTTGGTGACGCCGAGGCGCTGGGCGGAAGCCATCACGGCCGCCACCGATTTGTAGGCCACCAGCTTATTCGGGCGCAGATGGACTTCCGGCTGGTTAGGGATCGCGGCCACGCCT
>JACPWS010000051.1 GCA_016196925.1 Burkholderiales bacterium | reverse complement strand
TTGTCGTAAACTTCATGATGTCGCCCCTTTTCGTTTAAGTGGTTGTCACACACTTCACTTTGGCACAATGATGCCGTTTGGGAAGGGGCGACCATTCCATTATTCCGGCATGCCTTTGAGGTGTAGCAGGGGTTTATGGGGGCATGCCCCCATACCTGCGCAACGATCTTCGCTTGCAAGCGAAGATTCCTAAAGCGTGAGCCGGAATCCAGCGTCGTTGAGTACTCCGCGAAAGGCGCGAGGACTCCTCGCACGGATCCTAAAGGCGCGCTGGGATGACATTGCAAACGGAGTTCGTTGTTCAGACACTCGCCGACTAAGGGCTTGCGCCGGGCTCGGCGTAATAGCAAAGTTTTACGCAAACAGAGCCCGTTAGCCAAACAGAGCGCGCCAGCTGGCGAAGCCGGCAAAGCAGAACAGGATAGAACCGATCAGGTGCAGCAGGGTATGCGCCAGGGCCCAGCCATAGTCGCCGCGATGCAGCAGGCTCATGGCTTCCGCAGAAAACGTCGAGAAGGTGGTCAGCCCGCCCAAAAATCCGGTCACCAGAAACAGTCGCCACTCCGGCGACAGCTGCGGATGCGCCGAGAAAAACGCCACCGCCATGCCGATCACATAGCCCCCGCCCAGATTCGCCGCCACGGTGCCTACCGGCAACAGGGGGTGGATGCCGTTCAGCCACAAGCCCAACCCCCAGCGCAGCCATGCTCCCAAGGCCGCTCCCAAGCCGACCGCCAGCCCGCCCAGCCACGTCATGCCTTGCCCTCGCCGGCCGGGGCCGCATTGCCGGAGGCTATGCCCCACTTGGCCAGCGCCTGATCGTCGGTTTCGCGCGCGTCGACCCAGCGCGCGCCCTGCGCCGTCTGTTCCTTCTTCCAGAACGGCGCCTCGGTCTTCAGGTAATCCATGATGAATTCGCAGGCGGCAAACGCCTCGCCGCGATGTCTGGAAGCAACGACCACCAGCACGATCTGATCCAGCGGCAGCAAGGGGCCGACGCGGTGTATCACCAGGCTGTCGAGCAAGTCCCAGCGCGCATGGGCTTGCGCCACGATGTCTTCCAGCGCTTTTTCGGTCATGCCGGGATAATGCTCGAGCTCCATGGTGCTGACATCCTGGCCCTCGTTCATGTCGCGCACCACGCCGACAAAGCTGACCACGGCGCCGATCGCCGGATTGCCGGCGCGCAAGGCGGCCACTTCCGTGCTCAGGTCGAAATCGGCCGTCTGTACCCGTACCGTCATCGTCAGCCTCCGGTCACGGGCGGGAAAAACGCCACTTCGCAGCCTTCGCTCAGGCGGGTGGCGGCGTCGCACATCTGCTGGTTGCAGGCGGTGCGCAAGGCGCGCCCTTCGGCCAGCACTTCGGCCCAGACATCGCCGCGGGCGATCAGCCAGTGGCGCACCTGGCCCACGGTCTGCACTTCCGGCGGCAGGCTGACGCTCTGCTCGGCCAGGCCCAGCTTTTCGCGCACGCTGGCAAAGAAACGTAACTGGATATTCATAATTAATTCTGAATTCACGCCATCAGGCTGCTAAAAGGGAGGAAGCGTACCATCTGGCCGGCCCGTATGACCTGCGCCGGCGCAAGGTCGATCAAGCCGTCGCCCCACACGGTGGAGGTCAGCACGGCCGAACTCTGATTGGGGAACAAGTCCAGCCCGCCCTGCGCATTGAGCCTGGCGCGCAGGAATTCGTTGCGGCGGTCCGGCTTGCTCCAGTCGAAATCGGCGCGCACCTGGTAAGCCTGCGGCGCCACCTCCGCCACGCCTTGCAGACGCAGGATAAACGGCCGCACGAACAGCAAAAACGTGACGAAGCTCGAGACCGGGTTACCCGGCAAGCCGAGGAAAAAAGCCGGACCGACTTCGCCGAAAGCGAGCGGCTTGCCGGGCTTGACGGCGATCTGCCACAGGTTCAGCCGCCCTTCAGCCTCGACCGCCGGTTTGATATGGTCTTCCTCGCCGACCGAGACGCCGCCGGAGGTGATGATCAGGTCGTGTTCCTGCGCCGCCAGCCGCAAGGTGGCGCGCGTGGCTTCCAGATTATCGGGCACGATGCCGTAATCGGTGACGATGCAGCCCAAGTCTTGCAGCAGACCGGTCAGGGTAAAGCGGTTGGAATTGTAGATCGCGCCCGGTTTCAGCGCTTCGCCCGGCATCGTCAATTCGTCGCCGGTAAAAAACACGGCGACGCGCGGCTGACGCACGACCGGCAAGCTCGCCAGACCGACCGAGGCCGCCAGGCCCAGCTCTTGCGCGCGCAAACGCGTGCCGGCCGGCAATATCGTGGCGCCGGCGGCGATGTCCTCGCCCTGACGGCGTATCCATTCGCCAGGCTGCGGCGCATGTTGTATCGTCACATACTCGCCGTCGGCCTGGCATTGCTCCTGCATCACCACGGCGTCGGCGCCGGGCGGCATCGTGGCGCCGGTAAAAATCCGCGCGGCCGTGCCGGCTGCCAGCGTCTGCCCGAGTTGGCCGGCCGCTATCCTTTGCGCCACCCACAGGCGCGCCTGCCCGCTGGCGCAATCGGCGGCGCGCACGGCGTAGCCGTCCATCTGGGTATTATCCATGGGCGGGACATGCAACAGGGAAGTCTGCGCGTTTGCCAGCACGCGGCCGTTGGCCGCCAGCGTCGGGATGGTTTCAATCGCTGTCAGCGGGCGCACTGCCGCCAACAAAAAATCGAGCGCCTCGGCGACGCTCAATAAGGGTTTCTTTTCGGTCATAACAAGCGGAATGGAAGAAAGCATTCGACATTGTATACCGGCGCTTCCCGCTCGGAAGCGTCACTTCCAAAAAACCTGCCCTACCTCAGTGCACCAGCACCCAGGCGCCGTTCTGGTAAGTCACCCGGACCCGGTCGCCCATGCGGTAATAGCCGCCCGGCTCCACCAGCACGGTGCGCTGCTCGCCGTCAGGCATGCGCAGGGTCAGCTCGGTTTTCACTTTCGGTGCGGAAGAGCGCTCCATTTCATTGCCGACCACGCCGCCGGCGACCGCACCGCCCAGCGTCGCCAGATCGCGGCCTGTGCCCTTGCCGACCTGATGCCCGAGCACGCCGCCCACCAGCGCCCCGACCACGGCCCCGGCGCCGGAAGTGTTGCCGCTGCCGGTCACGCTGACCTCGCGCATGCCGGTGATGACGGCGCTTTCTATATAGCCCTGACGTTGATACTGGGATGGCGTCTGATATTGATCCTGGTATTGATTTTGATCTTGGTATTGCGAAGGATAAGGCGCTTGATAAGACGATGAATACGGCTGGCTGGCGCAACCGGCCAGCACGACTACGGCGGCGGCAGGAAGCAGAATAGAAAATTTGCGCATGATACTCTCCAAAATAAATGGTCTGCACAGATAAAACGCGGCAGCGCCGCCTTTGTTGACTTGCGGGGCAAACCCTGGCGAGCCGGTCGACAAGGCTGTACAGCGACAAAAATGTGCGTGACAAACTTTATTGCGCCCGCCTGACACAATTGCGCCCGGCACGTTTTGCTTCGTACAGCGCGGTATCGGCCCGGTGCAACATTTCCTCCAGCGTTTCCCCTACGTGATGCGTGGCGATTCCTGCACTCAGTGTCAAAACGAGTCCGGCCAGCACACCGTCGAACTTACTGACGCTGATCGCGTGCCGCAAGCGCTCAAAAAAAGCCAGGCATTCGTCTTCGTCTATGCCTGAAAGAAACACCGCAAATTCATCGCCGCCCAGCCGCACTGCCACGTCGATGCGGCGCGACTGTTGCAGCAGCAAAGCGCCGACTTGCCGTAACACAATATCGCCGTACAGATGTCCATAGGTATCGTTAATGCTCTTAAAATGGTCTATGTCGAAGATCAACAAGCTGAGCTTGCTAGCGATATTGCGCTCATGCTGCTCGATTAGGCGGCTGGCCGCATCTTCCATGTAATAACGCGTGAACAAATGCGTAACCTGGTCGCGCACCGCCATCTGATAGTATTTTTGCCGGTCTTCCTGCAAGGCCGTGTTATTCATTTGCGCCAGCTTCAACTCTTCATACGCCTGCTGCAATTCTTTATTGGCCGCCTGCAATTGATGTTCGCGCCGCTTTTCCTGGCTGATGTCTTGATAGATGGTGACGAAGCCAAACACCCCATCTTCATCGTAAATGACGCGGCCGGTCACATCGAGGATGACGCCATTCCCCCTGACACGCGTGAAGCGATGCGGCACAAACTGACGGACAATGTCCAGGCGCGCGCCAACCAGTTCCGCGGGATCGCCGGGGCCGAATTCACCGCGCAAGGCATTGAAGTAAAACAATTGCTCCAGCGACACACCGGGACGCATGATGTCTTTTGGGAAATCGAGAATTTGGCAAAACGCATCATTCCAGAAGCGCATCGTCAAAGCGCGGTCGATGATCGTGATGCCCATGGGCAAATACTGCATCGCGGCGACCAATTCATGGACGTTCAAAGGAGGTGCGTTATCGTCGATAAGGGAAGCATCTTGCATTTTTAGCCTGCCTCAGGGTTGCCGAAAAAGACGCTAACGGAACAATCTTACGATTTAAAGCTTAATTTATCGCCTGAAAAACGCTTTAAGCACAAACAACGCTTTGCATTTTATGCAACACCCTTCAAAAGGCAAGTATAGCCCTTTCCATCATCATACTAATTAAAAGTGGCGCTTGCACAAAATCGCGCCTCCTCGTTCTCTTGCCAAAAGCTCTAACAAAAATCCGCCCGAACCGCTCTCCGCGCCTGGCTACCTAGAGGCTTTCGTCTAAAACAAGTAAAAGAAAATAAGTCTTGCTCGCATACAATTTTCTTGCTGATAAAGCCGCACATAAAAAAGGCACCAGCACGTACCGGGCCGGAGATTGACATCCATGAATGTCAGCCCTGCGCCGGTAACACCCCATAAAAATCAGGAGACAAAAATTGAAAACCTTTAAAGCCATCTTGCTTGGCCTGTGTTGTGCCGCCCTCACCCTGGCCAGCAGCACCGCCTCCGCGGTCGGATCATCGACTTACACTTACCTGCGTTGTTTTTACAAGATAGACGCCGCCAACACCAAACCAGCCACCACCTACGTCTGGGGGCGCGACCCCAGCAGCAACGATTATTTCCGCATCAACGGCTACTGGTGGGCCGACGGCATCTTCAGCTGGGAAAACATGTTTTACAGCGACACCAGCCAGGACACCCTGCGCTCCGTCTGCCTGAGCACGCTGGCCAGCCAGGGCATCAACAAGCCTTTCGCCATGTACGCGGCGGCCGACACCTCGCTGTCGCTGAATTACACCGTATGGAGCATCGATCGCGCCGGCCAGAGCGGCGTCATCAACAAGATCATCTCGTTTGGCGATAGCCTGTCGGACATGCAAAACATGTACAACGGCAGCCAATGGAAATTACCCGCCACCAAGAGCTATTTCGCCGGACGCTTCAGCAATGGCAATAACTGGCTCGATTACCTGTCGCAAAGCCTGAAACTGCCGCTGTATAACTGGGCGGTGGGCGGCGCGGCGGCCGACGCGTATTTCGTGGTGCCCGGCGTCAGCCAGCAAGTCGATTCCTGGATCACCTACATGCGCAGCGCCCCCGGCTACCAGGCGCAAAACAGCTTGTTCACCATGTTCATCGGCGGCAACGATCTGGTCAATTACGGCCGCTCGGTAGCGTCTATCATCACCACCGAACAGCAAGCCGTAGAAAAACTGATCGCCACCGGCGCCAAGCACATCTTGCTGGTAAACCTGCCCGACGTCTCGCGCGCCCCGACCTTCGCCTTGCGTAGCGACGCCGCGACGATACAGGCCCAGGTATTGCAACTGAACCAGCAACTGAGCCAGATGCGCGACTACCTGCAAGCCAAGTACGGCAGCGCCGTGGTGATCCGTATGTTCGACGCCTACAGCCTGTTCAACGACTTGCTGGCCCGGCCCGCCAATTACGGCGTCAACAACACCACCCAGTCCTGCCTGAATATCAACAGCAACTCCACCCTGAACTACACCTACACCTGGTCGCCGCGCAGCAATTGCACCAACGCCGACAGCTTCGTATTCTGGGACCTGTTGCACCCGACCACCCACACCCACCAATTGCTGGGCAACTACGCCGCCAGCTTTGTGCAAGGGAATTTTCCGGCTTTGACGACGCCGTAATTGATTAAGGAAATGCAGATTAAATCAAAAGACGTCATTCCCGCGAAAGCGGGAATCCATGTAAATCAAACACTTAGGTGGCTCCCCGCTTTCGCGGGGACGCCTGCGTAACGATCTTCGCTTGCAAGCGAAGATTCCTTAAGCGATAGCCGGAATCTAGTGACGTAATGGCCAAAAGACGCTGGATCCCTGCCTGCGCAGGGATGACGACTTTGAGTTGACGGATTAACTGACCGGTATTACCGCGCGATGCGGGCATTTTTCAACCAGCTTATTGCCGCTGCGCCCCGATCAAAATATCGAATACCACCTTGGCAAACCCGGCCGCGCGCTGCTTAGGAAAGGACAAAAGTTACATCACCTGCTTACCGCTGACGCGGCTTGAGCGCTGCGCCTGGCGCCATACCCATGGGCCGCAAGAGCTTTTCGGCCGTGACCAGCGTGGGGCTGGACTCTTCGCGCTCGATATCCTGCAAGGTGCGCGCCGACACGCCGCATAATTTGGCGTATTCGCCTATCGTGAGGCGCAAGGTCGCGCGAATCTTCCTGATGACAGCCGGAATCGGCATGCAGGGATAGGCGGCAAGTTCGTCGGCCAAAGCGCGTCGCGCTTGCAGCTCTTCCACCGGCGAAAGCGGTTTAAAGCGTTTATCCATCTAAAGATTCTCCAGCTGCGAACGAACATTCCCTACCGTCTTTTCCAAAGGCGTCAGGAATTGCTCGTCTATACCCAGTGCCCGCGCATCAGCCAATAACGTCGCCAGCGGTGCGGCCATCATCTGTATGCCGGCTGTCACCGTGCTGCGATCCACGTTTGCCGCGTCGCAGGCCTGCTCGATCACGCTCGCCCATTTGGGGGAACCGCCATCATCGGCTTGCCAGCGGATACGCCTTGCTATGCCATCCGGATGAAGCCACATCGGAGCGAAGTCAAATAATGGCGTAAGGGACACCGTGCCGTCGTGCCTGCGTTGGATAGCCGTGTTGCGGGCATGATTGTCCTTGTTGCCAAGCGCGATGTTCGCAATATCGCGTTTTATGTACTCAATCAGCTCACGCATCGGATCGCTTGCCACTTCAGCTAGCCGCCGGCAAACCTCATTATGCGAGGGGACTTTTCCAAATCCGGCCAGGCCGCAGAGCGAAGCGATGCTCTCCTGGCCGTAACGCAGCACGCGACCGTCCTTCACTTCCCGGTCGAAACGCGGTATGAACAAGGCGCGCCCGCGCAAGCTCAGATCGGCATGGACAGCCAGCCCCAATCCCTGCGCAAGACGCATGTACGGCGCCTCCAGGCGCAGGATATT
Organism: Burkholderiales bacterium; assembly: GCA_016196925.1. GTDB lineage: Bacteria > Pseudomonadota > Gammaproteobacteria > Burkholderiales > Burkholderiaceae_D > Undibacterium. The sequence goes on along the minus strand of JACPWS010000051.1, from coordinate 3,409 downwards.
GGCCAGCGATTCGTCTGCGCCGCGTCCAAACTTAACGATGAAGTGCTGTTGCGCCTGCTCGTCAGGCAGCGTGTGGTCGAGGTAAAACAGGCCGTCGTTTGCCCGTGTAAGCAGAATCTTCGGCCATTCGCCCTGGATGCCCGAAGAACCCGCCAAAAATAATCCGTTCTGCGCCAAGTATTCGTTGAAGTCACCGGCCCTGGCTGCGACTTCCTCCATGCTAAAGCCACGTATCGTGTTGCCAGTCCGCGCCGCGACCCACTCGTGCGCCTCCTTAACCCGGATGTTGCCGATAGGGTTGCCGGCGCCCGCGCACAACAAGGCCCAATCCGCAGCAGGGCCGGCCGTCTCCTCCCGCTCTAGCTGCTTCAGCAATTCGCCCCGTCCATAGCCCTGGGGAAGCAAGTCGATCAGGAAAGGCGGCCAGCTTGCCGCCGGATAGCTGAGCAAATCGACCGGAACGTTGACAGACAGCGCTGCCGCGTCGGCTCTGCCCCAATACCCGAGCGCGTGGCCAGGCAGGTAAATCAGATAAGTGGCAGCATCCACCCCAAGCCCGGGATCACCGCTCAGGTCGAGCACCGCCGCGTCGCGCCAGACGCCGTCGATGAATATCTGTAGTGTGCAGGCAGTGATAGTCATATACACACTATAGTATCACTAACATGCTCAATGGCACGATCATTTATGATAGAAAAGTGCAAAAGTACACAACCTGTAGGCATTACAGAGCCTGGCCGCATATTTTCAAACGGCTTACTGGCGCTGCGCCCCGCTCAAAATATCGAATACCACCTTGGCAAACCCGGCCGCGCGCCTGGGGTCGGACAAGAGTTGCATCATCTGGTTTTGATGGGCATCGCCGCTGCCCAGTATCGCATCGTCGACGGCGCGCGGAAAATCGCCCAGCATCGCTTGTTCGGCGCTGTTATTGGCGAGTTGCTGCATGACCAGGCTGTTCTCCCTGACTTTATCGCTGATGGTGTAGGCATAATTGACCATGTCTTTTTCGGTCAATTGATCGGTGATAAACAGCTCGTTTAAGCGATGCACGATTTGCGATAAGAATTCGACTTGTTTGTCTTTCGCCCTGGCCGTGCCTGCACCTTCGCCCGGCTCCAGCCGGTATGCATCGGTATTCTGTTGCAGCAGCAAATGTTGCTGGCGGATTTTGGAAACGCGGTAATGGCTGAGAGCGATGCTGGAAAGGTCGATCTCATCCTCATCCGTTACCGTTTCGCGCAGCATGGGGCGCAGGTTGCGGGCGTACAGGCTGAGCTTTTCCAGATCCTTGTCGTCGTAATCCACAATCTGCGACATGAATTCATAAAAACGCACAAAGGTGCCGAGATCTTTTTTGAAAATCTCCAGCGCGTCTTTTTCTTTCTTGCACTCTTTAAAGCTGTTTTCGGCATTCGCGATCAAGACCGCATCCGCCGTTTTCTTGCTGCGCTCAAAAATATCGCGCGCCTGCTTATAGGCCTCCAGCGCCGATTTATAGCGCTTTTGCCAGCGCTCCACCGCCGGTTTGCAGATATTCGCAATCGCGGCATTGCTCTTGCTTTTGACAAAGAAGGCGTCGCAGAATTGCGCCACCTCGGTCCAGGTAAAGATACCCGCCGCCCGCAATTTATCGTACAGATCGAAAATCAGATCGGGGTTGGATACGTCCGCCAGCTCCGCAGTCTGGAAGTAAGGCTGGAAGGCGGCCAGGATATCTTCCGGCGCATTAAAGAAATCCAGCACAAAAGTGCCGGTCTCGCGCTTGCCGGGATAAGTGCGGTTCAGGCGCGACAGGGTTTGCACGCATTCCACCCCGCCCAGCTTTTTATCCACATACATGGCGCACAACTTGGGTTGATCGAAGCCGGTCTGAAACTTATTCGCGACTATCATGACTTGATAATCGTCGCTGTCAAAGGCTTTGCGCATGTCGCGCCCTTTGAGCATAGGATTCATATTCATCTCGGTGTATTTATTGCCTAAGCCGTCATTCCCGCCCCCGACTACCCCATTCGAGGGCAGGCTCCGGCGGGAATCCAGTTCGCCACCTACGCGAAGCGTCAAATGAGGCACTGGATCCCCGACTAAGGCGCTCGGGGATGACGGTATGGGCGCACTCGGGAATGACGTGAGATGATTCGGATCTTTATCGCTAAATTCCACCTCGCCCGAAAACGCCACCATCGCGTGTATCTTTTGATAGCCCTTGTCATGACTATTCTGGGTGATGTACTTGTCGAACGCCTGCTTGTAACGCACCGCCTCTTTGCGCGAGCTGGTCACTACCATGGCCTTGGCCTGGCCGCCCAGCAAACCCATCACATGGGTTTTGAAATGCTCGACAATGACCATCACCTTTTGGCTGATATTGTGATCGTGCAGGCGCACCCACTGGTTCAGCTTGACCTTGGCCCGCTTGCTCTCGACTTCCTGATCGGCGTCCTTCATCTTCATCGCCAGGTTATAGGCGACTTTGTAATTGGTGTAGTTCTTCAGCACATCCAGAATAAAGCCCTCTTCTATCGCCTGGCGCATGCTGTACACATGGAAGGCGGCGGGTTTATTGGTCTTGGATGGCGCCTCTGCCGGGTGCGGCAAGCGGCCGAATAATTCTAAAGTCTTGGTCTTGGGCGTGGCGGTAAAGGCCAGATAACTCAGGTTTTTCGAGGCGCGGCGCGAAGCAACGGCGGCGTCGAGAATATCGTCCGTGCTCAGTTCGTCTTCCTCGTCGCCGGCCCCCTCCACCATCAAGACTTCTTTCAGCTGCCGTGCGGTAGAGCCGGTCTGCGAAGAATGCGCCTCGTCGGCGATCACCACGTAGTTGCGCTCTTTCAGGCTGACGCTGTTTTCTATCGCATCCAAAACATGCGGAAAGGTTTGTATCGTCACGATAATAATAGGCTGCGAGTTTTCTAAAGCCCTGGCGAGTTTTTCTGATTTAGAGCCATCGCCTTCCTGATTATTGATGCGCCCGACCACGCCATCGGTGTGCTCAAACTGCGCTATCGTGTCTTGCAATTGCGCATCCAGCACCGTTCTGTCGGTCACCCGCCTATCAAATACTATCGGTAATGGTCTCGGCCGTGTGCATCGCCTTTATCCACGGTAGTTTGCGCTATGGCCGCCAGGGCATCCTGGTTTTGTTTGGACTGTGCACCGTGGTTGGCTATGGCATGGAAAACCTCAGCATTGCGACTGACTTCCCTTTTGGTTTCTACCACTACACCAATTTATTCCACTTACCGCAGATAGGCCGGGTGCCGCTCAGGGCTATCGCATCAAAAGTCGTTTACGATCAAGGACTTAAAAATGTTGTTGTAAACGCCTGAAAGTTTAGGTTTACTGTTCTTCTTTATGAGAGGGATAGTCGATGGAAAAATCAGGTTTGGTGAAATTAATGGAGAGC
>JACPWS010000041.1 GCA_016196925.1 Burkholderiales bacterium | reverse complement strand
TTCAAGCGAAATCAAGGTTGGTCGGTGTAGTGGGGAATTCAGACGACATGTCGTCTGCCCACGTAACGGTTTGCCCCTGCAAGGGCAAACTCCCACCCTTGCAGGGTCACGGGCGTCGCGCCTTGCCAGAAAGCCGGAAAAATGTACGCTCGAACCTGTCCAACTGAGGAATCTAGGTTGAAGCCGGATCGTCACAGGATAAAAAATGCCCCGCTTGTTTGGGGCAGCGGGGCGTTTTTGTTGTGGCAAAGATAGCGTGTCAGCTGATGCTGACGCCGACGGTGCCGCTGTTGATGGTGGCCGTGCTAACGCGCGCCACCACGTTGGCGGGCGCAGTCAGGGTGCCGCCGGCATTCACCAGCTTATTGACTTGCTTGAACTGGCACACCATGGAGCCCGGCGTCAATGTCACCACCGCATAGCCCTGGGCATCGGTGTTCAGATGCTTGAGCCATGGGTTATTGCCGAGGCTAGCCAACTGTTGCGCCAGGCCGAGCAAACTGGTGTTGAATCCGCTGTCGGCTTTCAGTCCGGCCAGCACGGCTGCAACGGTGCCGCTCAGCTGCGCGCCTTCCGGCACGCCTTTGGCGGCGAGCGCGGCGGTCATTTGCACGCGCACCTGTTCCAGCAGACTATCGACAGTCGGCGCAGTCTTGCCCATGGTGTAATCGAGCAGGTTGACGTCGATCGCGACCGTGCCCAGGCCGGCAACCGGCAAGCTTAAAGGATAGGAAATCAGCGTCGCCAGGCCGGTCGCAGCGGCGCCGTCTTTCAGATATTTGAACCAGGAATCCGAGCTGATACCGGCAGTGACCAGATCGACCATCACCGGCGTACCGCCGCCGGCGGCATCGAAATCGTCGCTGACCGTGCCGGCGAAGAAGGCATGGATGTCGCCGGTCAGGGCCACCACGTTGCTGACGTTATTGGTTTTCAAGTGCTGCATCAGGGCCTTGCGCTCGGCGTTGTAGCCGTCCCATTGATCGCAATTCAGCAAGAACTTGGTAAAGAATGGCGTCAGCGCCGCTTGTTGGCCGGAGGCGATGACGAAAGCGGAATTTTGCTTGTTGGCCTGAATGTCCGGTTTGATCCAGCCGAAGGCGATGGTCTGCGCCGCCGCGGCGATCTCGGTGGCGGCGCCGGCCGGCGCGGCTGCCTTGGCAGCCAAGTAGGCGGCGACGGCGATGCCGGCCTGGGAGATGCTTAAACCGGCGGCGACCGCGGCCGCGCCGCGATCGCTGCCGGTGGCGTCGGCGGTGGCGATCGCGATCGCGGCATTGGTGGCGACGCTCTGGCCGGCGCCGGCAGTGACGGCGGCGACCAGCGCGGCCGTCACCAACAGGTTGCCGCCCAGCGCAGGGGCCGTCTCTGTTATCTTCGTGGCCAGCGTGGAAATCGATTTCAGCGCCAGCAAAGTGGCGATGGCGTCGACGCCGTTGAGGCCCATGCGCAGCAGCGATACTTCATTGCCCCACAGTTTCCAGGTGTTTTGCGAGCCTTGCATCTTGCTCTTCCACCAGTCGCGCTGGGTCTTGCCCAGCATGCTGACGGAAGACAGCGGATCGTCGGTCATCGCTTTCGCCACCGTGATCTTCTGGCCTTCCAGTAAATTGTAGGCATCCTGCGGCACGATATAGCGGCTGCCCATGCTGCTGTTCAGCGGCGTGCCGGTGGCGAGGTTGTAGATCGATTCCGGGATGACGTGATCGGCGCGGTATAAGCGCTCATCGGTCATGACCAGCTGGGCCAGTTTGCCGAACTGGAAATCGCGGTAAATCTGGATATTCTGGAAACCCGGCTTGTTCGCATCGAAGCTGACGTCGGCCGGCATGTATTCGAACCAGGCCTGGCTGGCGCTGCGGCGCCGTTGCGGCTGGTGAGTGTCTTCGCCGGTCGCGGTGATGCTATTGTTTTCGTAAGTTTCCGCATCTTGCCAGGCGTCGTCGCTGAATTCGTGATCGTCCCAGATCGCGATATAAGCGAAGCGCTCATGCACCGCTTGCTTGCGACTGTCGCTGCGGTAAGCCTTGTACAGGTAGCGATAATCGGCCAGGGTGGTGGCGTATTTCGCCTTGGTCGGCTTGCCGCTGGCGTCGTTCAGGACGGTGCCGTCCGGCAGTTGCAGCGCCGTATGGCGCGCTTCCACGCCGCCGTTCTGGAAGGCCTGGCCTATGGTTTCGTAGATGTAGTCGCCCAGGTGCACGACGAAATCGAGGGTTTCGTTTTTAGCGATATTTTCCAGCGCGCCCCAGTGGTTGACGCTCCAGTCCTGGCAAGTAAGGTAGGCGAATTTCAATTGCGCGACGTCGGCATTGGCTGCCGGTGCGGTCTTGAAGCGGCCGACGTTGGAGCGCACGTCGCCGGCGATGAATTGATAGAAATAAGTCTGTCCAGCCTGCAGGCCGGTCACTTTGTTGCGGATGGTGTTATCAAATGACGCCAGCACTTGCAGCGTGGTGTCGACCACGGCAGCGCCGCCGAGTGCGGCGTTGCTGCCCAATAGAGCGCTATTGTCGGCGGCGGTGACGATCATGCGCACGGCCACATCGTTGCCGCTGCGCAGGCGGTCAGTGCGCCGGTTGCGACCGAGACTGAAAAAAAACCGCTGTATTTGATGAAACTTCGTCTATCCACGCTAATCTCCTAATCATTATTGTATTGACGATTTTCGCCAAGACGTAACGATAATCCAAAGCCACTCAGGCTAGTCGTGCGATATGTCATCTTGATGACTTTCCGGCTAGGCTTTTCACTCTATGTGAGCGCACACTAACTGATTTGCGCTAAGCCTGTGCCCGATCTTGAGCGCATGTCGGCGGAAATCTTACGCAGGAGGAGCGGCGTCAAGCGCCAGGGCGTGGAGTGGGAATAAAAAAACGGCGCGATACAAACATCGCGCCGTTTTTCTGGGGGCGGCGATCAACGTGGCACATGCCGCAGGGCAATCGCATGAAGAGAAAATGTCCACGAAAATCACGAAAAGCACGAACGAACAAAAAAGAAGAGCACCGACTTTCAAACAATTGATCTTGGCTTTCGTCTTTTTTCGTGAATTTCGTGGACCAAACGATCTTGCTTTTCAATAAATTAAGCTTCATGCGATTGCCCTGCACATGCCGCTTATTGCTTTTAACCTGAATTTTGCATAAAAAGGGCAAAGATCGCCGTAAGTGATTGATAGAATGAGAGTTATCAAGAAACGCATTCGTCAACACCAACAGGACTTTGCCCGACATGAATTCTACGCCAGAACAACTGCGATTTGCACCTATTC
>JACPWS010000046.1 GCA_016196925.1 Burkholderiales bacterium | reverse complement strand
TGCAAAGCAACATCAATGTCGGACCAATCGACAGCAGGCTTAACCTGCCCGCCTGCGCCAATCTTGCCCCGTTTCTTCCGCCTGGAAATAAGCCATGGGGGAAAATAACGCTTGGAATACGCTGCAGCGCGCCCTCGTCCTGGGTCATCTACCTGCAAGCCAACGTACAAGTCTTCAGCGAGTATTACGTCGCTGCGGCACCGCTTGTACAAGGGCAGATACTCTGCGCGGCTGATTTAAGCAAAGTGAAGGGGGACCTGTCCAGCCTGCCGGCAGGAACGGTCACCAACGCCGAGCAAGCGATAGGAAAAACCATGCTGTCCTCCATACCGGCGGGCAGCGTACTGCGTATGGATGCTTTGAAAAATCCGCCCGTGGTGCAGCAAGGGCAATCGGTGCGGGTTATCAGCTCAGGGCCGGGATTTCAGGTCGCGACAGATGCTCAGGCCCTCAGCAATGCCAGCGATGGGCAGATCGCCAGAGCGAAAACCGTCTCAGGCCAAACTGTAAGCGGCATTGCCAGGGCAGGAGGCATCATTGAAATCACCTATTAATAAGCAAGAGCGCACTAACTCAATGCAATTTAATTAATGCAATATTTTCTGTAAGTAAAGTTAAAGTTTAAAATAACGCAGCCGATATACAGAACATAGATGTATGTTATTCCCACTTCAAAGGGTATCGCTGTGAAAATTGACGACTCAATCAACAAAACCTCCGGGCTGCCGATTGGCCCGCAGCAGGCACGTACAGAAAAACCGGCGGAAAAAGCAGGCCCCGTAGCCACGCCGTCACATAATGTACAAATTTCGTCTTTATCGACGCAATTACAGGCTATGCAAAGCACGCAAGCCAGCAATGCGGTCTTCGAGACGAAAAAGGTGGAAGAAATTAAACTGGCGATTTCCGAGGGCCGTTTTCAGGTCAACTCAGAAAAAGTCGCTGATGGGCTTCTTGAGACTGTTAAAGATTTACTCAACGCAAGAAAACGTTAATCATGCTACAGACAAATACCGGGTTTATCTCTATTCAACAATGCTTGCAAGATGAAGTTACAGCGATGGCTACGCTGGCAGCATTATTGAAAAAAGAGCAATCGGCACTTGTCGAAGGAGACATCGCGCTCCTTACTGAATATACGATAAACAAAGGCCAACTTGTGGGCGTCATTTCCGAATTGGAAAAAAAGCGCCACAACTGTTTAAGCGAACTTGGATTTAAAGCTGATGCGGATGGCATGCAAGCCTATCTGCAGCAAGCTTCTATCGCATCCGTAGCCGCGGTCACATGGAACGAACTCCTCCATCTGTCTGAACAGGCAAAAGAAGACAATCGCACCAATGGCATGCTGATTAATCGCCATCTATCGCAAAACCAGGCTGCGCTGAACGTACTGCAACAAAACAATCCTGCCGGCTCCCTGTATGGCCCTAACGGTCAGTCCACGGTGAAGAATGCCCCGCGCAGGGGTTACGTCGCCGGCTAAACTCACGGCACGCATCAAAAAAAACGGGCGCCTTAATCGGCGCCTGTTTTATGTTCAAGGCCTGGTAGGCGCCGACGAACTGCTGAGCGGCACATCCACGACGGTATCGGGCAATACCGCCAATATCGTTATTGTCACACGTCGGTTTCTGGCCCGGCCCTCTTGCGTATCGTTAGGCCCAACCGGTAATTTTGCGCCTTGCCCAATCGCGGTAACCCGATTCTCGTTCACGCCGCTTTCGGTAAACAAACGCGCAACGGTGCTGGCGCGCACTGCCGACAATTCCCAATTGGATGGGAAAATTGAATTTTTAATCGGTAAATTGTCCGTATGCCCTTCTACCTGGATCGCATGGCCATCATTTTTCAGGACAGACGCAATCGCATTTAATGCCTGAATGGAGTCGAGATTCAAGCGCGCCTCGCCCGGCGCAAACAACAGGCTCGCATTGATTTCTATCGTCACCCCTCTGCTGGTCTGGGTGACCCGGACCTTCCCCTCCCTGACCAAAGGCTCCAGCACGGCCAAAATATCTCTGGCCATACTGGTCATCTGCTCCCGCTCCTTGCGTAAAGGCTCGCTAATTTTTTGCTTAATCAGAGGCAAAGGAGGCAATTTAAGGCTTTTCTCTCGCAGCAATTCTGAAGTTTTATGCGGCACGACCATGACCCTGCCGAAAGCCCCGGTTAAGGCATTGGACAAGACGCGATACTTACCTTCATTCAGCGAAGAAATGGCGTACATCACCACGAAAAAAGCAAACAGCAAGGTAATGAAATCGGCGTAAGATACCAGCCACCGGTCATGATTGTCTGGCTCTTCATGGTATTTTTTCCTTGCCATAGCGATCCGCCTAGTTTCTATGATACGCCAGACGCTCTTCGACTATGCGCGAACTGTCGCCCAGCGCGATGCTGTAAAAAATGTCTGCCAACATTTCTCTGCGCGTAATCTCCCTGCCGATAATCTCTTTAAGCTTATTACTGACAGGCAAAAACAATAAATTGGCCATGCCGACGCCATAAATCGTGGCAACAAATGCAACCGCTATACCGCCGCCAAGCTTGGCCGGATCGGTAAGATTTTCCATGACATGGATTAATCCCAGCACCGCACCAAGAATACCTATGGTCGGCGAATAACCGCCCGCCGCCTCCCAAATTTTGACGGCCTGGCGCTGTTCCATTTCATACAAAGAAATATCGATATCGAGGATATCCTTGAGACGAATCGGGTCTATGCCGTCGATCACCAGACGCAATCCTTTGCTTACGAATGGGTCTTTAGACGCGTTCATGTAACGCTCGAGGCTAAGAAAACCTTCGCGTCGCGCGACCACGCTCCATATCAAAGCGTCCTGTATGTTTTTTCTGCGGGTATCCGGCGGCTCTGAAATCACCCATCGCAACATGCGCACGCCGCGCATGAAGGTAAGCAAGCGGCTTTGTATCAACACCGCCCCGATAGTCCCCACGACCACGATCAGGAATGCCGCAGGCTGAACCAGCGACGAAAGATTTCCACCTTCCAGCAATTGGCCGGAAACTATCCCCGCAATAACGAGTATCACTCCCGCTAAGCTAGCCCAGTCCACGCTTTCTCCCTTAAAAAAGCCCTGAGCCTGGCAACTGCCTGGCTATGTAGTTGCGATACCCTGGATTCGGAAACGCCCATCACGGCGCCGATTTCCTTAAGATTCAGTTCTTGCTCATAATACAAGCCCATTAATAGTTTTTCCCTTTCAGGGAGGCTATCAATGGCGCCGATGACCGCATCGCGAAAATCGTCATTCAACAAATCCTGCAAAGGATCTGCCGACAAATCGGAACAGTAATGATCGAGGAAGTGTTCCTTGGTATCGGTATCGTGAAAATCTTCGTAGTAAACCAGCTGATGTCCGCCGCTATCGCTGAGCATGCCCTGGTATTCGCTCAACGATAACTTGAGTTGTTTCGCAACTTCAGTTTCAAGCGGAGGCCGCCCCAGCTTTTGCTGCAGCGCATTCATGGCGTTTTCTATCTTGCGCATATTCTGGCGCACGCCGCGCGGCAGCCAGTCGCTGTTGCGCAACTCGTCCAGCATGGCGCCGCGGATACGCTGGATTGCATAAGTTTCGAACTGGGCGCCATGCGTATCTTCATAACGATTGACGGCGTCCAGCAAACCTATCATCCCCGCCTGCACCAGGTCATCCACCTCAACGCTGGGTGGCAGGCGAGCCTTCAACTGATACGCCAGGCGCTTGACCAGCGGCGCATGCTCCCTGAGAAGGAAATTTTTATCTGATTTTCCGCTAGCGGTGTACATAGTTAATTACAGTCCGAGACCGACACCCAGCTCAGGCACGCCTTTGAGGCGCAAAGTTGAACGCGCAGCCGTCGCCAGCTGCTCAGCCAATCTTGAAAACGCCAACGTAGCATTTGCCCGTGGAAAGGCGTCAATCACTGATCGGCCCAAATGAGCAGCTTTCCTCACGTGTTCGTCTTCCGGCACATACCCGACAAAATGCAAAGGCACTGCAAGGTAACGGCTCGCGGCTTGCGCCATATTCATATAAACCAATCTCGCTTCTTTCTCCGATGCTCCCGATACCAAAATGCCGTATCCGCGTCGGCCTAGGCGGTTACTGACGCGCTTGATCAATCCATACGCCTCTTTGATCGTCTCTGGATTAGCGGAGACTTGTATCACCAGATCGCTGTCGTCCAGCCCCGACAGCGGAAACGCATCATGCGAGTCAATCTCGCTGTCGACTACCACCAAATCCGAGCGCCTGACCGCCACATCAAACACGCCAGCCAATCGTCTGGAATCTTCTGCCGACAAGCGCAATGCCGTCGTCGCGTGGTGCGAAAGCATGGTGACAGACAAGCCTGCCGCGACAATTTTTATCGCCTCTTGCATTGTACGCTGTTGTCTAGCTACATCCAACAAGGTCTGCTGCGTACTGGCGTTCAACCAAGCGCCGACGCTATTCTCGGAAGACCGCGCATCCACCATCAACACCCGGTTACCCTGGCGCGCCAGCGATACGCCGAGATTAACCAGCATGCCGCTTTTCTCATCTTCTTTCAAAGCAGACAAAAACGTCAACACTCTGGGCCTGGGCCCGGCCAACATGCGGCGCAGACCTTCCGCCTGATCGAAATTAGCCAAGGAACACCTCCTTCGCTGCAAAAGTAGCGGATGCCTTCATCGTATTTGCGGCACCGGCCATCAATAAGGGCAATTCTTCGTCAAGAAAGCGGAACGCTGCAGTTTCACGCTTCAATTTAAACGCGCGGTCGATCAGATATAGTTTATTGGCGACATGTAAATCTTCCGGGACGCGCTGTCCGCTGGCAACGTAATACACCATTAATTTTTGCCGGATCGCGATATCGAGCGCTCCGCCTATCGTCGCCGCCTCATCCAGCTTGGTCAAGATACATCCGGCCAAACCGCCGCCCTGATAAGCGCGCACGACTTCGCTCAGGGTTTCTCCGGTCGAAGTCGCGTTCAGGCACAATAAGCGCTTCACATTGGTGTCCGATGCGGACAACATGGCAACCTGCTCGGTCACCATCTTATCCCTCTGGCTCACACCCACAGTATCGATCAGGACCGTGTGCTTGTTTTTAAGTTCCGCCAGCGCGATACGTAAGTCGCTCTCGTCCTTTACCGCGTGTACCATCACGCCGAGTATCTTGCCGTAGATGCGCAACTGCTCATAGCCGCCGATACGGTAACCGTCGGTCGTGATCAAGGCCAGCTTCGACGGTCCATGCCGCATCACACAGCGCGCAGCCAATTTGGCGGTGGTCGTGGTTTTGCCGACTCCGGTCGGCCCCACCAGCGCGTACACGCCGCCTTTTTCCAATATCTCGCTTTCATTGCCGATCGTGGACAAGTTGCGCGCCAGGATGGCCTTGATCCAATCCACGCCGCTCGCCGCGTTATCGGCCTCCGGCAGCTTATCCACCAGATAGCGCGACAAACTGGCGCTAAAGCCGGCAGCCAGCATTTCGCGCAAAATTTCCGCTTTTTTTGGCTGCCGCTTTTGCGTATTGCTCCATGAAATTTCGGCCAACTGCGATTCGAGCATGCTGCGCATGGACCGGATCTCGCTCATCACATGATCTAGTTCAGGCGCGCCAACGCCACGCGGCACATCGCCGCCCGGCAGCACATCTTGCTGCGAAGTCTGCCGGGAAAATGCCGGCGTTCCCGTTTGAAAACGCGGCGCAAAACGGGGCGCATCCGGGATTGGCGTCATGTCATTGGAAGCGGGTGCGATGGCGCTGATCGCCTCATCGTCCATCGCCAGAATTTCCACTTTTCCATCGACATTGCGATTCGACAAAATAACGGCTTCCGCTCCCAGCGCCTCCCTGAGCATGCGTAGCGCTTCGCGCGAAGTATTAGCGGTAAATTTTCTGACGTTCATGATTGACCTCCGACCAGACTGGTGACTCTAATTGTTTTTGTTTCGGGTAATTCCGCATGTGACAACACCTTCAACTGAGGCAAGCTGCGGCGCAGGAAGCGCGACAGCAGTGCGCGCAATGGCCCAGGCACCAGCAAGACCGGCGTCAGGCCCATCTGTTCCTGATGCTGCGCCGCTGCCTCGGTCTGGCTGCTTAAGGTATCCGCCAGGCCAGGTTCGATTCCGGCGCCGTCACCGCCGCTGGTTTGCAGTGCCTGCATCAGCAAACGCTCCAGGCGGCTATCCAGCGTCATCACGGTCAATTCATTCGTCGCCGGGAAAATCTGCTGCACGATCGCCCGGCCCAATGCTATCCTCACTTGCGCGGTCAGTTCGTTGGCATCCTGGGTGTGCATGGCTTGCTCTGACAAAGTTTCGATAATGGTACGCATATCGCGGATATGTACGCCTTCGATCAACAGGTTCTGCAGCACTTTCTGCAACACCGACAGGGGCAACAACTTGGGCACCAGATCCTCGACCAATTTAGGCATTTCTTTCGCCAGATGATCGATCAATTGCTGCACTTCCTGGCGCCCCAACAGTTCCGCCGCATGCGTCGTGATCAAGTGATTCAGATGCGTAGCGATTACGGTGCCGGCATCGACCACGGTATACCCCATAGCCTGAGCTTGTTCGCGCATACCGGCATCGATCCAGGTGGCGGGCAAACCGAAAGCGGGATCAGTGGTTTCCGGACCCGGCAAGGGGCCGCTCACCATGCCGGGATTAATTGCCAGATATTGCCCGTTCATCGCCTCGCCGGCGCCGACTTCAACGCCTTTCAAGGCTATGCGGTATGCCGAAGGCTTGAGTTCCAGGTTGTCGCGAATATGGACCGGAGGCGACAGGAAGCCGACTTCCTGAGCGAATTTTTTTCGTATGCCTTTGATCCTGCGCAGAAGCTCTCCGCCCTGCGCTTTATCGACCAGCGGAATCAAGCGATAACCGACCTCCAGACCCAGGGTATCGATAGGCAAAATATCCTGCCAGGTGGCTTCTTCCATTTCCGCGGCGGGAGTCGCCGGCGCCTCGGCCTTTTCTTCCGAGGCGGGCGTTGCTTCCGCACGCTTGGTCAATAAATATCCGCTACCGCTCAGCAGCGAGGCGAGAAAAATAAAAGCGACGTGCGGCATCCCCGGAATAATTCCCATGCCTCCGACGATGATCGCGGTGATATACAGCACTTGCGGCTTGGCGAATAACTGGCCGATCAACTGCCCGCCGATATCCTGCTCACTGGCGACGCGCGATACCACCACGCCGGCCGCGGTAGAAATAATCAGCGAGGGGATTTGCGCCACCAGGCCGTCGCCGATCGCCAGCAAGGTGTAATTTTTCAATGCGGCAGCGAAATCCATGTCGTGCTGGATCATGCCGACGATCAATCCGCCGAAGACATTAATCACGGTAACCATGATGCCGGCGACCGCATCGCCGCGCACGTATTTACTGGCGCCGTCCATGGCGCCGTAGAATTCCGCTTCTTGCGCGACTTCGGTGCGACGACGACGTGCTTCTTGTTCGGCGATCAGGCCCGCATTCAGGTCGGCATCGATCGCCATCTGCTTGCCCGGCATCGCATCCAACGCAAAGCGCGCACCGACTTCTGCGATACGGCCCGCACCCTTAGTGACCACGGTAAAGTTAATGATGGTCAGAATCACGAATACCACGATACCGACCGTGTAGTTGCCGCCGATCAGAAAATGGCCGAATGCCTCGATCACCTTGCCAGCGGCGTCCGGCCCGGTATGCCCCTCGGTCAAGACCACGCGCGTGGATGCCACGTTCAGCGACAAGCGCAACATGGTGCTGACCAGGAGCACCGTCGGAAACACCATGAAGTCGAGCGGCTTCACCGTATACAAACTGGTCAGCAAGACGATGATGGCCAGCGCGATATTGAAGCTGAAAAAGATATCCAGCACAAATGCCGGCAACGGCAACACCATCATCGCCAGCATCATGATGATCAACAGCGGCGCAGCCAGTGCCTTATTGTTCATCTGCGTCATCCAGGCAGGTAATCTGATGCTATTCATACGCTTGCTCCTGCTTGATTATTCGGATCCATTTCTGGCGGCACCTGCAGATCGGACGGCTCAGCCGGCTTTTGGCCACCGCGCTCGCGGAAGCTACGCAGCTGGAACACATACGCCAGGACTTCAGCGACTGCGGCATACAAAATTTCCGGTATCTCGTCACCGAGATCGGTGTGCTTATACAAGGCACGCGCCAGCGGCGGCGCCTCCAGCAGCGGCACCCTGTGCTCTGCCGCCAGCTCACGGATTTTCGCCGCCACCGCATCCGCCCCTTTTGCCACAACCTTAGGCGCCCGCATGCCGCCCTCGGTATATTTGAGCGCAACCGCAAAGTGGGTCGGGTTGGTCACCACGACGTCGGCAGTAGGAATTTCCGCCATCATGCGGCGACGCGCCATCTCGCGTTGCTGCGCACGTATTTTTGCCTTGATTTGAGGATTACCATTCGCTTCCTTGGACTCTTGCACAACTTCCTGATGCGTCATCTTCAGCTTGTTCGCGTAATGCCACATCTGATAAGGCGCATCAATAGCGGCGATCAACACCAGGGCGCCCACGATCGCCAGAAAGCACACGCCCATCATATGGCCGACATGTGCGCTACCTTGTCTCAAAGACTCAAGTGGCAAGCCGAAAATTGCATTTTTCTGGCTCATGATGACCGTCCACGCCACACCGCCAACCAGTACGGTTTTGAAGATTGCCTTGATTAACTCCACACCAGCGCGGGCAGAAATCATGTTCCCCAAACCGGAAACCGGATTCATGCGTGAAAAATTTGGCTGCAAGGCCTTGGCGCTGAACAGCCAGCCGCCGATCAGCAACGGTGACCCCAAAGCGACGATAACCAGCAGCGCCGCAATCGGCGCAAACGCCAGCATCACGTCCAATAAATTTTTACCGATATGCGAAAACAACAGGGCGGGGTCATAAGCCAGCGTACGCTCCATCGACAAACCATCGATCAATGCATGATTCAACTGCCGTATCAGACCATCCCCCATCGCCCACAGTGATCCGCCCGCCGCCAGCAAAACGGTGCAGGTCGACAATTCTCGCGAACGCGGCACATCGCCTTCTTCACGCGCCTGCTCCAGCCGCTTGGGTGAGGCCGGTTCGGTTCTTTCGAGATCGCTTTCTTCGGCCATTGCCGACTCCTGTTATTTCTACAAAGCAACTCATGCTTTGATTGCGCAAATTTACAGGTGTGATTATTGACCGGGATATAAAGTCGACATGCCTCGAATAGGAGAGGAAATACCCCTTTTCTTTCCGCAAAGGATGTTTAGCCGGCGACGATAGCCCCTGCCTTGCCCCGCCGGATTCCTATCTGGATTTTTTGTTCGGCAACGTGCATTTTTAACTATTGACTAATTTATGCGACGGGGGTGCAATTGCAACGTGAAGCATTTCTCGGTACGCATGGATTTAATCGGATTTCGCAGCAATGACGCAGGTCGGTTTGATCTGCGCTTCCTTAAGGGTGAGCGAGCTAAGACGCATAATTAGCCGTCTTACAAGCTTCTGGTGAGAATCTTATTGGCAGAGCACGATGAGCTTAATCCAGACAAACGATGCAGTCTTTGAGCGTGGCGATCTTATTCGCTGGACAATAACCTTATGCATCGCCGCTATCGATGCAGTATGGCTTTCCGCGTCTCGCTTTTCAGTGCACGGCACGGGCAGCCTTAGGCTGTATCTGATACCGATCATTATCTGGGCCTCGCTAGCCTTGCTGGCCTCGATCCCCCGTTACCGCGAAGTTTCATCCCGGTTTTTTACTTCACGCGTAAAAATCAGCTTGCACTGTTTTCTGCTGCCTTTCGTGTTCGCCAAGGCAGCGGCGATTTTGCAATACCTGGGGATAGCGTTGAATTTTCCTGTCATCGACGACAGCCTTTACGCCTTGGATCACATGCTTGGATTCGAATGGAAAACGGCGTTCCTATGGGTGCGTGCCCATACTCTTATCAGCGAGATATTTAATATCGCCTATTACAGCTTTTGGCTACAGTTGCTGGCGCTTCCGTGGTTGCTCGGACTCTCTGGACGGTTCTATCATCTGCGCGAATGGCTATCGGCCATGATGCTATCGTGCCTGCTGGTCGTGGCGATCTCTACACCTTTTCCTGCGCATAGCGCATTCACGTATTTCCATGCCGGCAACGCGGAAAATCTGGACACGGTTTCTCACTTCCAAATGTTGCGAGACGGCACTATGCAAACGCTGGACATCCGTACTTTGCAGGGTTTGGTATCCATGCCGTCTTTCCATGCTGTGCTTGCTGTGTTGCTGTCCTGGGCGCTACGATTTTTTCGTCCACTATTTGTAGCAGTTTCACTGTGGAATCTGATCATGTTGCTCGCTACACCCACTGAAGGCGGACATTATCTGAGTGACGTCATTGCCGGCTTGATGGTCGCAATTTTTACTTTGTACGCCGTCACCTGGAGTGCGCGCAGGCGGGCGAAAAATTCACCTTTAGTCCCCTTTCAGAGAACAAAAACATATGTTTTTTTGAAACATTGACGCAGTTCAACACAGCTCACAAATTTAAAAAAAATCTACATTTGGAATTTGTAATCACGTAGGGTTTTACCTACACTAAATTCAGCAGAGCAATTCGACACATCGTGTCGTTTTGGATTCTTTGAGTATAACGGCGAAGTATTACTCTGCGCAAAAATAGCTGAAACGTAATCAAGTTATTCACCACATTATGGAGTCGATCATGAAAGCAATAATGAAATTCCTGAAAGAAGAAGATGGTGCTACGGCAGTTGAATACGCTCTGATGGTCGCGCTGATTGCTGGTGCCGTTATTATCATCGTTACCGCATTGGGTAATACGATCAAAGAAGGATTCAAGGAAATTTGCAATGCAATAAATACCACCCTCACCACCAAAGTTAGCTGCACTACCTGATATTTCATTTATTTGTCACATCCCCGCTCGTGATGCGATTCACGAGCGGGTCGTCAACTGCAAAGATGATTTCATCGAAGGAATCGATCATGAATACATTAATGAAGTTTCTGACCGAAGAAGATGGTGCTACTGCTGTTGAATACGCGCTGATGGTGGCACTGATTGCCGGCGCCATAATTATCATAGTTACCGCCCTAGGCAATACGATCAAAGAGGGATTCAAGGAAATTTGCAATGCGATAAATACCACCCTTACATCTCCAGTTACTTGCTCTACTTAATATTGCCTTTGTTTCGCTCCCCCCCCGCTTGCGATTCGATGCGCAAGCGGTTTATTTACTGCGATGCTCATCGATGGAGAATGCAATGAAAAAGGCGATGTCATCCTTGAAAAAATTTGCCGCCGATGAAACAGGCGCAACCGCAGTCGAATACGCGCTGATGGTTGCGTTGATTGCGTTAGTGATCTTCGGCGTTGTTCAATACGTCGGCGACGCGATCAAGGCAGCATTTTGCTCAGTATTAAAGGTATTAGGCGGCAGCTGCACTTAGTCGTACTGACGTCGAGTCGCTGTTATCCACGGAAAGACTTGCGTGGACTGCCAGGCGAAAGCGCTGGCTTAGACGAACAAACACCGTGCCTGCTTGCGATGTCACACAACGAAATTAGAATTAACTTGAGCGGTCGACATGCCTGAACGCAGTGTCGGCTGCGGGCCTTATGTTGCTTACCGCCGGAGAAGTCATGAATTTTTTAACTCCTGCTCTGCTCGCCAACGGTGTCATCGCGCTGTTATGCACCCTGCTACTGGCGGCAGTATGGACCGATGTGCGTAGCCACCGTATCCCTAACCGCCTGGTATTTGCCGGCGCCGCACTGGGGCTAGTGTTCAATGGGGTTCTGCCGGAAGGTTTTGGCTTTGTCAGCATCTTGCCCGGAGCGCTAGGTTTTTGGCCTGCCATGGCTGGCTTGGGTTTGGGTACGGTTCTCACCCTGCCTATGTACATGGCAGGCGCGATGGGAGCCGGCGATGTGAAGCTGGTGGCGATGGTCGGTGCTTTTCTCGGCCCCTACGCCCTGCTCGCCTCCGCCTTACTGATATTCATCGCCGGCGGTGTGCTGGCGGCAACGACTGCCTTAGGTAAAGGAAACTTGAATTTACTGCTTGGTAACGTACGCTATATGGTGATGAGCGTTGTGTTCAAGACCCTCATGCATGAAATACCCAAACTTGATGCGGCGCCAGTCTCTGCCGGCAAGATGCCTTACGCCATCGCCGTCGCGGCAGGAACGATCAGTTATGTCGTTCTGGCTAGCAACAGGTATCTGGATTTTTTCAGATTTATTTATCCGAACATATAAAAATATAAGGGGTGGTTAAGATACGCAAATTAAATCTAACGGCGTCATTCCCGCGCAAGGTGCAGCAGGGAATTCGGGTAGCCTTCTACCCGCCTGCGTAAGGACTTGAGCATGCATGCTCAAGCGCGCCCAGCAAGGGGGAATCCATGTCAATCAAACACTGAGGTAGATCCCTAATGCCGTTCAGTTAAGCCGTAAATGTAAAATCGTCATCCCTGCGCAGGCAGGGATCCAGCGTCTTTTAGCCATTACGCCACTAGATTCCGGCCTTCGCCGGAATGACGAAGCGAAGTATTCGACTTAACTTAACAGCCTTAGAGGTGGATCCCCGCTTTCGCGGGGATGACGAAACCTGAGTCGATCTGTCATTCATTCACAATTCAACACGATATTAATTGAAAGGCGACCCTAGCATTTAATTGCATTTAATACATACTGAGTAACAAGCGGCAATGCTCTGACAAAAGAATGACTCAAACCCTGCAGTGCTACAAACGGAGGTACCGTGACTACCCCAAGTTTGATGGAAGACGCAGACAACAAAACTGCCGCCCCTGGCGCGCATGTTCTGCTGCAGCCACGCACGATAGAAGAAACCGGATTGAGTTTTTTATTTCTGGTCGAGCTGGCCTGCAAGATACTGTTCTTGCGCGGCAGGATCAGCCTGCTTGATCTCGCCTCACACATCAAACTGCCCGCCACTATTCTCGAAAATATTCTGAGCTTCATGCGCACGGAACATCTGTGCGAACTGGCCAGCCGCGGCGACAGCGCCGGCAGCACCTTCGTTCAACTGTCAGAAACTGGCCGTGCACGCGCCAATGATTTTCTGCGTCGCTGTCAATATGCGGGGCCGGCGCCGGTGAGTCTGGATGCCTATGCAGCGCAAATTCATCGCCAGTCCATACGTCAGGTCAGCTATACGCGCGAAATTCTGACTAAGGGCTACACCGGCATTGTCATGCATAACAAAGTACTGGATCAACTGGGGGCCGCGATGAATTCCGGCCGCGCCATCATCATTTACGGCCCGGCCGGCAGCGGTAAAACCTTCATCGTAGAAAATCTGAGCAATTTGTTGTCCGACGTCGTTGCGATCCCCTATGCCATTTTGGTCGATAGCGAAATCATCCGCATGTATGACCCGCACATACATCAGCTCATACCGCAAGCCACCAGCATCGGCGGCAATCTGACGCGCAAAGCGGATGTCGATGCGCGCTGGCTGGTGTGCAAGCGCCCGGTTGTCATTACCGGTGGCGAATTAACGATGGAAGCGCTCGACCTGGACTTTGACGACAACACCCGTTATTACCAGGCGCCGCCGCACGTCAAAGCCAACAACGGATTATTTGTGATCGATGACCTCGGCAGACAGAAAATGGCGCCGCAGGAATTGATGAACCGCTGGATCGTACCTCTGGATCGCGGTCACGATTACCTGACGCTACACACAGGTTATAAGTTCCAGATTCCGTTCGACGTCATCGTCGTGTTTTCATCGAATCAGGATCCGAACAAGCTCGCCGACGAAGCCTTTTTGCGGCGCCTCGGCTACAAAATTCATATCGGTGCGCTGAATCAGGATCAATACCGGACTGTGTTCCGGCAAGTATGCGAGAAATTGTCCATCCCCTATTCCGAGACCGCGTTTGAGTATTTACTGGAGCAGCATCATTTTAAAGAAGGCCGCGCCCTACTGGCTTGCTATCCGCGCGATCTGCTTGGACAGGTCAGGGATCTGTCCATCTATGAAAGCCAGGCCGCGGAACTTTCGACGAACACACTGGACTGGGCATGGGACAACTATTTCACACCAAGTCAGCAATTGAAAATCGACAAAAAAGCACCATCGCCATGATGGCAACAAGCAGTATGAGAAATTGAAATAGTAATACTGTTCGAGAAGAACCTGATTCGCAACGATAAACAGGCAGAGGAAATCATGAAAAATAGCAGAGCAATAATGATGATCGGGGTCTCCATCCTGATTGCCTTGGTCGCGGTGGTACTCGCCTCACGCTGGATAACCCTGCAAGCTGGCATAGCGACCAATAAAGTAGTGGTGGCAGCCACCGACGTCAATCTGGGAACGAGGATAACTCCCGATCTGATAAAACTCGCAGACTGGCCGGCCGATAGTGTGCCCAAGGACGGTTTCACCGACTTGAAAGTGCTGGATACGCGCGTCACCCGCGTCAGCCTGCAAAGAGGCGAGCCCCTGACCGAAGCCAAACTGGCGCAACGCGGCGCTACCGGCGGTCTGTCGGCGGTAGTATCAGAAGGAAAACGCGCCATGACGGTACGTGTCAATGACGTAGTCGGTGTCGCCGGCTTTGCGTTACCAGGTAATTTTGTCGACATCCTGGTCAGCACGCAAGATGAAAGCAGCAAGACCGGCACGAAGGATTTAAGCATCTCCAAGTTAGTGCTGGAGAGGATACTGGTACTGGCAGTCGCGCAAGAAGCCAGCCAGAATGAAACCAAGCCCAAAGTGGTGAATGCCGTCACACTGGAAGTCACTCCGGAGCAGGCAGAGAAACTGGATTTGGCGCGCAGTGTAGGTCAGCTTTCGCTGGTGTTGCGCAATCAGGTTGATCTGACGCCCATCCAGACAGCAGGCGCAACAAAACAGAGCTTGTTGTACGCGGCAGCGGCTTCATCAGCAGCGGCGCCAGCAACATCCGCAATGGCGTCTGCTCCGCAGCCAGCGGCAAAAGTCGCTCAGGCCAAACCCAGGGCAGCCAGCAAAATAGCAGCGACACCGCGCAGCGAACAACAGTGTCAGCAAGTCTTTACCGGCACCGGAAATATCACTCAATGCTACTAGGGGACCGCAGATTAAATTAAAAAGCGTCATTCCCGCGAAAGCGGGAATGACGAAATCAAGATAAATCCGTAATGTCCTGACAAAAAATAACCGCTGCTATCTGGAGAATACAATGAGCAAGAATAATAAAACATGGATGAAAAAAAACCACATCGGCATGTTGCTCATGACGGCCGGGATAGGTGCCGCTCTGCCCGTGCTCGGCTATGCGCAGGTTGCCGCAGAAACGGCCGTACTGCAAAATGCCGCCCCGCGACCAGCCGCAGTCAAAGCCACCGCCGCGGCGCCAGGTGCAGCGGCCGGGAAAGCGGCCGCACCGGCTAAAAATACGGCAGCGGCTAAGCCTGCCGGCGCCCCTCCATGTATCGGCGAATTTGCCCCAACGGCTAACGTTACCCTGCCCGAGGGCAAATCAGGCTTGCTCGATTTACAGCAATTAAAATTGCCGGCGCCATCCTGGCTGCGCACGATAGGCGACCCCAATGTGATACAGATAGAACCGACGATCTCGCCCACGCCGCGCACCATGTTTTTCCTGTTTGGTAAATCCATAGGGGCCACCAACCTGATGTTTCAAAATAAGGATGGCCGTTGCGCCATGGTTGAAGTATCGGTAGGCGTAGATGCCGCCTCGGTGCAGGCCAAAATCAACCAGCTGATGCCGGAAGAAAAAAATGTCAGGGTCAGCGCGGCCGCCGACTCCCTGGTGCTGAGCGGCACCGTGGCGGACGCCATAGCCGTTGACAAAGTAGTCTCTATTGCCCGCGCTTATCTGCGCAAGGAATGGCGCAAAGGGGGAGGAGCCCTTGAGCCCACCACTAAACAGGGCGCCGACGGCATCAAGGTCTCGATCATTTCCAGCGGTGGCGGCGGCAGCAGCGGCGGCGGTGGCGGTTCTGCTAACGCTGCCGATGACAGGATAGTCAACATGTTGTCGATAGCGGCACCTCAGCAAGTGATGTTGGAGGTCAAGGTCGCCGAAGTGTCGAAATCCTTACTCGATAAACTGGGTGTGGGGATCACGGCAAGAACCGCGAGCGGCAGTTGGGCTTACGCCCTGCTATCCAATTTCCTGACCGGCAGCGCCGGCGGCTTGCTGGACGCGAAAAAAACGAACGGCTCCCAAGTGACCCTGGACGCGGAAAAAGGCGACGGTCTGGTGCGTTTGCTGGCAGAGCCGAACGTCATGGCGATTAGCGGACAAGAAGGCAGTTTCCTGGCGGGTGGCAGAATTTTTATTCCTGTCCCCCAGAGCAACGGGGGCATCACGCTGGAAGAAAGAGAATTCGGTGTAGGACTCAAGTTCACCCCGACAGTGCTGGCCAGCGGCCGCATCAACATCAAAGTGTCGCCTGAAGTATCCGAGCTGTCTCCAGCCGGCGCCAGCTTTAGTTCATCCAACGGCAGTAACACCAGCATACTGCCGCTGATCACCACCCGGCGCGCCGCCACGACGGTGCAATTGAATGACGGCCAAAGTTTTGCCATAGGCGGACTGATCAAAAACAATACCACCACCAATATCAAGGGCCTGCCTATCTTGGGTGAAATACCGGTGTTAGGCGCTTTATTCCGCAGCACGGCCTTCCAGCAGGACAAGACCGAGCTGCTGTTTGTTATCACGCCTCGTCTGGTGCAACCGCTGCCGCCGGACTATGCCTTGCCCACCGATGGCGCGGTCACGCCCAGCCGTAGCGAGCTATTTCTGTTGGGGCGCACCGAAGGCAAGCCCTCAGAGTCGCAAACCCAGGCCGGCAAACCAGCGGCCCCGGCAATGATAGACGGGGAAAAAGAGAAACCGATCGGCCCATCAGGTTTTGAGCTGAAATAAGGAGATAGTCATGACCACGCTGACCGCTCATGCCGATACTTCCCCGTCTATGCGAGGGACTTTGTCGGCATTAAATAAACTCACATTAATTGCCGCGCTTAGCCTGCTGAGCGCCTGTGCCGATATGGACAGACGCACCGACAACCGCTTCGGCAATTCCGTCAGGATCGCCGTCGCGCAACAAGTGATCAATCCGGACGCCTCCAAAAACCCCGATAAAGTCATGGGCATGGATGGCCGCTCCGCCCGCGAAGTACTGGAGCGCTATCGCAAATCGTACAAGGATCCGGCCCCGCATCCTAGCGTATTTACTATCGGCATAGGCGGTGGCGGTGGCGGTTAATCGACACGGATACCGCATCAAAAGTGAACCACAAAAAACAGGGAGCATCGTCATGAAACGTCTGTCGCCTGCGAGAAATCCGCAACGCGGTGCGGTCGCCGTCATGCTGGTGCTGTGCCTGCTTGCCCTGGTCGGCATGATGGGGCTGGCGCTCGATCTGTCGCAAACTTACGATCGCAAGACGGAGTTGCAAAATGCTGCGGATTCGGCCGCCCTGGCGGGCGCCATCAAACTGAACGGAAAATCAAGCGGCATTGATGCGGCTGTGGCCAACGCCAAAGCCAAGGCGGCGCTGCATCAGTTTAAATTCAATACCGATGTCGCCATCCCGGATGAAGCGATTACCTTCAGCGATTCGCCAGACACAGCGGACGGCAGTTGGCTGGATATTAGCGCCGCAAAAGCCGCCCCGGCCAATCTGCTCTTCATCAAAATCGACACACGCGGCGGCAATGCAGCCTATGGCCAGGTCAATACCAATTTCATACAAGTCCTTTCGTCGGCGCTCTCGACCACCAACACTTACGGCCGCGCAGTCGCCGGCAGATTCGCGACCTCTGTCACGCCTATCGGGGTCTGTGCAGTTGACCCGGACAACCAGACCAAGGCGGTGCCTCATCCCGGCTTACCCGCTGAATTGTCAGAATGGGGATTCCGGCGCGGCCTGGCGTACGACATTCTCGAAATCAATCCTATCGGCAGCAGCGCCGATCCCTTCCTGGTGAATCCTCTGGAGCGTGCCTCTTCGCCCTCAGATAATCGCTGCACCCCGTCCTTCAACGACACGCCTCATGCACGGCCTTTCATATGCGAGGGTTCGTCTAACATCGTCACCACTCTGCCCGGCTATGTATTTGCCAACAACGGGATGTCGGCGACATTGAAGTCCGAATTAAATGCCCGCTTCACCACCAGCAGCACTTGCTCTCTGGCACCCGATGCCAACGTCAAGCAATATCCACCCAGCGTGGCCGCGCCGGCCTCGGGCAATGGCTGGATGTCGGTCACCGGCAATCAGGGCGTTACTTTAATTAACCACGTACCGTTTTACATGACCATCCCTGCAAGCAACGCCAACGACTGGGGCGTGCTGTGGTCGTACAACGCCGCCGTTCAGTTTGCCGCGCCGCACGCCGCGTACAGCACAGCCGACTGGCCCAGCCTGTATCCGGTTACCACACTTCCGACACCAACGGCTAACGGGAATTATCCGGTCGCGCCGGACAACCCTTACGACACCAGCAGCGGCGCCTTCTACCAGGCTGGTAGCGGCGCGCGCGACCGTCGCGTGCTCAACATCCTCATCGTCGATTGCCGGACTTATGTAAAAAACCCCAGTTGCGGCACTATCCAGGTGTTGGGAATTGGAAGATTTTTCATGCCAGTGCAAGCGCAGTTACCGCAACACCTGTATGCCGAATTTGCGGGTCTGGTACCGGATACTGCGCTCACCAAAGAAGTCAGGCTTTTCCAATGAAACAGTCCGCCCTCGCCGTTAAATATTTACGGCCCAACTTAATCCTCCTGCAACGCGGCGCAGCGGTGGTGGAGCTTGCCATCGTGTTGGTGCTGCTGACCCTGCTGGCTGCAGGAATTTTCGAATTCTCACGCGCCTTCTGGTATTACAACGCACTCGATAAGGCGACCCGCGATCCTGCGCGCTACTTGTCGGCACTGACAGCCGCCGAATTTTCCAACAGTGCATCGCTGTCTGCCGCCATCACGTTGGCGAAAACAATGGCAGTGAATGCGTCCTGCGGTGCGGGGATGAAACTTCCCGATGGCAGTTGCGCACTGACCACCGCGAATGTCGAAGTCACTTGCGATGGCAGCGCCTGCTCCTCCAGCAGCAAACCGGATCACGTCACTGTTCGTATTATCAATTACAGCGTCAAGATAGGCGCCAACCTGCCTTTCGTCGGCGTTGTCGGCGACAATTACGGCGATGTGAGCCTGCACCCCTCCACTTCTATGCAATACATGAATTAGGATGGAATATGAATACCAGGGCCAGCAAACAATATCGAAGCGAGCGCGGCGCCGCGACAGTGGAAATGGCCTTGGTCGCAACACTGTTCTTCACCCTGCTGTTTGGCGTCATCGAGTTGGGGCGCGCCATGTATATCTGGAATACGGTACAGCACATTACCCGGCAAGCGGCGCGCGACGCAACGGTGACGGACTTTACCAATACCGCTGCCATGGATGCAGTGCGCCAGAATGCCATTTTTCGCACCGATGCCGGCAGTCTGATTGCAGGCGCAGAAATCACCGATGCGTCAGTCAGGATCAGCTATTTCAGCATGGATAGCGGCGGCGTCTTACATGAAGTCGCCCCCACCTCGACCTGCCCCCCCAAAGTCGTTTTCGATTGCAACAACAACCCTAACGGTAGCGGTTGCATACGTTTCGTACAGGCGCAGCTATGCGACCCCGGCAGTAGCAAAACCTGCAATGCGGTGAAGTATCAGTCTACGTTATTGGGCGGTTTTATCCCCGGCTTTGCAAATATACCGCTGCCGCGTTCGCCGGTATTGATGCCAGCGGAAAACCTGGGTTTTCGTTCGTTAACGGAGGCCTGTTAAGGCGATCGGGACTGAGGCAAACAAGGATAGAACAATGGGCACATAACAAAATTCGCCGGTTATCAGGATGCGCACCTATCGCAATTCGAATACAAACAGGTAAAACCATGAATAAACCATTGTTATCCGTCGTGGACACTGAACTTTTAAATGCGAAAGTTAACGACATGGACGAGCTACGTTACACAATAGTTGCCCCTGCCGGTCACCGGCTGGATGAAATTCTTGGTTTGTTGCGCAACGCCGTCGGCGCCGCCGACATTTCTGTCATCGAGGGCAGTCTGACGCAAATTGACGCCTTCAACCGTCAGGCGATGCCGGATGTACTGCTGGTCGACGTCAACGATAACAACAAAGCCGATCTGACAGCGCTGCATCGTTTGAGCATTCAATATCCCGGCATGAGTTTCGTCATGCTATGCGAGCGCCCTTCGCCTGATTTTCTTATCCAGGCTATGCATGTCGGGATACGTGAAGTATTGCCGTCGCCTTTAAATATAGAAACGCTGAAGGGAGCATTGGAGCGCACCCGGCAACATATAGGCTTCTCCGCCAGCAGAGGCGGCCAGGTTTATGCATTCATTTCTTGCAAAGGCGGCAGCGGAGCGACTTTTCTTGCCTCTAACCTGGCCTATGTACTGGCGACGCACAGTAACAAAAAAGTGGCGCTGTTCGATCTGAACCTGCAATTTGGCGATGCGCTGTTATTTTTATCCGATCAGAAACCCACCGCCACCTTGGCCGACGCAGCACGTGACATCCACCGTTTGGATGCGGCTTTTTTGGCGAGCAGCATGGTGAGCATAGGACCCAATCTGAGCGTCCTGGCGGCGCCGGAAGATCCGTCGCAAGCGATGGATATTCAACCTGCGCATATCGACACCTTGCTCAAACTGGCGCGTCATCACTATGATTTTGTGATACTGGACGTGGGGCGGAATCTTGATGCGCGCACCATCAAAGCGCTCGATCATGCCGACGCGATCTTCATGGTGTTGCAGGTGACCCTGCCCTTCATACGCGACGGCAAACGCCTGATAGAAGTATTCCGGACTCTCGGTTACCCAAAGAACAAAGTACATCCTATCGTCAACCGTTATCAGAAAGGCGGCGATATCAGCCTCAAAGATTTACAACAATCTTTAGGCAGCGACGCGATAAGAACGATCCCCAATCATTTCGAAGCCGCGGCCGCATCGGTCAACCAGGGGATACCGATTGCCAAATTGACGCACAACAGCCCGGTAAGCAAGGCTTTAATCGACTGGAGCGAAACGCTTGCACTTGAACCGAATAAAAACACCAGTAATTGGATTTCACGTGTGTTCCGTCACACCTGATCGAACTTGCTTGAAGACCGGAATACAAAACGTAGGTCTGACGATAAAGGATGGTCCAGGGAAATGCAGATTAAATCTCAAAGCGTCATTCCCGCGAAAGCGGGAATCCAAGTAAATCAAGCACTGAGATAGCCCCCGCTTTCGCGAGGATGACGAAATCCGGATAAATCCGTGCTTCCATCATAAACAGTGGTGGATACGCTTTTGTGTCCATCGGGTAGCGATACGGGATGCCAGCATCCCATGCTCTCCGGAGCAGAATAAGCGTTCGCAGGAGTGAACAAGGAGCAACATCATGTCATTACGAGACAGATTGGAAGGGAGCATCAGCGCCACCACAGGCCCGAATACCGCCATCGCCGGACCCAGCGCAAACACCCTATTCACCGACAAACGTGTTTACCGGGAATTGAAAGCGCGTATCCACCGCATACTGTTGGACAGAATAGATTTGCAAGTGATGGAAAAGCTGAGTCAGGCGCAGCTTAGGGAAGAATTGAGAAAATTGGTGGAGGAACTGTTAAACGAAGAAAACGTTGTCGTCAATGATAGTGAGCGTAAGGATATCGTGCGGGACATCCAGTTCGAGATGTTCGGGCTGGGCCCGCTGGAATTGTTGATGGCTGACCCCGACGTTTCCGACATCCTGGTCAACACCTTCAAGCAAGTGTATGTAGAACGTTTCGGCAAACTCGAAGCGACCGACATATGTTTCAACGACAATGCGCACCTGATGAAAATCATCGACAAGATCGTGTCGCGCGTGGGGCGCAGGGTGGACGAATCCAGCCCTATGGTCGATGCACGTTTGCCGGACGGTTCACGGGTCAACGTGATTATTCCGCCATTGGCAATCGACGGCCCCATCGTGTCCATCCGGCGTTTTGCGCTCAAACCCTTGACGATGGACGATTTCATCCGTTTCCAGAGTCTGATCCCGGCGATGGCGCAAATGCTGGAGGGCCTGGTAAAAGCCAAGGTCAACATGATCATCTCAGGCGGTACCGGCAGCGGTAAAACTACGCTGTTAAATATCCTGTCCGGCTATATCGCCACCGCTGAACGCGTGGTCACGATTGAGGACGCCGCCGAATTACAAATGCAGCAGCCGCATGTGGTCAGACTGGAGACTCGCCCGCCAAATATCGAAGGCAAGGGTGAAGTTCCACAGCGGGCGCTGGTTCGCAATGCCTTGCGCATGCGCCCCGACCGCATCATCGTTGGCGAGGTGCGCGGTGCGGAAGCGATCGATATGTTGCAAGCGATGAATACCGGCCACGAAGGCTCCCTGGCAACCATACACGCGAATGCGCCAAGGGATGCGTTGACGCGGCTGGAAAACATGCTGGGCTTGGCGGGCATGAACCTGCCGTCCAAGGTGATGCGACACCAGATCAGTTCGGCGATTACGGTGGTGATCCAGGTGGCGCGTTTGTCGGACGGCAAACGCAAGCTGGTCAGTATCCAGGAAATTACCGGCATGGAAGGAGATATCATCACAATGCAGGAAATCTTCGGTTTCAAACAAACCGGCGTGACCGCTAATGGCGCCGTTACCGGATATTTCTGTGCAACCGGTGTCAGACCTTTGTTTAGCGAACGTCTGCATATCTACGGTATTGATTTGCCGGATGCCTTGTTCGATCCTACCCGCCACTACGAAACCGATGGAGCGCGAGTCTGAGCGGCAATCGCTGACTGAAATTGTCTACGGGAGAAGAATATGGATTATCTGTATATTTTCTTTGTGCTAGCAACCTTCATCGCCGTCGTATTGTTGATTGAAGGTGTCTATGTAACTTGGAATACATCGCATGGGCCGGAAGCAAAACGTATCGCGCATCGCTTGCAAGTGATGTCAGCTGGTTCCCACATCGACCATAGCAACATATCCATACTCAAAACTCGCCTGTTAAGCGAGTCGCAAGGAATACAGCGGATATTGTTGATGGTGCCGCGCATCCATAGTCTGGATAGATTGTTGGAGCAATCGGGGATGACGCTGAATGTGGCGCGTTTTCTTATGGCGTCACTGGGCTGCGGAGCGATGGCGCTGATCTTGCTATGGTTGATACACGTACCTGCGTTGCCCGCGTTGGGGCTGGCGCTTGTTGCATTGTTCTTCCCGTGGTTAGTGGTGCTGAGCAAAAGGCGCAAACGCTTAACCAGGATAGAGGAGCAGTTGCCGGACGCTCTGGATCTGATGAGCCGCGCCATGCGCGCAGGTCATGCCTTGCCATCGGCGATCAAAATGGTCGGTGATGAAATACCTTCCCCGATCGCAGAAGAATTCCGCATCGTATTCGATGAGGTCAACTACGGGGTATCGATGCAAGACGCGCTGGCCAATCTGGCGACCCGCGTACCGGAAACCGATGTCGGCTTTTTTGTGGTTGCAGTATTGATCCAGCGTGAGACCGGCGGCAACCTGACTGAATTGCTGAACAACATTGCAACCATCGTGCGCGAACGGCTCAAGCTGTTCGGCCAGATCCAGGTATTTTCCGCCGAAGGGCGTCTGTCTGCATGGGTATTGGGCTTGCTGCCTTTCGCAATGGCGGCGGTGTTGCAGCTAGTTAATCCCAAATTCATGAGCTTGCTATGGACCGATCCTGTCGGTGAAAAAATGCTCATGGTGATGGGGACACTGATGGTGGTCGGCGTGTTCTGGATGCGCAAACTGATACGTATCAGGGTGTAATTCCAGCGTACATGGAGAAAACTCATGCCTAACATTTACATTTTATTTCTGGTCGCATTCTTTTTCGCGGTGTTCGGCGGCGCAATGATGCTGATGCGCTACCTGCTGCCCTCGCAAACGCAACAACGTCTGCAAAAATTGGGAGAATCGCCGGTGCCAGCCGAGCGCAGGGAAAAAGTAGATTGGGTGGCCAAAGTTGCGCAATTAAGCAGCCCGCTGGCGAAATTATCGATGCCGGAAGAAGGATGGGAAAATTCCGTCTTGCGCACCCGCTTCATGAACGCCGGCCTGCGTTCCGAACATGCGCCTGTGATTTATTTTTCAGTCAAAACCTTGCTGGCCGCGCTAACCCCAATTTTGTTATGGGCGATACTCGTCAACTCCTTAAGCACGCTGAGCACCAATCAGCTGATCGTTATCCTGCTCGTCGCTGCAGCTATCGGTTTTTATTTGCCTAATCTGATCGTCAGGCGCCTGATCGCGGCGCGCAAATTAACGATATTCGAAAACATCCCGGACGCACTGGACTTGATGACGATATGCATTGAGGCCGGTCTGGCCATGGATGCGGCGATCGCCCGCGTTGCACAGGAAATGAATCCGGTAGCGCCGGTGATCAGCGAAGAACTGCATCTGGTGACGCTGGAGCTACGTGCCGGCAACAGCAAGGAAAAAGCCTTACGCAACCTCGCCATGCGCACAGGGGTAGAGGACGTTGACACGCTGGTGGGAATGCTGATCCAGGCCGAACGCTTCGGTACCAGCATAGGGGATGCCTTGCGCGTCCACTCGGAGCACCTGCGCACCAAGCGTCGCCAGCGCGCCGAAGAAGCTGCCGCAAAGATTGCGCTAAAGCTGTTATTCCCTTTGATATTTTGTATTTTCCCTGCCTTGCTGATGGTATTGGTCGGGCCGGCCGCGATACAGATTTATCACGCCATCATCTCGCGTACAAGTTGAATCACGTATTTGAGTATCCAGGTCTATGTGTGGCATCCGGTTTGAAACAGTTTGACAAAAACAGTCTGAAAAAAGCGATGTGGCGACGCTCTTGTTTGCCGCTATCAATCAAGGATTGCAATCGTGAAAACAACAACTATCCAGATGATCAAAGCCTGCGCCATAAGCCTGGCACTCGGTCTCACTGCTTGCGGGGGCGGTAGCGATGCCCAGTCGCCATCGCTTTGCTCGCAAGGCAATCTGAGCGCTTGCGGAGGAAGTGGTACCGGCAGTACTGGTACAGGTACTGGGACCGGCACCGGCAACACCAGTACGACCTCGCAGCCCACCGTCACGCTAGCCCTGATGAGCGCAGCCGGAGCAGTCATTACCGGCATATCCCCTGACGCACCGGGAATACTGCAGGCTTTGGTCAAGGATAGTAAAGGCAGCGCGGTAGCTAACGTTGCAGTCAGCTTCATCAGCGCGGACAAAACCGGCACTTTCGTCCCCTCGTCGGGTACCGCCCTGACCGACGCCAACGGCCTGGCAAAAGTAAGCCTGGTTGCCGGTTCGCAAGCCGGGGCATTTACCGTGACGGCCAGCACGGCGGCCGGCGGCGTTGCCAGCTCCGGCTCGCTGGCCTACACGGTCAGCTTTCCGTCGCTGACACTGAGCGCCCTCGCGCTCGCACCGTCCACCCTGTCCGCCGGAGGTACGGCCAGCGTCAGCACCACGATCATGAATGGGGCCAGCGTCTTCACGCCGGCGCAATCGGTCAGCTTCACGTCGCCGTGCGCCAGCGCTGGCAAGGCCACGATCAGCTCGCCGGTCACCACCGTCAATGGCGTCGCCACTACCTCTTACACGGACAAAGGTTGCGGCGGTGCCGACATCATTACGGCAAGTACCAGCCTGGCCGGCACCAGCTTTACACAAACCGGCACCATCACCGTACTGGCCGCGACCGCGGGGCAGATCGCCTTCGTCTCGGCCCTGCCGCAGAATATCGCGCTGAAAGGCACAGGCGGCGCCGGGCGCCAGGAAAGCTCCAGCGTGACGTTCAAGGTTCTCGATAAGAACGGCAACCCAACTGCCGGCACCGTAGTCGACTTCAAGTTAACCACGACTGCCGGCGGCCTGAGCCTGAATCCAGCGTTTGCCAATTCCGGCGCCGATGGTACGGTAGCCACCGTGGTTGCGGCCGGCATCGTCAACACCCCGGTACGGGTACTGGCAACTATCAGGGGTACGGCCATTTCCAGCATGTCCGATCAGTTGATCGTTTCTACCGGCATCCCGGATCAAAACAGCTTTACGATCAGCCCTTCAGTGTACAACGTCGAATGCATGAATCACGACGGCACCGACTTTACAACCGTCTCGGCCTTCGTTGCAGACCACTTCCATAATCCGGTACCGGACGGCACCGGGGTCAGTTTTACCACCGAGGGCGGTGCCGTTGACGCTTCCTGCCTGACCGGCTTGAATCAGACCACGCTGACCGACGGCACGAAAATTTTGCAAAAAGGCACACCTGGTCAATGCCAGGCCAGGTTCATTTGCCAGAATCCACGTCCGGTTAATGGCCGCGTCACTGTGCTGGGTTATGCCCTGGGTGAAGAGAGCTTCATAGACAATCCTGCGTCCCCCAACGTCATCAACAGTTACGACGTCGGTGAGACATTTACGGATTTGCGCGAACCGTTCCGCTATGACCGCGCGATCACAGATAAGGAAGCTAAAGACGTCAATAACGGTAACAATCCCGCCACCGCACCTGCAGTCGGCGAGCCGTATATTGACAGCGATGGCCTCGGAACCTGGAATAGCAGCGGCGACGGTTTCTACCATGGCGTCTTGCAGACCGCTCCAAACGGCACGATGCCGACGATTCACGTGCGCGACGCCTTCGTGCTGGTGTTTTCCACCAGCAAGGCAGAAATTACTTTAGTGGATGCGCCGCCACTTGACCGTTGCGTAGATGGCACAAAGTTTGTCAATAGCGCCAAGATCTTCCAAATCGCGGTGCGGGACCAAAATCCGACTTTCTTCGCTGGTAATGCCTTGCCCGGCAACATACTGCCGGCCGGTACCACCATTACGTTCTCAACCTCCAACGGCACCATACTCAGCGACACCAGCTTTACCGTGCCGAACACAAATGAACCAAACTCAGCGGTGTGGACTTATCGCTTGCTGATACAAGGCGATGCCACACAAGACCCGGCCCTGGTCTGCTCCAATCCAGTTTCAAGCGGATTCTTGACCGTGAAAGTAACGACCCCGCTCGGCGTCATCACCCCACAGTCTTTCACTATCAACGACTAGTTCAACGACTAGTATCCGGGTTGCAAGCCCTCGCTTGCAACCCGATTAAAGGCAGAAAAAGGTGTGCATCATGAAAAAAAATTACTTCCTTCTCCCCTTAATCGGCGCCTTGCCCGTCCTGTTCAGTTGCAGCACGACGGACACGACACCACCGCTATCCAAAACGCGCATAGAACCGCTGATGAAAGTCAGCGGCGCCGACAAAACCGCGCTTGGCTATTATCAACTGGGGCGTTATTACCTCGGACAAAACCGCCTGGAGCTGGCGGCAGAAGCCTACCGCAATGCAATCAGACAGAGCGCCAGCTACGTGGACGCCCGCAATGCGCTCGGCGTGGTGTATTCAAAACAAGGCAAATTTAACGAAGCCATCAGCGAATTGAGCGCCGCGCTAAAGATCGTACCCGACGTGGCGCGCGTGTATAACAATCTCGGCTATACCTATTATTTGCAGGGTAATTTCGCCGATGCGGTAACGGCCTATGAAAAAACCGTCGCGCTGGAGCCGGACAACCAGCGCGCTTACAATAATCTGGGAGCGGTCTACCGGCAACTGGGCGATACAAAAAAATCGCGTCTGGCTTTCCTACGGGCAGAAGAATTGAATTCCGCCGCAGCAGCACGCATTGAAAAATCACCCGCTATGGCGGCCGTCAATCCGGCTCCCGCAGCTATCGCCCCGCCCGTTTCCAGTACGGCTGAAATCGCCACGCCGTCTACGGCCATTACCGGCAGCGCGGCCGGCCCGATTCTGCTCACAGAACCAAAATCGATTGCTCTCGTTAACATTTTCACACCTTATCAATTACCTGTCCTGCATGACAGCATTGCGCTCTCCGTTGCAAAAAGTATAGAAATCGCACCGACAGAAACCAGCATGCCTATCGATTTGTCGCAACCGGTCACGCAGGCAGCGCAGTCGCTGCAGATCGCAGACCTCACGCAACTCGCCGGCCCGCCAGCATTGGCGTTCACGCTTAACCAGGCGCTGGCCATGCCGCCGATTAATTTCGCCAAGACGGCAATCCGCCCCGTACCGGCTGTTGTACCGGCTGTTGTACCGGCTATAGCGCCGGCTATAGCATCGCCGGCAACACAGTTAGCCGCGCAGGAACAAACCAAGGCTTTTCGTCTGGAAATAGCAAACGGCAACGGGGTCACCGGGATGGCGAAAAAAGTCGGAAAAACGCTGGTGTCGCGCGGCTTACCCTCCGCAAGACTCACCAACATCAAACCATATCGTGAGCCGCAGACCATCATCCAATATCGGGCGACATTTCAGGGGCAGGCTCTCATGCTAAGCAAGCGGATGCTCAAGACGCCTATCCTGGTACAGAGCGAACACCTGCGCAACAACACCGATCTCCGGCTGGTGCTGGGAAAAGATATAAAAACGCAACTGGCGCTGTTAGGCCCCGCTCAGGAACCAACGCTACATTTAGCCAGCAGCGAAGTGAAGCGTTAAGGAAACGCAGATTAAATCAAAAGGCGTCATTCCCGCGAAAGGTGTAGCGGGGAATTCGGGTAGCAAGCTACCCGCCCGCGCAACGACTTGAGCATGCATGCTCAAGCGCGCCCTGCAAGGGGAAGTCCATGTAAATCAAACGCTTAGGTGTGTCCCCGTTTTCGCGGAGATGACGAAATCGGAATAAATCCGTGACTACTTAAAACCTGCAACAAGACACAAGAAGATGGTTTTTCACAAAGAATGGACATCCTCTTCCGCTGCCCACCACGGCCACGTCTCAAAGCGTTTCCGCAGAGTGAAGGTAGCGGAGATGCGATGACGTTGGAACTTGAGCGGCAAGAGTAATTGGCCGCGAAAAAAGGAGGTGCATCACAACATCGAGCGTCGCCCTATGTGCAATTTGCCGAAGATATGCTGAAGATGGGTCTTCACTGTGGTGTCACTGATATTCATCTGTCGTGCAATTTCTTTATTTGTCATGCCCAGTTCGACCCAACGGACGACTTCCCGCTCTCTTTCCGTCAATATTTCCGGCTTCGATTCCAGCAAATGATATTTGCCTGGGATATCGTGTAACAAGGCAATCAGCGCCTCCGCCAGCAAATGCCTATCGATCCAGATATCGCCGTCATGAATCAAACGTATGGCTTTCAGCCATTGCGCCGGCGCAGATGTTTTTCCTATGCAACCTTTGGCGCCATTCCCCAGGGCCTCGACGACATCCTGACGTCCCCAGGATTCACAAAACAGTAGTATCTTCGTCACCGGGCTTGCCACGTGGACTTGAAGCAGCAACGACACCCCATCGATAGAATGACATGCCGCTTCCATCAAAAACACGTCCGGTTTCAAGTTACGCGCAAGAGCCAAGAGTTGCATGTCATCATCCCAGACCTCGTCCAGCAGGCTGATTCCTTCATGCAAATCCAGAGCAGTCCGCAGTGATTCCTGAACAGAGACGTCGTTACACCCGTTCAGCACCGTAATATTGGACATTTGCTTCCTTCTTGCGAGCCAAATACTTCCGCCGGTACAAGATACCGGTCGGAACTATTCGTGCGCGATCCAATCCAAACCTCGTCCATTAAGTATATGAAACTTTTTAGGGAGGGACAAATAAATGGCTGCATCCGACTTTAAATACTTATTGCGATGCAGAAATACTTTCCCTTGTGCACTTCAAAATAAAAGCGTATTCTGGCTTGAAACCATCGAATAAATAAATTTAAAAAATTTTTTAAGAATTTTTAAAACAGCGGAACTCGTGCTGTAATTACGCTGTCTAATCGAACGTGGCAAAAAAATTTGCTACCAAGAAATTGTTTTGCGTTATTAAGTTCGCGCAAAGCATTTAAATAGCATTAAACCGAAAGATCTCTTTTCGATAAATGGCAACCCTCAAGTGATTGGGGCACGCAGAGTCACGGATCTCAGCAGCATCGAGATGGCCGGATCGCCGAAAAAAGAGAGTAGTTACGACTCAATAATAAGTCTTGAGTGGGATCTTTCATGTATTTTTATGGAGATCCACCATGCATCAAGCACGTCCTGTCGCAGGCGGCCAATTCGCGCTCGCCAAATTCTTTACCCCGCTGTTACTTGCCGCAGGATTATTCCTGTCAGCAGATCCTGTGCACGCTCAAAATGCCACACAAAACGCTCGCAAGGTGCAAACCCAAGGCGAATTGCAGGTATTGATCGAGGACCACTTCGAAAATAAAACCAGCCGCACCCGCCATTTCCTGAAAACCGCGACTGAGCGGATCGAACTTCAATTCAAAGGAAAGGCACCGCAGCTGAAAACAGGAATGAAGTTGAAGGTAACAGGTGAGCAAACCGGCAATGTCCTGGCGGTCAGCACGACCGGCACCTCCAGCCTTACGGTCACCTCACCAGCCCCATTGCCAAATACCTTAGGTGAGCATAAGGCCTTGGTGTTGCTGGTGAATTTCCAGGACAACACCACCCAACCGTTTACAGTAGCGGACGCCAATAACCTCGTATTTACCCAGTCCAACAACTTCTTCAAGGAAAACTCTTTCCAGCAAACCTCGATCGCGGGTGCAGGCTATGGCTGGCTCACCCTGCCGATCGCGAGCAGTTGCGACCTGAACCAAATTGCCACTTATGCCAAACAATCCGCCACCGCAGCGGGGATCAGTTTGACCGGTTATTCCCATTACATTTATTTTTTCCCGCAGAACAACACATGCGGTTGGGGTGGAATGGGAACGGTGGGAGGCTCCACGGGCGACATCGCAATCAATGGACTGCAAACTATCCGAGTCGTCAGCCACGAGCTCGGACATAATTTCGGCCTCTACCATTCGCATGCGCAAGAGTGCGGCGCCAGTGTGATAGGCAGCACCTGCACCTTAGTTGAATACGGTGATTCCGGCGACATCATGGGCGATACCGGGTCGGGCCAGACCGGGCATTTCAATACGTTCCAAAAAGAGCGTCTCGGCTGGTTGAACAGCGCCACCACAGCGCCTATTACTTACGTGCAGAGCAGCGGCAGTTACACGCTGGATGCCTATGAAACAACTAACACGACCCCCAAGGCACTGAAAATACTGAAGAGTACTGACCCCACCACCGGCGCGCGCACCTGGTACTACGTCGAATACCGCACCGCACTTGGCTTCGACCAATCCCTTACTGCATTGTATTACAGCAATTTCACCAGCGGCGTTGTAATTCACGTTGGATCAGAGTCAGATCCGAACACGAGCAATCTGCTGGACATGACACCGAACAGCGTCTCTTTTGATTGGAACGACCCCGCACTGACCGTCGGCAAGAGCTATAGCGATACGGTAGCTGGCGTGAGCATCACTGTAACCAGCATGAATGGCAGCAGCGCCGGCGTCAATGTCAGCTACAGCTCAACGACCACGGCTTGCGGGCACGCCAACCCTGTGTTGACGCCATCGAGCCAAAGCTTGTCTGGCAGCGCAGGCACAACCCTGACTTATAGCGTGACCGTGACCAATAACGACAATACCGCTTGCGGCACATCGAGCTTTGCACTGAAGGCAACACCACCGAGCGGCTGGAGCGGTAGTTTTGCCGCCCCTACACTGTCGGTCGCACCGGGTGCCAGCGCCAGCACCACGCTCAGCATCACTTCGCCTACCACCGCCACCGGCAGCAATGCGGTAGGCATCAGTGTCGCCAATAGCTCGGCCACCGCTTACACAGGTAGCGCCACCGCCAACTACCAGGTAGGCACAGGGCTGCAAGCCACCGTCATGACCGACAAGGCAAGCTACTCTGCAGGGCAAACGGTTAAGATGACATCCACCGTCAAGTCGGGCACCACTGCGGTGGCCGGCGCCTCGGTCACTTTCACCGTGAAGCAACCGAACGGCACGACAACGACATTGATGACCACCACCGACAGCAATGGCGTTGCCGTCGGAAGCTACAAGATAGGCCGTAAAAATACCAGCGGCAGCTATCAGTTGAGCGGCTACGCCAGCGGCTTATCGCTGACTGCCACCGCTAGCGCTAATTTTACGGTGCAATAAGGGAAGATGTTCGGGTTGATTGAAGGGTGAGAATGCAGACCTGGCTTCACCCTTCCGGGCCAGTATTAGCCCCCCCCCCCGGCCGCGTTAACAACAAGCAAGCGGGAGATTTTCCCGCTTGCTTTTTAATGAGAGACACGATTGAGGGTAAGCTTGCTGACACCGCCTTCGCTTTGCATATCGAGAGCGATCACGCCATCGGACAGGTTGCCAACAAATCTGGTGACCAGGGTTTGCCCACTTTTTTGCAGGCGGTGTTGCGTACTGAACGATAGCCTGCCACCCACGACCTTGCCATCCAGAATGCTGCCCTCGCCCACAGGAAAGGTTGCATTCCCCGTCAGCCGGCCATCCGCCGCTTGCTGGAAGTTGAAACTGAACTGAACTTTTGCACCCCGTCCCATTTCGACTACACCAGTCCAACGTCCATCGACGCGGGTATAATCACTCTGGTTCGAGACCGCAAAAGGCCAGGCAAACACCCCGTCGGCCTGCACTGGTTCATGCACTGCTGCGAATGGCATTGGATTTTCCGCGCTATCTTGCCTGGCCATATACCAGGCTGGACCGGCGAATGAGAGTGCCGCCGTCGCGACCGCCAAGCCTATCTGCCATACCTTGAAATTCATCACTTCTCCTTGATCTAAGTGCCCGAGGGTAAAAAAAAGGGGTGAGGAATATATCCCCCACCCCTGCCACTTCCTCCATCAGATAAATATTAGATCCCTGGCAGCCTGGTTCTCCAGGTCATGGGCACATCGGGCATGTAGCCTGGACCGGGGTAGCAACGGCAGGCAAGCTACCAAAGATCGCTGGCCCGGTTCCCACTCCACCGACCTTATCCTGGAACACGGCGGTGTGCGGCAGCAACAGCGCCGATCCACCGTTTATGTTCAATGCATTGGTCGGAACGTAAAAGCCGCTGTAAGGTTTGGATTCCCCGACAGCCAGCGTTCCGATGTTGATCTCAGTATGGGGTGTAACATCACAAGGATAAGTGGGGGGATTGGTCTCAACCACCTCGTGCACCTCACAAACCTTCACATTGCTCAATGCAACCTGTCCAGTATTTTGCACTGTACCGCTGTAATTGACCTTCACAGACAGTTCGTTGCTGGCAGCGACCAGATCGACGTCGCAACTCTTAGTCACCGCGAGACCAGCCGGCGGAGCAAGTGAAGGGCAGGTCGCGGTTGCAGTATTGGTCACCGTGCCGGCACCTGTCGAGGCGGTCACCGTCACCGTATCCGTTGTCACCAGGGTGGCTAACGTCGACGTGGCCTGGTAGCAGAGCGATGCGTTCGGCACAAGTGTGCTATTGGCAGCAAGCGGTTTTGTCGGGTCAGGAGTATTCGTCCCAGCTAGACAAGTAAAGTAACCGAGTGAACCGCTATCGATCGCGGGGTTGTCGCTCAGAGTAATGGACGACAGCAATCCGCCGCCATCGTTCAAAATCTTGCCGTTGATTGTGTATGTAGCCATGTTATTGCTTGCATTGAAGCTGGCACTAGGACAGCTCTTGCTGACGCTCACGTGGCACACTGGGAAACTGTGCAGGATGAAATTCTTGATCGAGGCGTTGGACTGATCCGACGAGCGGCTAGTCGCCATGAAACTGGAAAAACAAGTGTCGCCTCCGACCACGGCGCTGATGTTGATGCCACCTTCGAAGAATTGCCCAGCCGCTACCGTGGTGCCAGTCCAGGGAAGGGGAATGTTACCGGGATTGGTTCCGCCGCAAATATGATCGCTGCCGTCACAGTACATGCCGGCCGTGCTGGTTGGGGAAACCCCTATCGTTCCCATGTCGGACAGTGCACCACTCATCCATTTGAAGACGCGCACGCCGGTCACCGCGCCACCGTTGGTGTACTCGAAGGCAATCAGGGTATCCCCGTCGGCGTGGTGCGCCGGCAAACCGGTACTCGGATCGACGAAGGCGCCGGTCGCATTGTTTCGTGCAACCGGATTCTTGAAGAACCAGAACCCGAGGCTGGCCGTACCGTTAAAGGCAGCACGGTCGGCGCCGAAGTAAATCACC
Organism: Burkholderiales bacterium; assembly: GCA_016196925.1. GTDB lineage: Bacteria > Pseudomonadota > Gammaproteobacteria > Burkholderiales > Burkholderiaceae_D > Undibacterium. Next base: position 51,144 of record JACPWS010000046.1, on the reverse strand, counting down.
AGATCGCCTGACGTCGCCCCATTCCCAGTCGCGGTGGCATTGTATGCGGCAGCATAGGCGTGCAACATGTCATCCTTGGGTGGCGAGGAGCCGAGGTCGAAACGCCACTGGCTAATATCCTGGATATCCTTGGAGCCCTGGCGAAATACCGCCGGGTCGCTATCGCTAACGATTCCCGTTGTCTTCGTGGTGCTTATCGAGTTCCAGTCATCCCGCGTAGTAGTTTTAAAGGCGTTGGCGTCAAGCTCAAAAAAAAGATTGTCAATAGCATGCGCGGGCGCTATGCCCAATGCCGCAACCATCAACGTACTTGCGGCCACGACGCTTAAGCGCCGACAGCCGCCCGACAAAAAGTTCGTATCCATAATAAATTCCCCATTAATAACATCACATCAAATCAACATACGATCCGCCATCGCAAAAGCAGGCGAAAGACGCTCGATGCATACTCAACAGCCTAGCCAAGAGAACAATGTTTGGTAATACTCCGAATGGTCGATGGGAGAAATTCGAACTCTTCCATAGGTGTGGCACCGATACAAAATCCAGGTTTTACCTACATTATTGCGGTAACAGGAACGCTTTGATACGCATAGACTTGTGCATCGCTTAAGGCGTCAATGCAAGGCTATGGTGCGGCAGGCAGGCAAGCGACAGAAAATAGTTGCTGTAAGGAAGAACTGAAAACGGGCGGGTGCAAGAGGCCGGATTTTTCACTTACTTTTATACCCGCCTAATAATCGCCCCTGCCTGAATGTCCGTAGTTCCACGTAGTTCCAATAGGAAAATTCACGCTACCTGTGACGCGGCGGGTCACCAAAAAGAGCGAGCAGCAAACTGGTCGTCCATTTGCTGCCCGCCGCGACCCTTGTCTCAATGTCCAAGCGGTCGAGACTATGCACCCGACACATCCATCACAACGCAGACATGTCTAAAAAACATGCATCGTCTAACTAGTAGACTAGACAACAACAAGCAGTTTGGCAATCCTCTGAATGGAGGATGTTAGTAAATGCGCAAACCCAAAAAAAGGAAGGAAACTCGAAAACGTAACAAGCCTCGGAGGCGTCTTGTAATTACTGGCTTTGCGGGGTTTTAGGAGCGGTTGCGTTTTAGAAGGCGGCGAGGGCATCCCAGACGCTGGCAAAGGTTACTGTCGTGTTCATGGCTATATCAGGCCGCCGCCAGTTCCTGCAACACTTCCGGGTGTCGTTGTGCAATCGTCAGCAGGGTTTGCGCCGCCCCAGAGGGTTTGCGCCGCCCTTGCTCCCATTCTTGCAAAGTGCGCACAGACACCCCTAGTAGCTTGGCAAACAGGCTTTGCGAGAGGCCGGACTGCATACGTGCCGCCACCACAGGAGACACCGCCACCGCCTTGCCTTGACCAGCCAGCATCTCATTAACGGATTGCTCTAATTCTGCGGTCAGGTCGCGTGACTCTTCCCATGCTCGCAGGGCTTTATCGTCCATAGGCTTTTTCGATGGCATTTTTTAACTCCTTCAGTTTTTCACCGGCAATTGAATCAAATTCGTTTTTGGCATAGATGAACAACAACACGATTTCACCATTCGCCAGCCGGTTGTAATAAATCACCCGCACCCCGCCCGACTTGCCGCCACCGCTGCGGCTCCATCTGATCTTGCGAACGCCGCCGGAACCCTTGACGACATCGCCCGCTTCCGGGGTTTGCGCCAGATGCGCGGCAAATTCCGCCCTTTCTTCTTCTGTCCAATAAGCAGGCCATAGCCTTTGAAAAGTCGGGGTCTCTATGATTGTGCGCATGTTCTGATTATACGGCAAAGACGTATTTAATCAAATGCGCCGCTGGGGATGGTGCGCCAGAAAACCGGCTTGCGCTGGGTTTTTAGACGTGCCAGCAGGTGCAAACGCAGAGCCGGTGCAGCTTGCAGCCGTTTTTGCCTTGCAAACCCGCATGAAATGGAGGGCGGTTTTTAGCTGACACACCTTTGGTACACCTTTGGCACACCTATTTATATATAAGCTGTACCAGTAAAAATGAAGCCCAGCCTAGCTTTCCAGCCTGTTTAAGGCTTTGGTACACCGGCACACCTTGTTTTCTATTTCCTAGCTTTTTTCTGCGCCTTGGTCGTAAAAAAAGCCGCTGGGTTTGCGGCTTTGCTTTCTTCGCTGACTGATACGCTATGCGGTGCGATAGTCCGCTTTCACGCCATTGTTGCACCCGCTCTTTCCATAACGCCCTGCGTGCACCTGCTTTCATGCCAATCTCCATAACGCAAATCGGAGTATGGCAAGCCGGTCACACCATTCATAGGTGGAACGGCTGGATGCTTACATTGATGCCACTAAAGTACTCCCGAAGAGAAACATTCGGCGCATGATAATGCGTCGCGGGGAATTTGTGGGGAGACGGGAACGGAAAAATGCGTTTTAAGGCGGTAAAATGCGGTTTTGCTCAAACATGAAAAACCCCGCAAAGCCTTGTATTTATTGGCTTTGCGGGGTTTTATAATGTATTGCGTTTTAGTAGATTGGTGCCCGGAGCCGGAATCGAACCGGCACGACCTTTCAGTCGAGAGATTTTAAGTCTCTTGTGTCTACCTATTTCACCATCCGGGCCAACTAAAACAAATACGCAGTAGCGCTTACTGTTTTATGCGGAAAAAAAGCGCCCTAAAGCGCTTTTCAAATATGGAGGCGGGGGTCGGGATCGAACCGGCGTAAACGGCTTTGCAGGCCGCTGCATAACCACTTTGCTACCCCGCCAGAGGTTGCTATTTTAACGTTAAACCTGTTTTTCTGCTGACGCCGAAAAACAACCGTTAAAACGTGGCACAACTATTCAACTGAATAAAAAAGGGAAGCTTGGCTTCCCTTCAAAACCTGGAGCGGGAGAAGAGTCTCGAACTCTCGACCTCAACCTTGGCAAGGTTGCGCTCTACCAACTGAGCTACTCCCGCATTTGTACTACTGGCACTGCTAAAAACCTGGAGCGGGAAAAGAGTCTCGAACTCTCGACCTCAACCTTGGCAAGGTTGCGCTCTACCAACTGAGCTATTCCCGCATCAACGAAAGACCAGAATTATATAGTATCTACAGTTACTGTCAAGTACGTCACTGCATTTTTTCGGTGGTTTCCTTAATCAAGGGCCACGCGCGGCGCAGATAATAAAACATCGACCACACGGTCAACACCGCGGCGATCAGCAACAGCCACGCGCCCCAGAATGCAGTGTCGATCACGCCGAACAGGACATCGTAGTACAACAGCATCGGTATCGCCATCATTTGCGCGGTGGTCTTGATCTTGCCGAGCGAGCTGACGGCAACCGATTTGGAGGCGCCGATTTGCGCCATCCATTCGCGCAAGGCGGAAATAGTGATTTCGCGTCCGATAATGACGAAGGCGATCACGGCATTGACGCGACCGAGCTGAACCAGAACCAGCAAAGCACCAGCCACCATCAGCTTGTCGGCAACCGGATCAAGGAAGGCACCGAAGGCGGAAGTCTGATTCCAGCGACGGGCCAGGAAGCCATCGAACCAGTCGGTCACTGCGGCGATGATAAACACCGCGGTCGAGGCCAATCCCTTTTCGAACGGACTCAGCCAGGTAAGCGGCAAATAGAATACGCCGACGACCAAAGGTATCAGTGCGACACGGAGCCAGGTCAGCAGTATGGGAAAATTGAAAGGCATGTCTTCGATGTCAAGGTTGAATTCGTTAATTATATTTCTCTAGCGCAGGCGCTTGTAAATTTCTTCTGCCAATTGACGAGAAATTCCTTCGACGCTGGCCAGTTCGTCGACGCTGGCGTCGCCGACGCCTTTCAAACCGCCGAAGCGCACCAATAAGCGCTGCCGGCGTTTCGGGCCTATGCCTTCGACTTCTTCCAGTTGCGAAGTCTGTCGGGCTTTGTCGCGCTTGGCGCGCATGCCGGTGATGGCGAAGCGATGCGCCTCATCGCGAATTTGCGCAATCAGCATCAATGCCGCCGATTCTTTGCCCAACTCTTGCTCGGCGCGGCCATCGACAAAAACCAGGGTTTCCAGACCGACTTTGCGCCCTTCTCCCTTGGCGACGCCGACGATCAGGCTGGTATCGAGCCCCAGTTCGACGAAGACCTGGCGCGCCATTTCCACCTGGCCTTTACCGCCGTCGATCAAGACCACATCGGGCATGCGACGCTCTGTGCTTGCGTCAGCGCTGGCTATTTTTTCATATCGTCGAAATAGTACTTGTCGCATCGCCGCATAATCGTCACCGGGCGTAATGTCTTTGATGTTATAGCGCCGGTATTCGCCGGTTTGCATCGCATGATGATGAAATACCACGCAGGAAGCCTGGGTCGCTTCGCCTTGCGTGTGGCTGATATCGAAGCACTCTACGCGCAACTGTTCGAGATCGTCCATCTCCAGTTCCAGTGCCGCGGCCAGTGCGCGGGTTCTGGCTTGTTGCGAGCCTTGCTCGGACAACATGCGCGCCAGCGCCAGTCTGGCGCCTTTGACAGCCATTTCCAGCCAGATGCGGCGCTGCTCCTGCGGTTGGAACGACAGATGAATGCGGTGCCCGCATTGCGCCGCCAGTGCCAGCATCAGGTCGGGCGCATCGAGCCCCACATTCAGTACCAGTGTGGGTGGAATAAATTGATCGACATAATGCTGCGCCAGGAATGCCGCCAGCACCTCGACTTCGATAGACTCTTCGACCGCCAGTGGCGCGTTATCGACCTGGGTCGGGAAGTAGGCGCGATCGCCAAGATGGCGCCCGCCCCTGACCATGGCCAGATTGACGCAGGCGCGCCCGCCTTCGACGATGACGGCAATGACGTCGATATCGGCGTCGCCGGTGGTCTCCATGCTTTGCTGATGCAAGACCTTGGACAGTGCCGCCATCTGATTGCGGACCTGGGCGGCTTGTTCGAACTTCAGTTCGGCGGAAAACCCGAGCATCTTTTTTTCCAGCGTCTGCATCACTTCCAGTTGGCGGCCGCGCAAAAAATTAGCGGCGTTTTCGACATCCTGACGATAGTCTTCCGGCGCGATGATGTTGACGCAAGGCGCGCTGCAACGGTGTATCTGATACAGCAGGCAGGGACGGGTACGATTGGCGAATACGCTGTCTTCGCAACTGCGCAGCAAAAACACTTTCTGCAAAATCTGCATCGATTCCTTGACCGCCCAGCCGGAAGGGAAAGGCCCGAAGTATTGATGCTTTTTATCGACAGCGCCGCGATAATACGTCATGCGCGGCGTTTTTTCTGCGGTGATTTTCAGGTAAGGATAAGATTTATCGTCGCGAAACAAGATGTTGTAACGCGGACGCAGGGCCTTGATCAGATTGTTTTCAAGGATCAGCGCCTCGGCCTCGCTGCGCGTGACTGTGGTTTCGAGCCGCACGATTTTTTCCACCATCATGGCGATGCGCGGGCTGGATAAGGTCTTTTGAAAATAGCTGGAAACGCGCTTCTTCAAATCGCGCGCCTTGCCTACATACAGCACCTGATCCTGCGCATCGAAGTAGCGATAGACGCCCGGCAAATTAGGCAGCTTAGCCACGGTATCCAGCACTAACTGGCGCGCATCGGCGGAAGGTAATTCAGGCATACGCTATCAATTCCGGCGTCTCTTTTTCGACGATCACGAAAGCCACCGCATATTCGGTCTCATCCGTGATCGAGATGTGCGCACTGAGGCCGAGCTCCTTCATCCATTGCTGCAGAGCGCCACTGGTGCTGACCAGCGGCTGGCCACCGGGAGCATTCAGCGTTTGCATGGAGTGCCAGGACATAGGCTGCCGCATGCCCTGCCCTATCGCCTTGGAAAACGCCTCTTTTGCGGCAAAACGGGTCGCCAGAAAGCGCACGCCGCGCGCCGCCACTTTAGCTTTGCGTCTATGGTATTTTTCCAGCTCTTCTGCACCAAGAATTTTCTCTGCAAAGCGATCGCCGCTACGCGCCAACGCCGCTTCTATGCGTGAAATCCGGATGATGTCGGTGCCGATGCCGTAGATCATGTCAGCTGCGCTTTGCCAGTCTCGCCTCGACCATGATCGCCTTCATATCGCTGACGGCTTTCTGCCAGCCGACGAAGAGCGCCTGAGCGACTATCGCATGGCCGATATTCAATTCGGTAATTTCAGGTATCGCCGCGATCACCTGCACATTGGTGTAATGCAGGCCGTGGCCAGCATTCACCTTCAAGCCGCGCCGTATGCCCTCTATCGCACCGAACTGCACCCGCTCGAGCTCTCGCGCCTGCAAGCTGGCATCGTGGGCATCGGCATAACGCCCGGTATGGATTTCCATCGCTGTTGCGCCGGCCTCGGCCGCCGCCTGTATCTGCTGCGCATCGGCATCGATAAACAGCGAAACCCGGATGCCAGCCGCCTGCAATTGCCGCACCGCCGCCTGCACCCGGGAAAAATAGCGGACCACATCCAATCCACCTTCTGTCGTTACTTCTTCGCGGCGTTCCGGCACCAGGCACACATCCTGCGGTTTGATCTTGCAAGCAAACGCGATCATTTCGTCGGTGACTGCCGCTTCCAGATTCATGCGGGTGCGCAATTGCGGACGTATGCGCTCCACATCGGCATCCTTGATGTGGCGGCGATCTTCGCGCATGTGCAGGGTGATGCAATCGGCGCCCGCCTCTTCCGCCATCAGGGCGGCTTGCAAGGGATCGGGGTAAGTCGTGCCGCGCGCATTGCGCAGGGTCGCTACGTGATCGATATTGATGCCGAGATCAATTAACTGGGATTGTTGATGGATATTCATAGATTTTGCAGGTCTATCAGAATTTGTCTGGTATTCAGTGAAGTGCCGTGCAGATGGTACGCGAGCAAAAACCGCATCAACATCTTGCTTTGATACTGAACAGTCTGGTCGGAATAGTCGCCTTGCTGCATAGCCAGCAAGGTTTGCCCCAGCACTCTTGGTGCGGTATCAGCCGCCATGGCCGGCCTGGCGCCACGCTCGGGATCGACGATATAAGTCAGGTCGGGCCGGACCAGTTCGCGGCTTACAGTACACAAGGTAAGATCGCCGAGCAAACCAGACTCACGCAATAAGCTCAGCTCAAACTGGCGCAGTACAATTGCGGCAGGCTCATCATGGGCGAGCTGGTTCAGCGTCGCCACGTAATGATCGAACAAGGCCGGATGCGGCTCGTCGCGCAACAAAAATTTGATCAGTAATTCGTTCAGGTAAAACCCACACAACAAAGCGGATTTTTCCAGCGGCAGCATCCCCCCCACCCAGTCGGCCGCGATAAGAGTGCGGAGATCGGCTTTGCCGCTCCAGCCTACGTGCAGCGGCTGAAAAGTCTGCAGCACGCTGCGCAACTGCGAATGCGGTCGCTTGGCGCCCTTGGCAATCAAGGCAATGCGGCCATAATCACGTGTCAGTACGTCGACGATCAGGCTAGTCTCTTTGTAAGGCCAGGAATGCAAAACAAAACCTGGCTGACCCAAGATGCGGGCCTCTTTAGCCGCAAATTTTCTGGCCCGTGGCGGAGCTGTCTTTTTGGGGACAAGGACAGGCGTTAATGCGTCGATTGAAGCAGCCGTTTCAGAGCCACTGTTCCCTTCACTATCCAACGCAACTGCCTGATCAGTCATAGAAAGTATTATTCGTAACCGTAAGCGCGCAAACCGGCTTCATTGTCTGCCCAGCCGGACTTCACCTTCACCCAGATTTCCAGATAAACCGGACCGCCAAACAATTTCTCCATGTCTTGCCTGGCCTGACTGGAAATGTCTTTCAGACGGGCGCCCTTGTTGCCTATCACCATCGATTTATGCCCATCGCGGTCCACCAGAATGGCGACGAAAACACGGCGTAAATTACCTTCCTGTTCGAATTTTTCTATCACGACGGTGCTGGTGTAGGGCAATTCATCGCCGACGAAACGGAACAGCTTTTCACGAACGATTTCGGCAGCAAGAAATTTCTCGCTGCGATCGGTAATATCGTCCTCGGCAAACATCGGCGGATTCAGCGGCAAATATTTCCTGGCTTCGCCTTCCAGGTTATCGAGTTGGAAGCGTAAGGTAGCCGATACCGGCACAATTGCCGCAAATGGATGTAACACCGCAATTTTTTGCGCAAAAGGCATCATCACGGCTTTATCTTTGATGCGATCCGATTTATTAATCACCAGAATGCAAGGTACGTTCTTCGGCAACAAATTCAGCACTTGCTGATCGGCCGGTCCAAAAGTGCCCGCCTCTATGATGAAGAGAATCACATCGGCAGCGGTCAGCGTCGTGGTAACGGTACGGTTCAGAGTGCGGTTCAGTGCATTTGAATGGCGCGTCTGAAACCCTGGCGTGTCTATATACACATACTGCGTATTGTCTTTGGTTTGAATGCCGGTAATTCTATGACGGGTAGTCTGTGCCTTGCGTGAAGTGATGCTGACTTTTGCGCCTATCAGGGCGTTCATCAAAGTCGACTTGCCGACATTCGGCCGCCCTACGATAGCGATATAACCGCAACGGAATTCAGGATTATCTATAAGTTCGGTCATGCTGTTTTAGGATGGTGATTTGGTGCGACAGGCTCAGTCGATACGGCAGATTTCTGTCCGAGATCGGCGTCCGCCTGGATTTTTTGTGTGCCGGCCGATTTTCTTGTTTCGCTTGCAGCGTCAGATTGCACAGTTGCAATACCAGCAAGCTTCAACTGTGCCGTACGCGGTTTTCCCTTGCGTGCCGCAGGGGTGCGCTCCAGCAATGCCAATGCCGTGTCCAATGCCAGCTTGGCAGCGGCTTGTTCGCCGGCGCGCCGGCTACCGCCAGTGCCAAATACCTGGATCTCCAGCTTAGGCACCAGGCATTCGATTTCAAATTCCTGATTATGGGCAGCGCCATGCGTGGCAACAACATTGTACTGAGGCAGAGCAATTTTTTTACTCTGCAAAAATTCTTGCAACAAGGTTTTTGCATCTTTGCCAAGGGTCGTCGGATCGACCGCGGCCAATACCGGTGCATACAGCAACTTGATAACGTTTCTGGCCGCCTCAAAGCCCGCATCCAGAAACACCGCGCCAAACAAGGCTTCGAGCGTGTCGGCTAAAATTGACGGCCGACGGAAGCCGCCCGATTTCAGCTCGCCTTCTCCGAGGCGCAAAAATTGGGATAACTCTATTCTTTGTGCAATTTCATACAAAGATTGCTGCTTAACGAGATTGGCCCGCACACGCGACAAATCACCCTCGTCAATATCGGCAAAGCTATCGAACAACAAAGATGCGACAACACAATTCAAAATAGAATCGCCGAGGAATTCAAGGCGTTCATTATGCAAAATGCTGTGGCTCCGGTGTGTCAGTGCCTGCTGTAACAAAGCGGCGTTACTGAACTGGTAACCCAGTCTTTTTTGCAATAGTTGTTCATTCATACGAAAATCTGCTTATTCTGGCTTTTTGGCGGCGACACCACTCTTAGCTGTGGTAGCGGTGTATTCCAGCAACAAACTGGCGGGGCCAAACAGCGGAATCTTCTTTTGGTAAGCAAAACTGACTTCTATCTCATCGCCATTTTTAGTGACCGAAAGATCTTTGCCCGAGATGGCATCAAAATACCCGGCCGCAGCCTGTTTATCGAATGAAGCCTGAATCTCGCGCACGGTAGAACCAGCATCCTTAGCGGCCTGCGCTGCTTTTTTTATCGAAACGAATTCAATTACCGTAGGCACCACTTTCATTGCCAACATGGCGATCAGGATAATCACGCCCAGAGACAGAATCAGGCCGATTAAAGAAATGCCGCGCTGATGTTGCAGTCGTGAAAATTGTTTTTTTTGCATAATTTGCCGCTCCGCTGATAGCGTGAATATTAATGAAAACTGCCTATGCGCTTAATATTGCCTAGATTCATCCATACGAAAAATGCCTTGCCAACAATATTCTGATCGGGCACAAAACCCCAATAGCGACTGTCGAGACTATTGTCGCGATTATCGCCCATCATGAAGTATTGCCCTTGCGGTACGGTGCAGGCAAACCCTTCATTATCATAGTTGCACATATCGCGTTTCGGAAAATTATGCGGATCACGTACAAATACCGGAGCCTGGTCGTCGTTGAGTATGTTGTGTTGGACGCCAGTTAAGTTTTCTGTGAATTGCCTAAAATAACTCAAACGTTCTTCATCAAGAAAATCAGGCAAAACCTGGTAGGAAAGATCTTTACCATTGACTGATAAGCGTTTGTTTTTATACACAATTTTGTCACCTGGCACACCGACTACACGTTTAATATAGTCTACCGCCGGGTCTTCCGGGTATTTAAATACCATGACGTCGCCGCGCTGGGGCTGATTCAGTTCAATCACCTTTTTATTGATAATTGGCAAACGTATTCCATAAGTGAATTTATTTACCAAAATCAAATCCCCGACCAACAAGGTAGGCAACATCGAACTGGATGGGATTTTGAAAGGCTCGTAAAGAAAAGATCTCAGAAAAAACACCAAAGCGATCACCGGGAAGAAGCTACCCGAGTACTCTATCCATAATGGTTGCTTCAGCAAACGCTCTTCAAGCTGAGCCCTACCACGTTGATCGACTTCAATCCCATCCAGCAAAAGCTTCTTTTCTCTTGCATCCCACTCAGCCAAAGCCGTATCCGCGGTCAAGCGTCTTTGTTTCGCCAGCACAAAGACATCAAGAAACCAGACGATGCCGGTCAGGATAGTCAAGACAAACAGAATTAACGCAAAATTCCCTAAAATTGTTTGCAAACTCATTTCTCATCCACTTGTAAAATCGCCAAAAATGCTTCTTGCGGAATTTCCACCGAGCCAACCTGTTTCATGCGTTTTTTACCGGCCTTTTGTTTCTCCAGCAATTTACGTTTACGGCTGATATCGCCACCGTAGCATTTGGCCAGCACATTCTTGCGCAAGGCTTTGACATTCTCACGCGAGATAATGTTCGATCCGATGGCAGCCTGAATCGCTACGTCAAACATCTGACGCGGGATCAGTTCGCGCATCTTGGCCGCCACTGCGCGCCCCCTGAACTGGCTGTTAGCTCTATGTACGATAATCGCCAGCGCATCCACTTTTTCGCTGTTAATCAGCATATCGACCTTGACCACGTCGGCGGCCCTATATTCTTTGAACTCGTAATCCATAGAAGCATAACCGCGCGAAGTCGATTTCAGCCGATCAAAGAAATCCAGCACTATCTCTGCCATCGGCATTTCATAAGTCAGCTTGACTTGTCGGCCGTGATAACTCATATCCAGTTGCACACCGCGCTTCTGAGTGCAAAGCGTAATAACAGAGCCCACATATTCCTGCGGCATGTACAGATTGACGGTGACGATAGGCTCGCGAATTTCTTCTATCCGTGACGGCTCCGGCATTTTGGACGGATTATCCACCATCAGGATGCTGCCGTCGCCCATCACCACTTCATACACCACAGTCGGCGCCGTCGTGATCAAATCCATGTCGAATTCGCGCTCGAGTCGCTCTTGCACGATTTCCATGTGCAGCAAACCTAGGAAGCCACACCGGAAGCCGAAGCCCAGGGCCTGCGACACTTCAGGCTCATACATCAGGGCGGCATCGTTGAGCTTGAGTTTTTCCAGGGAATCGCGCAACGCGTCGTACTGATTCGCCTCGACCGGGAACAAGCCGGCAAACACTTGCGGCTGAACCTCTTTAAATCCCGGCAACGGTGCGAGCGCGGGCTTATTGGCAATAGTGACAGTATCGCCGACTTTAGCGTCCTTCAGCTCCTTAATGCCGGCAATAATGAAACCTACCTGCCCCGCAGAGAGTGCTTCCCGGCTCAAAGATTTCGGTGTAAACACGCCCACGCTCTCAACCAGATGTTGCGCCCCGGTCGCCATGAACAAGATTTTATCTTTCGGGCGCAACGTGCCGTTGACGATACGCACCAGCATGACTACCCCGACATAGTTGTCGAACCAGGAATCGATAATCAAGGCTTGCAGCGGTGCCGTGGCGTCGCCCTTTGGGGGCGGCACTTTAGCAATCAGGGACTCCAATACATCCTGCACACCCAGGCCGGTCTTGGCCGAGCAGTGGACTGCGTCGCTGGCATCAATACCGATCACTTCTTCGATCTCGGAGCAGGCATTTTCTGGGTCAGCCGATGGTAAATCTATCTTATTCAAGACCGGCACCACCTCCACGCCCAACTCAATCGCCGTATAACAATTAGCAACGGTCTGCGCCTCTACGCCTTGCGATGCATCCACCACCAACAGCGCGCCCTCGCAAGCTGACAAGGAACGGCTCACTTCATAGCTAAAGTCCACATGCCCCGGAGTATCGATCAGGTTGAGGTTATATACCACCCCATCACGTGCTTTGTAATTCAGCGCCGCCGTCTGAGCCTTGATGGTAATGCCGCGCTCACGTTCGATGTCCATCGAGTCGAGCACCTGCGCTTCCATCTCACGGTCGGACAAGCCGCCGCAAAGCTGGATAATGCGGTCAGCGAGGGTGGATTTGCCGTGATCAATATGGGCAATAATCGAAAAATTGCGGATGTTATTCATTAAAAATACGAAAGAATGCGAAAGAGAACCGAATACCGGTTACAAAAAAAGCGCTCTGAGCTGGGCAATTATCCCCAGGCGAGCGCCTTCTGTTTGGATTATGCAAAACGCCATTTTACCGGATTTCGACCTGAAAAGCCCAGAAATCATCTGGCAGAAGCCGCAGTAAGACTATAAAAAAGACAACATTCCCAATGTTTCCTCGCTATTCTTCTGCGGCAAGTCCCATTTATCGTCGTAATCAATTTTTGCCAGGTACAATCCATCGGGCATAAACGTAGGCGCCGCCAGACTGCGATTCCGGCTCGCCAGCAATTCTGCGATCCAGCCTGTGTCACGCTTACCTGTACCGACGAATATTAAAGAGCCGACAATATTACGCACCATGTGATGTAAAAATGCGCTGGCGCGCAAAGTAAACACGATCATTTCCCCGCGACGCCTGATTTGTATGCCATACATATGTTTAAGCGGCGATTTGGCTTGACACCCCGACGCGCGAAATACGCTAAAGTCATGCTCGCCAATCAGATGCTCCGCGGCTTCGCGCATCCTGTCCACATCCAAAGGCCGAAACACCCATCCGGCGCGCCCGAGCCACATCGGGGAACGGATATTACTGTTGTACAGCAGGTAATGATAGGTACGTGCACGCGCGCTGAATCGTGCGTGAAAATTATCATCCGATTCTTCATCAAGCATCAGCTCTTTTGCCCATTGTACGGCAACCGTTCCTGGCAAAAAAGCATTCACCCCATTCACCCAGGAATAAGCGCTGCGCTCCAGTCCGGTATCAAAATGTATCACTTGCTCGATACCGTGCACACCGGCGTCGGTGCGTCCGGCACAGGTAGTGGTAATTTTTGAATTGCTAAACGCGGCAAGTGCGCGCTCAAGCGCATCCTGCACCGTGTCGCCGGACGGTTGAGTCTGCCAGCCATGCCAGCAGCTACCATCGTATTGCACCCCTAAAACCAGACGTTTCACCACATTTCCATTGCAAATATAAATAAAAAACGGGCGCAAACAAACGCTGCGCCCGCATCACTTCAGTTCAAATAATCAGGATAACTGAGCAAGCATGGTCTTCGCTTTTTCTATTTGCTCCGGCGTGCCGCCCCTTAATACCTCATCCAGCAATTCGCGCGCGCCCTCTTTATCCCCGATCTCATGGTAAGCCACGGCGAGATCGAGCTTGGTCGCCATTTCTGCATTATAAACCGGGCTATCCGCCGCCGCAGTGGACGCGGCTTCAGACTTAACGGCTTCCATTTGCTCAAGATTCAGATCGATGCCTGACAAATCAAACTCAAAAGCAGAGGCGACTTCTGGCAATCCCGTGCCTTGCGTAGCATTTTCAGCCACATCAGCAGCGGCATGGGCAGCTTCGGCAACTACCGGCTCCAGGGAAATCTCTTCGTTCGCACTCGCGCCCAAGTCAACCGGCAAGGGCTCCAGAGGCGCCTCCGCTTTTACATCTGCCTGCGCAGCAAATTCGAGAGTACCCAGATCAAGCTCCAGCTTCTCAATTTCTGGCGCCCGCACCTCAGGCTCATGCTCAACCGGTTTTTGCTCTTTATCACCAAAATCAAAATCGATGATGCCGAAATCAACTTCAGGGCTGCCGCTAATCTCTTCGACCACCGGGGCTTTTATAACCGGCTCCGGTATCTTAGGCACCTCAGGCTCGATCGCACTTGGGATATCCAAATCAAAATCCAACATGGCGGCATCCGGCGCTTCAGGCTCTGCTCCAACTGGCGCCGCAACAATCTCGGCGCGGTCTTTATCCTTGGCGGCGGTATCGATAATGCTAATAGACTCAAGCATATCTTGCGACAAAGAGTTGGCGAGCAAGGCATCAGGATCAAGATCTTCCAGCGATTGCGTACCCGAACCTAATCCAGATGCCGCTGCCGCTTCAGGCTTCGCTTTCCCGCCCGCATACAAAGGATTGCCAGGCTCAAGCGCGATACCCATGGACGCAGCCTGCCCCCATTCCTCACCCTCGCCGCTCGTCATGCCGTACAACTCGCTGGCGAGGCGTTCAAACATTTTTACATCTTTACGGGCGAAATAAATTTCCAACAACTTAACCCTGACGGCATGCCGATCCGGTTGCGTTCTCAGCGCTTCTTTTAATATTTCTTCGGCCTGCGAATCGCGACCGTAAGCGATATAAACATCTGCCTCGGCAACCGGATCGACTTCATTCGCATCCAGTTGACTGGCCGAAGGGGCAAAATTAGAGTTGAATACGCTGTTGTTGGTGTCCACACTCTGTCCGCCGGTAGAGCCGAACATGGAGTTCGCCTTCATGCTGGAACCGGTCAAAATACTATCTTCAAATTGCTGCTGCTTTTTTTTGCGACGGCTGGCAAATATGCCATAACCGCCCAACAAAGCCAGGATAGCAACGCCAGGCAACAGTAAAGGGTTATCCATCAAACTATCAAAGAAACCCGGCTCAGGCGGAGGTGGCGGCGGGGCTACAGGCTTGCGCTTCGCTACCGGCTTAACCGGCGCAGAAGCAGGCGCGCTCGCCGCCGAGGCAGTAACAGGCGCTACCGCGACCTGCGCCGGCGCAGACGAAGCAGGCAGCACCGTCACCGCGGCAGCCGACGCCTTATCGCCGGACGCGATCTTAGTCTCTGCCGGTTTTTTTTGTTCTTTTGCGCTGACTTCAGCCTGCTTGGCAGCCAGATCCTTATTCTTCACTTCCAGCAATTTTTGCAAATCGCCGACATTTTTTTCCAGCTCTTTGACGCGCGCATTGGCATCGGCAACGGCCTTCTCTTTTGCCAGTTTATCTTCTTCGCTTGCCGCTTTTCCGGTCGCGCCTTTAGCTGAGGCGGCTGGCGCCACCTTGGATAATTTCAACTTATCAGGCGATTCGCTAGTCGCGGTCGGCACTTCCTTGACTTTTGCCGTGATCGTACCGCCGGCGGTTTGCTTGCCGGCGACGACTTTTTCTGCCGGCGCCGCCGCCACCTGCCCTGCGAGCTTATTGCGGTAAGCGTTGAAATCGGCTGCATGCGCCATCACGACCGAGTGCGCCTGCCCATTACTGCCGCTATTGGCGCGCACGGATTCCGCATCGGGTACCGTCAAAATCTGACCCGACTTGAGGCGGTTCATATTATTGCCGACAAAAGCGCGAGGATTGGCCCGATATAAACTGACCAGCATTTGATCCAGAGACACCCCTTCCGACCTGTAATTGCCCGCGATTTTACTCAGCGTGTCGCCGGCCTTTACCTGATAGTCGCCAGCAGCTCCGGCTTCCCGCTTAACTTCTGATACTTTTGACCCGCTTCTGCCTGCAGAAGGAACGGCACCGGCCACCGGGGCAGGACGTGACGCAGTTGCTGCGGCGACTGGCCCTTGTGGCTGCCCCGCAACACTCACCGGGTTTGCCACCTGCGGCGACTGGCTATTGCGCAACTCGGCAGGATCAAGCAAGAAGGTGTATTCACGCAGCAGCTTGCCATTGGAAGAATTCAACTCCAGCAACAAGTCAACGAAAGGTTCGTTAATTGACTGGCTAGAACTGATACGGATGACGTAGCCCGCACCGCGTTGCTCAACCGAAAACCGCAGCGACAGCAAGGCGGAATTGAAGTCGATATTCGCCTGGCGGAAAGCCTCGACCGAAGCGAGCCTGGGAACCAGAGAACTGACTTCCTCCTTACTCGGCGAAGTCAGTTCTATCTCGGCGCGCAGCGGTTGCCCGAGCGAGGATAAGACTGTAAGACGCCCCAAACCGGTTGCATGCGCACTAGACATTAACAGCAAGGACGAAGCCACTGCTGCGCTCAACGCCTTGCGTCCCAGGGAGATCATAGACGAACTTTTATGGTTATGCATTTTGTCAGACATATTGGGAATTTGGCGAACAAAGTCCGCTGGGAGACGCTTATCACATTGCCGAGCGAAGCATTTTTATTGTTTCAAGATAACATTACAAACTTAGCCATGCAAGCTTAACCCTATTTGCAATTATGGTAAATACATCAAGAGCGACTGTTTGTGACAATAGCGTATAAATGTTATTGCTATTTGACAAGTGGAAATCCACTTGAACGGCAGAATAGTCTCCTTTCTGTAACAGAAATGAAAAAAGGGAGTGCCGCACACTCCCTTTTTTCGCTTTTCATGCCGCTTTAGCTTCGCTAAACCAGCAATCAGCCGTCTATCAAGATACGCAGCATGCGACGCAAAGGCTCGGCAGCACCCCACAGCAACTGATCGCCTACGGTGAACGCACCGACATACTCGGGCCCCATCGCCAGCTTGCGGATGCGCCCGACAGGGATCGTCATGGTGCCGGTGACGGCGACCGGTGTCAGATCGCGCACAGTGGCTGCGCGCGTATTCGGCACCACCTTGACCCACTCGTTATCCGTTGCGATCATGGCTTCGATGTCCGCTACCGGCACATCCTTTTTCAACTTGAAGGTCAGCGCCTGACTGTGGCAGCGCATGGCGCCGACCCGCACGCAGAAACCGTCGACCGGCACTGCGGCAGTGCCATAGCCTGCGCCCTGGCCGAGTATCTTGTTGGTTTCGGCCATGCCCTTCCATTCTTCTTTCGACATGCCATCGCCGAGATCCTTGTCTATCCAGGGTATCAGCGAGCCGCCGAGCGGCACGCCGAAGTTGGCGGTCTCTGCATCGGACAGAGAACGCTGTTTGGCGATAACTTTTCTATCGATTTCCAGGATGGCGCTCTTAGGATCGCCCAACAGATCTTTCACTTCTGCATGCAAGCTGCCGTATTGCGTCAGCAATTCACGCATATGTTGCGCGCCGCCGCCGGATGCCGCCTGGTAAGTCTGGGTACTCATCCACTCGACCAGGCCGGCCTTGTACAAGGCGCCTACGCCCATCAACATGCAACTGACCGTGCAATTGCCGCCTATCCAGTTTTTCTGGCCGTTTGCCAGCGCATCCTTGATCACCGGCAGATTGACCGGATCGAGCACGATCACGGCATCTTCATTCATGCGCAAACTGGATGCCGCATCGATCCAGTGTCCATTCCAGCCGGCTGCGCGCAATTTCGGGAACACCTCGCCGGTGTAATCGCCGCCCTGACAGGTAATAATAATTTCGCACTTTTTGAGCGCATCGATATTGCTTGCATCTTGCAAGGTTTTTTCATTCTTCGCCATCGCAGGGGCGGCGCCGCCTGTATTCGAAGTTGAAAAAAATACCGGCTCGATATGAGCGAAATCACCCTCTTCCTGCATGCGCTGCATCAGGACCGAACCGACCATCCCACGCCAACCTACCAGACCAACCAGCTTCATCATTTTTCCCTCAATATTGGCAGGACACGCCTGCCTGATACTAACAAATAATCAAACGACTACAGCAACGCATTAAGCACTGCCTGCCCCATTTCCGCGGTGCCGACTTTGGTCGTGCCCGCCTCGTAAATATCCGGTGTGCGCAAACCTTGCGCCAGCACTTTTTTAACTGCGCTTTCTATGCGATCGGCCTGCTCGGCCTTGTCCAGCGAATAGCGCAGCATCATCGCTGCCGACAAGATGGTCGCCAGCGGATTGGCGATGCCCTTGCCCGCGATATCGGGCGCCGAACCGTGCGAAGGTTCGTACAAGCCCTTATTGTTCGCATCCAGCGAAGCCGAAGGCAACATGCCGATAGAACCGGTCAGCATAGCCGCCGCATCGGACAAAATATCGCCGAACATGTTGCCGGTGACGATCACATCGAATTTTTTCGGGGCGCGCACCAGTTGCATGGCGGCGTTATCGACATACATGTGGTCGAGCGCGACATCCGGGTATTCCTGATGCACGTCGGTCACGATATCTTTCCAGAACTGAAAAGTCTCCAGCACATTCGCCTTATCGACGCTGGTCAGGCGCTTGCCGCGTTTGCGCGCCGCCTGGAACGCGACATGGGCGATGCGGCGGATTTCAGTTTCCGCATAGCGCATGGTATCGTAACCCTCGCGCTCGCCCTTGAACGGACCGTCCGGGCACACTCGCACGCCACGCGGCTGGCCGAAGTAAATATCGCCGGTCAGTTCGCGAACGATCAGGATATCCAGGCCGGACACCACTTCCGGCTTCAGCGTCGAGGCGCCGGCCAGTTCCGGATACAGGATCGCCGGGCGCAGATTAGCGAACAGGTTCAGGCTCTTGCGCAAACCGAGGATCGCCTGCTCAGGACGCAAGGCGCGCTCCAGCGTGTCGTATTTCCAGTCGCCGACCGCACCGAACAACACCGCGTCGGCATCGAGCGCCAGTTTCAGCGTGGCTTCCGGCAAAGGATGACCGTGCGCTTCGTAACCGGCGCCGCCGACCGGCGCCATCTCCATCTCAAAGGTTTCGCCCAGGGCATTCAGCACCTTGACTGCCTGCGCTACGATTTCCGGGCCTATGCCGTCGCCCGGCAGGATTGCGATTTTCATGTATCTTCAGGATTCAGGTTAAATGGTATTCGCCAGCCACGGTTGCGCGGCGAGATGGCGCTCTTCGAAAGCGCGTATCTTGTCGGCCTGACGCAAGGTCAAACCGATATCGTCCAACCCGTTCAGCAAACAGTATTTGCGGAAGGCATCGATCTCAAACGGATAGCTGGCGCTGCCATTGCTGGTCGTCACCACTTGCTGCGCCAGATCGACGTTCAGGCGAAAACCGGGGAAAGCCTTGACTTCATTAAACAGATGGTCGACCTGCGCCTCAGTCAAGACGATGGGCAGCAAACCATTTTTGTAACAGTTATTGAAGAAAATATCGGCGAAGCTCGGCGCAATCACGGCCCGGAAGCCGTATTGATCGAGCGCCCATGGCGCATGCTCGCGCGACGAGCCGCAGCCGAAATTTTTACGCGCCAGCAAGATCGACGCGCCCTGATAACGCGCCTGATTCAGCACGAAATCCGGGTTCAGCGGGCGCTTGCTATTGTCCATGCCGGGCTCGCCATGATCGAGATAACGCCATTCGTCGAACAGATTCGGGCCGAAACCGGTGCGTTGTATCGACTTCAGGAATTGCTTGGGAATGATGGCATCGGTGTCCACATTCGCCCTATCCATGGGCGCCACCAAACCATCGAGTACAGTGAATTTTTCCATGATTACTTCTTAGCCGCGCCTTCGAGCGATTCGCCGGCTTTTTTGACGTCTTTGCCAAAGCCTTGAACGGTATTGCAGCCTGCCAAAACCATGACGCAAACTACGAGAGTGAATAATTTTTTCATGTCAATTCCTAATAATTTAGCGCAAAACGCGGACATCAACGAAATGACCGGCGATGCCGGCCGCAGCGGCCATCGCTGGCGAGACCAGATGGGTGCGGCCACCCTGCCCCTGACGGCCTTCAAAATTGCGATTGGAAGTGGAGGCGCAACGCTCGCCCGGTTCCAGGCGGTCGGCATTCATGGCCAGACACATGGAGCAACCCGGTTCGCGCCATTCAAAACCGGCGTCGCGGAAAATTTGGTCCAGGCCCTCGCGTTCGGCCTGAACCTTGACCAGTCCGGAGCCCGGCACCACCATGGCCAGCTTGACGTTGGAGGCGCGGAATCTGCCGCGCACCACGGCTGCGGCCGCGCGCAAATCCTCGATGCGTGAATTGGTACAAGAGCCGATGAAGACCTTGTCGATGCGGATATCGGTCATCGCGGTATTCGGCGTCAAGGCCATATAAGCCAGCGCTTTTTCCATGGCGTCGCGTTTGACGGCATCTTTTTCCTGATCGGGATCGGGTACCCGGCTATCGATCGCCACCACCATCTCCGGCGACGTGCCCCAGGTGACTTGCGGCTTGAGCTCGGCGGCGTTCAGCGTGACGACCAGGTCGAATTTAGCGCCGGCATCGGTATGCAAGGAGCGCCAGTAATCGACGGCCCGGTCCCACTGCGGCCCGACCGGCGAATAAGGGCGGCCCTTGACGTAATCTATCGTGGTCTGATCGACCGCCACCATGCCGGCGCGCGCACCGGCTTCGATCGCCATATTACAGACCGTCATGCGGCCTTCCATCGACAGACTGCGGATGGCGGAGCCGGCGAATTCTATCGCATAACCGGTGCCGCCGGCCGTACCTATCTTGCCTATGATGGCCAGTACGATGTCCTTGGCGGTGACGCCGGGCGGCAAAGCGCCGTCGACCTGTACCAGCATGGACTTGGATTTTTTTGCGATCAGGGTCTGGGTGGCCAGCACGTGCTCGACTTCGGAAGTGCCTATGCCGTGCGCCAGGCAGCCGAAAGCGCCATGGGTGGAGGTATGCGAATCGCCGCACACCACGGTCATGCCGGGCAGGGTCGCGCCTTGTTCCGGCCCGATCACGTGCACGATACCCTGGCGCTTGTCGGCCATGCTGAAATAAGTCAGGCCGAATTGCCTGGCATTCGCATCCAGCGTCTCTACCTGCAAACGCGATACCGGATCTTCGATGCCGTTGCTGCGCTTGGTGGTCGGCACGTTGTGGTCGGCCACCATCAGATTGGCCGCGCGACGCCACGGTTGGCGCCCTGCCAGTTTCAAACCTTCAAACGCTTGCGGGCTGGTCACTTCGTGCAGCAAATGACGGTCTATGTACAGGATGGCGGTGCCATCCTCTTCTGCGTGCACTACATGGGATTCCCACAGTTTGTCGTAAAGCGTCTTAAGCATGATCTGAAGCCTGGAATGATAGAGTCGTATGGTATTGCGCCAATTTTTTGCATTTGATTATGCCACAATTGTGCAACGCAAAACCACGCTGCGCACCAAATTGCCGCATGG
This sequence comes from Burkholderiales bacterium, assembly GCA_016196925.1. Lineage (GTDB taxonomy): Bacteria > Pseudomonadota > Gammaproteobacteria > Burkholderiales > Burkholderiaceae_D > Undibacterium. The sequence continues at coordinate 29,857 of JACPWS010000046.1, read as the reverse complement.
ACGGCGCCGGATAAAAATCAGAATTCAGTTTAATTACCAAATTTTCATCTGACTTTTCTGGAAATACGACGGATTTTCCGGTAAATATTCAGTGACGCGCCGGCGCCGGACAAACCGGCGCGCGGCGCCACCGCGACTTTTCCGCAGCGCTCCGGGGCTAAAATATACTACCCCCAGTATATAAAAACATGCGTTTAAATCCGCTGACGACAACGAGGAATTGACACATACTCCCCTGTTTTTATGAAAATCAGGGCTGAGCGCGGGTTGGTGAGGTGCGTCGCCGGCAGCGTCATTTCTGCGCGACGTCGGCGCATTGCGCCCTGTGCCGCAAGGCGTGATCCATCAGCACCAACGCCAGCATCGCTTCGGCGATCGGGGTGGCGCGGATGCCGACGCAGGGATCGTGCCGGCCGAAAGTCTCGACCATGACCGGGTTGCCGTCTTTATCCAACGAACGGCGCGGCGTACGTATCGACGAAGTCGGTTTGATGGCGATAGACACGGTGATGTCCTGGCCGGTGGAAATCCCGCCCAGAATGCCGCCGGCGTTATTGCCGGCGAAGCCTTGCGGCGTCAGCTCGTCGCCGTGTTCGGAACCGCGCTGCGTCACAGCCTTGAAACCGGCACCGATTTCCACTCCCTTGACCGCGTTAATCCCCATCATGGCATAGGCGATCTCGGCATCGAGCTTGTCGTAAATCGGCTCACCGAGGCCGACCGGCACGTTGCGGGCGAGCACCTCGATTTTTGCCCCGATGGAATCGCCGTCTTTGCGCAAGCCGTCCATATACGCTTCCAGGCGCGCGATCAGGGCCGCATCGGCAGTCGGCGCAAAAAATGGGTTGCGGCCGGCGTGCCCCCAATCCTGAAATGGAATCTGAATCTCGCCCAGCTGGCTCATCCCGCCCATGAAGACGGTGCCGTATTGTTGCAGCAACCATTTTTTGGCTATCGCCGCCGCCCCGACCACCGGCGCCGTCAGACGCGCGGAAGAACGTCCGCCGCCGCGCGGATCGCGGATGCCGTACTTGTGCCAATAAGTAAAGTCGGCATGGCCGGGCCGGAAAGTCTCGGCAATATTGCCGTAATCCTTGCTGCGCTGATCCTGATTGCGGATCAGCAGCGCGATCGGGGTGCCGGTGGTCTTGCCCTGGTACACGCCGGACAGGATTTCCACCGTATCGGGCTCCTGGCGCTGCGTCACATGGCGCGAAGTACCCGGCTTGCGCCGGTCCAGCTCAGGCTGGATATCCGCCTCGGACAATTCCAGGCCGGGAGGACAGCCGTCAATGACACAACCTATCGCGGGTCCATGCGATTCGCCGAAGGTGGTTACCGTAAACAAGGTTCCAAAAGTATTGCCAGACATATTATTTTGCGAAATTGAGTTAACACGAAATTTTACTCATTCTACCAGCGATACCGCGCCCACCCAATTCGGCGACCGCAGAACGGTCAATCAGCGGGAAATTGTTTTCGCTTTCCCGGTGGTTTCGCACCGACTTCGCCCATTTCGGGATATCCTTGTTTTATTCTTGCCTGAGCATCAGCGATGAGGCTTGGCTGATGAAACATTTAATGTCATAGTTCCACCAGAGACATATTTTGCTGGATCTGTATCAAAAAAATGACAAGCCCATGCATGGAGCCGTACCTCAGATGAATTCAATGATCCACTCATCCGAAGATGATCTGGTTTTTCTCGACGAACCAGACACTCATGATCCTTCGGCAGCTTCCAGGCCCAAGCCGACCTGGCGGATCATGATTATCGACGATGATCCCGATGTGCACTCGGCCACCACGTTTGCACTCGGCAGCCTGGAAATCCAGCACCGCCCGCTCAGTTTCCTGCACGCCTATTCGGCAGCCGAAGCGCGCGACATCCTCCAGCACGAAACCGACATCGCGATCATTTTGCTGGACGTGGTCATGGAACAGGAGGACGCCGGCCTGCAACTGGTCAGCCATATTCGCAAGACCCTGGGCTTGTCCGATGTCCGCATTATCCTGCGCACCGGGCAGCCTGGCTATGCGCCAGAGATCGACGCCATCCGCGATTACGATATCAACGATTACAAAACCAAATCGGAACTGACCCGCACCAAGCTGTACACGGCCGTCACTTCCGCCATCCGCTCCTACGAGCAGATCTGCGCCATCAGCGCCAGCCGTCGCGGCCTGGAAATGATTATTCACGCGAGTACCGAATTAATGGCTTTGCAAGGCTTGCAGAATTTCGCGGTCGGCGTCCTGACCCAGATCAGCGGCTTGCTCGGGCTGCATTGCGACGGTTTTGTCTGCGCCCGGCAAGCCATACACGATACGCAAGTGGCGGATAGCGAGCTGTATATCATCGCCGCGACCAATGCCTATACCAGCGTGCTGAATCAACCGTTGCGCGCACTGGATCAGGCATCCGTCGCCGATATCGTGCAACGCTCATTGCAAAAGCGCCATAGCATTTACGAAGCGGAAGCGACTGCACTGTATTTCAGCAATGTGGCGCAAAGGGATTTCACGCTGTACCTGAATACCGGTCTGCATCTGAATGAGATGGATAAACGCCTGTTAGGTGTTTTTTGCGGCAATGTCTCGGTCGGCCTGGACAACGTCATGCTGACATCCCGCCTGCATAATTATGCCTTCTACGACCCGCTGACCGGCCTGGCGAATCGTCTGAAACTGCTACAAACGCTGAATGAGGTGCTTGCCTCCTCACTCAAAAGCCATAGCGCCTTGTCGCTGATAGATATCGACCACTTTGCCGAGACCAACGACGCGCTCGGTCACCAGTTCGGCGATTTGCTGCTGTGCTCAGTAGCGCAAAGATTGCAAAATCATTTTGGAAAGACTTGCCAGATTGCCAGGGTAGGCAGCGACACCTTTGCCTTGCTCGGCGATGAAAAAATGGTGCGCCCCGAAGAAATACTGACCCTGTTTAATTCACCGTTCGATGTCGATCAGCAAGAAGTGCAATTATCGTCCACCATAGGCTTGATCAAGCTGGACGAGTATGACAGCGATGGATCGGAAGCCTTAAAAGACACCAATATCGCGCTCAAACGGGCCAAGACCAACCAGCGCGGCGGTTACGAATACTTCACCCGCAACATGGGAGTAGAGATCCGCGAACGGGTTTTGCTGATGCATGCCTTGCGTGCCGCGTTTGAGCACGAAAAACTGTTCCTGGTATATCAACCGCAGATAGATATGCGCAGCGGCCGGGTATTAGGCGCCGAAGCATTGCTGCGCTGGAAAACCGACGAAGGCAAATTCATCCCGCCCGATCAGTTTATTCCGATCGCGGAATACTCCGGCCTGATCGTCGAGATAGGCGAATGGGTGTTGCGCACCGCCTGCCTGGAACTGGTACATCTGCGCAGCCTGGGCTATACCGATTTCCAAATGGCGATCAACGTATCGCAAGCGCAATTCTCTCACCCGCTGTTCATGCAAACACTGAACAAGGCACTGGAAGATACCCAGGCGCCGCCGAATTTCATTGAGCTCGAGATCACCGAGTCTATGGCCATGAAAGATCCCGACCTGTTGATCAAGACCCTGTACCAGATCAAACAACTAGGAATCAGCATTTCCATCGACGACTTCGGCACCGGCTTTTCTTCCCTCAGTCACTTGCAAAAACTGGATGTCGATAAATTGAAGATCGATAGAGCCTTTGTCAATGCCATCCAAAAAAATTCCAGCGAAGGCAGTATTGCCAAGATGATAGTCCAGCTAGGGCAAAGCCTGGGATTGTCGATTATCGCCGAAGGTGTGGAAAGTGAAATGCAGGCGAATACCCTGCTCTCCTACGATTGCCATCTGGCGCAAGGCTATCTGTACGCAAAGCCCCTGACCCGCGAAGATCTGCAGGTCTGGATGGGGCAGCAGACCTTACTCAGCTAACTTAGTCGGCGCAAGAACAAGCATACGGGCGCCATTTGAGCGCCCTGTTCTTTTTCCCGCGCAGTCGGGCGGCGTTATAGAGTCGGCAAATAAATAGATGGAGCCGACTCCCCTCACCCCGGCCCTCTCCCGCTCGCGGGAGAGGGTGAGAACAGCGACAAGGAAAATGAAACTAATTTCTTGCCGACTCAATAATCGCGTTTTTTCATTCTGTCCCGCCTATTTTGCAGACTGTCGCAAGGCGATAGATAAACCGGGGGCTTTTCCTTAAAGTGCCAGCATGGACTACAAGGTCATAAAGAGCGCAGCAACGAGAGTAACGTTAATCAATCGTTGTCCTGCACGCCTGGAACCCCGTTAAAAGAGATGCATCATGAATCCCGACACACTGCAAACGCTCAAAGAACTCGCCGCCCATTTTATGCGCTGGCTGAGCAAGAGTTTTGATCAAACCGCTGCCTGGGTAACGAAGTTGTCCTGGTGGAAGTTTTTCCTGTTCGCCATATTGACCATGGCGGCAGGCGCGATCCTGCAAGACACACTGTTCACTTCGGAAGAAAACGTCGTCATCACCAAGAACAACTCCGCAAAAAAGGCCAAAAAATCGGCGCATGCGACGGACAACGAGACCAATATAGAAATAGACAACACCGGCATTCGTATCCACAAAAATAATACCGGCAGCAAAGGCAAGCAAATCGAGATCGATGAAAACGGTATCCGGATTAAAAAAGAGGGCGATATCAGCAGCGACGCCAACGCCATGCCGCCGCAACCGCCCGCCATATCGGGCGCGCCTAAAACGCCAGAAATCCCGGCCACCCCGGCGCTTTCCGATCAGGACGATATCCACATCAAGTTGCCGCCAGAGGTCGCAAAAGAACTCAGCGACGATATCAACAGCGCCGTGGCCGATGCGGCCGATGAAGAAGTCCGCAGCTACAAGAGTTCTTCCTCGAAATGGTTTGTCAACTTCGTCATGCTGGCCGTGTTCGGATTATTTGGCATGAAAGCGCTGATGGGCGGCAAAGTAAGAGCGGAAGAAAAAGCCAAAGAAGCCTGCATCGCAGCCGAGCGTGAATCCTTGTTGCGCCAGGTCAGCGAAGCGCAAATGCAAATGATGCAGGCGCAGGTAGAACCGCACTTTCTGTTCAATACGCTGGCCTCGGTTGAGCATCTGATAGAAACCGACCCGCCGCGGGCAGCGGCCATGCAGCGCAGCCTGATCGGGTATTTGCGTGCGGTGTTGCCGCAGATGCGAGAGAATGCCTCCACCACTAATCTGGGTCGCGAAGCCGACATGATCAAATCTTATCTGGACTTACTCAAGATGCGCATGGAAGAAAGACTGGAAGTCGACTTCATCATGCCTGAAGGCCTGCGCAGTGCCTCATTCCCGCCCATGATGTTGCAATCGCTGGTAGAAAATGCGATCAAACACGGACTGGAGTGCAAGGCAGAAGGCGGCACCATCCAGTTCCGCGCCGAGGTCGCGCATAACAAATTGCGTGTCACCGTCAGCGACAATGGCCTGGGCTTCGGCGCGATGCCCAGCAATGGCACCGGGCTGGGCTTGCAAAATATCCGCGAGCGCCTGAAGCTTTTATACAAAGAAAAAGCGCAAATGATCATTGCGCCCAATCAACCAAGCGGCGTTTGCGTTACTATAGAAATCCCTTACGAATTAGCCAATTAATTACAACCATGCCAACCGCAATTCTTGCCGATGATGAAAGATTAATGCGCGACCAGTTAAAGTCGCGCCTGGAACAGGTCTGGCCGGAATTACAGATACTCGACGAAGCCAAGAATGGCGATGAGGCTATCCAACTGGTAATGCAACACAAGCCGGACCTGGTCTTCCTCGATATCCGCATGCCGGTCAAGACCGGACTGGAAGCGGCGAAAGAAATCGGCGACATGGCGCATATCGTATTCATCACTGCCTATGACCAATACGCCATCCAGGCCTTCGATCATGGCGCCGTCGATTATGTGTTAAAACCGGCCGACGTCGAGCGCCTGACCCGCACCGTAGAGCGACTCAAAACACGCCTGTCCAGCCAGAGCCAACCGAACGACATGAGCAGCTTGCTGTCGCAACTGGCGAAACAGATGGGCATCGCCGCCAAACCCATTTTTCTGCAATGGATACAGGCATCCATAGGCCAGGAACTGCGTTTGATCCCGGTCGAAGAGATTCTATTTTTCCAGTCGGATGAAAAATACACCAGGGTTCAGACCGCGTCCTATGAGGCGCTCATCCGCAAACCGGTGCGCGATCTGGCCGAAGAGCTGGACCCGGCCTTATTCTGGCAAATTCATCGTTCTACCTTAGTCAATGCCAAGGCAATTTCCGGCGTGGTACGCGACCTGCGCGGCCGCCACCTGGTGCAGGTCAAGGGCCTGACTGAAAAATTGGAAGTCAGCCGCAGCTTCGTGCATTTGTTCAAGCAGATGTAATCTCACACCTGATTGAAGACAGCAAAGCACTCACGTACTCCCGGGAGGCGCATATGCTCAAATTCAGCGCAGTCTTTGCCTGGCTTCTGCTTACAGGTATAACAGCACCTGCTTCCGCTCGCAAAAACGCAACATTTTTACATCGCTGCGCAGGACAAGCTTATAAAACGGAAGCCATCATCAAATCCAGGCAAGCAGGATTTGTGATCAACAACAAAGTCGGGAGTCGCGCCTTAAACACGATGAGCATGAGTTCCCGCGCCGGCGACTACGTAATTGGCCTGACTGCTATGCAATCAACGACCAAAGTCGATTTTGATGGTCACCTATGGCAAGACAAAGAAACCGGCGGGGAATGTTTTGCGCCACGCATAGAAATCAATATTGAATATGCCCCGATCCATGTGTACATAGGTAAAGAATTTCAACCCGATAGTTGCGCTTATAAAGTCATCTTAAAACATGAAATGAATCATGTCCGACTGTATCAGGAGAACCTGCCCCGGGTAGAACATATCGTCCGGACTGAGATGGCAAAACGCTTTTCAGGTACGCCGCTCTACGGCCCCTCGGGGCAGGTAAAGCAAATGTTAGAAAATGAACTGGACACGGTGTGGCGCCCCATGATCAAAACTGAATTGGCAAAGATAGAATTGGATCAGCACCTGCTCGATTCCGATGCGGAGTTAGCCAAGGTCAGTCGGGCCTGCTTGGGTGAAGTGCAAAAAGTCCTTGGTTTCCGATACTACTGAAAAGCAAGCAGTCGGCGGATATAGAAAAACGCCCTCAAAACCGAGGGCGTTTTTTTCACAGATGTGTTTATTACACAAAATAAATTACAAAATTTGTTTACCTATCCACCAGGCTATCGCGGCGACGAACGCCGAAGCGGGAATCGTCAGGAACCAGGCCCAGACGATATTGCCGGCGACACCCCAGCGCACCGCCGACATTTTCTGTGCCGAACCGACACCGACAATCGCGCCGGTAATGGTGTGCGTAGTCGAGACCGGAACCCCGAGTGCGGTAGCAATAAACAGCGTGATCGCTCCGCCTGTTTCTGCGCAAAAACCGCCTACCGGCTTAAGCTTGGTAATTTTTTGCCCCATAGTTTTGACGATACGCCAGCCACCGAACAACGTACCGAGGCCAATCGCGGTATAGCAGCACAGGATAACCCACCAAGGCAGCGGATCCGCGCCGCTGGTGTAACCGCCGGCAATCAACAGCATCCAGATTATCCCCATGGTTTTTTGCGCATCGTTGCCGCCATGCCCCAGGCTGTACATGGAGGCTGAAATCAGTTGCAGACGGCGGAACCACTTATCCACCCTCATCGGTGTCGATTTTACAAACAGCCAGGAAACCAGCAACATCATCAACGAACCGAGTATGAACCCTAACAAGGGCGAAAGCACGATAAACAAGATCGTCATACCCAGGCCCTTGGAAATCAGGGCGCCAGTTCCGGCCTTGGCCACCGCCGCGCCAACCAACCCGCCGATCAAGGCATGGGAGGAAGAGGAAGGAATGCCAAAATACCAGGTAACAAGGTTCCAGAAAATTGCCCCGATCAGTGCACCGAATACTACGTAATGATCGATGATCGCCGGCTCTATTGTGCCCTTGCCGACTGTGGAGGCAACTTTCAACTGAAAGAAAAAAATCGCAATAACGTTGAACAGTGCCGCCATGGCGACTGCCGTTTGCGGCTTCAATACGCCAGTGGAAACCACGGTGGCAATCGCATTGGCGGCATCATGGAAGCCGTTCATGAAATCAAATAGCAATGCCAGCGCGACTAACATGGCCATGACATAAATGCTGATTTGGAGGGTGTGCATGGGATTTACTCTAGTTTACATGCTCCCGGATCGCGGGAGCTAAGTTGACAGATCAGGAAAAGGCGGGATATCCGCCGGTGCCTGCACAACATCCTGTACAAACAACCGGCATCGCATCAGCTCGGCGATCAGGCGTTTTCGACGATGATGCCTTCAATAATATTTGCCACATCTTCGCAACGATCCGTCACTGTTTCCAGAATTTCGTAAATCGCTTTCAATTTGATCAGATTGCGCACATCCGGCTCGTCGCGGAACAATTTTGACATGGCGGCACGCATTACATGGTCGGCATCAGATTCGAACCTGTCGATTTCCTCGCAAATCGACAAAATCTGGCGCGAGTTCTTCATGTTATGCAGCAGGGCCACGGCTGCCATCACACGTTCGGAACAGGACAGACACAGCTCGGCCAGACGCTTGGCTTCCGGCGTGATTTCGCGGATGTCATACAAGGAGATGGTTTGTGCCGCGTCTTCCAGCAAATCCAGGATGTCATCCATACGCGTAATCAGCTTATGGATATCATCGCGATCGAGCGGAGTAATGAAAGTCTTGTGCAGCAACTCTATCGTGTTGTAAGTGACGGTATCGGCCTGCTTTTCTATGCCCTCGATCGCATGCACACGATTTTCGAGATCATCGAAATTGGTCATCAAGGCAACCATTTCTTTCGAGCCTTTGACGCACAATTCAGCGTGCTGGTTGAAGAGTTCAAAAAATTTGCCCTCGGTGGGCATCAAGCGTCCAAACATTTTTTTCTCACTGAAAATAGAAAATTTCTAGAATTGCTCCGGCAGTTACAAGGATCGTCTGGCTGCCGAAAACCGGAAAGCATGGTGCAGATTATTTCGCTCGCCTTCTGATTACAACTTCATTAAAAAAACACTACCAAACATTCACTACAAAAATCTCTTACTCGTTATCGCCGTATATAGACAAGGAACCGACATAAGTGTCGAACTTGGTGTATTCGCCCAAAAAGGTCAGCCGTACACTGCCAATCGGTCCATTACGCTGTTTGCCGATAATAATTTCTGCCGTTCCCTTGTCCGGGGAATCCGGGTTATAAACCTGGTCGCGATAAATAAACATGATCACGTCGGCATCCTGCTCAATCGCACCGGATTCGCGCAAGTCCGACATCACAGGCCGCTTGTTTGGCCTTTGCTCCAAGGAGCGGTTCAGCTGCGACAAGGCGATCACCGGGCAATTCAATTCCTTGGCCAGACCTTTCAGGTTACGCGAAATTTCAGAGATCTCGGTCGCGCGGTTTTCGCCGGCGGAATTGGCCGACATCAGTTGCAAGTAATCGACGATAATCAAACCCAGCTTGCCGCACTGGCGCGCCAGACGCCGGGAGCGCGCGCGCAACTCTATCGAACTCAGGGCCGGCGTTTCATCAATGTATAACTGGGCCTCATTCATCTTCTGAATCGCATGCGTCAAACGCGGCCAGTCTTCATCGCTAAGCTTGCCAACCCTTAAGCGGCTTTGATCGAGACGGCCAACCGAACCGAGCATACGCATCGCCAATTGCGCCCCGCCCATCTCCATGGAAAACACGGCAACGGGTAAGCCACTGTCGATCGCCACGTTTTCACCGATATTCAGGGAAAATGCGGTCTTACCCATGGAAGGCCGGCCCGCCACGATCACCAAATCTCCTGGCTGCAAGCCGGAGGTCATCTTGTCGAGATCGGTAAAACCGGTAGGAACACCGGTAATGTCGTTCTGGTTGTCGCGGTTATATAGTTCGTCTATACGCTCTACAACCTGCGTCAGCAAAGGCTGAATAGCCTGGAAACCCTGCGCCCCCCGGGCCCCCTCTTCCGCGATGGCGAATATCTTGGACTCTGCCTCATCCAGCATTTGCTTCACTTCTTTACCTTGCGGATTGAAAGCATTGCCGGCGATCTCATCGGAAACCGTAATCAATTTACGTAAAACGCCGCGGTCACGCACAATCTCTGCATACCGACGGATATTCGCGGCAGATGGCGTATTTTGCGCGAGCGCATTCAGGTAAGTCAGCCCTCCGGCATCGTCAGCCTTGCCAAGACCGGTCAATGCTTCATAGACGGTGATCACGTCGGCGGGCCTGGAGGAATTGATGAGCTTGACCATGCATTGAAAAATAATGCGATGGTCATAGCGATAGAAATCCTCTTCACCGATAAAGTCGGCAATACGGTCCCAGGCCGCATTATCCAATAACAATCCGCCGAGCACAGACTGCTCTGCTTCTATGGAGTGCGGAGGGACGCGAATGGAATCGAGTTGAGGATCGGGAGCAGCTTTCATGGCGCGCATTATACCTGCTTATTTTGATTCCCAAACACCGCAAGCATGCAGCGCATGCCGGTTGTTTAACGCAAACAACAAAGGCAAATAAAAAGGGAAGTTATTTATCATATTCAATAAAAAAGCCGGGAAACCCCGGCTTTTTTTGCAGCTTATCAGCTACGTATTAAGCGTGTTCGCCCAATACTGCAACAGTCACATCAACAACTACGTCGGTATGCAGAGCAACGGACACAGCATGGTCGCCAACAATCTTCAACGGACCTTGCGGCAAACGAATCTGCGCTTTTTCAACCGCAAAACCTTGCTTAGTCAGCGCCTCAGCGACGTCGGAGTTGGTGACAGAACCAAACAGACGGCCATCTACGCCGGCCTTTTGCGCGATTTGCACAGTCAAGCCAGACAATTTCTCGCCCTGAGCTTGTGCTGCCGCCAGCTTCTCAGCGGCGGCTTTTTCCAACTCGGCACGCTTCGCTTCGAATTCGGCTACAGCGGCTGTAGTAGCGCGGCGAGCCATGCGCTGCGGAATCAAAAAGTTACGTGCATAGCCGTCTTTTACACGAACAACATCACCCAGATTGCCGAGATTAACGACTTTATCCATCAGAATAACTTGCATATTTTTCTCCTAGTACCTTGTCGTCAATTACGCTGTGTGCAGATCAGTGTATGGCAGCAACGCGAGATAACGTGCGCGCTTGATCGCTGTATCAACCTGACGCTGATACAAAGCCTTAGTGCCTGTCAGACGTGCTGGCATAATTTTGCCGTTTTCTTGCACGAAGTCTTTCAGTGTGTCGATATCTTTGTAATCAACTTTTTCTACATGTGCGGCTGTGAAGCGGCAGAATTTCTTGCGCTTGAACAGCGGGTTTTGTTGCTGACGCTTTTGCTTCAGTTTGCTTTTATCAAATTTTTTACCGAATGCCATTTTAGGCTCCTAATCTAGTAAAGATGCCCCGAATTCCGTGATGTGAAAAACGAGACTTTTGCTGTTGCGATTTTTGCGTGCCAAAAAACCAGTGAATTCCATCTCTACATCCAGCGCTATATCCATGAAGCGTTTTGAAATTTCACCTGCGGCGATTGCCGCAATTTCAAACTCCACCTGACGTTGCGTACTGGCCTGCTGTTGCTGCGAACTATGCATCAGGGTAGCTGATGCGATCGGGATACCTGCCGGCGTATAACGCAATGCCGTTTTTTCCACGATACGGGCGACAACTTTAAGCTGGTTCACTGTCTCTTTACACGACCTCTGTCAAATCAAATGAATATGCTGAATTAAGCAGCAGGTGCTTCGACGCGTTGCGCTTTCGCTGCGTCTTCTTTCTGTACAGCCTTCATCATTGGAGATGGAGTTGTTTCAGCTTTTTTCATTTTGACTGTCAGGTGACGCAGAACAGCATCATTGAATTTGAATGCGGTTTCCAGTTCGAGCAGAGTTTCTGCGTCGCACTCGATGTTCATGCAAACATAGTGCGCTTTTGCCAGCTTCTGGATCATGTAAGCCAGTTGGCGACGACCCCAGTCTTCCACGCGATGAACCTGACCGCCACGGGCTACGACGCTAGCCTTGTAACGTTCAATCATTGCAGGCACTTGCTCGCTCTGATCGGGATGTACGATAAATACGATTTCATAATGACGCATATATTCTCCTTGTGGACAATAAAATAGCCCGCCTCGGCGTCAAGACGAGTGCGGGAAGAGGAAAGCCAAGGATGATAACGCATTTCGGCGATTCATTCAATTACTTCAAAGACTTACTCGCCCATTCAAGACTGGAGTAATTTTTTTGGACTTTCCACTTGCGTAAACACTTGCACTGTATAAAAATACAGTCTGCTCATATATACAGCGTAAACATTTTCAAGGTCGCCCCATGCTGAAACTTACTGCCCGTCAGGAGCAAATCCTGAATCTGATCAGGGACGCAATCCAGAATACCGGTTTTCCTCCCACCCGAGCAGAAATCGCTGCGGAACTTGGATTTCGCTCTACCAATGCAGCAGAAGAACATTTACAGGCATTGGCGCGCAAGGGGGTAATTGAGATTGCCGCCGGCACTTCGCGCGGCATCCGGCTTCTGGAGTCGGAATTATCGCGCCACCTTCCCGGCATACAAATGTCGCCCCCCCACCCCACGTTGATGCAACTCAGTCTGCCGCTGGTAGGCAGGGTTGCGGCAGGCTCACCGATACTTGCGAGCGAGCATGTGGAAGCCAGTTATCAAGTGGATCCTGCATTATTTTCTGCAATACCGGATTTTTTGCTGAAAGTGCGCGGCATGTCGATGCGCGATGCGGGCATTCTGGACGGCGATTTACTGGCGGTTAAAAAGTCGGACTCCGCCCGTAATGGACAGATCGTGGTCGCGCGACTGGGGGATGATGTGACGGTCAAGCGCTACAAAAAAACCGATACAGGAATAGAGTTGCAACCAGAAAATCCGGACTATCCGATAATCAAAGTTAGTGGAAATGAGGCCGATTTTTCATTAGAGGGTTTAGCGGTTGGCTTATTACGTAGCTGGGTTTAAAAAAACCAGCCTTGATTATGTTCATGGCAAATTGCCTCAACCCCACATTATCAGTCGCGCGCATCCCGACATCCACGCTTTCTTCCATCGGCCTACAGCTGCCGCTGTTCGACTTGGGCACAAAACCGCACGACGCCAGATGAATGACCTGCGCACAACAAACCAACTGAGAAATTCTTCACTATAAAAAAGCGCCCGACATAATCGGGCGCTTTTTTGTTGGACAATTTAGTGCTTAACAACAGTTGAATCGACGGGCACCTCCGGCTTGCCGGCTGTTGCCACCGGCACTTCTTCCTCAGTCAAAGGAAGCGGCTGACGCTCTAATGCGATTTCCAACACCTTGTCTATCCAGCGCACCGGTATGATCTCGAGTTTGTTTTTGACATTATCCGGGATTTCAGTTAAATCCTTGGCATTTTCTTCGGGTATCAACACCGTCTTGATACCGCCGCGATGTGCCGCCAACAATTTTTCCTTCAATCCGCCGATAGGCAAGACTTCGCCGCGCAAGGTAATTTCACCAGTCATCGCCACGTCCGCCCGAACCGGTATCCCGGTAAACACCGAGACCAGGGCGGTTGTCATGGCAATACCTGCAGACGGACCATCTTTCGGTGTTGCACCCTCCGGCACGTGGATGTGTATGTCATTCTTGTCAAAGGCGTCCGCCCGGATTCCCAGACGCTTGGCACGACTGCGCACCACGGTACGGGCCGCCTCTATCGATTCCTTCATTACATCGCCCAGAGTACCGGTGCGTATCACCCCCCCCTTACCGGGCATGGCGACCGCTTCTATCGTCAACAAATCTCCACCTACTTCAGTCCAGGCCAGTCCAACCACCTGCCCGATCTGATTATCTTTAACCGCGACACCAAAGTCATAACGGCGTACGCCTAAATACTTATCGAGGTTTTTCGAATTAACAACTGCTTTCTTTTCACTCTTTTTCAACAAGAGCATCTTGACCACCTTGCGGCAAATCTTGGAAATTTCACGCTCCAGCGAACGCACACCGGCTTCGCGGGTGTAATAACGAATAATGTCGCGAATTGCGCTCTCGGAAACGCTGATTTCCGTTTCCTTCAGGCCGTTATTTTTGATTTGCTTCGGCAATAAATAACGTTGTGCGATACTGGTTTTTTCATCCTCCGTATATCCGGAAAGACGGATTATCTCCATCCTGTCCAACAAAGCCGGCGGGATATTGTAAGAGTTGGATGTCGCGACAAACATCACATCCGACAAATCGAAATCGACCTCGATGTAATGATCCGAAAATGTGTGATTTTGCTCCGGATCGAGCACTTCCAGCAAAGCCGAAGAAGGATCGCCGCGGAAATCGGCGCCCATTTTATCAACCTCATCCAGCAAGAACAGGGGATTGCGCACACCGATCTTGGACAAGCTTTGCAAAATCTTTCCCGGCATGGAACCGATATAAGTGCGGCGATGTCCGCGGATTTCCGCTTCATCGCGCACCCCGCCCAGCGCCATGCGGACAAATTTACGGTTTGTCGCGCGAGCGATGGATTGTCCCAGCGACGTCTTACCGACGCCCGGAGGCCCGACCAGGCACAAAATAGGCGCCTTCAGTTTATCTACCCGTTGTTGCACAGCGAGATATTCGAGAATGCGTTCTTTTACCTTATCCAATCCAAAGTGCTCGTCTTCCAACACCTTCTCGGCGTTCGCCAAATCGTTATTGACCTTGGATTTTTTCTTCCATGGAAGATTTACTATAGTGTCGATGTAATTACGCACCACGGTAGCTTCGGCCGACATAGGAGACATCATCTTGAGCTTTTTCAACTCATTCTGAGCCTTGTCGCGGGCCTCCTTGGGCATCTTGGCAGCGAGAATTTTTTTCTCTAGCTCATCGATATCCGCCCCCTCTTCGCCTTCGCCCAACTCTTTCTGGATCGCCTTCACTTGCTCGTTCAGATAATATTCGCGCTGGGATTTTTCCATTTGACGCTTGACGCGGCCGCGGATGCGCTTTTCAACCTGCAAGATATCGAGTTCGCCTTCCAACTGTCCAAGCAAATGCTCCAGCCGCTTGGAAACGCTGAAAATCTCCAGAATGACCTGCTTTTGCTCGAGTTTTAATGGAAGATGTGCCGCTATCGTATCCGCCAGACGACCGGCGTCATCGATGCCGGACAGTGAAGCCAGAATTTCCGGAGGAATCTTTTTATTTAATTTAACGTACTGATCAAATTGTTGCACAATGGTACGGCGCATCGCCTCAACTTCAGAATCGTCGCCACCTTCCACTGCAACCGGTGTCAGGTCGGCAATAAAATGAGATTCCGAATCAGTGATTTTGTGGATGCGTGCTCGTTGCGAACCTTCCACCAGCACTTTAACGGTACCGTCCGGCAATTTCAGCATTTGCAAAATATTCGCGATACAGCCAATTTCATAGATGTCGTCAGCCGATGGCTCATCCTTTGCGGCAGCCTTTTGTGCTGCAAGCATAATGCTCTTGCCTTGCTCCATGGCAGCTTCGAGTGCCTTAATGGATTTGGGACGTCCCACAAATAGCGGAATCACCATGTGCGGAAATACGACGACGTCGCGCAGGGGCAATAACGGTAGCTGGGTTTGTTCTGTAATGAGAGTAGTCGTCATGGCGCACCTTTCGAAAATACTGGTTAACAATGTTGGCGCACTGGGCCAAAACACAAGCCCTTCGTGGATGAAAAAATAAAAAAAGCTACACAGAGAACCTCCCTGAGTAGCTTTGCGATTGAAGCTGCTATTAGATTGTCACTTCATTGTACTTCGATTCAATTAAAAAGCGATGTAAAACATGAATAAAAAGAGGGGTGAAATACCCCCCTCTTTTTGCTTCGATTAAAAATCTGATCAGGACTTTGCGCCTGACACCTTAGGTTGCTCGTGGTAAATCAATAGAGGTTTAGCGGCATTCGTGATCGTATTTTCGTCGATGACGACTTTCTCGACATTTTGATGGCTAGGCAAGTCGTACATGACGTCCAGTAAAGCATGCTCAAGTATGGAGCGCAATCCACGGGCGCCAGTTTTACGCGCAATCGCTTTTTTGGCTATCGCTTGCAAGGCGGCAGGGCGGATTTCCAATTCCGTCCCCTCCATCTCCAGCAATTTTGCATATTGCTTGATGAGCGCATTCTTAGGCTCAACCAGAATTTGAATCAAGGCTACTTCGTCCAATTCGTTCAAGGTGGCGATAACCGGCAAACGCCCCACCAACTCGGGAATCAAACCAAACTTAATTAAATCCTGCGGTTCCGCGTCTTGCATGACTTCACTGGCACTCTTCTCGGCCTGACTCTTAACGCTGGCGGAAAAACCTATGCCGCTGCGCTCGGAGCGATCAGAAATGATTTTTGCCAATCCGTCAAATGCACCGCCGCAAATGAACATGATATTGGTCGTATCGATCTGTATGAAGTCTTGATTAGGATGCTTGCGCCCGCCCTGCGGCGGCACCGATGCCATGGTACCTTCTATCAACTTCAGCAAGGCTTGCTGCACGCCTTCACCGGACACATCGCGCGTGATGGAAGGGTTATCCGACTTCCGGGAAATCTTATCGATCTCGTCGATATAGACTATGCCCTTCTGCGCCCGCTCGACTTCGTAATTGCAGTTTTGCAACAACTTCTGAATGATGTTCTCAACGTCTTCACCAACATAGCCGGCCTCAGTCAGGGTGGTTGCATCAGCAATCACAAATGGCACATTCAGCATGCGCGCCAGCGTCTGGGCTAGCAAGGTCTTGCCGGAACCGGTAGGACCTACCAGCAGAATATTGCTCTTAGCCAATTCCACCTCGTCCTTTTTGCCTAGATGCTTGAGGCGCTTATAGTGGTTGTACACCGCAACCGCCAGGATACGCTTGGCAGTTTCCTGCCCAATGACGTATTGATCGAGCAAATCGGTAATTTCCTGCGGTGTAGGCAATTCCGTTTTGGCGCTGGCAATGCTATCAATACTCGCAACTTCATCACGAATGATGTCATTGCAAAGATCGATACATTCATCGCAAATAAAAACAGAAGGTCCTGCAATCAGTTTTTTAACCTCATGTTGGCTCTTGCCACAGAAGGAGCAATAGAGCAACTTTTCACCACTGGAGGATTTTTTATCTGGCATGATACTAATAGGAAGTAAACTAAATTAATCTAAGCGGAAACGAGTTGCATATTACCTGCAAATTCAGGTTTCGTCATGGCATCCGACTCACTGAGGCTCATAATACCGACGCACTATTATAAGATAGAATAAAAAAACGCCCGAACCTTCAAGGAGCGGGCGTTTTATAATTTTTCAACGGGTCAGGCTCGGTGTGTCAAGACTTTGTCGATCAAGCCATAGTCGGCCGCTGCATCCGCCGACATAAAATTATCGCGATCCGTGTCTTTAGCAATTTGCTCCAGACTGCGACCGGTTTTCTCGGCCAAAATACCATTCAGACGCTCGCGCAAATACAAAATCTCGCGTGCCTGTATTTCGATATCGGAGGCTTGACCCTGAGCGCCGCCCAAAGGCTGATGGATCATGATACGGGAATTCGGTAGCGAAAAACGCTTACCCTTGGCGCCGGCCGCCAACAAAAACGCGCCCATAGAAGCAGCCAGACCGGTACACAGCGTGGAAACATCAGGCTTGATAAATTGCATGGTATCGTAAATCGCCATACCGGCAGAAACCGACCCGCCAGGGGAATTTATATAGAATGAAATATCCTTGTCAGGATTTTCGCTTTCCAAAAACAACAACTGCGCCACAATCAGGTTTGCAGCCTGATCGTTAACCGGACCGACCAGAAAAATCACACGCTCTTTAAGCAAGCGAGAGTAGATGTCGTAAGCGCGCTCACCACGTCCACTCTGCTCAATCACCATAGGCACCATGCCCAGCATATTTGTTTCCAGTGCCGAATTGCGAATGATACCTGTCATGTGATTTCCTTTTCTGCTTAAGCTTGTGCGTTATTGCCCATCAGCTCGTCGAAAGGCAGTACCTTGTCTGTCACTTTCGCTTTACCTAACACATAGTTAACGACGTTTTCTTCCAAAACAAGGGCTTCAACCTCGGCCAGACGATTACGATCGCTGAAGTAGTACTTCACTACTTGCTGAGGATCTTCGTAGCTCTGAGCGAAGTCTTCCACTTGCACCTTGATCTGCGCTGCAGTTGCTTGCAGATTATTAGCCTTAACCAACTCGGCCAGTATCAAGCCCAGACGCACGCGGCGCTCAGCCTGAGCGGCAAACAATTCGGCCGGGAACGGCACATCTTTTACGTTCATGCCGCGCTGTGCCATATCCTGGCGAGTCATTTCAGCCAAACGTTGACCGTCTTGCTCAACCAGCGTCTTAGGAACATCAAATGCAACAGCGTTGACCAGCGCGTCCATCACGCTTTCTTTAGTTTTAGATTTAACACGACCTTTTACTTCGCGCTCCAGATTCTCTTTGATATCGGTGCGCATCTTAAGCAGATCGCCATCGGCCACGCCTAGCATTTTAGCGAAATCGGCATCGACTTCCGGCAGGTGCGCCCACTCCAGCTTTTTCAGCGTAATGGTGAACTCAGCTGTTTTACCGGCAACGTCTTTACCGTGATAATCCTCAGGAAAAGACAGTGGGAAAGTCTTGCTCTCGCCGACTTTCAAGCCGACAGTCGCAGCCTCGAATTCAGGCAACATACGACCTTCGCCCAAGACAAAAACGAAATCATCCGCTTTGCCGCCGGCAAATTCAACGCCATCGATCTTACCGACGAAATCCAGAGTAGCTCGGTCGCCGGCCTGTGCGGACTGATCCGCACCACCATCGCCATGCGCGCCTTGTTCGCCCTTAACATGGTAATGAACACGTTGCTTGCGCAGAATGTCGATAGTCTTATCGATTTCCGCGTCAGTAACGTCAGACTTAATCTGTTCAACTTCCGCACCAGACAAATCGCCTACGACGATTTCCGGGTAAACTTCAAACGTAGCGTCGAATGCCAGGCTGCCTGCTGCGACGGATTCATCGGCTTTCGGTTCGATTTTTGGATAGCCCGCTACCCGCAGATTGTTCTCGTTAGCGGCGGCGGCAAAAGCCTGACCGACCTTGTCGTTCAGCACTTCGTTCTCAACTTGATAGCCGTATTGCGCTGCGACCATCTTCATCGGCACTTTACCTGGACGGAAGCCAGGCGCTTTCGCTGTGCGCGCGCGCACTTTCAAACGCTTTTCAACTTCCGATTGCACATCGGCGACCGGGAAGGAGATAGTGAGGCGGCGTTCCAATTTATCTAAAGTTTCGACTGCAGTTGCCATGAAAATCGTCCAAATAGTAAAAATTCTGTGGTGCGAGGAGGGGGACTCGAACCCCCACACCATTGCTGGCGTCAGGACCTAAACCTGGTGCGTCTACCAATTTCGCCATCCTCGCGGGATGAGTTCTGCGCCGGCAGAACCGGCACAAAAGCAAAGGGCGACCCGAAATTCAAGCGTCGCCCAGTACTGATGCATGTGGCATTACAACTCCAGCCCGGTATTCTACTGGATTTTTTTGCCCTGTGTCGTATTTTTTTCGTACCAATTAGAAAACATCCCGTACAGTAAAGCGCTGCACGGGACAGGTTCAGATCAGGCCGGTTTCTTGACCCGGAACCAGGCGGCATATAGCGCCGGCAAGAACAACAAGGTCAGCGCCGTCGCGATAATCAAGCCGCCCATGATGGCGACCGCCATCGGCCCCCAGAATACCGAGCGCGACAAAGGTATCATTGCCAACACCGCAGCGGCAGCGGTCAGGATGATAGGCCGGAAGCGTCGCACCGCCGACTCCACGATCGCATCCCAGGGCGCCGCACCATTGTGTATATCGCTTTCAATCTGATCAATCAGAATCACCGAGTTGCGGATGATCATGCCAAACAAGGCGATCACACCCAGTTGCGCTACAAAACCGAAAGGCCTGTGCAAAATCAGCAAAGCCATGGCTGCCCCTGCCACACCCAGCGGCCCGGTCAGGAATACCAACAGAGCGCGCGAAAAACTATGCAATTGCAACATCAGCAAGGTGAAGATGATGAAAATTACCAGCGGCACATTGGCGGCGATCGACTCCTGCGCCTTGCCGCTATCCGCCGCCGCACCGGCCAGTTCAATCTTATAGCCCGGCAACAAGGTGGAGCGTATCTGGTCCAGTTTCGGCGAAATCTGGCTCGACACGGTCGGGCCCTGTATGCCATCCACCACATCGGACTGCACCGTCACGGCCCATTCGCGCCCTTCACGCCAGACCACGCCCGGCTCCCACACCAACTGTATACGTGCCAGCTGGGATAAAGGAACGGTCTTGCCGCCGGCAGTAGGGATGTTCGCGTCGCCGAGCGCATTGATCGTCGATCGCTCGTCAACCGGCTGACGCACGACGATATCGATCAACTTATTACCGTCGCGGAATTGCCCCACCGTTGAGCCGGTCAGGATAGTATTGGCGGCACGCATCACAGCTTGCGAAGTCACGCCGAGCGCGCGCAGCTTTTGCTGATCGAGGTCGATGCGCACGACTTTCACCGATTCGTTCCAGTTGTCGTTAACACCGAGCGTATTCGGATTGGCGCGCATCACCGCTTTCACGCGATCGGCGATCTCGCGCACCTTATCCACCTCCAAACCGGTCACACGGAATTGCACCGGGTAAGGAACCGGAGGACCATTCGGCAACAACTTCACGCGCCCGCGCACTTCCGGGAAATCGGTTTTGAACGCCTGCACGATTTTCAGACGCAAGGCTTCGCGTGCCTGTAAATCTTTAGGCAACACCACGATTTGCGAAACGTTGGTTTGCGGGAAAATCTTATCGAGCGGCAGATAGAAACGCGGGCTGCCGGTGCCGACGTAGCTGGTCACGCTTTCCACGCCGTCTTGCTTGCGGATGAAGTTCTCAAATTTCTTCGCTTGCGCCTCGGTGGCGACGAAGGCGCTACCTTCCGGCAACCACAACTCCACCATCAATTCCGGCCGGCTGGAATCCGGGAAAAATTGTTGCTCGATGAACTTAAACCCGAATACGCCGAGACCAAAGACGGCGAGCGTGATGACGATAGTGCTCTTACGCCACTCCACACACCAGTTCACCAAGGCCCGGAAACGCGAATAAAACGGCGTATCGAACAGCTCGTGGTGACCGTCGGAATCGGCTGAGGGCTTGATTTTCAACAACAGGAAACCGAGGTAGGGAGTAAACAAGACTGCCGCCAGCCAGGAAATGATCAGCGCCAGCGCATTCACCGAAAACATCGAGAACGTGTATTCGCCGGCGGCGGACTTGGCCAGGCCTATCGGCAAGAAACCGGCGGCCGTGATCAGGGTACCTGTCAGCATCGGCATCGCGGTCGATGTATAGGCAAAGGTTGCTGCATCGAAGCGGGAAAAGCCCTCTTCCATTTTACGCACCATCATCTCGACCGCGATGATGGCGTCGTCGACCAGCAAGCCCAGCGCGATAATCAGGGCGCCGAGGGAAATTTTATGCAAGTCGATATCGAAGATGCGCATGAACAGGAAAGTCACCGACAGCACCAGCGGGATGGTCAGGCCAACCACCAGACCCGGCCAGACATCCAGCCTGAACGGCTTGGTATGCAGCCCCAGCGACAAGAAGCTGACCGCCAGCACGATGATGACGGCTTCAATCAGGGTATGTACGAATTCGCCGACCGAAGACGCCACCATTTTCGGCTGATCGGAAACGCGCTCTATCTGTATACCTACCGGCAATTTACTCTTGATGCTATCCATCTGCGTTTTGAGATTTTTGCCGAGGTCTATGATATTGCCACCCTTCTCCATGGAAATGCCGAGGCCGATGACTTCTTTGCCGTTGAAACGCATCTTGTCCTGAGGAGGATTTTTATACTCGCGCTTGACCGTCGCAAAATCCCCGAGGCGGAAGGTAATGCCATTCGCGCGCAATTGCAGATTTTCCAGGTCGCGCACGCCGATTAACGCACCCGATACGCGGACCTGAAGATTGTCGCTGGAGGTGGTCAGCACGCCGGTTGCCTCTATGCCGTTCTGCGAGTTGATTTGTCCGACCACGGCGTCAAACGGTATCCCTAGCTGAGAAAATTTCTTTTGCGAGAATTCAATATTGATTTTTTCATCCTGCACACCGAACAGTTCCACTTTAGAAACCGAAGGGATGCGCAAAAACTGCTGGCGCACGAAATCCGCATACTCCTTGATTTGCTCATAAGTAAAGCCGTCACCGGACAAAGCGAAGATGGAACCGTAAGTATCGCCAAACTCGTCGTTAAAGAAGGGGCCGATAACGCCCGGCGGCAAAGTGCCCTTGATATCGCCGATTTTTTTCCTGACCTGATACCAGGCCTGCGGCGTTTCTTTGGGCGGCGTCGATTCGCGCAATTGCAGAATAATTACCGTTTCCCCCGGTTTGGAGTAGCTGCGGATTTTGTCTATATATGGCGTTTCCTGTAACTTTTTTTCCAGCTTATCGGTTACCTGATCGGCCATTTGCAGCGCAGTCGCCCCCGGCCAGATCGCGCGCACCACCATCGCACGGAAAGTAAACGGCGGGTCTTCGTCCTGCCCCAGGCGGCCGAAACTTAAAATTCCGCCGAGCAGCAAGACGACGATCAGATAACGCGTCAGAGGAATATGTTCGAGCGCCCAGCGCGATAAGTTAAAGCTGCGGGAAGAATCGCTCATTTGGCCGCTCCCGCACTGGCGGCAACGGCGGCCGCGGCTTTTTCCGCGACCGGCTCAGCGTCAAGCAGCGCAACCTTTTGCCCTGGCTTGAGCAGATTGACGCCAGCCGTCACCACGGTCTGCCCCGCGCCGATACCCGAAGTGATCAAAACTTCCTGACCGGATGAGCCGCCCACTTGCACCGGCACCAGTTTGACTGAGCCGTTTTCCACGATCCAGACTGAAGTCTGAGCCTTGTTCTGGAATAAGGCTGTCATCGGCAAGCTGATCGTCGCCTGCGTATTTTTTGCGGCAAACGTCACATATGCCGTCATGCCTAGCCGCACATCTTTGGCATTAGCCGGCAACGCCAGTTTCGCGCTATAGGTGCGGGTAACCGGATCGGCAATCGGGGACAATTCGCGCAATTTGGCAGGTAGCACTTCGCCAGGATTCGCCCACAAACGCACTTGTATATCGTTGATCTGGCGAATGCTGTTGATTTTATCTTCAGGAATGCCGACCACCACGTCCATGTCGCCGCTCTGCGCCACCCGGATCACCGGAACACCGGCCGCAACGACTTGCCCGACTTCGGCATCGACACCGGTCACCACCCCATCCACATCGGATATCAGCGCCGTGTAGGCAGCCTGATTCGATTGATTTTTGTAAGCCGCCAGGGCTTGTTCATAGCTGGCTTGCGCCGCTTTGTAGGCGCTTTCCTTACCGTCGAGCACCGCTGCTGCAACGAAATTTTTCTCGCGCAAATCCTGGAAGCGCTTCAAATCGGCCTTGGTCAGGTCGCGGTTGCTCTCGGCGGCGGTCAAGCCGGCTTTGGCTTGCGCCTGCACGAGGGCGAGATCCTGGGGATCGAGTTGCATCAAAATTTGCCCGCGTTTGACGATACTACCCAGTTCCACCTTGCGCGCCACGATTTTGCCGCCGACCCGGAAGCCCAGGCGCGACTCTATGCGCGGGCGCACTTCCCCCGAAAATTCGGTGGCGATCAGCGCACTATTGGCGGCGACTTTAATCGCACGCACCGGCCGTATATCTTCCGTCTTTTCTGCCGGCCTGGAGCACGCCGTCAGCAAGATCGCGCCGGAGAAAGCTAAAACAGCATAGGTTTTCAAAGCGACAATGCGCCTTTCGGCCGGTCTTTTTATCGCTGGATAAACTGCATGATGTGGTGTTGGCACGGGAGATTTCCTTTACTATGCAGGCTTGCAAATACACCAAAGCCGTACGGGTTGGAATTAACTATTTATTAAGTGCCATTCTAGCTGGAATACATTTAGCTGGACGGCAATAAATTACTGACTTTTCGGTTAGTAATTATAATGACTCCTCTTTTTTTTGCCAATGACTTTCCAGTCATTAATTTTTTATTGCACTTATAGCGTTTTTCTATGTCGGTAGATCATTACGAAAATTTCCCGGTCGCGTCTGTCTTGCTCCCGCCGCGCCTGCGGCCGGCGGTAGTAGCCATTTATCATTTCGCCAGAACGGCGGACGACCTTGCCGACGAAGGCGATGCGACGAAGGAACAGCGCCTGCTGGCGCTGACGGAATATGAACACGAACTCGACCGCATCGAAAACGGCAGCCGCGCTGAAAATCGCTTATTTGAGGAGTTAGCCGAGGTTATCCAACAATATAGACTACCGTTACAGGCATTTCGGGATTTATTATCGGCGTTTAAGCAAGATGTTGCGATAAACCGGTATGCCGACTTTGAAACTTTGCTGGATTACTGTGCCCGCTCCGCGAATCCGGTCGGTACGCTGATGCTGCATCTGTACGGCGCCGCCACGCCGGATAATCTGGACGCTTCTGCTGCGATTTGTTCTGCACTGCAACTAATTAATTTTTGGCAAGATGTTGCCATAGATTGGAAGAAAAAAAGAATCTATCTGCCGCAAGAAGACTTGGCGAGATTTAACATCGGCGAAGCGCAACTCGCCGCGGCGAACGCCGATGCTGCATGGCAAACCATGATGCGCTTTCAAACCGGGCGTGCCCGTTCTATGCTGTTGCGAGGAAGTCCTCTGGCGAAACGCTTGCCCGGGCGCATGGGATGGGAATTGCGGCTGGTGATCCAGGGCGGCATGCGCATTTTGGAAAAAATCGACATGGCCGGCGGCAATGTGTTTAGCGAGCGTCCGCGCTTACATAAAAACGACTGGCCGCTGCTGTTCTGGCGGGCCATACGCATGTAGTCTGGCGCAGCTTGCAAAAAAGTGTGTCGCAAAAAAATCAGACCAACTACTATTCCAACTTAAACAAATTATTGCATTTAATAACATTTTCGGAGTTTATCTTGCATACTTGCAAATTTTACATTGCCATTTTACTCTGTTGTTTTTCGCTCAGCGGATGTACGGTGCTGGCGATCGCCGATGCGGCGGTGTCGACCACGGTCAAGGTGGGAAGCGCCGTGGTGGGGACGGCGGTGGATGTCACCCGCGCCGGCGTCAAGGCCGTTACCAGCAGCGATGCTAAATAAGCTAATTAATTAAACAAGCTGATTAATGCTACTAATGCCTCCGATTACCGACATGCCTACCGAATTGCAAATCGCCGAACATCGCAAAGCGCAACAGGCGGCCAAAACAGTACTGGCCCGGCTGCCGTGCATGATTACGCCTGAAGATACCGAACACAGCATCGCCTGCAAGGCAAGGGAGATGCTATGCGCAGCCGGATATGCAGAGACCTGGTATTACCAATGCCAGGCGCTGGTCTTGCTCGGTTCGCGCAGTTGCATATCGGTGTCGGGAAAAGATTATCAGGCTAACCATGAAAAAGTAGGCCATGCGAATCTGATCACGATAGATTTGAGCCCCACCTTAGGGAATTACTGGGGGGATTGCGCCCGCTCTTTCGTAATGGAAGACGGCAAGGTAACCGCAACGCCCCAGGCGCTGGAATTTAAAAACGGCTTACATTTCCTCGATCGCCTGCACCAGGAAATTCTCAAGCTACTGAAGCCGCAAACCAGTTTCGGGCAATTGTTCGAATGGGCGAATGTCCGCATCCGGGAAAGCGGCTTTGTGAATCTCGATTACCGCGGCAATGTCGGTCACAGCATTGCCGGCAGCCGCGAAGAAAGGCAATTCATCGAAGCGGACAATCCGGTCCGTCTGGGCGACGTCCCGTTTTTCAGCTTTGAACCATTCGTCCGGCTCAAAGGTGGAAAATGGGGCTTCAAACACGAAGATATCTTCTTTTTCGATCAGACCGGCGCGCTGCAACTGCTATAACGCGCGCCGGCACCGGCGCCGACGGGCACCAGCCTCGCCGGCGCCTGAACCTCGGATCAAACGCAGTTCACGGCGATATTGCTGGCGCCGGCAGGATTAGTGAGCGATGCTGTGCCGCTGCCGTTGGTCACGCTACAGGTTTGCCCGCTAGGCTGGGTAGTGACGGTGACGGCATATGCGGCGCCGTCCAGCATGCTATTGGCAAAAGTGAAATTGCCGGCAGCGCTGACAGTCAAAGTATCGCTGCCGTTATTCGACAAGACCACGCTGCTGCCCGTCTTCAGGCCGGTCACGGTGCCGGCAACCGGCACGGCGGCGATGCAATTGACCACGACATTGTTTGAAGCAGCCAGATTATTGATGTCTGCCGTGCCGGTGCCGTTAGTCACTGAGCAATATTGCCCCGCCGGCTGGCGAGACACGGTCACCGCGTAGGCGCCCCCGTTCACGATATAGGTCGGCAAGACAAATGCGCCGTTGGCATCCAGCGTCGATTGAAAACTGCCGTTATCACTGAGTCCGACCGTGGTTCCCGTCGCCAGACCGGCGACGGCGCCGCCTACCGGAACGTTGGGCAAGCAAGTAACGACGATATTGTCGAGCGGGGCTTCGCTGTTCATATGGCCGCTGCCGTTGACTACCGTGCAATTCACCTTGCTCGGTTGCGACAGCACGGAAATATTATAAGACGCATTGCTGGCGACCCGGAATGAAAACGGACCGTCGGCGCTCAGGCTGACCCTGTAATTGCCGTCGTCATGCAAGGTCAGCGTGCCGCCGCCGGTCAGGCCGCTCACCTTGCCGCCCACCGTCGTGTAAACAAAACCGCCGCAACCGGCCAGCATCAGCGCCAGCGCCGTTCCTACGATTGCTATTTTATTTTTTGACTTCATCAAGCTATCCCGCCCTTAAAAAATGTTTGTTACCCAGACTCTGGCGCATAAAAAGTGTACAAACTTGCATAGAAATACGCGAAGCTGCGAGATTGTACCGTGAGAATCGCAATATGCCTGCGCCAAAACGCAAGGCACCGGCAGCTTAGTCAGCGCCGGCCGGATTACGTTCAAGTTTGTTATCTGCCGCGCAGTCGGTTAGCATAGCGGGAATCTTGCCGGCGACGCCGGCAAAAGCCAATTTGCATCCACTTAAAGCCGATTAATCTAGGCCAAGACGTATGTCACCTGACGAATATTGCCAACAAAAAGCCGCGCAAAGCGGTTCCAGTTTTTATTACAGTTTCCTGTTCCTTCCCCACCAACGACGCCGCGCGATCACCGCGTTGTATGCGTTTTGCCGCGAAGTCGATGATGCGGTGGACGACAGCAGCGACGACGCGGTGGCGCGCGCCAAGCTGGGCTGGTGGCGCAAGGAATTGCAGGCGATGCTGGCCGGCCAGCCCACCCACCCGGTCACGCAAGCACTGCAGCCGCACATGGCGCACTACGCACTGGAAGGCGCGCACCTGCAAGCGATCGTCGACGGCATGGAGATGGACTTGAACCAGACGCGCTACCTCGATTTCACCGCCCTGCAACACTATTGCTGGCATGTGGCCGGCGTGGTCGGTGTGCTGTCGGCCAGCATTTTCGGCATCAAAAATCCGCAAACGCGCGCCTTTGCCGAAAAACTGGGGCTGGCGTTCCAGATGACGAACATCATCCGTGACGTCGGCGAAGATGCGCGCAAGGGCCGCATCTATTTGCCGGTCAACGAATTGCAGCAATTCGGCGTGACCGCCGCCGACATCCTGAACGGCCGCTATAGCGACAAGTTCACGGCGCTGATGCAATTTCAGTACGAGCGCGCGCAAAAATTGTACGACGAGGCGCTGGCCCTGCTGCCGGTAGAAGACCGCAAGGCGCAGCGCACCGGCCTGATCATGGCGGCGATTTACCGCGCCCTGCTGGCGGAAATCCAGCGCGACGGCTTCCAGGTGCTGCACCAACGCATCTCGCTGACGCCGATACGCAAGCTGTGGCTGGCCTGGAAAACCTACGTCCGTGGCTGACCGTCCGGCTCAACGCATCGCCGTCATCGGCGCCGGCTGGGCCGGCTGCGCGGCCGCCGTTACGCTAGCCGGGCAAGGCCGGCAAGTTACCTTGCTGGAAGCGGCGCGCAGCTTAGGCGGGCGCGCGCGCGGCGTGGAATTACAGGGGCAGACGCTGGACAACGGCCAGCACATCCTGCTCGGCGCCTACAGCGCAAGCCTGCGCCTGCTGCGCCAGGTCGGCGTCGACACCAGCCGCGCCCTGCTCAAATTGCCGCTGCAAATGGTGTATCCGGCGGCCGACGACGGCATGTGCTTCATTGCGCCGCGCCTGCCGGCGCCCTTGCACGTCTTGCTGGCCTTGTGGCGCGCCAGCGGCCTGGGCCGCGCCGACAAGCTGGCGCTGGCGCGTTTTTCCAGCACGGCGCGTTGGATGGGCTG
The DNA here is from genome assembly GCA_016196925.1 of Burkholderiales bacterium. GTDB lineage: Bacteria > Pseudomonadota > Gammaproteobacteria > Burkholderiales > Burkholderiaceae_D > Undibacterium. Next base: position 1,389 of record JACPWS010000046.1, on the reverse strand, counting down.
GCAATTGCATCAGGATTGCAGCGTGGCCGAACTGCTACAGCGTTACGACCAGACCGAGCGGCTGTGCCGCCTGATGTGGCATCCGCTATGCATCGCCGCCCTGAACACGCCGCCGGAGCGCGCCTCGGCCCAGGTGTTCCTGAACGTGTTGCGCGACAGCCTGGGCGCGAACCGGGCCGCGTCCGACATGCTGCTGCCGCGCGTCGATTTATCCGCCCTGTTGCCGCAGCAGGCGGCCGCCTACCTGACGCAGCACGGCGGCCGGGTGCAGAGCGGCAGCGCCGTCAAGGCGCTGCACTATGCAGCCGGCAGCGGCTGGACGCTCAGTGTTCAAGAGCACGCTGAAAGCAAGGAGCTGAATTTCGACGCCGTGATCCTGGCCACCGATGTGGTCAACGCCGGCCGACTGCTGGCGACGCTGTCTGCGCCCGCGCCGCACATCCCGGCCTTCAGTTACGAAGCGATCACCACCTGTTACCTGCAATACCCGGCCACGCTGCGCCTGCAGCGCCCGATGCTGGCGCTGGTCGATCATCCGCAGCAAGGCAAGTGGGGACAATACGTGTTCGACCGCGGCCAGCTGAACGACGCGCAAGCAGGCTTGCTGGCGGTGGTCATCAGCGCCTCGCAACAGGCTTGCCGGCTCGATCATGCGACGCTGGCGCAAGCGATCGCGCAACAATTAGCCGCTAGCCTGCAAAACCCGGCACTGGCGACCCCGTTGTGGCATCAGGTGATTTCCGAGAAGCGCGCCACCTTCAGCTGCACACCTGGCTTGCTGCGCCCGCCCAATCGGACCGCCCTGCCCGGCCTGTGGCTGGCCGGCGATTACACGGAAGGCGAGTATCCGGCCACACTGGAAGGCGCGGTGCGCAGCGGCGTCAGCGCGGCCGAACAATTGCTGCGCGCCGCCATCTGAGTCGCCAAAACACCTTTATTTATACAAATTGGGGGGGGTATGTTGCATTTTCGCTTTATTGTCAGCACATTTAAAGGCAAGCTTAAATATACTCCCCTCCAGTATTGTTTAAGTAAAAGACCACATCTGGTCCACGAAAAACACGAAAAGCACGAAAAAACTTTCTGCTTGTCGTCCCCGCGCAGGGTGAAGCAGGGAATTCGAGTGGCGTGCTACTCGCCTGCGCAACGGCTTGAGCTTACTTGCTCAAGTGCGCCCTGCAAGGGGGAATCGAGTGGCGTCGGAACTCAACTAAAGTCACTGGGTCCCCGCCTGTGCGGGGACGACAACCAGGAAGTTTTTTTGCAACTGTTCACCCATCCTGGAAGCGTCGCCGTTGATGACATAAAAACCTTAACCGCAGACGCAGAGGACGCAGAGAAAAGCTTTTTGACTCCTCTGCGCCCTCTGCTCTGCGGCTAAGGATTTTC
>JACPWS010000045.1 GCA_016196925.1 Burkholderiales bacterium | reverse complement strand
TTCAAGCGAAATCAAGGTTGGTCGGTGTAGTGGGGAATTCAGACGACATGTCGTCTGCCCACGTAACGGTTTGCCCCTGCAAGGGCAAACTCCCACCCTTGCAGGGTCACGGGCGTCGCGCCTTGCCAGAAAGCCGGAAAAGTGCACACTCGAACCTGTCCAACTGAGGAATCTAGGATTATTGGAGCGGGCTGCCGAATTTGGCTGCGGATTGGATGCTTGCATCCTGCGTCAGCCCGGCTTACCCGAACGGGCGCACCCCGGTCAGCAAGCCGTGCAGCCAGAACGCAAACGCGATCCAGGCCGCGAGTCCCAGCGCGAGCGTGATGAGCGTCGCCGGCATGGTTCCGGCGGGATAGGTCGTTCCCGCCAGACTGTCGCGTTTGCGCGCCGCGCGGTAGCCGGCTATGGCCCAGGCCAGGAAGCTGCCGAACAATACCAGGTCCGCCAGCTTGCCATTGGTCAGTAAGTGGGCCAAGGCCCACAGCTGCACGCCGAGCAGCATGGGATGATGCAGGGCGGCCTTGATGCCGTTTTTGGGAACGTAAGTCGCGGCCAGCAAGACGAAGGCAGGCGCAGTCAGCAGGGCCGCCGCATGCCGCATGGCGAGCGGCGTAGCCAAGAGCATAGGCGATGTTTGCCGCGCCAGGGCGAAGCCCCAGATAATCAAAGAGAAACCGGCCAGCGAAATCAGTGAATACGCGCCTTTCCAGGCATGCTCGCCCAGGCGCGCGCGTATCGCGCAGCGCCAGTCGTCGGCGTAAATGCGGACCGAATGCGAACCCAGAAAAATCGCCAGACCCAGTATCAGAATTGCCATCGTGAACTGCTCCTCGGTTAGGTGAAAAGGACAGGCGTGCGAGCCGAAAGATACGCGCCCTTGCTGCGCCACGCCGACGATGGTAGCGCAGAAACACGCGTTGACGAAAAACTCAATTGTATGCGGTTGCTCGGGCAAGCTCGCCTGGATGATTTTTTAGTGCCCATAGCATAATGCCATTTCATAAAGGCACTGCAGTGGCGATCATGTAAGACAGATGGAGGAGTGAGTTATGCAAACGAGAAGGCGGCAACTGGCCTGCCTGTTAATGGCGGTCGTGACAACGGCTTACGCGCAAACGAAAAACAAGGAGAGCAGCATGACGATGACCCTGACATCGAGCGCATTTCATGCCGGTAGCGGCATTCCGGCAGCTTTTACCTGCGACGGCAAGGATACGTCGCCGCCGCTGTCCTGGTCCGGCGTTCCGGCCAACGCACGCAGTCTGGTGCTGATCGTGGATGATCCTGATGCGCCCGATCCGGCTGCTCCGCAACGGACCTGGGTGCATTGGGTGCTGTACAACATTCCGCCCGATGCCGCCGGCCTGCCGCAAGGCGTGCAGGCCTTGCCGGCCGGCACGCACGAGGGTCGCAACGACTGGGGCCGCACCGGCTATGGCGGCCCTTGTCCGCCTATCGGCCGTCATCGCTATTTTCATAAGCTGTACGCGCTGGATGTGATGCTGCCCGATCTGGCCAGGCCGGGCAAGGCGCAACTGGAACGTGCAATGCAAGGGCATGTGCTGGCGCACACGGAATTGATAGGAAACTATCAGCGTCAATGAGCAAGTCGGGCGCTAAGCGCATCGCGCCAGCCGGCAGGCGCGCCAAACCAGGCGTGCTGCACATAGCCGGGTCGACAATCGAGCGCTCCCCTAAGCACTGCTTGCCAGCCGGAGATTTTTAACGGAGCGAAATTTTGCCTCCATGCTTGGCAAAACCGCTCCCTGCGCAGCGGCAGGTATTGAGGTTTTGCCGCAGCGATTTCGCGCAAGGCACCTGCTTTAAATGCATGCGTGGATTTAGCTACAGGCATTGTTTATTGCCGATATGGTATTTTATGGGCGGAGTGGGAGATTTCTTAAAGTCTTGTTGAATATTTTTTGTTGCTGCTAATAATTCGCTTTATTAAACAGAGAATTGAAATGATCCAACTGGAAAAATTACTTCACTTATTCGATTGCGGCACGCCAGAAACATGGAGCCTCGCCTTGTTTGCGATTGCCAGAGACTGCGGGTTCAAGCATTTACTCTTCGGGATGATGCCAAGTAAAACGGCGCCCTTCGAGACGGCTTTTCTTAAGAGCAATTACCCGAGTTCATGGCGAACGACTTACGACGAGCTGCGATTGCATACGGTGGATCCGACCGTAAAGCACTGCTTAGGGAGCATGTTGCCCATAGCCTGGAATTCCAGGACTTTCAAAGGAAGACAGCAGGGCGAATTTTACGAGCAAGCCTGCGGCTATGGATTGCGTTTCGGGATTAGCTATCCCGTCCATGGTGCGTCCGGCGAATTTGGCATTTTAAGCTTTGTGTCCGGCGATGCCGCGCACCTTGCCAGCCACGCTTGCGCAAGCGAACTCGCCGCATTGTCGCTGTTGCGCGATTATGCGATCGCCTCGTCGACGAAATTTATCGAGCATGCCCATGCCGCATCCGGCGGCGCTAAACTGACGCCGCGCGAACTCGAGTGCCTCAAGTGGGTCATGTGCGGGAAATCGTCGTGGGAGATTTCCCAGATACTGCATTGTGCGGAAGCGACGGTGAATTTCCACGTGTCCAATCTTAAGAAAAAATTCAACGTCAATACCCGGCAACAAGCGGTTGTCAAGGCGATCAAGCAAGGCTTAATCGTTCCCTCTTAAGACCGAGCTCACGGTCGATTCCAGCTTCATAGGCTCGTTGCTTTGATGGACGGCCGCCAACAAGTCGGCGTCGCTGATTTTTTTTCCCAGATAGAGCGCGATCAGGATCGCGACGGTGGGGGGGATGCTGTTGCTTTTTTCGAAGCGGCTGCCGCGCGATTGCGTCACGCCGAACCTATACCAAAAATCCGTTTGATTTTCCCTGCGCACCTTGCGCAAGGTCGTCAAATTTTTGACGCAGACGGTGTAGGAAGAGTCTACGAAAATATCATTCGCCATGTTGAGTGTCGCAGTGTTTTTAAACTGCGTTTGAGTGTAACAATTTTTGCGCGCTTGGGATTAAGTTGAATGGGCATACAACGATAAACCTAGCAAATTAGATAGTTACCAATGTATGCAATATGCATAAATATTGGATACCCCTACACTACTGTCGGAGCTTAAATGTCTTTAACTATCGAGATCGCTACCAGGCGTGATTTTAAGAATGTGGACCTTTGGGATATGCATAAATTGCGGGCCAAGGTTTTCCGCGACCGCATGGGTTGGGATGTCCCCATTCTCAGCGGTATGGAGATAGACGGCTACGACGCCATCGACCCGTATTACATGATGATGCGTGCGCCCGGAGGAATACTGTGCGGTTGCTGGCGTTTGTTGCCGACAGACGGACCCTACATGCTGAAGGACACTTTCCCCCAACTGTTGCACGGAACTTGTCCGCCTGAAGATCCGAAAATATGGGAGTTAAGCCGGTTTGCGATTGAAACCGGAGGGGAGCAGGTGTTTGGGTTTTCCCATATCGCCATGCAATCGATAGGCGAAATTATTGCCTATGGTCATCGTGTCGGCATCGAGCAATACGTGACCGTCACCACCACGGCGATCGAGCGCATGCTGCGCCGGGCCGGCGTTGTCATCAAGCGGTTCGGTCCGCCTATGGTCATAGGCGTAGAGAATGCGGTCGCCTTATATGTCGATATCGACGCTTCGTTTCGTAAGCTGTCTTCGTCCTGCGATAAGAGCCTGAGTGCATTTACCGTCAAGGAAGCGCTGTAAGGAAAATTATCACGGCTGAACTGGTTCTGAATTAACACCAGGACTGAAGCAGGGATACTAGTAACTATGCTAGTTACCTTGAGAAAAAACCTCAGGTGTAATGCATCAGCGTATCCGTATTGCCAGTGCAATAAATGGGGCGCCAGATCAGTTTGTTTCGATGAGTTTTCAATTTATGGAGATGACATTATGAGCAGCTATCAGTATGTAACGGGAACAGTCAGAGTCACCAACGCCCTCCCAGGTCAAAAAATATCCGTGGTGCTATCGGGATCGGACATCACCTGGAGTTCAGGTGATCCATTATCCAGAGGTACCGGTATCTCGCTAAGCTCGGACGGCGGCGTTGCCGTACCTGTCAGCATGTTCAGCGTCAACGGTTCCACCATCTCGGTCAACACTGTCAGCGGTGGTTCCACCAGCACCTTGAGTTTCACAGTAAACACATCGTTAGCAACCGCAGTCAGTCCGCAATTCCTGTCGATCTGCTCCGACAGCGATCCAGGCGTCCAGGTTACCTTCCAGTTCCCTGGACAGCAGCAAGTCATACTCAGCCAGACTCCTATCGGCATTCCTTGGCCGCAGTAAATTTTTGGTAACGCAGTAACTACGCTGGGTGTATGCCTGATTTTTAAAACCAATGCGCAAGCCTGAGGCTATGCCTGGACTCCTCGAAAAATCGCAAACAGCATAGCCTGAACTTAATTATGATTTTTAGCCGGAACAAAAGCGGTTCCGGCATCGCTTGAAATCTGATGCCGGGTTTGCGTCTGGTCAGCGTGCGTTAGCGGGTGAATCTCCGCGCTGCGCGGAGATTCTCTTCTTTTTTGGCGGTCGACAGGAGGCTATTGTGGAATATACGATTGCGTTTCAATTTGTGGTCGGCAACAGTACTTTGCCATTGAATGCGACGCTGAATATTACTGACGGAAAGACGACGTTTTCGCTCGCAGATGGCATGCTGCAAATTCAGCCGTACGGCACTATTTCGACGCCGCCGCTTGCCTATTTCAACGTAGGCAGCACGACGCTGAGCCTGAAAGCAGCTGGCAATCCATCCGCTAGCAAACAGGCATTGCAGGCAGTGGCTGTGCTAAGCACGACTGCCACCGCAATGACGGTCAATCTCGGTTACACCGATGTCGTGGTCGGCGCGTCGTACCAGATTCTCGGCACCACCAGTGAGGGTTCGCTTTCGCTGGGAAATAACACTATCTACTTTTCCAGCTGATATCTGCTCATGGGCGCTAATAAAAAAAACGGCGTATCGAAAATCATGCCGGATAAAGGCGAAGTTCATCGTGCCGGCGCCGTTGAAGACGCAGCTGCGGCGGAAAGCGCTTCCGAACCAGTACTCTCTGCGCCCGCTTCAGATGTAGCGCTTGGCGCTCCGACTTTGCCGGACCCGCTCCCCGCGCAGTTGCCGCCGGTAATGCCGTCCGTGCTTGCGCATGAGCTGGAAAAAAATCATACGGCGTTACGCTTGCAACAAGCGGCGGCGCTGATGGCGCAAGTCAAGAAAGAGGCCGGCGAATTGACGGCCGATGAACGCCGGCACCTCGATTCGCATGTACTGGCCAATGCGCTGCATGGAATTAACGAGCAATGTTTCAATGAAGTTGATTCTTTTAAGCAGTTCAATATTACTTTTTACAATCTGCGCGCGAACAGCAAAGCGTTTTTATCGATACGGCCGGATCAGAATGCGATCTGGAGTGAAGGCGATAAAACCAGCGGCATGATAGGTCTGAGTTTTGCGACCAGCACCGCTCCTGCGCTTTATCTGCGCAATTTTCTGATTAATGCGCGTGAGATGTTTTTGGAAACATATCAAGACTGCAGTGAAATTAATATCGGCTTGTATGTGCGTACGAATCAACAGCAGTTGCAAGGGCGGGTCGATTTGCCGCCCGGCGCCAGCGTCACCATGCAGTCGCGCTGCGACCGCAGCAACCTGATAGGTTTAAGTTCTTTTGCGGTTGATCTTGGGTGAAATCGAAGCCTGAGAGAGCGAGATTCGCCTTTTCTTTGGCGCATGCGAACCTCATAAAACGACAAGGGTTTTTGTATGATCCGAGAGCTATTGCCGGTAGTGCTGAGATTCAATAATGTTGCGACGAATTCCAACATTAACTTTACGTTTACGACGGCAGGCGTAAGCTGGTCTTTGGGCGCGAGGTCGGGTGACAGCATGGGTTTTACTTTGGCTTTCGACAATAACAATAACCAGCCGCAATCCTGCATACAGAAAATTGCATTTACCGACGGTATGCTGGCAATTCGTACCGCGAGCGACAATTCTTCGCTCAGTTCATTCACCTTGACTTTATACCTGCGCGTGACCAGCGGAGTCGATTATTTGCAGGGTTACTGCACGCTCAATAACGAAGCCAATGTGATGGTCTATTTGGGGTCTCAGCGTGCCGTGGAGTGGCGCAACGGGCGGATCAGCGCGGTATTGCGCGGCCCGGAAAGCCGCTTCCGCGGCGTACTGGTCTCGGTTTTCGGCGCCGCTCCCGGCAACAAGATCAGCATGGAACTTTCCACCAAGAAGGGCCTGGGTCTGGTCAACTGGTGCTTAGGTCCTGCATTTTCAGAATCGAGCGGCATCATGCTGACCAGCGCCAATGGGACGGTGCCTTTGGCTAGCATGTCTTACGCTAACAGCCATCTGGTATTTGAAATCGCGCAAAACGCCAATGCCAGCGCGGCCATGGATTTTGTCATGGCGACTTATATTACCTGGGAGCCGGTGGATTTGCCTTACCTCTATCTCAAAGCAAGTTGCGATAGCAACGTCAGCATGTATGCGCATGTCGGAAATCGCCAGCCGCAACTGGTAAGCCAGACCTACACCGTTTTTACACTCTGAACATGAGCCAGGATAGCGTCGATACAGGTCAGGTGCTGCGCTGCGTGAGCGAATCTCTGCGGGCCTTGATACGCGAACATATCGCGGAGTTGCGTCCGGAGTCGGCGGTGGTATTCGAATCTCCGGCCGAGATCGACAGTCAGGGAGAAACCAAGCTTTCGCTATATTTGTACCAGCTTGAAATTAATCCGTATTTACGCAACTTGCCGCCGGTGCTGACCCGGCAGGCAGGGGCGGACGGGGCGCCGAATTCGTTGATGGTGGAGGGGCCGCCCCTGGTGGCGGATCTGCTTTATATGATGGTGCCGTATGCCAGGTCGGCTGAACTGGAACTGGTGCTGGTGGAAAAACTGGTGAGGTTGTTTCACGACATTCCAGAGTTATCCGGCGAATGTTTGCATCCGGTATTGAAAAAAAGCGGGAACAGATTCATTCCCATCATTCCCGATTTCAGTTCCTTCGAACGTTTGCACAATATCTGGTCAGGGTTTCCGAACAAAGCGTACAAACTGACCAAACTATATTCTTTGTCGCCGGTGCGAATTCCGTCCGGCGATCAGTGGCAAAGTAATATGGTAGTTCAAGGGGACTTGAGCGCCGTACCGCGGGCGCCCGGCGATATCGAGCAGCCCGCGCCGCCTATGCAGAAGGGACGTGTATGAAGCTCAGCGCGGTAATCCAGTTGATCGACGGCTTCAGCTTGCAACCGGCAGTCGCTGCTGAGGTCAGTTTCAGGTTGAATGGCAGGCCGTACTTTCCCTTATCCAAAGCCTCGGCTTTTTACGCATTCAGTGACCTGGACGATGGGACTTATCAATTAGAAATTTTATGCGCGGATCATGTTTATTTCGATCAGAGCATGCAATTGCAAGTGCCGCTACGTGAGCCCTTAGCCGCTTCCATTTTGACTTGCCTCCTGACGCCGAGCCCTCTCTATGCCTATCCGGTGGGGACGACGTTGATTTTTGGCCACATCGTGCAAAGCGGCGCACAGCGGCAAGCACTATCCGATGTAGATGTGACGGCTACTTATCAAACCGCCAGGGCTAAAGTGAAAAATCAAAACGCCCGTTCGTTCGATCGGGGGCGCTACGACGGTAGCTATGCACTGGTGCTGTCCGGCCGGTTGGCGCCAGAGACCGCGGTCGATCTCAGCTTTAAAAAAAATGGAATGACGAGCGTGCAGAAGCAAATAAAAATGAAGTCCGGAACCAGGCAGTGTGTCGACATTGAAATGCATTAATCGATAAGGAAAGAATTATCTTGGCTACCTATACTCATCCTGGTATTTATATTCAGGAAGTGCCTAGCACCCGCAGTATTCAAGGCGCTTCCACTTCAACCCCCGCATTTGTCGGCGTGACCGAAAGCGGCCCTTTCTTGCAACCGACCCTGATTACCAGTTGGAATGCCTACCAGCGACAGTTTGGGGGCTTGGCCTGGTATGCGATGGTGTCGTGGTCGGTCTATGAATTTTTTAACGAAGGCGGTACTGCCTGTTATGTGGTGCGCGCCGCCGATACGGCCAATGCTAAAGCCGCCTCGACAGGCAAGGCACCTTCGCTGGTGGTAAATGCGGTCAGCCCAGGTACTTGGGGCAACGTGTTGAATCTGATGATAAGCAATGGCAGCGCGACCGATCCTACGGTCACGCCGGCACCGACGACACCGGTATTCAACGTCAGTATTTTGGTGGATGCGAGCGTGATCGGCACCGCTTCCGCACCGGTCAAAACAACGATGCCGAATCAGCTGCTACAAGAGTATGTTCTGCAAAACAATCTGAGCCCGCAGACCTTTAACAGCAAGTCGTATTACGTCTTGGAACAGTTCAACGGCTTTACCGCCAACAGCATGACCAATGCTGCGGGGCAACCGAGCGCGCTGGCGGCCAAGCTGAACAGCAATTCCATGTTCGTACGCGTACCTACCAATGCCACTGCATCGGCGACGCCGGCGGCGCGGCCTCCCAATAGCGGCCCGACGCCGTTTACCGGAGGAACCGCACCGAATATCGATTTTTATACGGCGACCAATCTGCTGGCCAAGGTGCAGGAACTGAGTTTGTTGTCGGTGCCGGACATTGTGACCGCCACCGATAAAAGTGGAAAGCCTTCGCTCGAACAACAAGGCACCCTGATCAATTCCGGGCTCCTGTTTTGCGAAACGATGCGCAGCCTGTTTTATGTGATCGATCCGCCTTTCGGTCTGGACGTGCAAGGCATATTGTCTTTTAAGTCCGGGCAAGGAACGGCTCCCAGCGGCAATCCGAATGCGCTCAATTCCGATTTCGGCGCGATCTATTACCCGTGGGTATATATCTACAATCCGATTGCCGGCGCGAATGTCCCGATTCCTCCATCCGGCCCCGTGCTGGGGCGCTACGCTTATACCGACACCAATGTCGGCGTGTATAAATCGCCGGCCGGGGTCAATGACGGGGCATTGATGACGGCGGTATTGCTTGACCAGTCGCTGACCGATGCCGATCAGGATCTGCTGAATCCTGAGGGGATTAACGCGATCAGAAATTTCATCAATTACGGTAACGTGATCTGGGGAGCGCGCACGCTCGCACTGAACACCGAGTGGACTTACATCAGCGTGCGCCGCCTGTTTATCTATGTGGAACAAAGCCTGAAGCAGAGTTTGCAATGGGTCGTGTTTGAACCGAACGACCAGCAACTGTGGTCGTCGGTGACGCGCGACATCAGCGCTTTTCTAACCACCTTGTGGCAACAGGGCGGGCTGTTCGGCGCAACGGCTGCGGAAGCGTTCTTCGTTACGTGTGACGCCTCGAATAATCCGCTTGAAACCAGGATGCTGGGGCAGTTGTATATCGATATAGGTTTGGCGGCTGTTTACCCCGCCGAGTTTGTCATTATTCGTATGACGCAGAAAACCAACGCGCCGGATTCTGGCGGGTGATCGACGCGGACGCATCAATTTTGCTCAAATGAAGTGACAGATTGCGGAGAAAAAAATGGCAACACAATTAACTGATCCTTATCGTGGGTTCCGGTTCAGGGTGGAAATAGCGGGCATCCAGGTGGCCGCATTTTCCGAAGCGACGGTGCCAGACAGCACGGTTGAAACCGTGGAATACAGGGAAGGCACTGACCCGGTGTACAAGCGTTCGTTTTCCGGCCTGACCAGTTACGGCAAGCTGAGTCTGAAAAAAGGCCTGACCGATTCCATGGATTTATATAACTGGTATCAACTGGTTTCGTCGCAAGGATCGGGTGCGGCCGGTGCGCAAAAAAACGTGTCGCTTATCTTGATGGACGCAGGCGGCGCGGACAAGGCGCGCTGGAACATCATCAATGCCTGGGCCAGTAAATATGAAAGCACAGGAATGAACGCCGCAAGCAGCGATGTGATGGTGGAGACTTTCGAATTGACGATGGAATACATGACACGGGTATCTTGATAAGGAGCAGGGCATGAGCGTTATCAGCACAGAAGTCGAATTTATCTTGCCGCTTGGTTATCGCGATGGGGACGGCAATTTGCACCGCAACGGCGTAATGCGGCTGGCGACCGCAGGCGATGAAATTTTGCCTTTGAAAGACCATCGGGTACAAGCCAATCCGGCGTATTTGAGCATCATCGTTTTGTCGCGCGTCATCGTCCGTCTCGGCAGTCTGGACATGATCAACACCAAGCTGGTGGAAGATTTATTTTCCGCGGATTTTTCTTATCTGCAGGATTTATACAACAAGATCAACCAGATCGACAACGACGACAATGTCCTGCCTATGGAGGCACAAGGCGCTCCGGGAAAGCCCGACTCCCCGCAGTTCCTGACCAGCTCTATGCGGAGATAGCTTTTCTTGCCTATCACTTTCACTGGCCGTACGGAGATATCTTGGCCATGGAGCATGCTGAGCGGCGGCGCTGGTGCGAGGAAGTCAATAAGATCAACAAAGCCATGAACGACAGCGATCGTCAAAAAACCTTTAGCAGTTTAGGAGCGTGAGATGGCATTCGGCGTAAATGCGGGCGTTGGTTTTGCACAGCGTCAATTGGGAATCCGTATCGATCCGTTTAAGTCCTATAATTTTTTTGTGGAAGTCGAGGGCATCCTGGTCGGCGGCTTCATGTCGGTGGACGGGCTGGAATCGAAAACGGAAGTGAAGACGGTGCGTCAGGGCGGCGTCAACGATACGGAATACAAATTGCCGGGGCAAATTACGTATTCCGACCTGGTGCTGAAAGCGGGCATCACCGCGCTTGATCCTATGTGGTTTTGGTACCAGTCCACCCAGAGCGGCGATATCAAGCGCAAGAATGGTTCTATCTATCTATTGGACGATCAGGGTATACCTTGCGTGTGGTGGGATTTTTATAATGCATGGCCGACCGGGTGGCAGGGCCCCGGTCTGGATGCCAGTCAGAACATGGTCGCCACCCAGAGCTTTACTCTGGCGCATGAGGGCATTAAGAAGAGTTTGACGAGTTCCGCTTATTCTGCCGCCAAGGGCGCGTTGTAATGACGAAGACGACAGGCATGATAAACCCGCCGCTCAATCTGCCCTGCCCCCGCGCCGCCGCCATGAGGCTAGGCTGTGCCGGCGCGGCCGTCCGGTTTCATGGCAGACGGCGCGCGATAGGCTCGCGGCTATGCATGTCCGTGCGCGTGTCGCGCGCGCTGCTGAAATCCCTGCCTGACAGAGGCATGCCATTGGCGTTGCTGGCTCGCCCTCAGTCGCAGGTTTCGGGCAGCATCGCCCACCTGACACTGCGTGTGCATTGGTTGCAGCAGTTTTTCGGCAAAAAATCGAGCGGGCGTGCGCAAATGCCGCGGCACTTCCGGGAGCGGGACGCGCAGCGCTTGCTGAGCACGCAACCGGGCAGGGCAGACATTTCACGGCATTTCGAGCGCATCGAGCGGATGTTGCGCATGCCGTCACGAGCGGGCGTTCGCACAGATATCCTCCCCGATTTTTTCAGCCAAGGAACAAGAAGCCGCACAGGCGCTGGAGCGTATCGCTCACTGAAATTCTCTTTGCTCGTTAAAGCTCAGCCTTATTTTAAGCAACAGGCAAGGCCGCAACCAGGCCGTATGTCGCCCGGCGAGAAGATGGCTGTGCCGCGTTATGCGCAGCGCATGCATACGCGCGGCCAGACTTCCGCCATCGATAGAAAAACAGCGTCGTCGTATTCTGTGCAGCTGATGCCGGCGATCGTTTCTTTTTTTACGCAGCCGGCACGCGATCTGTTAGCCGCGCTCACGAAACGGTACTGCGCGGATGTCGCGAGCGAATCGCCTTCACGGCGCTGGCAAGTTGTTACGGCGCAGGCAACAGACAGTCATATCTTCCGTCATGACGCGTACACATCGCATGGCCAGCTAACGGGCGCCACCGCAGGTGTTGCGTTTTCCGACCGCATGCCGCCCCGGGCGAAGCGCGCAGCGCACGCTTACCGGCCGCAACGCCGGCCTCGGGCGGAAGCGCGGAAGGCTGACGGCGGAGATTTTTCCGCGGCGGACGTCGCCGCAGCGGCAGCGCTCTTCAGGTTTACCTCCGCCCGTACCCATGTTGAGCGCTACGCACATGCGCGGCAGCTGCCGGGACCAGCAGCGCCGGCACGTGCGTCGCAACCGGCCCTGCCCGCCGGCTTGATGCAGCGCCAGCGTCGGTTAAAGTGCAAGCAAGCAACATTGTATTTGGCGACTGCGCGTCATTCCGATAGAAATCAAGCAAATACCCAAGCCGTAGCGCAATCAAAGGCTGGCAAGCGATGGGCGCAGCAGCAGGCGTTGTTACACCCGGCGCGCCGCGCTACGCCGCTCCGTTCGTCGTCCGGCGGGGCAGCAGGCAGAAAATCGTACGCCGCCGGCACATCTGCGTTTGCGCAACAGAGGCGGTTTCTTTATGTGCACCCTCCGGCCGCGCCGCCGGCAAGCGCGCATAGTTACGGCGCCGGGAAAAAAATCGGCGTTGCCGCAATTGTCTCGCTTGCGGCGTCCGGCGCCAGGGCATTGTCGTTGGCGCAATACCGGCCGCCCCATCCGCTTGCCGCCACCTGGCGCGAGACGGCGCCTGGCGCTGCGGCCGAACTTGGTAAGCGCTTACTGATGCAGATCCAGACTCAGCTGCAAACTGTGGAAAACAAGTTGCAAGCCAGGGTGCAAACCAGGGTGGTGCATGAGATCGTGCATGGCAGCCAGACTCAGGAGCAGTTGCGGAAAGTAATGACCGATACGCTATTGTCGGGACCGCTGCTGCAATCGCTGGCAGACCGCCTCTGTCGCGTGATGGAGCATCGCTCCGCGACTGAACGTTATCGACGAGGAGTTGCCTGATGCTGGAGATGGCGAAAATAGTCGTACAGAATACGCGGGAAGAAATTCCCGTCATGTACAACCCCACCGAACTGTGCCTGAACAAGACGGTGATGGTGCAGGGCGAGGGCGCCAATATACAGTTTCAGCGGGTGAATAACGACGACCTGACCGTCTCGCTATTCTTCGACACTTACGAGAGCAAGACCGATGTGCGCAGCATCACCAATAAAATCGTCGCACTGACGGTCCCCAGCGTCGGCACTAACGTGCGCAAAGAGCCGCCTGTGGTGGTATTTACCTGGGCCGGCCCTTTGTTCACAGGCATCATCGTCAAGCTAGACCAGAAATTCACAATGTTTCTCAGCTCCGGCATCCCGGTGCGTGCCGAACTGACGGTGACGTTTAAATCGGTTCTGACGGAAGAAGAGGATTTGCAGTCGCGCGGCTATTTCAATTGCCGCCAGTTGTGGCAAGTCAAGGAAAGCGACCGCTTGTATCTGATCGCGCAAGACACCCTGGGCGACGCGACGCAATGGCGCCTGATCGCCAGCTACAACGATATCTACGATCCGCTCAATTTTCCCCAGCGCAAAGATATAGGGCGCAAGCTGGTGATCCCAGATACCCATGCCGGCGGCAGCAATGGAGCCGGCAATGCTTAGCGTCCAGACCGGTGCTTTCAGGATACTGAAAAATCGCAGTGCGTTGCCGATTTCGGTGGTGGCGGCGATCCATAATGTCCAGGTGCAGGATGAAATCAATGTGCCGGCGATGTTCAGCTTTACCTTGAATATGGAATCTTCCAACGGCGGCTGGCAGGATGTCGACCTGGATGTGTTCAAGCCCGGCGACGAAATAACGATTTTCCTCGGCCTCAACAGTCTGGAGCAATTGATCAGCGGCGATATCACTGCGATCGAACCTAGCTTCAGCACCAGTTCCTCATCGGCCACGATACGCGGTTTCGACCGCATGTACCGGCTCAAATTCGGCACGCGCACCAAGACCTATGAAATGTTGAACGACAATGAAATCGTCACCGAAGTGGCGAAATCCTCTTCATTGACAGTGCAGCTGAAAGGCAACCCAGGCACGATCAATCAATATGTAGTGCAAAACAATGTATCCAACTATCGCTTCTTGCTCGGGCGCTGCGAACAATTGAATTTCGAATTGCTGATGGCCGACACGACACTGCTATTTCGCCCGTCGGCCGAGGGCGATAGCCCGGTCAAGACTTTGCAATATCCGCGCGATCTGAGCGACGTGAGCTTGAATCTTAAAGTACCGACGATGGGCGACGAAGTGACCGCAGTCGGTTACGACATAGTCTCGAATAAAGTCATCAAGGCGGTCGCTGCTTCCGGTACGCCGCAAGACAAAATGGGAGGGATAGAAACCGGCTATCAGGCGGCCGTTGATTTTCCGAGTTCCGGCATCACGCTGTCCTGCCCTGATATCAGTAATCCCGGCGCATTGCAGGCGGTGGCCGACGCGCAGTACCAAAGCAATTTAAAAAATTTCATCGAAGGCGAGGCCAGCCTGGTCGGCGACAGCCAGCTGGTGGCTGGTGTGAATGTCAAGATCACCGGCTTGAGCCAGCGCTTCGACGGCATTTACTACGTCACATCCAGCACGCACAGTTACGACGACAGCACGGGCTACAAGACCACGATCAAGCTGAGAAGGACGGGCATATGAGTCTGGAACTCCAGGGTCTGCAGGGCGGCATCTCGCATGGGGTGACGTTGGGCACGGTGAGCAATACCAAGGATGAGAAAGGCCTGGGGCGGGTCAAGGTCATCTTCAGCCTGACGGGACAACAGATAGAGTCGGACTGGATACAGATCATGAGTTTCTTTGCCGGGGCGGAATCGGGCGCTTTTTTCCTGCCGCAGACCGGCGATTCGGCGCTGCTGGCATTTGCCGATGGCAATCCCAGCAAGCCTTATGTCCTGGGTTTTTTGTGGAACGGGGTGCAAAAGCCGCCGGTCGACGCCGCCAGACAGCAAGAGGTGCGCGTGATTAAAACGAAACTGGGCAAGACCATCCTGCTGGACGATTCCAGTGCGGGAAAGATCACCATTGTGGATAACAAAAAAAATCAGATAGAGATAGATACCGCGAATAATAAGATCAGCATCAGCAGCCAGGGCGATCTCGCTATCGCGGCCAAGGGAAAGATCAGCATCAGCGGCGCGCAAGTGCTGGTGCAAAATACGGCGGGCAGCGTCAAGGCCGATTTGTCAGCGAGCGGCATGCAATTGAACGGCGCACAAAACTTAAAGCTGTCCGCCGCCATGATAGATTTGAATTGAGGTGAATGCCATGGGAGCGGGCGCAGCCAAGGTGGGCGACAGCATAATCAACAGCGCCGATATTCATATCGTCCTGGTGCCTAGTCCTGGCGGGCCGGTGCCGACGCCGCAGCCGTTCCCGTTCAGCGGCAAGATCAGCATGCAAACCAGCTTGAACGTGCGCATCAACGGCAGGCCAGCCGCAACCGTGGGCTCGATGGCGAATAATGTGCCGCCGCATATCCCAAGCACAGGGACGTTTCAGGTGCCGCCGACTAATTTAGGGAGTGTGCTCATGGGGAGCGTTACCGTCATGATTAACGGCAAAGGCGCGGCCCGCGCCGGCGATATTTGCGAGACTTGCCACGATATTCCGCCTGCCGGGCCGCAGGCGCCTCCGCCCACGGTGCAAGTGCTGGGCATGAGCAATGTCACGATGGGATAGCGATGGTCAATAACCCTGATTTTCTCGGACAAGGCTGGGCCTTTCCGATACAGACCAGCGGCGGCCACGTGCTCTTCGCAGCCGACGCCACAGACATCGCGCAAGCGATACTGATCATTCTGCAAACGGCGCCGGGCGAGCGCGTCATGCTGCCGGCCTTCGGCTGCCGCATTAACGAACTGGTGTTCGCGGCTGGCAACGCCACCGCCACCAGTTTGGCGCAGTTATACGTCAAGCAGGCGCTGGACCGCTGGGAACCGAGGATACAAGTGACGGCGGTGAGCGCCAGCGTGATGCCGCAACAAATGAATTGCCTGCAGATATCGGTCGACTATCTGATCCGTTCACATAACCAGCCCAGCAATCTGGTCTACCCATTTTTTCTAAAATAAATCAGGAGCAAGCATCATATGGACATACAAATGATCGATAACCGCGTTCAGGAATTGAAAAGAAATCTGCAGGCTGGAGAAGAGCAATTGCGTCAGCTGGAGGGGAAAAAACGGGACTTACAGGCGACGCTGATACGCATTAGCGGCGCCATCCAGGTGTTGGAAGAATTGAAGGCCGAACAGGCAATCACCGCTTCGTCGCGAGACTGAGCCGCCAGCGCATGAACTCACCCCGGCTCGATTTCCGCACTGCGGAGCAATTCTATCTGGAGACGCTCAAACTCGCGAAAACCTATGCTCCCGAGTGGAGCGACTATTGGCCGTGCGCGATCCCGGGCGAGCAAGACGTGGCGATGGATCCGGGTTTGGTGTTGTTCAAACTATTTTCACAGTTGGCCGACTATACGGCAACGATAGAGAACGAGATGCCGGAACAACGCCGTCTCGGTTTCTTTCAGTTTATGAACATGAACCTGCGGCCGCCTTTAGCGGCGCAGGCGGCATTACGCTTTTTGTTGAAGGCCGGGCAGCCACCCCAGATGGTGGCAAGCCAGAGCGCGGTGCTGGACGCGACGCATCAGGAAATTCGTTTTCAGACGAATCAAGATTTATTGGTGGTGCCAGCCGAATTGTGCGCGGCCATGACGATCATCCCCGCCCAGGATCAGTACATCGACGCGCTGCCGGTGTTGCTGGGCGATCAGCCGGGCCAGACCGGCGTGCCGCTGTTCGTCGCCGAACAAACGGTGGATCCGTTTGAAAAAGCCCTGAGTCACTGGTTCATGCTGGGGGATAGCCAGTTATTCAAATCTGACGACACACTGCAGAGCATCACCATCACTTTGGTCGGAAAGCAGTTGTATCCCGACTATTTCGGACAATGGTTTGACGGCGCGATGACGCCATTGACGGCGCAACTGATTTGTTCTGACGACGAACGGCAGCTCGATATCGTGTTGAGCAATTTGCCGCAGGCCGCTCCCTTGGGCATCGCGCAGTTACAGCAAGAACTTTACAGTCAGGACGATCCCGATGCAGGCTTCGATGCAGCGCCGGATGCCGCCCAGGATACGCAGGCGCAATACTGGCTGTTGGTGAAACCCGGCCCGCAAGTGAAAGTGCTGGCGTCGTTGGCGCAGCAACTACCGGTCGTCACCGGCTTGAACTGCACGTTTAACGGCAGCTATATACAGCCGCAACAGGCCGCCTTCAATGTGGTGCTGCTCGACATCAGTAATGGCGCTTACCCATTTGGTGAAACGCCGAAAAAGAACGATGCGTTTTATTTGCGTTCTGACACCGTGTTTGCCAAAACTGGCGCCATGGTCCGCTTGTTTTTCCAGCTAACGACGGTGGAACAGATTTTTCCTGTCGTCTTGTATTGGCAATTCTGGGACGGTAAGCAATGGCAGTCCTTTAACCAGACGGCAACCGACGTCAGCACTTATCAGTTTATCGACACGACCAATAACCTGCAAACCGATAATGCGTCCGGCCCTACCTATATCCAGTTTCAATGCCCTGCGATGCAAGAGAATACGGTCGCCGGCAGCAAAGGTTTGTGGATACGGGTCTTGATTGCCGAAGGCGGCTATGGGATGCAAGGCGGGTTCGCCGTCACCAGTGTGAACGATACCGTGAGCGCCATCCCGGAAGACATCTTGAATGCCGATCAGAAGCAGGGAGTCAGCGCCTATTTGAATAACGTGGCCGGCGTGAATTTTTCCTATACATTTACGAACACCAGTTATTTCCCGCCGTATATACAATCGGTACAAATCACCTATTCCTATTCGGCCAAACCTGAGAGTTCCTGGTGTTATAACGCATTCAATCTGAGTCGCTTTTTATTCAGTCCGTTTAAGCCGGTCGAGGCGGTACTGAGCGCTTTTTATTTCGCGTTCGAACCGCTGGATTTCGGCAATATGAGCCTGGGCCATAAGCTGACTTTGTATTTTTACCTGGAACAGGAGCAAGCGGACAGCGGCAGCAAATTGCAGTGGGAATACAACGACGGCCAGCAATGGCGGACGCTGGCGGTGGATGACAGCAGCTATGGTCTGAGCAGGTCCGGCGTGGTTACCTTCACCATCCCCGCCGCCATGCAGACGGCCTATTTGTTTTCGCAAACAGCGTATTGGTTTCGCATCGTCAACCCGCACGTACGCCGTACTATCCGCGTGTATGGCATTTACCCGAATGCGGTGATGGCCAGCAATATCACCAGCGTCACCAAGGAAGTGCTGGGGTCTAGCAATGGGGAGCAATTCCAGACGTTTTCCCTGAATTACACGCCGGTGCTGCCGAACCTGGCATTGTATGTCATCGAGTCGCTCGGGCTGGAGGCGGCTGCCGGACAGGTCGGCGGCGGCGAGCACACACACTTTAATGTCGGCGACATCAGCGTCAGTGCCGACGAAGTGGCGCGGCCATGGCGCATGGTGGACGGCTTCACCTTTTGCGGGCCTACCGACCGCGTATACACCCTGGATTATCAGAACGGTTTAGTCACCTTCGGCGACGGCTATAACGGTTTGATACCGCCGCCCGGCCACAACAATATCGTCGCCGGCTATTACGAATATTCCCAGGGCCTGGCCGGCAATGTGGCGGCCGGCGCATTGAATTTATTGCGGCCCGGAATAGCCGATATCGCTGCGGTCGTTAATCCTGCGCCTGCCGCCGGCGGCGTGAATGGGGACACCGTGCTCGACATCGCCGAAACCAGCCCGAGCCTGATCCGCGCCGGCGGCTGGGCGGTGCAGTTGCAGGATATGAGCGCGCTGGCCGCCGCTGCCTGCCAACAGGTGGCGCAGGCGCAGGCGATAGAAAGCGCCGACCAGACGATACGCATCGCCGTGCTGGCCTTGAGCGCCGATCCGGTTCCGTATGTCAGTCCGGCCGTATTGAATCAGGTCGCCGACTATGTCAGACAATATTGCCTGGCCGCGCTGCTTGATCGCATCAGCACCGAAGCCGCCGATTTCGTGCCGGTTTCGGTGACGGCGCAATTGGCGGTCAAGGTTGCCGCCGACCAGCTGACCGCCCTGCAACAGCGTATAGAAATGGAGCTTCGCGCTTTTTTTCAGCCGGTATTCGGCGGCTTGAAGCGGCAAGGCTGGCAGTTCGGAAAAACGGTGCAGGCTTCCAGCGTCAGCGTCTTTTTACGGCAAATACCGGAAGTGCAGGCCGTGCTCGGCTTGAATCTTAACGGTCAGCAAAACGGCAACGTGGCTTTGTTGCAGCATCAGTTGCCGGTGGCCGGCCAAATGCTGGTTTACCTTACTCTGGGCTAGCGCGATGTCATTCGAGCTCCCCAACCTTGACCGGAAAAGCTATCAGCAATTGGTGGCGGAGCTGCTACGCCGCATCCCGCAATACACCAAACAATGGACCGATTACAACGATTCCGATCCCGGCATCACGCTGCTGCAGATGCTGGCCTGGCTGGATGAATCCTTGCTATATCAAGCCAATTCCATTCCAGTGGAGACCGATCAGAATTATCTGCGTTGGGTGCTGGGGCTGGCGTTCAGCAGCAATCAGACCGCCTATAGCAAAGCGGCCGTCGCCGACAACGATTTCGACTTTTTGGCTTTGCAACAGGTTTTGGCTAAACTGGAACGTGGTGCGCCGCTGAGTAAAACGGCGCTACAAAGAGATGTGCTGAACTATGTCAGCCGGCCGTATCTGGCATTGACCTTGGCGAATGTCGAGACCCTGGCAATGCAGACCAACCTGGTGATCGCGCAGCAGATCAAGGCGGCTGCCGCGGTAACTGCAACGACGGCGCCCTTGATGGTGCGGCGCGCGTATGCAAAATGCGTGGGACAGGCCAGCATCGCCTATATTTTGAGCGATGCAAAATGGCTGTACCAATACCCGCCTTACCCCAATCAGCAACAATACCTGGGATCGGGCACGGTACAGCGTAAGCTGCTGATGATGCAGGCCAGCGCCGATATGCAGGCTGAAAGCGATTTGCTGGCGCAGGTAAGAAAATATCTGGACCCGCGCGTCATCGCCGGCAATCAGGTGCAGGTGCGCGCCGCGCAGTTGACCGACATTAATCTGGCGCTCGCTATCCGCTGTGCCGTCAATACCCGTCTGGACGTCACGCTGACCCTGGTGTTCGCCGCGCTGTTCCGCTATTTCCTGCCGTGTGAGGGAGGTGCCGACGGGCAGGGCTGGGCATACGGCGACGCCCCTGTCGGCGACGATATTCGCCATCTGGTATTAAGCCTGCCTGGCGTCGCCGCCATCGACAGTTTTGATTTCAATTTCATTCCCACCATGGAGCTGAACATCATGGCGACGCTCGATGTGAATGCGCAACTGGCCGATCTTCCGCCGGGGACGCCAGCCATGTTTTATCGCGGCTTGCCGCGCCTGCGCTGTCTAGATATCACCGCCAGGAGTAGCCAGGCATGACCGGGTATTCCGCCTATTATTCCACTTACCTGCGCTATTTGCCGGCGCTGTACAGCACCAGCGATCCGGCGTTTCTGGCGCAGTACCTGAAGGTGTTTGAAAAAATACTGACCGGGATAGAAGATGAGCAATTGGACGGCCGCAAAGGCATACAGGAGTTGCTGGCGGCCGATGTGATAGGGAATCTGTTTTATCCGCGCCTGAGCTTTTTATTTTCGCCAGACGACACCAGCTTTATCCCGCCCATTTCCGGCGCCACCACGGAACAGGAAAGCGCCATCCTGGCCGAGCTGAACAGCTATATCGGTGTGCCAGACGAAGAAGACCCGCTGGCCGCCTACGTGGCGCAAACGCAGCATGCGAGCGATCCGCAAGCGTCGGTCGAAGGCTGGTTGAACGATTTTCTGATCTGGCTCGGCGGCTGGGTCGGTTTGCTGGTCGACGATGCCTGGAGCATAGATAAAAAACGCACGGTCATGGCCGAGATCATGGCTTTGTACCGGATGCGCGGCAGCGTGCAGGGATTGATGTTGCTTACCGATTTGCTGCTTGATCTGCCGCTCCAGATCAAGGGCATACGTTACGACCAGAACGGCAAGCAACAGGAGGCGCTGGGGGAAATCACGGTGAAATTCAGCAATCCTGTCGTGCCCGCGATCCCGGTCAGCGCTACCGTCAGCAACCCGGTTGACCCGCCCTTTATTTTGCAAGACAGCTACCAGAGTCCGGCGCCGGTGGTCTCCGGCTACCTGCCATGGTTATTTGCGGTCCAGATGACGTTGCCGAACGCGACCGATCCATCCTTTATTTTGACGGCAAATAACGTACAGCAAATCCAGGCTTTGTACCTGCAGCTGCAACAACTGCTGCCGCTGATTAAGCCCGCTGCCAGCAAATTCGTCATTAGCATCGTTCCCAGCATGCAATTGCAGGACAGCGGGAAAGCGACCGCGCTGGGCGTCAATACTTTACTAGGTGAAAAAGGAAGACAGAAATGAGCAATGAGATTCCCTCGAATATCGCGGAGCGCCTGAACTATCAGACCGGCATGTTCCTGACCTCGGCGTACATGACGCTGGAACAAAACTATTTCAGCAACTGGATACGTCTGCAAAATCAATATTTGTACACCCCTGGGGTATTAAGCGGCATGTTGGTGACGCAACAGGCGAATGCGCTCTCGGTGAGCCAGGGCGTGGCATTCGACAGCGTCGGAAATTTTTTGATCTTGCCGGCCGGCAGCGGCAATCCGGTGGCAATTCCCGCCAATCCCACCAATCCGTTTGTTGTGTATGCGATGTATCCCAGTACCGCCGGCGCGACCGCACCGGTGGTGAGCGAGGCGGCCATGGTCGGCGCCGGCCCCAGCGTGCCCAGCAACGGCGTGATCCTGGCGACCGTGGCAATCGACGCCAATCAGGCCATCACCTCGGTGACCGACAGCCGGGTGCCGGTCAGCAGTCGCTTGCCGGCCGTGCTCAGCAGCGGCGTTGCCGCCAGCGCCTGATCGGTGAAGCCGCTTATGACCCACACTGCGATACCACATCAACTATGAACAATTGTCGAATTGAGCGTCCAAATTATTTCACCGGCGAAGCCTTGCTGACCGACGATTTCATTTGCGAACAGCAATACCAGATGAGCATGCTGGCAGCGAATAACCTGAGCTTGCATACCTATGGCATCGCACAGGGGCTGGAAGTCGCCATGTTGCCGTCCCGCACCAATCCGCAGGCGGTGCAGGTAGAGGTGACGCGCGGCATGGCGCTCGACGCGCTCGGCAGGCAAATTATTTTGTTGCAGCCGGCGGTGCTTGGATTGGACGATGCCGATCCCGGCGTCACTTATTTCATTACGATTAATTACCATGATGTTTTTGCCGACTTCAGCGACGAGACCGGCACCGCCGGCTATAAGCGCATCGTCCAGCAACCTCAAATTAAGTACTTAAGAAATCTGGATGAACCGGGCATTAATATTTTGCTTGCGGTAATCTCGGTGACGACGGAAGGCAGCGTCAACAGCCTCACCTATAAATCGGGCCGCAATCAGCGCCGCTATGTAGGCTCCAGCGTGGGTTCTATCGATTTCGTCACGGAAGGTTCCGGGGTCAATCCCGGAGTGCCTGCGTCCGCCGGCGATTTCAAAGGCGCCAAGCTGTTTACCGATTACGCCAGCATCAGCTCGAAACGCGACGGCAGCACGAATAACAGCGGCGATTATTATCTGGAATTCGATGCGCCGCGCGGCCAATTCCTCGGCCTGCTCACCACCCGCAATAATCTGGGGGTGGGCAACGATCACCCGGTAGCCAATTTGCAAGTCGATGCCGTGAAATTTAAAGGCTCTGGCGCGATTTCTTCGAACGGTCCGCTGGTAACGTTTAGCGACGGCCCCTCTCCCTTTTTGCAGGTCGGCGACCGCCTGGTGTCCGACCCGTCGGTGGGCGGCGGACCGGCGCAGACGGTCATCGTGAAGAAAGTTGTACAAGCCGGTGCGCAAGTCAATGTGGAGCCGGTCTTCAATCCGCCTTTGCAAAAGGCAAGCTACACGTATATCCGGTCGGCGCTGGCGCGTTTTTCGGCAGGCAGCGACAGTTGTCTGCTGCAAGTGAATGTGGACGGTGTGGTCGGTCTGGGCGTTCAAGCCGCGCTGCAGGAGGGCGGCGTCAGCGCCGGGCCCAACGCCCTGACGATCACCACCGATCGCAAGGTCGGGATAGCGCTGAGCAGCGCGGGTCCGCGCGCCACACTCGATGTCAACGGCCAGATTATGGCAACAGGATTGAGCACTAGCGGTGCGATTACGGCGAACGGTGCGATTACAGCATTAAGTTTTGAGGGCAACGGGGCCAAGTTGAAAGGCATGGCCATGCTCAGTTACTGGACCAAGGCGACGCCCGGGGCCAGTGCCAGCAAGCTGTATTACAACAGCGGCAATGTCGGCGTCATGGATAGCAATCCGGCCGCCTCGCTGAGCGTCGGCGGCGGCAATGCCTTTATCGGCAATGGGGTGATTTCTTCGTTCGACGATTACACTATCGTCGGTTACCAGACCACATTCCAGGATCAGGTGAAAGTCGGCGACCAGATCGTCATCGGCACCTTGATAGAACAAACGGCGATCGTCGCCAGCAAACCGGACAGCGATAACGAGCTGACCCTGCAGACGCAATTCGAAGTTCCGGTGCTGCAGTCGGCCTATAGCTATTTGCCGGTCAACGCGGAGCCCGGCGCCGGTGCGACTCCCGGGACCGGAACCGTGACCAGCAACGGCACCACCATTACCGGCGTCGGCACCAAATTCACCGACTTGAACGCGGGCGACGTCTTGATTATTCCGCGTTTCAGCGCCACCTCGAATGTACAGCAAGGGCAGAAGGTCAGCGAAATCAAGGACGACACGCATCTCACCCTGGCGGCGGCGTTTACCGGCGTCGTCGCCGGTTTGCCGTATAGCGTGCAATCGGGGAGTGCGGAGCAGATTGCGGGCGCCGGGACGATCAGCAGCGCCGGCACCGCGGTGAGCGGAGAGGGAACGAATTTTCTGTCCACGGTGAAAGTCGGCGATACCTTGTACACCAATCCGGTCCAGCCTAACGGCAGCGGCTTTCCCGAGAAATGGGAAGTCAAGTCTGTCGAGAGTCAGACCCGGCTGACCTTGCTTGGCAAAGAGCAAAATATATCGCCGCAGTTTACTGCCGCCACTTCCGCCTACATGGTAAGTTCCGGCTTGCTGGCGCAATTTAAGGCGAACGCACTCAATGCAGTGTTATCGCCCGAGCTGGAAGCTGCATTGCCGCCGGCCATGCTGATCGTGACGAATAACGACCAGGATAAGCCGAATACGGTCGCGATCAACGTCGATCAGGCGGAAGTGCTGCGCAGCCTGGCCTTGCAAGTCGTGGGAGATGTCAGCTTTAGCGGCGGCACCGTCGATTCCGGCGATCTGACCGTGGATACCCTGTTGGCCAGAAAATCTGTGACGATAGGCAGCGGCGTGGCGAGCGGCCCCTTGCTGAGCGTCGGCTCCCCGGCCGCCGGCAATCCCTTGCTGGTGGTGACGCCCACCAATGTCTGCATAGGGCAGAGCAGCGGCACGGCGACCCTGGATGTGAAGGGTACGATCGCGGCCAGCGGCGATATCGCCAGCGCGACGCAAGTGCAAGCCGCCACCCTGAATTCCATCGGCAATGTCAATGCGCTCAAGGGCAACGTGCAAGCGGACAAGCTGGTCGGCAATCAGCTCGATGTGACCGGTCTGCAAATCAATGCGGCCGGGAATGTGCAGATCTTCGGTACACGTGTGCCGTCCACGCTGAGCGGGAGCACGGTCACCCAGACCGCACAGACGGACGGCTTCGTCTTCGCCATGGTGGGGCAAGTGACCCAGGCCGATGTGAATTATATGGGGATGCTGACGGGATCGACTTCGGCGCCCGACGGGACGGTCAGCAGCTCGGTGTCGGTGACGGCGCAGGCGGTCAAGCGTGTCGTCGACGAAGGAAAAAAGGGGACGGTGACTTACTACGTTCCGGTTCCCGCCACGTTCACCATGCCGGTCAAGAAAGGTGAAAACTGGACCCTGTTGCTCACCACTTATCCGCAACTTGGTTCGGTGCCGCAAGTGACTTATTACTGGATACCGCTAGGTTCGGCGACGCCGCCCGGCTTTGCCGCATCGTCTCCGCCGCCCGGCGTGGAAGGCGCCGTAGCGACGGCCATGCCGGTCACGGAAAACCTGATGGCGCCGCCTGCGGCAGAAGCCAGGGCGTCTGGCGCAGACGCAGAAACGGCTCCGGTTTCCGCTGTAACTGCAGACGCCGCCGTAGCGGATGCCACACACTTGCCCCATCCGGCGCGCAGCATGCTGGACGCCGTTCAGCAATTGCAAGACCGCATTCAGGCAAGCAGCACGCCCGCCGGCATGGTGGCGAGCGCCCAGCAAGCGATAGACCGCAGGGTGAGCGACCTGACGCAGGTTTTCGGCAATCTGACGCAGATGAGCGATAGCGAAGAAGACCGTTCCCGTTTCATCCAGGACTTGCAAAAAATCGTCTGTTCGCCGTCGGCGTCCGGGCAAGTGGTGGCGAAGCAAGTCGAGCAGCAGCATATCCAGGATCTGGTGAATACCTTCGGTAAGGCCAGCGGCCATGTCTTCACGCCGGAACAGAGCGGTTTGCTGGCGGCCGGCGTCCATGCCCTGGTACAAATTAACGATAACGAAGCCAATCGCAACGATTTGAATCTGATCAAGAAGAATATCGGCATGTTCATCGACAACGTGCAGCAAGTCTTGCAAACGCAATTCAGCAGCAGCGATCAGCGCTTGCTGACGCGGGCGCTGATGCGCCTGGTCGGCGACGGGCGGCAGGGCCCGGACACGGCAGCAAACGCCTCAGCAGCGCCGGCTGCCGCAGCAAACGCTGCGCCGGCGACGACGGCAGACACGGTGGCGGAACGGATCGGACAGCATCTGGAAAACGCGCTCGGCGACACTTTGCAGACCGAGGCGAAACCGGCGCTGGCGCAGCTGGTGCACGATGCATTGCAGGCCAGCCCGGTTGCCAGTTCCGCTGCGACCTTGTTGCAAGACGTAGAAAAAATCTTGCCTGCATCGTTGAGCGACGACGCTAAGCAAGCCTTGCAAGCAAAGCTAAAGCAATTGTTCGCGCAGCACGCCACCCAAGGATTTATGGGCGAAGTGGAGCAAGCCGTAGAGCAAGCCCTGGGCGTGGAGGATAAGCAAGGTTTGCAAAGCATCGTAGACGGCGCCCTGGGCGGGGCCGGCACGAAAGAGAGTACCGGCCAGCAACTTATATCCTGGGCCGAAAGCGCGGCAAAAGGCGCGCTCGCCGAGCGCGCTACCTCGCTGCTGATACCGGCGGTGACGCGCTTGCTGGCGGCGCTGTTTTGATATGTAAAGAATGGCGGCGACAGGGCGCAACATAAGGAATCTCAATTCTGCACAAGCGGTGCAGGGTACGTCATAGCGATGACGTCATTTTTGCTGATGTATATAACCAGGAGTTTAAATGGCTACGAATACTTCCAATGATTTCGGACCACGTGTCGCCTATACCCAGGCAGATTTTGACAACAACGTTTTCAGGCAGGTGGCGGAGAGCGACGGCATCGTGATGGCGATCGTCGGCCAACTGTCCATCAACCAAAATTTCCTCGGTATGCTGGAGGGAATTACGCTCGACAGCAACGGGGTCGTCACCAGTGCCATCTTTGCCACCGGCACCACGAAAGAAATCAGCCAGCAGGGCGGAAAAAAGGGGAGCATGACGTATTACGTTCCCTTGCCCGGCTCTTTTACCATGCCGGTACGGGCCGGAGAGACCTGGCAATTGCAACTGGTGGCCGAGCCCAGCATCGCTGCTGCGCCCGAGGTCGAATTTTATTGGATGCCGGATGACGTTAGTTCAGGAGCGGCCCCCAAGCCGTATGCCGGCAACATCCACAAGGCCATGACGCAATTGCGCCAGAATATCAAGTCGGGTCAGTTGCAAAGCAGCATGCGGGCGTCCGCACAGCAAACGATAGATCAGAGAGTCGGCGATCTGGTGCAGATCCTGGGCGATGCCACCAATATGAGTATGAGCGACCGGGACCGGCAGCGCTTTATCGCAGACTTGCAAAAGATCGTGTGTTCTGCCTCGCTGCCGGGGCAGGCCCCGGGCAATCAGGTCGAAACCCGGCATATACAAGAATTGATCTCGACGTTTGGTGAGATCACGGGCCATGCCTTCGGCGCCACACAAAACGCCTTGATGGACACCGGTATCCGGGCGCTGGTGCAAATCAACGATAACGCCGCCAATCGTTCCAATCTGCTCATGATCAATTCGAATATCAACTTGTTCATCGACAACGTACAGCAAGTGTTGAATGTCGTGTTCGCCGCCAACGAGAGACGGCTGCTGACGCGCGCCCTGGTGCGGATAGTCGGCGACGGCACGCACGCCTGATGCTGACAAACCAGGCTACAGCGCTGCAAGCATTCAGCCTGCTTGAGGAGGCTGAATGCGAAGACTGGGTATTGCAGGTGCTGCTGCTCAAGCGTTACTGGCGGCGACGGCATGCCGAAGTGCCCTTCTTTACCTTGGGCATGGCGGCATACCTCGATTGCGTGGCGGGGCCGGACGGCGCCGGCTATTGGGATGCGAGCCGGCGCCAGCACAGCAATCAATTGCTGGCGCGGCATTTCTCGCCTTTATTGCTTCAAGTGGCCACGCTGTTGCAGCGGATTTTTCAGCAACCGGTGCTGCAGGCGGAAGACGCCGCAGTGCCCGGTTTCCATATCTATTTGCCGCATCCTGTGTTTGCCCTTCCGGTCGCCAGCATACATAAGGATTTGCAATATAGGGATGTGTTCCACGGTCGCGCGGCGCCGGCGGAAGATGTGTTTAGCTTTACTTTGCCTCTGAGCACGCCGGAGGGGAGCGGCTTGAATCTGTGGACCGAGGAAGGCGGCTCGCCCGCCTTTTTTCCATATCGTAGCGGCCAACTGGTGTTGCATAGCGGGTTGACGACACACCAGGCGGTATTGCGATGCTGCGGCGATCTCGAGCGCATTAGCTTGCAAGGCCACGCCATCCGCCTTGATGGGCAAATGCTGGTTTATTGGTAGAGCGCATGGACATCCAACGACTACAAGAATTTCAACTTGCGGTTTTCAGTCAGACGCAGTGCGCTGAGCTTACTCAGCGTCTGCTCGGCGTCGACGCGTTCTGGCTGACGCGCCACGCGTCCCTGCCGTTCTATACGCTGGGGGCGACGAACTACTACGACATCACGGCCAATCCGGCGCGCCCCTATGAAAGCCTGGCGCAAAAGTACAATCCATTTTTACTGGAAAATTTTCCCGATGTGTACGATGCCGTATTGGCCGCGTTGGCAGAGCGGCTGCAGCAAGCGGTAGTTTTTTTGCCGGGCGCCGCCGTCCCCGGTTTTCATATTTTTGCCGCACACCCCGCGTTCGAAGCCGCGGATAAGCAAGACATCATGCATGGCGCCTGGTTCCGCCAACGCGATGGCGGCGGCTTTCCCGGCAATCCCATCCATATCGACAGCGCCCACCTGGCCCTAGGTTTGCCAGCCGCCGTGACTACCATGTCATTCACGCTGGCAGTCGCTGTGCCGCAAGCCGGCGCCGGCTTGAAAATCTGGCCGCTGGCGTCAGAACATACGCAACACTTGAGCGAAGACGAAAAATTGACGTTGTTGCATAACACGGCCAGCCGCCAGCTCAATTATCGTGCTGGTCAGCTATGCGTGCATTCGGGCGATTTTTATCATCAGGCGCGCGGCTTTCCGTTTCAGGGCGAACAGTACCGCATCACCCTGCAAGGCCACGGCGCCTGGCTGGACGGGCAGTGGCACATATTCTGGTGAATGAAATGCAGGCTGCCGCTTATTATCGATGAGGTAGACGATGTTTCTTTTTAATGAAAATTTCAGCTTTACCCGGGTTCTCGAGCGTCATTGGCAAGTCATCCTGGATGAATGCCTTTCTTTGCCGGGTGCCGAGTTCGACGCCTGGCCGGAAGTCAGCCTGTATAACCGCGGCTGGGATGTGTACGGTCTGGTGCTGGCACAGCAACGGATCATGGAAAATTGTATTTTCTGTTCCCGTACGACAGAACTGCTGGAGGAAATTCCCGGTCTGGTGACTGCCGGTTTCTCGCGTCTGGCGCCGGGAACCATCATACGGCCGCATGTCGGGTATACGGACCAGGTCTTGCGCCTGCATCTGGGTTTGCGCAGCTCGCCGCAATGCGGCATCCGGGTCGGCTCTGAAGTGCGGCACTGGGTGCCGGGGCAATGCCTGATATTCGACGATACGGTGGAGCATGAGGCATGGAATCGCGGGCCGACCGAGCGTCTGGTCTTGCTTGCCGACTTTATCAAGCCACAAGGACTTTCCGCCCATGGACAACGATAACGTCCCTATCTATGCCGATAATCAAGCCTTATTGCTGGCGCTGCGCGAGTTGGGCGATAGCATGCTGGATAGGGCCTTGTTGACGCGCCCGCTGCTCGGGCAGGTCGCCGACGCCGGCGACGGCAAACCCGATACGCTGTATTGGCAGACCGGCCGCACGCAGACATCGCAACAGCAGTTGCAACAGCACATAGCGCAACTCAACAGCGTGCTTGAACAGCAGTGGCAGACCATGCAGCGCCGTCTTGCCGCCACCATGGCAGCGCAGGTTTTTATTCCGTGGATACACGTGTGCGAATTATTTCGCTTGCAGCGCACCGAGCAGGAATTGCTGATGTTCGGATTGCTGAACGAACTAGAGCCGCGTTACGGCAGCGTTCTGCATTCATTGAGTCCGGGTGGCGCCGTAGCGGCACCCGATCAGGCCGGCGACTGGGTCGATCTGACCGGGCTGGAAATCGTACTCGGCGGCAGCGTGAGCCAGCGCTATGCGCTGGGGCTATGCTTGACAGACGACTCGCCCCTGCGGCATTGGGATCTGATCGTCCTGGCGCCGCTTGCCAAGCTGACCGGCGCGAGCAGCGCCTATCAGCTGAGTCCGGTGATTGCCGCTTATTTGTTGGCGAAAGCGGCGCCTCAGTTGCGACTGGAGCAGCCTCTGGAAACGATCGCCGCCGGGCTGGCGCTGGAAGTGCATTTGGTGGACGATCAGGTCAGACAGCAATTATCGCGTTTCATCGCGCAATGCGCTGCGGGCGGCAATAAGCTGCCCAGTTACGTGTTGCAGCTGCAAGGCCCCGATCTGGCATTGGAACGCAGTCTGTGTGCCGCCAGTTTCGGACAGATGCAAATGTCATGCGCGGCGCTCGATGCCAAACATATCTGGCACAGCTATCTTGCCAGCCAAAAAGATCGCCCGCTGTTACTGCGGCGCTTACGGCTGTTGTGCCGCGATGCCATGTTGTGCAACAGTGTCATCGTCTTGCTGCATTGCCAGTGGCTCAGCTCTCAGCATGAAAGCGACGATTTGCTGGAAGAGGTGCTGACCGGTTTGCTGGAAAGCCAGCGTTTTTTTGCCGTACTCAATGGCCCCGCGCGGCGTATTTCCGATCTGGTACATCGCTATCGCCGGCATGAAGCGGCATCGGTCTTAATCAAAATCACGGTGCCGGACAGCCGTCTGCGTATGCAGATATGGCGCCGTCACGCCGCAAATTTCGCTGTCAGCCTGTCTGCCGCCGTACTGGACAGGCTGGTCAATAATTATCTGTTTACCGAAGAGCAAATCCTCATGTCGCTGAGGGAAGTTGCCAGCCGTCAAATCCTGAAGCCCGATGAAACGGATCTGGAAGAGCTGCTGTTCGATACTTGTCGCGAGCAAAGCAACAGGGAATTGCTGACGGTCGCGCAAGAAGTGAAAACGCCTTACCGGTTTTCAGATATCGTCTTGCCCGACGCGACGCGGCAGTGGTTGCGGGAAGTGCTGCAGTATGCGCAGCAGCGCCACCAAGTGATAGAAAACTGGGGTTTCGATAGCAAAAATCAGAACAGCAAAAATCTGTGCATCTTGTTTTACGGCCCGTCCGGCACCGGCAAGACCATGGCGGCTTCGATTATCGCCAATGAACTCAATCTCGGATTGTATAAAATCGATCTGGCCAATATCGTCAGCAAGTACATAGGCGAAACGGAAAAGCATCTGGCGCAGCTGTTCGACCAGGCTGAAGCGATGAATATCGTCTTGTTTTTCGACGAAGCGGAAAGCCTGTTTTCCAAACGCACGGAAACCAGGGATGCGCACGACCGCTATGCCAACCTGCAAACCGGCTATCTGTTGCAGCGGATAGAAACGTATCCGGGGATAGTCATACTATCCACCAATCTGTTGGCCAACATGGACCAGGCCTTCACCCGGCGCTTCAAGTTCATGATCGAATATCCGTTTCCAGACAGTGAGCAGCGCGCCCAGTTATGGCATGCGGCATTTCCGGCCGCGACGCCGTTGGCGGACGATGTGGACTTTTCTTTACTGGCAAAAAAAGCCGCCCTCAGCGGCGGCAACATCAACAACATCGCGCTGAGCGCCGCATTTTTGGCGGCAGCGGAACAACAAGCTATCGCACAGCGGCACGTATTGCAGGCGACCGAACGCGAATATCACAAGCTGGGCAAGGTCTTTTGCGGGACCGAGTTCAGTTGGGACGAGGACGATTAGCCGCCGTGAAAAAATAAGTGTTACGTTTGGGCGGTTCCGGCGGGATGCGATGCAAGGCGTGAGGATGAGTCATAGCGAGCGTAATCTGGCACCACGAAGGCGGGGGGCGAAGACGGGCAACGCCGCAGCGACTGATGCCAGGGCGTCTGCTGTTGCCGGCTTGGGCGAGTTGCGATGTACGCTGGTACTGTCGGTGGACAGGCCGGATCGTGTTTCAAAAGGTGTTGGTAATGTTGACCTGCTGCACACCCGTCTGCGTGAAAGCCCCGCCACCCGCATCGTCGATAAAATTGGCGTCGCAGCTGATCGATGTCGGAAATGCGCCGTCGACGTAGTTGGCGATCCAGGTATTGGCGAGCAATAATTCTGGTGCCGGCAAAGGTGCTGCGACCGGTATCAGCACGGCCGCGGCAGCCGTTATGATGTTGGCGGTGACCATGGCGGCTAACTGATTGACGGTTGTCATGGCGGCAAACTGATTTTGGGAATAGGTGACGACGTTGGGGTTGCCCAGATAGGCAGGCGTGACGCTGTAATCCGCATATTCGTCCTGGACGGGGGCATCGGTCTGGTCGATCACGTGATTTTCCACCCGTGTGCTGTGCAAGCCGTTGAGCGAGCCGGTGAACGGCGCGAGATTGTCGTGGGTGCCGTCGCCGCCTAGCCGCTGGCTCATGAAGTGCCCCTGCTTGAACGGGTTCACTCCGCCTATCATCGCGATGTAGTCGCCCCAGTTCAGCGGACGCGTGGTGCCGACGCCGGTGCCGGTCGGTTGGCGGTGCAGGCTGGTGCCTGTCACCGCGAGCGCGGTATCGTGCGCCGTGGTGCCGGTGAACGTGAGCGTGCCGTTCAGCAGATTGGGGGCGGCGGCGCCCGGCGCCTTGGCGGCATTCTGGTTCATATGACCGCCGCCGTAACCGGTGGCGGTGGCAAGTTGATGGACCGCGTCGCTCTCCATCTCCATCGCCTGGTTTTCTTCGCCCTGTTCGTTTTCTTGCAATTCGTCCCAGAACGGATAATCGTATTCCTTCGCTTTGGCGCGCCAGGCGGGGATGTCGCCGGCCGGCACCTGATAGGTTTGAATCTGATGATTGACCAATACTTTGAATAGCACCTGGCGCTGCGTCGTCTTCGATCTGGTGCGGGGACCGCCTAAGAAGGTGAAAGGATTGAAGTCCGGGCCGGCCCCGGATGCCGTGTCTGGCTCGTCGACGGTTTGCGCTCCCCGCCGGATAGACTCGATTAAGCCGGCCGATTGCTGCAGGCGTACCCTCGCTCTGGCGCTGTCGCTCGCTGCCGCGGCATCGGCGTCGCTGGCTGAGGAGAGCTGGATCACAGTCTTGCATTGGATGGAAGCTGCGTTAGCTTTTGTCGGCTCGTCTGTGCCAGTTTGCGCCGTCACGCTTGGCTCTCCGGCTGGCTTCAGTGGCATCGCCCGCGCGCCCATCACGTCGGCTTCGCGTTCTAAGTGCATCTCGTCATTGACCGCAACGCCGGCTTGCATTTGCACGGTTGGCCTTACCCGCCCCTGCGCCTGCTGCACTACATGCCAGGCTTCATGCGGCAAATGTCGCTCCTGACCCGGCCCGAGGTGGATATCCTTACCCTGGGCATAAGCCAGGGCATGCAGTTGCGTCGGCCGCGTCGAGTTGTAATGTACTTTCACGTCGTCCAGAGAAAGTCCGGACAGGGCTTCCACCCCGGACTTGAGCTGATCCGGCAAACCGGTATTGTTAGGCCGGGCGGCGCTTGTCTGTCCGCGGCTATCCCTACGCTGTATGGTGTTGCGTGTGTAATGGTAGTCGCCCATCGCGCTGAAGTGATGCTGACTGTTCTCCGGCGCAAGGGGAGCCGTAGTCGCTTGCTCTGTTTGTGAATGATGCAAGGGATCGATGGCGTGGCGGGGTGCGGCGTCCGGCTTTTCTTGCATGATTTATTCCCTCACTGAACGCGAAAGCACGGTACCGATGGCGTCTTGAAATCAGCGATGCAAGAACACCGCATCCTGTTTAATGCCATAGTTTGCGGTCGTATTCCAGCGCTGCGATTTCGCAGGAAAGCCATTTGCTGGCGCCTGCAGCATGCTGCCAAAACCCTTGGTTGTACAGGTGTTGCGCAAAGCTGCTGGGGTTTTCTTCGGACGACCTGGTTTCCAGTTGCAGCGCTGCGATTTCCAGAAAATCGCTCAGAGCCTGAATGTTTTCTGCCCTGTCCAGGTCATAGCCGGGCACGGTGCAGGTGAACTCGTACGCAACCAGGACGCCGGTACCGGCGGGGTTTTGCAGTAACTCCACACGCAGGGCGTCCGGTGTACCGCTCACACGCAGGCGCGGACGCGCGAGCAGATTGAGTTTTCTGGCGAGTTGAGTGTAATTATGTGTCATGGATTAAGAGTAACTGATGTTGAACTTAATTTTATATAGATCATAGAAGCTCGTCGCTAGCCTGTTGATCGCATTTTGCGCCTTGAGATCGAGTACCTGGCCTGATTTATCAAGGATAGCGCTGATTTGCTGATGAAAATTTTTTACTATGCCCGGTGTCCGCGCATCCGCGCCGAGCTTGGGCAACACCAAATTAAGCGTGATTTTCGCCTTCTCCCCTTTTTTCGCTCCGCTGCCGGGATAGTGTGCGCCTGTGATCACATTTCCGTTCAGAGGGTAACTGCCTTGTTGCAAGACGGCATCCGATTGCTCTATCTGTTTGCCTATGACTTTTTTTAACATCGCCAGCACGACTAGTTCTGTTGCCGCCACCGAAGCCGGTTTCGCTTCGCCTAATTCGCTGGCCACGCCACCCTGGCCGATGGAATGGTCGGTTCCCGGCACGTCGCCGACAAAGAAAAATGCATACAGGCTGACGTCCGTTCCTCGCAGGGCGTCGGCCATAAAGCCCGCCTCGCAATCGACCGAGGCGACTTTTTCGTGCTTCATGGCGGCGATCATCTCATCGCTTTCGGTGATAGGCGAATGCACCCCGACATGCAAATCGCTATTTTTAAACTCGGACATGTCCACGTCGTCTTTACCATCCAATTCGGACAACAGGTCTTGCGCACTATTTTCATATGGCGTGCCCGACTTTTTGCCGTTCGAGAAATTGAGCAGTTTTGCCGGCGCCATCACGTCTCCCACCGCACTGTCCTCGGCGAGTCCGCCTGCGGTGCCGACAAAAGAAATATGTTTTACTCCCAGGCTGGTCAATGCTTTGACCAGATATCCGGCCTTGTCGCCGAAAAAGTCAGGCGAAATGCTCAGCGTGAGTAAAGTATAGTTTTTCTGCTGATGCTCCTCATTCTGACCGTTCAAAATGTATACCTTACCTTTGAAGTAAGCCTGATCTATGGTCTTCTTGGGCGTTACACCGCGTTTTTCCAGGGCCGCCGACAAGGCGCCTTCTCGGCCTATGCAAGCGATATCGGCATTTTCTACGTCATACGTTTTGAGAATATTCGTATAGATCGCAGGATAGTCGATGTGCTCGGAAAACATCGTTAGCCTGCCGGCGTCCATGCTCTTTGCCTTGGGTTTTTCCAGGCTCATGCCGTCGTGTTCAAGGGCGTCGGAGATCTCGTAAAACAAGAAGGCGCCGGCAGTCTGGATCGCGTAACTTTGGCCGGGCAAAGTCTGGAATACCAGCTTCGTCATTTGGGTGTTGGGATTGATTGCAACCCATTTTTTGGTCGCCGCATGTTCGCTCTTCACTTCGGCGACGTCGGTGTAACCTTCGGAGCTGAGCTTGGCAAACGAATTCAGGATACTCATGGCATGCACTTCGACCGGGATATCGTTTTCTATGACCCAGCGCATCAGCGGTTCGTTAAGTTTGTCGCCCACATAGTCGTTGATGTCCTTGATCGAGTGCGATTTGCCGTTTTGTTTGATATCGACCAGCGTCTGGTGCAGCGGCTCGCGCTTTATCTTGGATAAACTTTGTTCCATTAAGCCGGGAGAACTGGAAAACAGCGTGGCTAATCGTGCCGAATTTCCAGTTGTCTCAAAATCTCGCGTGTTCCATTGAATATCGGATTTGTCATATTCTGCACTGATAGTCGCCGCCGTTTCCTTCTGGGCCAGCAGCAGGATCTGCTTTTTGTTGGCCCGGAATGCTGCGCTGTTACTGAAGTCGTCGAATTCATTCTCAATGAGATCGAGCACCGCGCCTTCTGCCTGATTGGCATAATCTTTCTTGAGTCCCTTGTATCTGAGGCCGGCCTCTTTCCTCAGCATGGACTTGCCCGCTTCCGGCGATAATGCCAGCGCGCGTAAGGCGAGCTTATACAGCGTCTTTTTGCCTTTAAACGCAGCGCTGACGCTCGCTTCCAATGCGTCGTCATCACTGGGCTTCGCGTCGTTGTTGTGATGATCTAAGCGCTCGGCCGACAAGTCGAGCAAATTCACGGCGTTCGTCAGATTTCCCCGCGCCCGATTGCGTTGAATTTCATCGAACACGTTAGGAATATAGCGCCGGAGTTTTTTCTTGATCGCCCGCTGAGCATTGCTTACCGCTTCAATCGCATTGAGCAGTATCACCGGGTAGTTGTCATGGCCGGGCAGAGTGAGGCCGGTCGCTTGCTGTATGCCTTGTAAGCTCGCGGCATTTTGTCTGAATTCGCTCCAGACCAGGTAAAGCTCTTGATAAAGCGCATCTTGCCCGGCTTCACCGTTTGAAGATGGGGGCTTGAGGTTATCGATGGCGGACAGCAAATCGCGGCCGGCACGGCCTATGGTTTTGAGCGTACCGTGGTAGGGGGCGATCAACTCTTGATTGCGTTGCTTTTCTTGCTGCAGCGCGGTTGTCCGCGCCTTTTTCTTGCGCCGGCCAAACTGCAGCGTGGCAAGAGAGGCACGCTTATATTGGGTGAGCGACTGAATATCCGGTACGGTTTCCCTGCCAGATAGCATGCCGCGATGGATAGCGGCCGTGCTCATATTTTCCCGCGCTTGCATCTGCAACGCCCGCGCCCCCATGACATCGGCTTCATGTTCGAGGCCTGCATCGTCATTGACATTCAGCGCATCTTGCATCTGCATGGTCGGTCTGACCCGTCCCTGCGCCTGCTGCACCACATGCCAGGCTTCATGCGGCAAGTATCGCTCCTGCCCCGGCCCGAGGTGAATCTCCTTATCCTGGGCATAAGCCAGGGCATGCAGGCGCGCCGGCCGGGCCGAGTTGTAATGCACCTTCACCCCTGCCATGGACAGGCCGGACAGCGACTCTAGGCCTGACCTGAGCCGGTCCGGCAAGCCGCCGTTATCGGGCCGGCGGGACGCCGCGGCAGGCGGCGCATCCTGGCGTTGTATCGGGCTGCGCGCATAGTGATAATCGCCCATCGCTGTCAGCTGGCGCGACTCGGTGGCGGGCGTCGCAGGCGCAACCGGGCTGCTCTGCGCATGCTGCAAGAGCGTGGTGCTCGGGTATTGTGCGACGCTCGGTTTTTCTTGCATGGCGATTATTCCGCAGAAGAACTCCGGGATGGTTGATGGCGATCGCAGCGAAGAGGATGCTAATTTTGTCTTTTCAAGCCGCGCTTGCCGTGGAACCAGGGGCATTGCACGATCGGATTTTTCGCTTGTTAACCGATCGCGATCCCGGTCTGATTTTTAAGCGCAATATACGGATTGGCAACTATCGATATTGCTAGCTTGCTTTTGAGATAGGCGGCAAATTCGATGGCGACGAACGGTCGGGGCGCCGGCGGCACGGCGCACGCGCGGCGCGGCTGAAGCCGGCCCGGCGGTTTGGGCCGGGACTGCCAGTCAAGGCGGCGCTTCAGGCGCGTATGCCGTAGATGTAATGTTCCAGTTGCTGGATGGTGAATTGTTGTTCGGAGATGATGTCTTTCACTAGGTCGCCGATAGAAATCAGGCCGATCAGCTTGCCATCCTCGATCACCGGCAGGTGGCGCAGGCGGTGCTCGGTCATCAATGCCATGCATTGCTCGTTGCTGTGCTCGGGGCCGATGCAGATGACGGTGGCGGTCATGATGTCTTTCACCAGGGTGTCGCGCGCCGAGCGGCCCAGCAATTCGACTTTACGGGTGTAATCGCGTTCGCTGAGTATGCCGGCGATCTGCTCGCCCTGCATCACCAGTAAGGCGCCCAGGCTTTTGTCTGCCAGCATCTTGAGCGCATCCAGCAAAGGCGCCGTGGGCGCAATGCGGTACACAGTCTGGTCTGGTTTGGAACGAAGTATGTGTGCGACAGTTTGCATGATGACTCCCAAAGGAAATTGCAGCAGTGGAACTGACGGTTTATATATTCCCTGATTTACACAGTCTTGACAAATATTTTATTGTCGATTTTTTGCTGCGCTGCCCGCTGGAAAGGCTGCATGCCCGGTCGCCGCGAGCTCGCGGCCGCATTGCAGCGCACAATAAACGTCTGGCATGAAATCTTGACAGCAGGCATATATATCATATTATGATGTAAATGTTTGCAATATTAAAAGTGCTGCAATGCATGCAGCTGCCGTATGCTTGCGATGTTGTAGCAATCAGCGTCAGGCGCTAGTCCTGATTTATACCGTCGTACTTATTAAGGAGCCGGAGCATGGGTCTGCTGAATTACACAAAAATGCCGTTCTCATTTCGTGGCGGCTGGGATACGGTGGTGACGGTGCATCCATCGGTATTCAAGACTTTCCTGCTGCTGGTCTTGCCTTTTTCGTTGATCGCCCCCGTTACCTTGTTGTATGTAGAAAGCCGTCACTCCCCGACCCTGCTCATGCATGCGGAGCATTTCCGCTGGCTGGCAGTTGCGCTCACGTTTCTGATCGCGGAAATGCTGACGGTGCCCTTGATGGGCTGGCTGATCAGGAAGCTGGCGGCCGGGCATGGCAGAACCGTCGACTTCAGGGACAGCTATCTGCTGGCCGCCATCGTCGCGGTGCCTATGTGCCTGTCCAGTCTGGCGCTGGTGTTGGACGATATCTGGCTGATGACGTCGCTGGTGGTGCTGGGTTTGCTGGTCGCCGCGAGCCTCCTATATCACGGCAGCTACGTCTTGCTCAGCTTGGACGATCCGTTTGAAGCGCAGTCGCTCAGTTATCAGGCGTTTTCTGTCGGCGGCATGGTCTGGGTATTGCTGTGTTCGGCGCTGGTCTTGCCGCTGTTGAGTTAGGCGAAAACAAGCGTCACTTTGCTTTCACGATGGGCACGCCGCCCAGGGCCGCGCCGCCGGTTTTTTGGGCTTTGCCGTCTTTTTTAATCAAGTCTTCCAGCGTGACGCCGTCGAGCGTCGCCAGATAGGCTTTGGTGGCGGTGTTCAACACCGATTTCAACATGCAGGCGGGCGCGTAGACGCAGGTATTGGTTTCGCGGTTAAAGCATTCCGCCATGTCGAAATCGGTCTCGGTGGCGCGCACCACCTGGCCGATATTGATCTCGCCCGGTTCGCGTTTCAGCCTGAGGCCGCCATTGCGTCCGCGCACGGTCTCCACCATGCCCGACATGCCGAGTTGATGCACGACCTTCATCAGGTGATTTTTAGAAACGCCGTGCAACTCGGCGATGTCCTGGATGGTGGCCAGACTGTCCCGGTTGCACGCCAGATAAATCAGCGTACGCAAAGTGTAATCGGTGTAGGCGGTCAGTCTCATTGCTATTTCCAGTTCAGCTATGCATCTGCAAACGTCTTTGCAGTTTTCATCGATGCATATCGGTGCATTAATCAAGTACTCAAGATGTATGTTAAGGCAATTTCATGGCCTGCTCAATTTTTTAAACATGTATATTGCTTGCATCTTATAATTGATGTGGATAGAATGCATCTTTAACGGCGCTGCTGTCAGCCATGCGCCTGTTTGCATTTCTCTCAACATTAAGGAACCATGCCATGCACGCTACGCGCAAACTCTGGACCTGGCTCGCGGTTATCTGTGTACTGTCTTTCTCCGTCCTGGGGTGGGTCGGTAGCGAGATTTACCTGACTGCGCCGCCGATTCCCAAACAAATTCTCAGCACCAAGGGCGATGTGCTGTTTTCCGAAGGGCAGGTGCAACGCGGGCAGGAAGCCTGGCTGTCCGCCGGCGGCCAGCAACTCGGCTCGGTGTGGGGCCACGGCAGTTATGTGGCGCCGGACTGGTCGGCCGACTGGCTGCACCGCGAAGCGCTGGCCTTGCGCGAAGCCTGGGCCCAGCAGGATTTCGGCCAGGCCTACGAGCAGCTGAGCGTAGGCCAGCAAGCCGAGTTGAATGCCAGGTTGAAGACGGAGATGCGGCGCAACACTTATGACGCCAAGTCCGACCGCATCACGCTGTCGCCGCAACGCGCGGTCGCAGTACGGCAAGTCGCGCAACATTACATGAGTCTGTTCGGCGACGATGCCGCGCTGGATAAGCTGCGCGAGCAATATGCGATGAACGCCGGCTCGCTGCCGGAGCAGGCTGATTTGCAAGCTCTGCCGGCTTTCCTGTTCTGGTCGGCCTGGTCCGCCGCCACCGACCGGCCGGGCGCCACTGATCTCAGCTATACCAGCAACTGGCCGCATGAGCCGCTGGTGAACAACACGCCAACGGTGGGCGCCGGCATCTGGTCGATCGCCAGCGTGATCCTGATGATCGCCGCCATCGCCGGCATGGTTTTCTATCATTCTGCAGCCAAGGAAGAGGAAGATCCGCAGCCGCCGAAAGCCGATCCGCTGTTCAGCCTGAAGCCTACGCCCTCCATGCTGGCCACCAAAAAGTATTTCTATGTGGTGATAGGCCTGATCCTGGCGCAAGTCGGCATGGGCGTGATTACTGCCCACTATGCGGTGGAGGGCCATAGCTTCTTCGGCTTCCCGCTGGCGCAGATTTTGCCGTTCACCGTCAGCCGCACCATCCACACCCAATTCGCGGTATTGTGGATCGCCACCGCCTGGCTGGCCACCGGCCTGTATATCGCGCCGGCGATTTCCGGACATGAACCGAAATACCAGAAACTCGGCGTGAACCTGTTGTTCTATGCCTTGCTGTTGATCGTGGTCGGTTCCACCGCGTTTGGCTGGCTAGGTTCCTTGCAGCACCTGGGCAATAGCTTCAGCTTCTGGATCGGGAACCAGGGCCTGGAATTCACCAGCATGGGACGCGTTTGGCAAATCCTGTTGTTCGTCGGCTTGCTGTTCTGGGTCACGCTGTTGGGGCGCGGCTTATTGCCAGCCCTGAAAAAGCCGTCGGAAAGTCGCGGCCTGATCGCCATGGTGTTCCTGGCCGCCACTTGCATCGGCGCCTTCTATGCGACTTCGCTGACCTGGGGTCCGCATACCCATTACGCTATGATCGAGTACTGGCGCTGGTGGCTGGTGCACTTGTGGGTGGAAGGTTTCTTTGAAGTGTTCGCCACCGCCGTGATCGCCTTGCTGTTCACCCGTCTCGGCCTGATCCGCGCCGCCACTGCGAATAGCGCGATCGTGCTGGAAACCATCGTGTTCCTGTTCGGCGGCATCCTGGGCACCCTGCATCACCTGTACTTTACCGGCACCCCGACCTTCGTGATCGCGATCGGCGCCATGTTCTCGGCGCTGGAAGTCGTGCCGCTGGCGATGATAGGGGTGGAAGCGTATCGCAATTACCAACGCTCCAAGGCGGCGCCCTGGGTGCAGGCTTACCAGTGGTCCATCCTGTGCTTTATCGCGGTCGGTTTCTGGAATGTGGTGGGCGCAGGCTTGCTCGGCTTTTCCATCAATACCCCGCTCGCGCTGTACTACATGCAAGGCTTGAACATGACCGCAGGGCACGGCCATGCCGCGCTGTTCGGCGTGTACGGCATGCTGGGCATAGGTCTGCTGCTGTTCTGCCTGCGCGGCTTGTCCGAGCGCGCCGCCTGGTCGGATAAATTGCTGAAGCCCATGTTCTGGTGCACGAATATCGGGTTGGCGATGATGGTCTTCATGTCGCTGGTGCCGGCCGGGATTTACCAGGCCAGTGCCAGCATCAGCCAGGGCATGTGGTTTGCGCGTTCGCCGGAAATCGTCCATTCGAAAGTGATGGAAAATCTGGTGTGGCTGCGGGTGCCGGGTGACATTGTGTTCGCGCTCGGTGTGCTATTCCTGGCTTGTTTTGCGCTGCGCCTGCTGGCCCGCGGCCAGCGTCAGCCGGCTACCGCAGTCGGCAGCAATGCCGGAAAAATTTAAACGAATCTGACCAATAGTAAGTAAGCATCACAGCCGGCGGCGCGCTGTCGGCTGTTATATCTCAAAAAGGAGTTTCACCATGCCACACGATTGTTCCCTCCCTGTCAGCGCCGCCGGCGTGTATGCCTTTGATGCACGCGGCATCGCCAAGCGCTTCCGCCACGCCGCCATCTTCGGCGCGCTGGATGCGCTGCAAGCCGGCGAGACCATGCGCTTTTGCAATGACCACGATCCGCTGCCCTTGCTGGCGCAGATAGAAAACCACTTCGGTACGCAAATCCAGATCAGTTACGTGGCGCGCATCCCGGGTGAAATCGTGATCGATTTTCTGGTGCGGGAGTGATGGCGGTTTAGTTTGCATGCAAAAAAAATCGCCTGATTTCAGGCGATTTTTTTTTGGGCGGAAGTACGCTTTACGCTCCCTGCTTTTCATCGCGCAAGGCCCGCCGCAAAATCTTGCCGACATTGGTCTTCGGCAGTTCGCTGCGGAATTCTATGTACTTCGGCTTCTTGTAAGCGGTGAATTGCTGCTTGCAATATTCCATCAGCTGATCGGCTGTCAGCGCCGGGTCTTTCTTCACCACGAACAGTTTCACCGCTTCGCCCGAATTCGTGTCCGGCACGCCTATGCAGGCGCATTCCAGCACACCGGGATGCAGTGCGACCACGCCTTCGATTTCGTTCGGATACACGTTGAAACCGGACACCAGGATCATGTCCTTTTTGCGGTCGACGATCTTGGTGTAGCCGCGTTCATCCATGATGCCGATATCGCCCGATTTGAAAAAACCGTCAGCCGTCATCACCTCGCGCGTTTCGTCCGGCCGGTTCCAGTAACCGACCATCACTTGCGGGCCGCGGATCGCGATTTCGCCGGGCTGGCCCAGCGCTACCGGCTGGCCGGCGTCGTCCAGGATGATGATCTCGGTGGATGGCAGCGGCACGCCGATCACGCCCGAGTAGGCGGTGGCGTCGGCCGGGTTGAAGGTGGCGCCGGGCGAGGTTTCCGACAAGCCGTAGCCCTCGATGATGGGGTTGCCGGTCAGCTTCATCCATTTG
This sequence comes from Burkholderiales bacterium, assembly GCA_016196925.1. Classification (GTDB taxonomy): domain Bacteria; phylum Pseudomonadota; class Gammaproteobacteria; order Burkholderiales; family Burkholderiaceae_D; genus Undibacterium. The sequence goes on along the minus strand of JACPWS010000045.1, from coordinate 11,176 downwards.
TCGGCCACCGCCTGTTGCACCGCCATGCCGCCGCCTATGCTGACCTTCAGGCTGGAGAAATCCAGCTTGCTAAAGTCGGGATGGTTCATCAAGCCGTTGAACAGGGTGTTCACGGCCGGCAGCATATGGAATTTATGTTTGCCCAGCTCTTTGATAAAGCCGCCGATATCGCGCGGATTGGCGATCAGGATATTCATCGCGCCGGTGCGCGTGCCCAGCAGGCAGCAGGCGGTCAGCGCGAAGATGTGGTACAGCGGCAGCGCGCACACGATGTTCAGTTGTTCGACTTGTGGCGCTTTTTTCAGTGCCGGTTGCAGCCAGGCTTCGCATTGCAGGATATTCGCGATCAGGTTACGGTGCGACAAGGCCGCGCCTTTCGAGACGCCGGTGGTGCCGCCGGTGTATTGCAGGAAGGCGATATCTTCATGCCCCAGTGTTACCGGCGCCAGCGTCAGCCCGGCCGCTTGCGCCATGACTTGCCGGAAGCTGAGCGCGCCCGGCAAGCTATACGCCGGCACCATTTTCTTGATCTTGCGCACCACGAAATTCACCAGCGCGCCTTTGAAGCCGCCCAGCAAGTCGCCCATGCTGGCGACGATCACATGCTGGACGCCGGTCTTGGGCAAGATTTGCTGCAGCGTGGTGGCGAAATTTTCCAGGATGATGATGGCGGCCGCGCCGGAATCGTTCAGCTGATGTTCCAGTTCACGCGGCGTGTACAGCGGATTGACGTTGACCACGGTGTAACCGGCGCGCAGGATGGCCGCGATGGCCACCGGATATTGCAGGATGTTCGGCATCATCAGCGCCACCCGCGCGCCCTTGGCCAAGCCGCGCTGCTGCAGCCAGGCCGCCAACCGGGCGGACAAGGCATCGACTTCGCGATAGCTGAGGGTCTGGCCCATGGAGCTATACGCTTGGCGCGCCGCGTATTTGCTGAACGCTTCTTCTTGCAGATGCACCAGCGAGCGGTACTGGTTAGCGTCGATTTCTGCCGGTACGCCCGGGGGATAAGCTTTCAGCCAGATTTTTTCCATGCGTGGTCTCCGTTTTCTTGGTCGTCATTATTTTTAAAGTCTTGCTGCGCTAGTCGGCAAGCTGCTCTCGATACTAGTGCTGTATTGATCCGGAGACAAGTGCGGCGTGGGTTTCTGCACTTTGCTTGATCTGGTCGATAGCGCGCCGCGGCCTTAGCTGGTACAAGATAGTTTGTTTATTTATCTCTGTGCCGCCATGTTGAAATTAAATCCCGCCGCCTTTTCTCCCGAAGATTTTTTGCAAAATTACTGGCAACAGCGACCGCTGGTGATACGCCAGGGCTTGCTGCATTTTGCCGACCTGATCAGCCCGGATGAGTTGGCCGGGCTGGCTTGCGAAGAAGAAGTCGAATCGCGCCTGGTGTACCGGCAGGATGGCGCGTGGCAAGCGGAAAGCGGCCCTTTCGATTCGTATGAGCGCATGGGCGAGCGCGATTGGACCCTGATCGTGCAGGCGGTCGACCACTGGTCGCCGGACGTGGCGCAACTGGTGCCGCCGTTTGCGTTTCTTCCCAAGTGGCGCTTCGACGATGTGATGATCAGCTATTCCACCCCGGGCGGCGGGGTCGGGCCGCATATCGATCTGTACGATGTGTTCATCTGCCAGGGCTCGGGGCGACGCCGCTGGCGCGTCGGCGCGCAGGGCCATCATCGGCAGTTTGCCGCGCATGCGGCCTTGCTGCATACCGAGCCGTTTGACGCCATTATCGATGTCGAATTGCTGCCCGGCGACATCCTGTACATTCCGCCCGGTTTTCCGCATGACGGCGTGACGCTGGAAACGGCGATGAGTTTCTCGGTCGGCTACCGCAGCAAATCGGCGCGCGACATGCTGAGCGGGCTGGCCGATTACGTGATCGATCGTGAACTCGGCAACCAGCTGATCAGCGACCCGCAACGGCCTGTGCACAGGCAGCAGGGCCAGATAGGCGCTGTCGATTTCGCCCGCATCCGGGCGCAAATGCAGGCGCTGCTGGATGACGAGCAACTGGTGGCCGATTTCGCCGGCAGCTTCCTGTCCAAGTCCAAATGCGCGCTCGACCTGCAGGCGCTGGACGAACCCTTGAGCGAGGCTGACTTGCTGGACTGCCTGCAGCAACAGCCGCTGCAGCGCACCGGCGGCTTGCGCTGCTTTTACCTGGATGCCACGCTGGCGCAGGGCGTGTGCTACGTGGCCGGCGAACGTTATGCGTTTGGCGCGGATTGCCGGGCTGCGGTGCTGGCGTTATGCGACCATGATGTGCTCGACATCGACCTGTTGCACAGCGCCCTGCATCAGCCGCAATTCATCAGCGCCGTATGCGACTGGGTGCATCAGGGCTATTGGTATTTTGCCGATTAATTGCAAGATATCGTTTTTATGAATATATGGAATAACAAACGATGATTTCATTTATATTTATTGATTTGCTATGATGCTTTCCAGTTAAATCAAGGAGAAAAATCATGGCAAATTATTTTGTTGAAGCGCAGTTATTGGTCACGCTGGCCCTGTTCGCCGCTGCATTTTGCTCGGTCTTGTTGCAAAACGAAGGCAATTGAATACCTTGCGCTGCCTTCATGGACGTTTCAGGTAGTCGATCAAGGCGCGTAAGGCGGCTGACATATTCCGGCCGCTCGGGTAATACAGGTAAAAGCCCGGTCCGGCCGGGCACCAGTCTTCCAGCACATATTCGAGGCGGCCTTGTTGCGCCAATTGCTGGACCAAGGTTTCATACATATAAATCAGGCCGGCGCCGTCCAGCGCGGCCTGTATCATCAGACTGGGTTCATCCAGTATCAGCGCCCCGTTGGTAGCGACTTCCAATTTGTTTTCGCCCTGGCTAAATTCCCAGCGATAATGCACGCCGCTGGGAAAGCGCCATTGTATGCAGGCGTGCGCCAGTAAATCATTCGGTGTGCGTGGTTTTCCATGCTGTTTCAGGTAGGCCGGCGCACCGCATACCACGAAGCGTATGGCCGGACCGACCGGTAGCGCGATCATGTCTTGCTGTAAACTCTCGCCGAAACGGATGCCGGCGTCATAGCCTTGCTCGACGATGTCGATCAAGGCGTCGCTGGCCACAATTTCCAACTGTATTTCCGGATAAGCGCGTACAAACCCGGCGATTTTTTCCGCCAACACCAGTTGCGCCGCCGGGCGCGGCACGTTCAGACGCAGTTTTCCGCTGGGGCTCGCCCGCAGCGCATTCAGGCTATCCAGCGCTTGCCCGATTTCACTCAAGGCCGGCGCCAGGCGCTGCAACAGGCGCTCCCCCGCCGCACTGGGGCTCACGCTGCGCGTGCTGCGATTCAACAGGCGCACGCCCAGCGCTTGTTCCAGCTTGCTGATGCTATGGCTCAAGGCCGACGCCGTCACTTGCAACTCTTGTGCCGCCTGACGGAAACTGCGCTTGCGGGCGACGCAGGCAAAGGCCGCCAGGTCGTTTAATTTTCCCTGCATAGTTGAATTTTGCTCATTAATGTATCAAGCATTATACGGATTGTTGCTGGTATCCGTTTTTGCAATACTGAACTGGCTGTTCCACAACAGTCAGAGCGATATCTGCAAATTAAAGGAGTGAACATGAATGCAACAAGACAAGACTTTACCGATAAAAACGTGCTGGTGACCGGGGCTACCTCGGGTATAGGCTTGGCCAGCGCCAGGGCGTTTCTGGCGCGGGGAGCCAGGCGCGTGTATATCACCGGACGCAATCCGGAAAAACTGGATCAGGCGCTGCAGGCTTTGGGCGAGCGCGCCACCGGGTGCTTGTCGGATGTGGCGCGCATCAGCGATCTGAAGGTGCTCAAGGGTGTAATTGAACAGCGCGGCGATCGCCTGGACGTGATCTTCGCCAATGCCGGGATTGCCGAATATGGCTCTTTCGGCGCGGTGGCGGAAGCCGATTTCGATGCGACTTTTGATATCAACGTGAAAGGCGTATTTTTCACGGTGCAGACGCTGCTGCCTTTGCTGAATCCCGGCGCCAGCATCGTCTTGAACGCCTCGATTGTCGCCAACAAAGGGATGGCGAACCTGAGCGTGTATAGCGCGTCCAAGGCGGCCGTGCGCTCGTTCGCCCGTAGCTGGGCGAACGACCTGAAGGCGCGTCAGATACGGGTGAATGCGATCAGTCCCGGCGTCACCCTTACGCCTATCATGCAGCACGGCTTAGGGATGGACCAAAGTCAAATCGACGCGTTTTCCGCTTACTTAAAAGACGCGGCGCCCGCCGGCCGCATGGCCGGTCCGGAAGAAATCGCGGCGGCGGTGCTGTTCCTGGCGTCGGAGTCGGCCAGTTATGTCAATGGTATAGAGCTGACTGTCGATGGCGGTTTGACGCAGATTTGATTAAAGACTGCAGCAGGCGTAGCGGAAGCATTTGCACAGACAGAAAAACCGCCTGACGCGCCGGAAAAATCCGGGCGGACAGGCGGTTTTTTGCATTTTTCCTATAGCGTTGCTTGCAGCGGTTTTACTCCGGCAGGGCGATCTGGTTATCGACGCTGAACTGGTAATCGCGGAACACGTGCTCGGCCGTCAGGATCTGATAGCTGCCGTCGGCCAGCTTGCGCGTGGTGTCTTTCAGGCGATAGGTGGTCTGGCCGCAAGTCCAGCAATTGAAGTTGCGCATGTGGGTGCACAGGCAAGTCTTGTCCATCACCACGATCTTTTTCTGGTCCGGATGGGCCGCCACTTCGCGGTTATAGGCGTCGATGTAGGAACAATTGCCGTTGCCGTCCAGCAGATAGCCGTAGGATTCGCAACCGGGGCGGATGCCGTCGCCGATGGCCGGCGTGTTCGCCAGCATGCGCATAGGGTAGCCGGTCGGCGAAATCGTGTTGACGATGATGTCCGGTTCGCTGGCCTTGAAATACTCTTGCTTGACCTTGGCCGGCAAGCCGCATTCTTCGGTGACGGTGAAGCGGGTCGCGACTTGCACGCCGGCCGAGCCGTTTTCCAGGAAAGACACGGCATCGCTGCCGGTGAAGATGCCGCCGGCGGCGATGATAGGGATATTCAATTCTTCTTTTTGCAGATACTGCACGATCTCAGTGATGATGGTTTGCAGATCGTATTGCGCCCAATCGAGCCCGAAGCCGAGGTGGCCGCCGGCCAGCGGGCCTTCCACCACGATGTAATCGGGCAGGCGGTTCAGCTTGGCGTTCTTGCGCAGGAACAGTTGCAGCGCGCGCACAGAGGACACGATGATGCCCAGCTTGGCATCACGGAAGCGGGCATGTCCTTCCATCAGCGCGAAGGAGCCGAGGTGCAGGCCGGCGCTCAGGGTGATGCCGTCGATGCCGGCATCGAGCGAGGATTCCAGCCGCACTTTCAGGGTTTCGCGCGGGCCGTTCATGGTCAGCTTTTCCATGCAATTGACGAAGACCATGCCGGAGCCGCGCTTGGCTTCCATGGTCTTGCCCACGTGCAGGCGGGTCGCTTCGGCCAGATGGCCGAGGTCGAACTTGATGTCGGTCTTGTCGGAATTGGCGATATTGTATTTGTACAGGCGGGTCTTATCCTTGACGAAGCTGGTGTCGAAACGGCGATCGGAAACGTCGTGCACCATGGCGTCGGAAATATGGCCGACGCCGCCCAGGCGGGCCGCTTCCAGCGCCAGTGCCGCGGTGGAAATGTCGACGCCCATGCCGCCTATCATGATGGGAACCAGTTCATCTTTGCCCAGTTGCAGGCGGAAGTCATCTACACGTTTCATTATCATCCTTGACACACATTTGCTTAAAAGTAAAACTCGCGGGCATGAGCGGCGAATAAGTCTTGCAGGGCTAAACCATCATCTCAGACGGCGACGAACGAGATTGTAAGCCACGCTTTGCTTGTGTTGGAAAGAATATGGCGCGCGAGAAGTCGGGCAAAACTGCAGTATCCAGCAAAACAAGGGACGCCACTGTGCCACCTCTCTTATGTATATGGGGGCGCGACGCTGCCGTATCAAGCCCGCTGCCGGCGCAAAATTGGGCAGTAACGGGTCCGGAAGCGGCGAATATACTAGAGGGGAGTATATTTACAGGACGTTTAAATCCGCCGACGGTAGGCTGAAAAATCAGGATACTCCACTTAAAGTGGTAAATTCTCAGGAGAAATCCGGTTTCGCCGGCGCTCACCAGCGCAATTTGCGCCAGGCCGCCTGCTGGGACGCAGTCAAAAAAGTCCAGGCCACCAGCCGGCTTTGCTTCTGGCCTTGCTGCATGTCTATCGTGCGCTGCTCTTGCACGCCGGCGCGCCTGAGTGCGGCATAGATCGCCGGCAAGCTGGCCGATTTCGAGACCAGGGTGCTGAACCAGTAACAGCGCGTGGGGATGGCCGCGCTTTCCGCAATCATGCGCAAGATGAAGGCGGATTCGCCGCCGGGGCAGTGCAGCTCGGCGTCTTGCCCGCCGAAATTCAAGCTTGTCTGCGCCTTGGCCTGCGCCCCGCTTTTGCCGAGGTTTTGCCATTTGCGCGCGGTGCCGGCGCTGGCGGCGGCCAGCGAGGCGTGAAACGGCGGGTTGCACATCGTCAAGTCGAACCATTCGTCGTCTTGCACGATATGCCGGAAAATCGCCTGCGCCTCGGGTTGCCAGCGCAGCGCGATGCGTTGCGCCAGGCCGGGATTGGCATCCAGTATCGTCTGCGCATGGCTCAGCGAGGTGCGATTGATGTCGGCGCCGACGAAACGCCAGCCGTATTCGCTGGCGCCGAGCAAGGGGTAAATGCAATTCGCGCCCGTGCCTATATCGAGCACTTGCAGGTGCTGGCCGGCGGGGACGGCGCCGCGATTGCCGGCGGCCAGCAAATCGGCCAGGTAATGCAGATAATCGGCGCGCCCCGGCACCGGCGGGCATAGATTTCCAGGCGGAAGATCCCAGCCGAGTATGCCGTAGCTCGCCTTCAACAGCGCGCGGTTGAGTGCACGGACCGCCGCCGGGTCGGCAAAATCGAGGCTGGTTTCTCCATACGGATTCTGGCTCAGGAATGCCGCGAGCGCCGGCTCGGCTTGCAGCAGGCGTGCAAAATCGTAGCGACCTTGATGGCGATTGCGCGGGTGCAGCCGGCCGTCCAGCTTGGCGGCGACAGGGGTGGGGGATGTAATTCGCATGGCGAGATTGTGACATGCTTCCCGCCCGCCATTGCGGGCAACGGATATCCGCCTGCGCAGCGCCCGCCGAAGGCGGCGCGATGACAGCGGCAAGCTGGGTTAGAATTGCAAAAAAAACAGGCAAAATTATTTTTGCCGGACGCGATGTTTATCGGTGAAAAGGCGCATAATAATTTTTCCATGCAGAAACAAAACAACAAAAAGTAAAGAGCCGCTGACGATGCTAGAATAAATTGCAATGCTACTATAAGGTGTGCGCAATGAGCACAGCTACCACCAAGGTCTGGGAACTTGGTAAGTCCGATGACAGCCGGTTCCGTGGTCTGGTCGACAGCGTCGAAGATTACGCGATCTTCATGCTCGATCTGGAGGGCAGGGTTTGCAGCTGGAATCTGGGCGCGGCGCACATCAAGGGCTACACAAAAGAAGAAGTACTCGGCCAGCATTTCTCGATCTTCTACAGCGAAGCTGCGATTCAGGAAAATATTCCCGCGATCGAACTCGATCTTGCCGCCCGCAGCGGGCGTTACGAAGACGAAGGCTGGCGCCGCCGTAAAGACGGTTCCCAGTTCTGGGCCTACGTCGTCATCACCGGTTTGTACGATAGGGACGGCGTGCTGCAGGGTTACGCCAAAATCACCCGGGACATGAGCGAGCGCAAGCGCCTGGAAGAGCGCTTCCGGCGCGTGGTCGAGTCGGCGCCGAACGCGATGGTGATGGCGAACCGGCACGGCCACATCGAGATGGTCAATGCGCAGGCGGAAAAACTGTTTGGCTACCCCCGCCCCGAAATGCTGGGGCAGATAGTCGAAGTCCTGGTGCCGGCGCGCTTTCGTCACGGCCATCCGGAAAAGCGCGCATTGTTTTTCGGCGATCCGCAATCGCGCCCCATGGGCGCCGGGCGCGATTTGTTCGGGCGGCGCAAGGACGGCAGCGAATTTCCGGTAGAGATCGCCCTCAATCCTATCGAGACCGAAGAAGGCATGATGGTGCTGTCGTCCATCGTCGACATTTCCGATCGCAAGCAAAAAGAGGGGCGGATACAGGCGGCGCTGAAAGAAAAGGATTTGCTGCTCGGCGAAATCCACCATCGCGTGAAAAACAACCTGCAAATCGTGCATAGCCTGCTGAACCTGCAGTCTTCGCTGATCGACGACCCGGCGGTCAAGAGCATGCTGATGGATAGCCAGAACCGCATACAGTCGATGGCGCTGATACACCAGACCCTGTATCAATCGAACGATTTCGCCAAGGTCGATTTTGGCGGCTTCCTCGAAGCGCTGGCGCCCACCCTGATCGCTTCTTACGGTATCGATGCCGGCAAGATCAGCTTGTCCATCGATGCCAGCGCAGTCTATCTTCCGATTAATTCCGCCATTCCCTGCGGCTTGCTGATCAACGAGCTGATCACCAATTCTCTGAAGCATGGATTTCCCGACGGCCGCTGCGGTGAAATCAATTTACGTTTGTCGCATCTGGACAATAAACGCTTGCTGCTGGCGGTCAGCGATACCGGCGTCGGGATACCCGACGATCTCGACATCGATCACACCGAGACTTTGGGATTGCGCCTGGTGAGCTTGCTATCCCGGCAGCTGGAAGGAACGTTAAGCATACAACGTCGCCAGCCGACCCGGTTTTTGCTCGAATTTCCACTGAATGACGGCTGAGAAGGAGTACCGCCATGTCTTCCAGAATATTGATCGTCGAAGACGAGAGTGTCGTCGCGCTGGATCTGCAGCGCCGCCTGCTTCGTCTCGGTTATGAAGTGCCGCGCGTCGCCGCCTCGCACGACCAGGCACTCAAGGGCGTCAGCGAAACCGATCCGGACGTGGTGCTGATGGACATCCACATTTCGGGCGACATCGACGGCATCGACACGGCGGCCGAAATCGACGTTCCGGTGATTTACCTGAGCGCCTACTCGGAAGAAAAAACCCTGGAAAGGGCCAGGGTCACCAAGCCCTACGGCTATCTGGTGAAGCCGTTTTCCGAGCGCGAATTGCACGCCACCATACAGATGGCGCTGGAGCGCCACCGCGTCGAGGCGCGTTTGAAGACCAGCGAACAGCAGCTGGCTTGCGCTTACGCCAGAATGGAAGAGGCGAAGCACGAACTGGAAATCAGGGCGAGCGAATTGTTCGAGGAAAAGCAGCGCCTGGAAGTCACCCTGAATTCTATCGGCGACGGCGTGATTACCACCGATTTTCTCGGCAATGTCACGTATTTAAATCCGGTCGCCGAACATATGACAGGCTGGACCCTGGCGGATGCCTGCGGCCAGTCAGTTTCCAAAGTCTTGGTGCTGGTTAACGAAGAAAGCGAACAGCCGGCGCCGTCGCCGATCGAAATGGTGCTGCGCAGCGGCAATGTGGCCGGCCTGGCGCATAACAGCGCGCTGGCCAATAAGCTCGGCGGCATACTGTATTCGATAGAGGATTCGGCCGCACCCATGCGCGACCGCGACGGCAAAATCATCGGTGCCGTGCTGGTGTTTCACGACGTCAGCGACGCCCGCCGCCTGGCGGAAAAAATGACTTATCAGGCGACGCACGATGCGCTGACCGATCTGGTCAACCGCAGCGAATTCGAAAGGCGTCTGGAAGCCGCGATCATATCCACCGAGCAGCACGGAAAACAGCATGCGCTGGCCTATATGGATCTGGACCAGTTTAAGATCGTCAACGACACTTGCGGCCACAACGCGGGCGACGAGTTGCTGCGCCAGATTACCGGCTTGCTCAGGCTGGCATTGCGCGTCAACGACACCCTGGCCCGTCTCGGCGGCGATGAATTCGGCGTCTTGCTGGAATCTTGCCCGCCGCATGTCGCGCGGCAAATCGCGGAAAACCTCAGGATCATCATCGAGGATTTTCGCTTTGTCTGGGAAGACAAGACTTTCCCTATCAGCGTCAGCATAGGCCTGGTCAGCTTCGGCGGCCAGGGCGCGGAGCGCATGAGCCTGACGGAAATCCTGAGCCTGGCCGACGCCGCCTGCTACGCCGCCAAGGATCGCGGCCGCAACCGCATCCACGTCTACCAGGCGGACGATTACGCACTCAGCAAACGCCACGGCGAGATGGACTGGTATACCCGCATCTACAGCGCGATCGCGCAGGAGCGCTTCGCGCTGTATGTGCAAAAAATCGTCCCGTTAGGAAAAAAACACGCTTACCACGAGCACGCCGAAGTGCTGCTGCGCATGGTCGGCGAAGATGGCAAGATCGTGCCGCCGATGGCTTTTATCCCGGCGGCAGAACGTTACGGCTTGATGGTGGATATCGACCGCTGGGTGGTACGCAGCGCCTGCGCGCATATCGCCGCTTTGCCGCACGGCGCGGATTCGCTGTTCTCTGTCAATTTATCCGGCAGCACCCTGAACGATGAGAGTGCGCTCGATTTCATCGTCGAACAATTGTCGGCCTCCGGCGTGCATCCTGCCAGCATTTGCTTCGAGATCACGGAAACCGCCGCCATCGCCAACTTGCTGAATGCCAGCGCCTTCATCATCGCCTTGCGCGCGAAGGGCTGCAAATTCGCGCTGGACGACTTCGGCAGCGGCATGTCTTCATTTGCCTATCTCAAACATTTGCCGGTCGATTATTTAAAAATCGACGGCTGCTTTGTGAAAGACATCGCAACCGATACGGTGGATGCGGCGCTGGTGGCGGCGATCAACGACATCGGTCATGTGATGGGCATAGAAACCATCGCCGAGTTTGCCGAGAATCCCGCGATTTTGGCGAAGTTGCGCAAGATCGGGGTCGATTATGCGCAAGGCTACGGCGTCGGACATCCGGTTCCCATGGTAAAAAATAAGCGCTTTTTGCATTGAACCTAGATTCCCCAGTTGAGCGCTAATCAGCTTCGATACGTGATTGATATGACTAAAATAACGGCATTCAAGTCGTACACCATTTGAGTGAGAGCGCTACAGGCTCGATTGCACACTTTTCCGTCTCCCTGGCTACCTTACTCCTCCCAGGGTTGAATATATTCAAGCGAAATCAAGGTTGGTCGGTGTAGTGGGGAATTCAGACGACATGTCGTCTG
>JACPWS010000044.1 GCA_016196925.1 Burkholderiales bacterium | reverse complement strand
GACCGACCCCATTTGGACCCCATTTGCGGATTAGAACTGACCCCATTTGCGGACCCCATTTGCGTGATGCATTCCATGCGGCGCAATAGATGAAGCTCATTGCGCTCTACGGGCTGGCGATCATCGTCATCATCATAAATATTGGCTTGCGCGTTGCCGCGAGCAGTGACATGGTACAGCGCACCGGCAAATTCAATGCGTAAAGGCCTTGCCATTACTATCCCCCACCTATTCAGGTAAAGCTGCGTGTAGGATGGTTATCGGATAATGTCAAATGTAAGGCCTGACCCCATGCTTCAAGGCCTGACCCCATGCTTCATCAAGAGATGATAGTGATTATCCATCAGGCAATAGGCATGGCAATACCAATTTCATTCAATTAAAGCAGCTATGGCAACTGGTAATGTAGTCGTAATAATGTCAGCTCCCTTATGTGAGTCTGAAAATCGGTAGATGATGATTTTTCTTCCCTTTTCAGAGTCAATTTCTTGTTCTTTTATACGACTCAAGTTTTGATTTTTCTCTCTCAAATTCAAGACCGGCTCATCAATTTTTTGTGAATACAAAAATTTAATACCAGAACATTTCTTTCCTATGAACCGAATTCTTTCAAATAATTTGTCTCTGAAAAAATCAAGTACTTGATTGCAAGCTACTCTTAATTCTGCCTCGGCGTAAACGCCCTCCGGGTTATCCGCGATTGTCATTACTCTAGCGAAACGATAGCTCCCTGCCCTACGATTTAATCTGAAATCAGCACCCTCATCATATGCTGATTTATTCATAGGAATAGTTCCCCACAAATTTTCCAGCCTGACCTCTTGATTTGTTGTTTTACCAATTATTTGTAATCGCAATTCTTCATTCGACTCATTGGTATTTTTGGGCCATAAAACAAAACGCGGTTTTAGATAATTTTTAGGCTTCTGATAATCATTGAATATTTCCATCGCTTTATACGCATCACGATAAGATATCCATTGAGGATCTCGTGTAGCTGTAACGATAACCGTGGAGTCTTGTGCATCTAAATGTTGCAAGTTATCGATGTTCTGGGCAAATACAAACGAAGTTAGCGAAGATGTGAGAAAAATCGAACAAATCTTTATTACTATTAGGCTTTTAACTTGCATTTAAGCATTCATTTTTTGTAGATTACCGCTATTAGGCGGCATTAAATTTATAATTTTGTCACTGTATTTTATAGTTGCTCTAGTCACAACCAGAGCAACTTTTATATTAACCTATTTCCCACCAACCCATTTCTTGACCAGCATAAGCAACGATCCAAAAGAGTGCAAAAGCAGCTAAATCAGCGATACCGCCACCAACTTGCTCAACTTCCATCATATTCAATTCTTGCATAACAACTCCATAAAAGAAAAGTAAAAAATTCGCCGCAACATTGGCGCTGCGACAACAAAAGTATTGCAAAAAAAAAACGGTTGATGTCAAGATATATTTTTTAAAAGAAAAGATTATCTTGCAAGCTCCTGATTCCCCTCAATCGACCACAGTCGCACCTCCGGCGACGGTTCGCCCGCTGTTCCGCCGCCAAGCAATCGAACACTTGAGCACGCGCCAATACGGCACCGTGCTGCTGACCACGGCCGCCAGCCAGCGCTGGCTGACCGCTTTGTTTGTTGGCTTGGTGGCCGCCATCGTCGCCTTCTTCTTCCTGTTCTCGACCACGCGCAAGGCGCAATGCCAGGGCGTGCTGTTACCGACTTCCGGGGTGATCCGCGTGCTGCCGATGCAAGCCGGGGTGATAGCCGAGAAGCGGGTGCGGGAAGGCGCAGCGGTTAAGGCGGGGCAAGTCTTGTTTGTGCTGGCCAGCGAGCGCAACAGTGGCGGCGGCGAAGCGAACCGGACCATTTCCGATCTGGTGCAAAGCCGGCGCGATAGTTACCGCGGTGAGCTGCAACAATCCAGCGCACAGGCGCGCCTGCGCCTGTCAGCGTTGCAGCAAAAGGCCGGCGAGATGGAGGGCGGGCTGCACAAGCTGGACGACCAGATTAGTTTGCAACAGCAGCGCGTGAGCATCGCCGAACAAGCCTATAAGCGTTATAGCGACTTGCAAGCCACCAATTATTTGTCGGCGGCCCAGTTGCAAGACAAGCAAGCCGAACTGCTCGATCAGCGCGGGCGGCTGGCGGATTTGCAGCGCCTGCAATCGTCCAACCGGCGCGAACTGGCGGCGACGCAAGCCGATGTACGCGAGCTGGCCTTGCAGGCGCAACGCGATACGGCGGCCTTGCAGCGCAACGTGGCGGCGCTGGAGCAAGACCTGACCGAGAGCGAGGCCAGGCGCGAGATCGTGGTGCGCGCGCCGCAAGCGGGGGTGGTCACGGCGCTCACAGCCGAAGTCGGGCAAAGCGTGGCGGCCAATCAGGCGCTGGCCGCAATCTTGCCGGCCGGGGCCGAGCTGGCGGCGGAAATCTATGCGCCTTCGCGTTCGGCCGGCTTCGTGCAACCGGGCATGACGGTCTGGCTGCGTTACCAGGCTTATCCGTATCAGAAATTCGGCCAATACAGTGCAACCGTGACCGAAGTGGCGCACACCTCGCTGCGGCCGGAAGAGCTGGCCTTGCCGGGGGCGGCGCTGCCGGCCGGGGCCGGCTCCGAACCGCTGTACCGTATCCGCCTGAAACTGGGGCAGCAAACCGTGCTTGCCTATGGTCAGGCCCTGCCTTTGAAATCGGGCATGCTGGTCGACGCCAGCATCGTGCTGGAACAGCGCAAGCTGATCGAATGGGTGCTGGAGCCTTTGTATAGCATTGCGGGGCGGGGCTAATAGCTGCGTACGACCATTCATAGCGACGTCATTCCGGCGTGCCTTTAGCCGGAATCCAGCGGCTTTCGTTGAGCGAGCAAAGACGCTGGGTTCCGGCTTAAAGCATGCCGGAACGACGGTATTTAAGTTTTCGGTTTTTTTCAAGATCATCTCAGCTTTTTCCATGAACTTACTCACCCTCCCCCACCTGTCTTTCTGGCGCAGCAAACACTTGCCGGTGCTGTTGCAAACCGAAGCCGCCGAATGCGGGCTGGCGTCCTTGTGCATGATCGCCAGCTACTGGGGTCATCGTATCGACATCGCCAGCATGCGGCGGCGTTACTCGGTGTCGCTGAAAGGCTCTACCCTGAAGAGCCTGATGGCGATGGCGCAGGGGCTGCACTTGCAAACCCGGCCGCTGAAGCTCGACATGCAGCATCTGCCCGAGCTGAAACTGCCGTGTGTCTTGCATTGGGATATGAATCACTTTGTGGTGCTGAAAGCGGTAAGCACCAGCCATGCGGTGATCCACGATCCGGCAGTGGGCGAACGGCGTTTGGCGCTGTCCGAAATCGCCAGGCATTTCAGTGGGGTGGCGCTGGAACTCACGCCGACCGCGCAATTCGAGCGCAAGCAGGAAGTCCGGCAATTCTCTCTGCTGTCGCTGATGGGACGGGTGGTCGGTCTCAAACGCAATCTGGTGCAATTGTTGCTGCTGGGCCTGGCCTTGCAAGCCTGCGCGCTGGTGGCGCCGTTTTACATGCAATGGGTGGTGGACGAAGCCTTGCTGGCGGCCGACCGCGACTTGATCACGGTGCTCGGTTGTGGTTTCCTGTTATTGGTGGTGTTGCAAACCAGCATAGGCGCGCTGCGTTCCTGGGTTACTACGGTGCTGGCGACCAAGCTGAATTTCCAGTGGCTGGGAAATGCCTTTGCGCATTTGCTGAAACTGCCCTTGCCTTACTTCGAGAAACGCCATACCGGCGATATCGTCTCGCGTTTCGGTTCTATCCAGACCATGCAGCGCAGCCTGACTACCCAGTTTGTGGAAGGCGTAATCGACGGTGTGCTGGTCATCGGCACACTGATCATGATGTTGCTGTACAGCGTGCAACTGGCGGCGCTGGCCTGTGTGGCGGTGGCCTTGTATGTGGTCTTGCGCTGGACCATTTTCAAGGCTTTGCGCGAAGCGACGGCCGAGCAGATTATCCATGCGGCTAAGCAGCAGACGCATTTCATGGAATCGGTGCGCGGGGCGCAGAGCGTGCGCCTGTTCGGCCGCAACGAAGAGCGGCGCGCCGGCTGGATGAATGCGCTGGCCGATCAATTCAATGCGGAGCTGCGCATCGCCAAATTGGCGGTGTCGTATCAGACCGCGAATGCCTTGCTGTTCGGCGCCGAGCGTGTGATCGTGATCTGGCTGGCGGCGCTGGCCGTGCTGGATAACCGTTTCTCGGTCGGGATGCTGTTTGCCTTCATCAGTTACAAGGATCAGTTCAGCCAGCGCATGGCGAGTCTGGTCGATAAGCTGTTCGAGCTGCGCATGTTGCGCCTGCACGGCGAGCGGGTGGCCGACATCGTGTTGGCCGAGGCTGAGCCAGAAGCGCAAGAGGTCGAGATCGCCGCCGACGAGATCAACCCTGCCATAGAAATCCGCAATCTGTCGTTCCGTTACGCCGATAGCGAGCCGTATGTCTTGCAAGATTTGAACCTGACGATACCGGCCGGGCAATGCATCGCGGTGACCGGGCCTTCCGGTTGCGGCAAGACTACCTTGATGAAACTCTTGCTCGGTCTGCTGGAGCCGACCGAGGGCGAGATTTTGATTGGCGGGGAGACTGGGATCGCTGGTGATTCGACGGTCACGCGTGGGCACGGTGAATCTGTGCCCACCCTACGAGCTCAAACCGCGATACCGCTGCAGCAATTGGGCATGGCGAATTATCGGCAACTGCTGGGCACGGTCATGCAGGACGATAGCCTGTTCGCCGGCTCGATCGCCGACAACATCGCCTTCTTCGACCCGGCCCCGGATCAGCAGCAGATCATGGCTTGCGCGCAGCTGGCGTCTATCCATCAGGAAATCGCCGCCATGCCGATGGCGTATCACACCCTGGTCGGCGATATCGGCACCGGCCTCTCGGGCGGACAGAAGCAGCGCATCTTGCTGGCGCGCGCCTTGTACAAGAACCCGAAATTGCTGGTATTGGATGAGGCCACCAGCCACCTCGACGTGTGGAATGAGCAGGCGGTGAATCGTGCGATTCAGCAAATTCCGCTGACCCGTATCATCGTGGCGCACCGGCCGGAAACGATAGCGATGGCGCAGCGGGTGGTGGTATTGCAGCAGGGGGCGATAGCTCAGGATGTGTTGCAGCAGCAGGAACTGAAGAAGCAGGCCTGACCTTCGGATTAGCGACCGATCTTACGCAGAGCAACTAAACCTCGCGGCAATTTTCCAAATTTAACCGCAACATTTAGTGCCCTCTACGTTTTGCTTAACTTCAGACCATCACCACGCGGCGCATCTTTTGTCCGACATAGGCCAGGCAGCCCACGGTCATCAGCACGCACACCAGGCAGGCGATCGCGACGGCCAGCGGACTCAGCGATTCGCCTTTCAACACCTGATTCATCATCTGATTTTGCGCCAGCACCGGCACCCATTGAAACCACGCCGGTTCGCGGCCGGGAAATATGATCGGTGCGAACGAGACGAAAGGGATGAACATCGTCACCATCTGGTTGCGCACCTGCGCTTCCTTGTAGCCCTTGCAATCGAGCGCCACCGCCACCTGCAGCGCCGCCATGGCGGCCGCCAGCGGCAATAGCACGAGCAGGAAACCGACCGCATCCTTGAGGCCGAACTGAAATTCGGCGCGCAGGATTTCATTGCGTATCAGCCATTGCGAAGGAAAAAAACTGAAGACGGTCAACACCACCACGCTCATGCCGACCACTGCCACCGCCCCCCATTTTCCTACCGTCAGTTGCCAGCCAGAGACCGGGTTCATCATCAGCGGCTCGAGCGAACCGCGCTCGCGCTCGCCGGCTGTGGTGTCGATCGCCGCATACATGCCGCCCAGCACGATCGCCATCAAGACCATCATCGGCAGCATGGTGGTCACGGTCGCCTTGCGCTCCTCCGGTTTTTGCAAATGCCGCTCCCTGATTTCCACCAGTTGCAGCAACTCGGGCGCAATGCCGCGCATGCTCAGGTTCATCAAGACCGACTCTTGCACATAGGTTTCCAACAAGCGTTTCAGCGGGCGCAAGCCAAATTCGGCCGGACGGTTCGAGGTGTCGTAGGCGATCTCGAGGTTCGCTTTCTCGCCGGCGGCCAGCCTGGCGTCGAAATCCGGCGGGACCAGCAGCACCGGCTGATCGAGTTCCTTGCTTTGCGACTTGGCTTCGTAATCGGCGGGCGCTTTCCTGATCTGGTAGCCCTGGCGCAGGATGAAATTTTCCAGGCCGGCCGCATGCTCGATGCCGACTGCCAGCACGGTGCGCTTTTCTTCCTGCGACTCCACCTGCGACAACACCACCGAAAAGATCAGCAACATCAGCGGTACGCCGAGCAGCGAGCCGAACAAGGCGACCAGCAAGGTGCGCCGGTCGCGCAAGGCGTCCTTGATCTCCTTGCACAAGATAGAAAACATCGCATTCATGATTTAGTCCTCTGGATAGTAGTCTCGGGATGCAAAAACGCCAGCCGGACGAACGCATCTTCGAAATTCGCCTCGCCGGCTTGCTGCAATAACTGCTCGACGCTGCCGCTCGCCACCGTGCGCCCTTGCGCGACGATTACGACCTGATCGCATAAGCGCTCGACTTCTTGCATGATGTGGGTGTAAAAAATGATGCATGTCCCGCCCCCTTCCGGCGAACGCAGCCAGCGCAGGAACTCGCGCAGGGCGCGGGTCGCCACCACGTCCAGGCCGTTGGTAGGCTCGTCCAGGATGATGTTTTTCGGATCGTGCACCAGCGCCCTGGCGAGCGCCGTCTTCATGCGCTCGCCCTGACTGAAACCCTCGGTGCGCCGGTCCAGCAAGGCTTCCATTTCCAGCCAGTACGCGAGTTGCGCCGTGCGTTGCTCGACCAGACCAGGCGCCATGCCATGCAAGAGGCCGTAATACTGGATATTTTCCCTGGCGGTCAGGCGCGGATACAGGCCGCGCGCATCGGAAAGCACGCCCATGCGCGACTGCGTCGCGGCGGTGCCGGCCTGCACCGCCACGCCATCCACCATGATCTGGCCGCTATCGGCTTGCAACAGCGCCGCCACCATGCGCAGGCTGGTGGTCTTGCCGGCGCCGTTCGCGCCGAGCAAACCGGTGATGCTGGCGTCTCCGGCGCAAAAGCTGACCCCGTCCACGGCCTTCACCGTCTCGTGCCGCCTGCGCGCCAGGCCCAGCAGCTCGCCCACGCCGGCCCAGCCGCGCGCGGCGGACTTGCCCTGGCGTTTAAATTCTTTATGCAGATCGTTCACGATAATCATGGCTGGCCTTCCTTTCCGGCGACATAGGCTTGCCAGGCCAGAGGGCGCGGGATCTGGCGCACGCAGGCGGCATCCACTTTTTGCGCCTCACTGTCTTCCTTGGCATTCAGGTAGCGGTACACCACATCCCTGACGCAACCGTGCATCAGCAAGCCGTGCCCGGCGTTCTCTACGCTGATGTGGCGCGCCTGCGGCCCCAGCGCTTGCGCCACCGCCGCGCCGTGGCGGGTCGGCGTGACCGGGTCTATGCCACCGCTCAGCAACAATACCGGCGAGGCGCTGCGCGGGATGTCGAAGAACGCGGCGGGCACTTCGCCCCGCGGCCATTGCCTGCAAGTCCGCGCATACATATCGCTCATCATGCTTTCGAATTCGTCCTTGTGCTGGCCGCTATCGGGACGCGCATAGGCTTCGGCGCACCAGACCGAGAAGTGCATGCCATAAGCGATGCCGGCCGGCCCCGGCAAGACTGTGGCGCCGCTCAGCGTCAGCAGCGCGGCGTAATTGCCTTGCCCGGCCTGGGTCAGCGCATACGGCAGCGCCGCCACATTGGCCGGCACGTACAGGGTCTTATGCACCAGGCCGAGCAAGATGTCGCGCGTCATCTCCAGTTTTAAAGGCTGACCCAGGCGCGGATGGAGCAGTTCGATCTTGCGCGGCAGGCCGGCTTGCAAGGACTTCCAGCGTCGCGCCAGATCGGGATAAAGCTTGTTGCAGGCGGGCTGGCTGGCGCAATCGGCGAACAAGGCTAGCAGCGCTTTTTGCGCGTCGGCCGCCGGCAAACGCATGGACGGCGGCACCACGCCATCCAGCACCAGACGCCGCACGGCTTGCGGATACTGGCGCAGATATTCCAGGCCGGCGCGCGTTCCGTAAGAGGCGCCGACCAGATTGATCTTGCCGTAGCCCTCTTGCAGGCGCACCGCTTCCAGATCCTGCACCGAGATACTGGTCGTGAAATAGCGCAGATCGCCATACGGCAGACGCTGCAAATCCTGCAGGCAGGCCGCGCTCAATTTATCGTTCTGTTCCTGCGTCAGCACTTCAGCGGAATTTTCCAGTCCGGGACATTGCAAGGGCGCGCTGCGCCCGGTGCCGCGCTGATCGACAAACACCAGGTCGCGCCTGCGGTTCAGGCGGCTCAGGGCGGTCTGCCCCCAGCCGGCAACCTTGATCGCGCTCTGGCCGGGGCCGCCGGCCAGCAAGAACACGGCGTCCTGCAACTTGTTGCGATCTTGCGAAGGCAACACCACATAATGGATATCGATTTTCTTCCCATCCGGCTGCGCCGGGTTCAGCGGCCGCTGTATCCGCCCGCAGCGTACTTCCTGAGGAAAATCCGGTATGCGGCAAGAGGTGGTCGCTGCCTGCGCCAAGGCGGGCAAGGCCGCCGGCAGCAGGCATAACAAACGTAGCAAAATGTGTTTCGGCAAAATGATCTCCTGAAAAAATTTATCTTTTGGAAAGACTGCAATACGCGCAGTGTAAAGCGGCTTTCCTGCGTCAGGAAACAAAAGCGACGAAACCGGTTTAAGCGCGATGAAACGCCGCCGGGCGGGCATCAGCGAGGTCGGTCAACAAGCTCTTCACCGGCGCCGGCAAGGCCGCCTGATGCAATTGCTGCAGATCGCACCAGCTATGCCGCGCTTCGGCGACCATGGAGCGGCGTTGCGCCAGCTTGATTTGCACCGGCCGGATATGCAGTTTGAAATGGGTGAACACGTGGGAAAATTCCGGCAAGACGGCAATCTCGCCGACCACGCCGAATTGTTCTGCCAGTTGCCTGATCTGAGGCAAGGCCGCCGTCACGTGCGCCGCATGCGCGCCCGCCAGGTCGCGCATGCCGTCGAGTTCGGGCAGGGACAGCAATCCGCCCCAGATGCCGCTGTCCGGCCTTTGTTCGAGCAAGACCAGGTCTTCGTGCAGCAGCACCAGCATGACGGCCTGCTTTTCTCTCAGCACTTTCTTCGGCTTGCGCATCGGCAGTTCGGCTGTGCGGTCTTCGGCCAAGGCAACGCAACGCGTCTGCAGCGGACAGCGCGGGCAAGCCGGGCGGCTGCGCGTGCACAGCGTGGCGCCGAGATCCATCAAGCCCTGGGTATACGATGCGATATCGCGCGCCGGCAACAAGGCTTGCGCGCGCCGCCACATGGCGTCTTCCACAGTCTTGCTGCCGGGGTAACCGTCTATGCCGAACACGCGGGCAAATACGCGCTTGACGTTGCCATCTAAAATCGCCGCCACCGTGCCGTAAGAGAAAGCCGAGATGGCGGCTGCCGTCGAACGCCCTATGCCGGGCAATTGCCCGAGCAAGGCGGGATCGGCCGGAAATGTGCCGGCGTAGCGATCCACCACTTGTTTGGCGCACAGATGCAGATTGCGCGCACGCGTGTAATAGCCGAGGCCGCTCCAGTGCGCCATCACCTGTTCCGCGGGCGCGGCCGCCAGCGCAAACACCGTCGGAAAACTGTCCAGGAAGCGCAGGTAATAAGGGATGACCGCCGTCACCTGGGTCTGTTGCAGCATGATCTCGGACAACCAGACGCGATAAGCGTCGCGCGATTGCTGCCAGGGCAGGGCGTGGCGACCGTGTTGCTTTTGCCAGTGCACCACAGCGGCGGAAAATTCAGGATCGAGATAAGCGGAATTAAGGACAGTTGCGGCCGCAGCCGCAGGAATACTTCTTTTCATGCGATATCAGGCCGCGACCTTGAGTGTGTTCAGTTGCGCAGCCAGGGCGTTTTTCAAGTTGCTTTCCAGTTCGCTCAGGGTCGCTTTCTGGGCGTCGACTTCGGCTTGCATCGCATCGAAAGAATTGATCTTATCTTCCAGGCTATCGGTGGCGACGTGGATGCGCTGTATCGATTGCATGCGGCTTTTCAGCTGACCCTTGTGTTCACGGATTTGCGCTTCGAGCGGCGCCATCACGACTTTTTGCCAGGCTTCGACATCGCGGTTCGCCTGCAAGAAACTTTGCTTGACGCGCGCCGCCACCGAATCGAAAAACTTATGCATCAGCACGGCTTGCGGCGTGGTCAGCAAGGTCGCGGTGCTGAACTGTTTTTGATACACCGCTTCTATCGCTTCCACTTCCTTCATATATTTGTCTAGCGAAAACGGCATGGGCACAGACAGCGCCAGGCCATGTTCGGTGGAAAATTTGCGGTACATGACCGTCATCATTTCAGAAATTTCGTCGGTCTTTTTATTCGATATCTGCAGGTTCAGTTTGATCTGCGCGAAAAACTGCCGCACGGCATCGCGCATGCCGACAGAAAACTTACTGTGCGCCATGGCCTCCCTCGACTTATTGATTTCTTCGCGTAAGATATCCATGCCGAGGCTGGTGTAGACCTCGGTGGCCAGGCGCGTGAATACGGCGCGCGTGCCCTGCATGCGGATCAGGCTGGCATCGAATTCCTTTTTCTCGGCGTCGATGCGCTTCATCATGTGCTCTATCACATTCATGTTCTTGCCGCGCAAGCTCTTCAGTTCCAGCATCTGCTCGACCACGCTGCGGCTGCGCGCAGAGATCACGGCTTGCTGGGCGCCGGTGACTTCATTGATTTCGGCACTGAGCTGGGCGCGGATGATGTCTTGCTTGGCCGGGATCAGTTCTTTCGATAGCGCGTATTCCAGCGCAGGCAGACGGCTTCTGGCCAGCAGCGGCGCATCCTTGTGGATTTTCGCGACCAGGCCTTTTTGCGCCGACACCGGGAATATCTGCTTTTCGTCCAGCGCCAGGGTATGCGCCACGGTGCTGATCTGATGGCGGATCTGGGTTTCGATTTCTTCCGGCGTACGCAATTCGTCCCACATGCTGTCTATCTTGTTCAACACCACCATGCGGCCCGGCCCGGCGCCTATGTGACTGCGCCAGACTTCGATGTCGCTCTTGGTGACGCCGGTGTCGGCGGCCAGGATGAACAGCACCGCATGCGCATTCGGGATCAGATTCAGCGTCAGTTCCGGCTCGGTGCCGATCGCATTCAAGCCCGGCGTATCGACGATGATCAAGCCCTCTTTCAGCAGCGGATGCGGGAAATTCACGATCGCATGGCGCCACTGCGAAATTTCCACCAAGCCGTTTTCGTCGATTTCCAGCGGCGCATCGGGATCATCTTCATCGAACAAGCCATACGATTTCGCCAGCTCTACCGTGACTTTCTTGGTCAGTCCGACTTGCTTGAACGCTTCCAGCATGCCGTCGCCGGATTGTATATTCAGCGGCAAGACGGTCCAGACATGGCTCTGGCCCTTGTAATCGCTGGTCGATAGCGCTTCGGCGCGGGTCTCTATCGGCAACAGGCGTATGCAGGGGGGGATGGTTTCGTCGTACAGCAATTCGGTCGGACACATGGTGGTGCGGCCGGCCGACGAAGGCAGGATGCGCTGGCCGTAATCGGCGAAAAAAATCGCATTGATCAATTCCGACTTGCCGCGCGAAAATTCCGCCACGAAGGCGATCGACAGCTTGTCGTCCACCAGGCGCTCCATCAGACGCGCCAGCCGCTGTTCGCTGGCGGCATCGGCCATATCCGATCCATGTATCCATGCGCGATACTGCTCCAGCGCGGTGACCACCCCTTTGCGCCAGTCGCTGTACTCCTGGAATTTCTGAACCAGATTGCTCATGTTCCCCTCGGTGATTGCATTAATCGTTCAAGTATATATGGAAGCTTCGGAAAAATACGTTCTCGGCGTGCTTTTGCCAACATTTCAATGCGGAATTATTTCTGGCAATGTACGCAATAAAAGCTGCTGCGCTGCCCCTGCCGTATCTGCCGTATCGCCTGCCCGCAGACGCGGCAAGCCTGGCCCTCGCGATCGTACACGAAATAATTTTGCTGGAAATAGCCGCTTTGCCCATCCACGCCGATGAAATCTTTCAGCGTGCTGCCGCCCTGCTCTATCGCCGCCGTCAGCGTCTCGCGGATGGCGGCGGCCAGCAAGACGTAGCGCGCCATCCCTATGCGCCTGGCCGGCGTCTTCGGGTTGATGCGCGCCTTGAACAGGCTTTCGGAAGCGTAAATATTGCCGACCCCGACCACGATATCGCCGGCCAGCAAGACTTGCTTGATGGCGGCGCTGCGCTGGCGCGTCTGCCTATACAGCAATTCCGCGCTGAATTGATCTTCCAGCGGCTCCACGCCGAGCTGGCGCAACAGCAGATGCTGAGCGATATCGCCGTCGGCGCCATCGTGCCAGAGTACCGCGCCGAAGCGGCGCGGATCGGTCATGCGCAAGACCTGACTGCCGATGACGATGTCGATATGGTCGTGCTTGCCGGCCGGCGTTTCTTTCGGCAGCACGCGCAAATGGCCGGACATGCCGAGATGGATCAGCAGCGTACCGTGGACAAAATTCAGCAACAGGTATTTGCCGCGCCGGCCGGCCGACAAGATGGTGCGGCCGCGCAGCAATGCCGGCAAGTTGGCGGGAAAAGGCCAGCGCAAGCCCGCGCGCCGCAGTATCACGTCCTGCACTTGGCGGCCGCTCAGATGGGGCGCGAGGCCGCGCCGGGTAACTTCGACTTCAGGTAATTCTGGCATGACGGGGAACTTTTACTATTACAAATTGACACAGTGTAGTTAGCGCTGACACTCCACACAGGTGCTGCTTCAGCGTAAAATCAGGCATCTACTGTCACCCGGGTTCGTTTTGAAAACTATTCCTGCATCCGTTTCTGCATCCATTGTAGCCGCTCTCCGCCCCGCCGCCCTGCTGGCTTGCGCCGTCATATTGACCGGCTGCGCCAGCCTGACCCAGCAAAGCGCGCCCGCCGCGGATGATGGACGCCACGCCAGCGATGCCGCGCAAGCGGTGCGGGCGGCAGGGAAAGCGCTGGACGCCAGCCCTGTCGCGCCTGCGCCCGGCGAAGACAAATTGCCGGAAGTAAAGCTATCGGACGAATTGCTGTATAAAATTCTCACGGCGGAAATCGCCTATCAGCGCGGCAATTGGCAAGCCGCTTACATCACCTTGCTGAGCGCGGCCCAGCAGACGCGCGATCCGCGTCTGGCCAAGCGTGCCGCTGAAATGGCGCTGGCCGCCAAACAGGCTGGCGAAGCGCTGGCGGCGACCCGGCTCTGGCGCGAACTGGCGCCCAACTCCAATGAAGCGACCCAGTATTACCTCGGCTTCATGGTGATGAGCAATAACCTGGCTGAAATTCAGCATATCTACGCCGAAAAACTCGCGCACGCCGACGCCCGCCAATACGGCGTCCTCATGCTGCAGGCGCAGCGCCTGTTAGCGCGTGCGCGCGACAAGAACGCCGCCTTCGATACGCTCGAAGAAATCCTGTCGCCGTATAAAAATTCTCCCGATGCGCACCTGGCGCTGGCGCAAGGCGCCTACAGCAAAGGCGACAGCAAGCGCTCCATCGCCGAAGCGCAAGCGGTGCTGGCGGCGCGCCCCGACTCGCAACTGGCGATCCTGACCATCGCCCAGGCTTCGCGCCAGCCGGACGCCGCCAAGTCCCTGGCCGATTTCCTGCAAAAAAACCCGGCCGCCCGCGACGTCCGCCTGGCTTATGCCAGCATCCTGATCGATCTCAAGCAACTCGATAAAGCCGGGCAGGAATTCGAAACCTTATTGCGCGACAAGCCGGACGATATCGGCGCCATGTACACCCTGGGCGTGCTGGCCATGGAAAAACACTTGCCGCAGCAAGCCGAACGCTATTTCACGCTCTATCTGAAGACCCTGGAAGCCAAACCGGGCGAAGACCATGACCCGACCTCGACCCTGATCAATCTGTCGCGCCTGGCCATAGAACGCAAGGATTACCCGGCCGCGCAAGCATGGCTGTCCAGGGTCGACTCTTACGACGGTCGCAATCCAGCCTGGTTCAACGTCCAGATGCGGCGCGCCAATCTGCTGGCGCGCGAAGGCAAACTGGACGAAGCGAGAGCCTTCCTGAAAGGCGTCAAGACCTCCAGCGAAAACGAACAGGTGCAAGTGGCGCAGACCGAAGCCCAGTTATTGCGCGACGGCGGGCAAGCGCAGGAAGCCGGCAAAGTATTACAGGCGGCCCTGCAAAGCCAGCCCGACAATCCCGATTTGCTGTACGACTATGCGATGCTGGCCGAATCGCAGCAAAACATCGCAGAAATGGAACAGGCGCTGCGCCGCGTGATCGAATTGGCGCCGAACAGCCAGCACGCCTACAATGCGCTCGGCTACTCGCTGGCCGACCGCAATATCCGTCTGGAAGAAGCGCTGACGCTGATAGAAAAAGCGCTGCAACTGGCGCCGGAAGACCCATTCATCCTCGACAGTCTGGGCTGGGTGAAATTCCGCCTGTCCAAGCTTGAAGAAGCCGAGCAAGCCTTGCGCCAGGCTTATCAGATGCGGCAGGATGCCGAGATCGCGGTGCATCTGGGCGAAGTGCTGTGGGCGCGCGGACAAAAGGACAATGCCCGCAAATTCTGGCGCGAAGCCCTGGCCAAAGACCCGGAAAACCCTATGCTGAAGAGCACGCTGCAACGCCTCAAGGTCCAGCCCTGAGGCCGCCCGCGCTACGCCTTCCCGATCCCGGATCGGAGCCATATACTCCTCCCTAGTATATAAAACGATACCGCTGCCGCCTGGGAATATAAAGCGACAATTCAGATAATGTACAGATACCCCCGTATTTTCATGCTTTGCTTAAGCTTGTCCGGCGCGCTTCTCGAGAGCGCCTGCGGCAGCTTGCCGGCGCGCGGCGATGACACGGCAGCACAAGCCGGCGCAATCCGCGCTTACCAGCAACAGATACAGATCAGCGGCCGCATCACCGCGCATTACCAGCAAAACGGCAAGCCGCAAACCCTACCGGCCGGCTTCGACTGGGAACAAAGCGCCGGCGGCATCGTCCTCACGCTGTATTCGCCGCTCGGCCAGACCATCGCGCGCATCAGCCAGGATGCGCACGGCGCGCGCCTCGAGCAAGAGGGCCAGTCGCCGCGCTGGGCCGCCGACCTGAATCAACTGGCCGCCGAGGCGCTGGGCTGGCCGCTGCCGGTCAGCGGCTTGCGCGACTGGCTGCAAGGCTATGTGCGCCAGACCGACGGCCGGCTGCAGCGCCTCGCCGCCCAGGATCAGACGCTGGACAGCGAAGGCTGGCAACTGCGCTATGCCAGCTGGCAAGACCCCCCCGACTTTCCGAAACGCATAGACCTGCACCGTTACACCGACGAAGCCGGCGAGGTTAGCCTGCGCATCGTCATCGACCAATGGAAAACGCCATGAGCCGCCGACGCTTGCAATGCCCGGCACCCGCCAAACTGAACCTGTTCCTGCACGTGACCGGCCGCCGCGCCGACGGCTACCACTTGCTGCAAACCGCCTTCCAGCTGATAGACCGCTGCGACACCCTGGACTTCACGCTGCGCGAAGACGGCGCTATCGTGCGCAGCAACGACATCCCCGGCGTGCCGGCCGAGGCCGACCTGATCGTGCGCGCCGCCCGCCTGCTGCAAAGCCACACCGGCTGCACTTTGGGCGCCGAACTGACGCTGCATAAGCTGCTGCCTATGGGCGGCGGACTGGGCGGCGGCTCTTCCGACGCCGCCACCACCCTGATCGCGCTGAACCGGTTGTGGGGCACAGACCTGAAGCGCGCAGAACTGATGCGGCTCGGCTTGCAACTGGGCGCCGACGTGCCGTTTTTCATCTTCGGGCAAAATGCGTTTGCCGAAGGCGTAGGCGAACAATTGCAGGCGATAGACACACCGGAATGCTGGTTTGTGGTGATAGAACCGGGCGTGCAGGTAGCGACGCCGGCAATTTTTTCGGCAAAAGAGTTGACAAGGGACACGAAGCCAGTCAGAATAGCGGACTTTTCCAGTAACGCAAAAACGCACTGGAAAAACGATCTGCAAACAGTTGCCTGCACGCTGTTTCCAGCGGTAGATGAAGCCCTAACCTGGCTCTCTGCTTACGGAGACGCGAAGATGACGGGATCGGGAGCTTGTGTTTTTTGCGCCTTCGATGACGAGGCCAGCGCCGATCAGGTGCTGCAACAAGTACCGGATCGCTGGACAGCCTGGAAAGCACGAGCACTGAGCCGCCACCCGCTGGCGCACATGTTGCAGTCGTAAAAAATTTGGTCTGCTGCCGGTTTACCGCTAAAATAGCGGCACTCCGGACGACAGACAAACGGTTGTGTAGGGGAATCGCCAAGCTGGTTAAGGCACCGGATTTTGATTCCGGCATGCGAAGGTTCGAATCCTTCTTCCCCTGCCATTAAATTAAAGCCGCCGCATAGATTGTGCGGCGGCTTTTTCAGTTTTATCAGCGGTTATTTTGCAAAAAATCTATGCAAAACAATCAGACTCTCAAAATTCAGCCGATAGGTCCCGCCATGGCACACCCGCGCGCACACGACAACATGATGGTTTTCACCGGCAACGCCAATCCGGCGCTGGCTGCCGGCGTTGCCAAACAGCTCGGCATCCCGCTCGGCAAGGCCGATGTCTCCAAGTTTTCCGACGGCGAAGTCGCGGTCGAGATCAATGAAAACGTGCGCGGCAAGGATGTGTTCGTATTGCAATCGACTTGCGCGCCGACCAACGACAACCTGATGGAAATCATGCTGATGGTCGATGCGCTGAAACGCGCTTCCGCCGGCCGCATCACCGCCGCCATCCCTTACTTTGGCTACGCGCGCCAGGACCGCCGTCCGCGTTCGGCGCGTGTGGCGATTTCCGCTAAAGTCGTTGCCAACATGCTGGAAGAAGCCGGCGTCGGCCGCGTGCTGATCATGGACTTGCACGCCGACCAGATTCAGGGCTTCTTCGATATCCCGGTCGACAACATCTACGCTTCGCCTATTTTGCTGGGCGACCTGGTGGCCAAAAATTACGACGACTTGCTGGTCGTATCGCCCGACGTCGGCGGCGTGGTGCGTGCGCGCGCGCTGGCCAAGCGCCTCGGTTGCGACCTGGCCATCATCGACAAGCGCCGTCCTAAGGCCAATGTGTCTGAAGTCATGAACATCATCGGCGAAGTCGAAGGCCGCAATTGCGTGATCATGGATGACATGGTCGATACCGCCGGCACCCTGACCAAGGCGGCCGAAGTATTGAAGGAACGCGGCGCCAAGAAGGTATTGGCTTACTGTACCCATCCGGTCTTGTCCGGTCCGGCCATAGAGCGCATCTCGAATTCGCCGCTGGATGAGCTGGTGGTGACCGACACGATACCTTTGTCCGAGGCCGCCAGGGCGTGCAGCAAGATACGCCAACTGTCGTGCGACAGCCTGCTGGCCGAAACCTTCCGCCGCATCACCAAGGGCGAATCGGTCATGTCGCTGTTCACAGACTAAATAATTTTCCCGGCGCTGTCGTTTGACGGCGCTTTTTTACGTCGCCCTGGTCGCGGGGCGACGACACCGCAAAACTCCGTTTTGCATTTTTTGGAGCAACACCATGAAAGTAATCGCATTTGCACGCAAAGAGCAGGGGACCGGAGCGAGCCGCCGCCTGCGCAATGCCGGCCAGACTCCTGGCATCATCTACGGCGGCACAGAAGCCCCGGTCGCTATCACGCTGGACCACAATGCGCTGTACCACGCATTGAAAAAAGAAACTTTCCACTCCTCCATCCTGGACATGGAAGTAGACGGCAAGGCAGAGAAAGTATTGCTGCGCGATTTCCAGATCCACGCTTACAAGCAACTGGTATTGCACGCCGACTTCCAGCGCGTAGACCCTAACAAGCAAATCCACGTTAAAGTGCCGCTGCACTTCGTCAACGCCGACGTTTCCCCAGCCGTCAAGCTGAACAGCGCTGTCATCAGCCACGTTGCAGTTGAACTGGACGTTACTTGCTTGCCAGCCGACTTGCCTGAATTCGTAGAAGTCGACTTGTCCAAGATCGAAGCCGGCCAGTCCATCCACGTTTCCAACCTGGTTCTGCCGAATGGCGTGACTGCGGTGGTACACGGTGACGACGCCACTGTTGCCCAAGCCATCGTGCCAGCCGGCGCAACGGCTGCTGCCGAGTCCGAAGCCAAGTAATTTTTAAGCGCTTCCGCACCCGGATAAAAACCGCCTTCGGGCGGTTTTTTTATTTTGCGTCGTGCAGCTTACAATATCCCACCCGCAAACCGGAGCTGCTCCTATGTCCAAAGCCAAAACACTGTTCCTTGCCCTGTTACTGCCGCTCAGCCTGAGTCTGAACCTGGCCACAGGCCAGACCGCCAGCCCGCTGGTCCGCTACGACACCAGCTACGACATCGTCAGCCCGGTAAGGGCGCAGCACGGCATGGTGGCGAGCGAGCAAGCGCTGGCGACGCAGGTCGGGCTGGATATCCTCAAGCGCGGCGGTAATGCGGTCGACGCCGGGGTTGCGGTCGGCTTTGCGCTGGCGGTGGTGTTGCCGAATGCCGGCAACCTGGGCGGCGGCGGTTTCATGCTGATCCACGATGCCAAAAGCGGCAAGGACGTAGCGCTGGATTTTCGCGAAATGGCGCCCGCCGCCGCCAGCCGCGACATGTATCTGGACGCCGCCGGCCAGGTCATCCCGGAGCGCTCGCTATACACCCATCTGGCGGTAGGCGTGCCGGGCACCGTGGCCGGGCTGGCGCTGGCCCTGGAAAAATACGGCAGCATGCCGCTGAAGGACGTGATCGCGCCTGCCATCAAGCTGGCGCAACAAGGCTTCGAAGTCAGCCCTACCCTGGCCGCCAAGCTGGCCGCCGAGCGCGGGCACATGGAGCGCTGGCCGTCGACGCGCGCGATCTTTTTCAAAGACGGCCGGCCGCTGCAGGCCGGCGCAATACTGCGGCAAACCGACCTGGCCAGGTCCTTGCGCCTGATCGCGGCCCAGGGAAAGTCCGCGTTTTACCAGGGCGAGATAGGCAAAAAAATCGTGGCGGAAATGGCGCGGCACCAGGGATCGATCACGGCCGCCGACCTGAGCAACTACCGCGTCGTGGAGCGCACACCGGTCAGCGGCACGTATCGCGGCTATCAGGTGCTGTCGATGCCGCCGCCGAGCTCGGGCGGGGTGCATATCGTCCAGATGCTGAACATGCTGGAACATTATCCGGTGCGCGACTACGGCAGCAACAGCGCGCAGAACCTGCATCTGCTGAGCGAAATCATGAAGCTGGCGTATGCCGACCGCTCCGAATATCTGGGCGATCCGGATTTCAGTAAGGTGCCGCTGCAAGGCCTGACCGCGCGCGCCTATGCCGCCGAGCTGGTCAGGCAAATCGACCCCGAACGCGCCACGCCTTCGGCCGCGATCAAGCCGGGCCAGCCGCAAGCGTATGAAAGCGACCAGACTACGCATTACAGCGTGGCCGACAAATACGGCAACGTGGTGTCCACCACCTATACCCTGAATATGAATTTCGGCAGCGGCATCGTGGCCGGCGGCACCGGCATCGTGCTGAACAACGAGATGGACGATTTTTCCGCCAAGCCCGGCGTGCCGAACGCCTTCGGCCTGATAGGCGGCGAGGCGAATGCGATCCGCGCCTACAAGCGACCGCTGAGCTCGATGTCGCCGACCATAGTCCTGAAAGACGGCAAACCCTTCCTGGTCACCGGCAGCCCCGGCGGCAGCCGCATCATCAGCACCACCTTGCAAACCATCGTCAACGTGATCGACCATGGCATGAACGTGGCGGAAGCGACCATTACCCCGCGCATCCACCAGCAATGGATGCCCGACCAGCTGCGCGTGGAAAAAGGCATCAGCCCCGATACCCTGCGCCTGCTGGCGCAAAAAGGGCAGCAGCTGGCGCCCTCGGCCACCCTGGGACGCACCCAGACCATACAGATGGATGCCGGCGGCTTTTATGGCTATTCCGATCCGCGCAATCCGGATGGCAAGGCGCTCGGGTACTAAGGCAGTCCGTAAGCGTCCGGAGCGGGCGGAGATTGAGCAAGGTCCTGGCCCCGCTCCGTTCAAGCTTCTCAATGCTGCGCTTGCCGCCGCAGCGCTGAGCTTAGCCGGGATGCTCCCAAGGCTGACTGAGAAATTTGTAAGCCGCCCCGCGATTGACCGCATCTGCGACGTCCGCCAGGTCGCTGTAACCGGACAGCACCATGCGTATCGTTTCCGGATGCCGCTCGTTAACGTGCGCGAGAAATTCCGTGCTACTGAGATCGGACATACCCTGTTCGCAGATGACCACCTGCACAGTATTCGTCGCCAGCAATTCAAAGGCCTCGACGGTAGTATGGGCCACCAGAATTTTATAGCCGTCGTGACGCAACAAGCGCACCAGGACGTTCAGCTCATTCCGCTCGTCGTCGAGCAGCAAAACCGTCTGTATCGGTTCCAGCGCGCTGCCGTCGACCATCAAGCCTTCGTTCTTGACCAACAGCGTCGCCAGCTCCTCGGGCGCGATCGGGCGGCTGAAAAGATAGCCTTGAATTTCGTCGCAACCTGCCTTGTGTAAATAGCCGAGCTGACCTTCCGTCTCAACCCCCTCAACAATGACGGTGATGCCCAGGCGTTGCGCCAGTGCGATCGAAGCATTGACGATAGCCGCGCTTCTCGGGTCGGAGGTGATGTTGCGCACGAAACCCTGGTCGATTTTCAGTTTATCGAGCGTAAACCGGCTCAGATAGCCGAGCGAAGAATAGCCGGTGCCAAAATCATCGAGCGAGACCGAGACGCCCATTTGTCGCAGCTGTACAATCTGCCGCAACGACGATTCCATGTCTCGCATCATCACGCTCTCGGTCAGCTCCACTTCCAGATATTGCGGATCCAGACCTGTTTCTTCCAGCACCTCGCACACCATAGCCGCCAGCGCCCCGGTCGCAAGCTGATGGGCCGAGACGTTAACCGCGACGCATATCGCCGGCAATCCGGCGTCTTGCCAAGCCTTGTTTTGCAGGCAGGCGCTGCGCATCACCCATTCGCCGATTGCCAAAATGAGACCGGCCTCCTCCGCCAATGGAATGAATATCGCGGGCGAAACCAGCCCCAGTTCCTGGCTATGCCAGCGTATCAACGCTTCCACCCCGCAAATCTGGCCGTCTCTGAGCGACACCTGGGGCTGATAATGCAATAGAAGCTCGCCGCGATCGAGGGCGTGCCGCAGGTGATTTTCCAGCACCAGCCGGCGCAGTGCGCGCTCATTCATGTCGGCAGTGAGGAAGCGGACACCGTTACGGCCCTCGCTTTTGACTTCGGATAGCGCCATATCGGCGCCCTTCATCAGATCGCCAGCCAAATTTCCGTCGGCCGGAAAGATGCTGACGCCCATGCTGGCGGTAACCGATACATCCTCATCCTGAATCCGCAGCGGCTGTGCAATCGCATCCATCAGGCGTTGCGCGATAAGGGTAATCTCATCGGTATCGGTGAAGTGCGTCAATACCATCGCAAACTCATCGCTCCCCAAGTGCGCCAGGGTATCGCCGGGCGCCAATAGCGCTTGCAGCCGGCCGGCCAGCTCCTTGAGGAATCCGTCGCCGGCATCGTGTCCGAGACGGTCATTGACATGCTGCAACCGATCGATGTTGAACAACAAGAGCGCGACCTGGCGACCATCCGGCTTGGCCGCGTCTATCGCCAGTTGCAATCTGTCGCGCAGCAGCACGCGGTTCGGCAAGCCGGTCAGGGCATCATGCTGCCAAAGAAAATCGGCGCGCTCCCTGGCCTCAAAAATAGCACTGCGGTCGCTAAAAACGCCGACGTAATGCGTGAGCGCGCCCTGCGCATCTTTGACGGCGCTGAGGGTCAGCCATGCGGGGTAAACCTCGCCATTTTTGCGCAGATCCAAAATCTCTCCGGACCAGTGCCCGGTCGACTTTAAGCTGCTCCACAGCTGCCGGTAGAACACCGCATCTTGTCGCTCGCCTTTAAGTATGCTGGGGTTTTGACCAAACACTTCGGCTTCGCTGTAGCCGGTAATTTTTTGAAAGGCGGGGTTGACCGCCACGATATTGCAATCGGCATCGGTCAGCATGATGCTCTCGTCGGCGCTCTCAAACATGCAGGCGGACAGACGCAGGCGCTGTTCCGCCGCGCGATGCGCCCTGCGCTGCTGCGCCTCGCGCAATTCGCGTTCAACCGCAGGAGCCAGCCGCTCCATGTTCCGCTTCATTAAGTAATCCTGGGCACCGGTCCTGACCAATTCAATTGCAGTCTCGTCGCCGATCGAGCCGGAGACGATGATAAACGGGATATCGAGGCCGGTATCCTGCAAAGTATGCAGTGCCAGCTTGGCGCCGAAACCCGGCAGCGAAAAATCGCACAGTATGACATCCCATTTTTGCGCCTGCAGCGCGTCGCGCATCTGCTCTGCCGTTTCGACGCGCACATGGACAGGCTTGAACCCAGCCTTCCGCAGATGCCTGAGCATCAGTTCGGCATCGCTGGCACTATCCTCAACGATCAAGACTGAAAGTGGCGCATCCATAAGGGCCTCATTGCCTAGGAGGCGCTTCATTGATGACCAGCCAATACATGCCCAGCTGTTTAATCACCTCCGCAAACTGATGAAAGTCGACCGGCTTACGGATGTAGCTGTTGGTGCCCAGATCATAGCCGGAGGCAAGGTCTTGCTCCTCGCCGGACGAAGTGAGAATGACCACAGGGATGCGCCGGGTACGATTATCGGCGCGAATCCGGCGCAACACCTCCAACCCGTCTACCCGCGGCAACTTAAGATCGAGCAAGATCAACATCGGGGTGTCGTTACTGTCGCGACCACTATGCGCCCCGGTACCGTACAGATAATCCAGTGCTTCCTGCCCATCCTCAGCCACGACCAATTTATTGCTGATAGCGGCTTTCTGAAACGCCCTTTGGGTCAATCCGACGTCGCTAGGATTATCTTCGACCAGCAGTATCACTTTATCAGTCACGATGCCTCCTTTACCCCATCTAAGGGGATCAGTGATGTCCCGGACGGGAATGGCCCCGTTTGGGCAAGGGTAAAATAAAAAGTGGCGCCCCGATCCGGGCTGGAATCAGCCCAGATTTTGCCGCCATGACGGTGCACGATGCGCTGTACGGTGGCCAGGCCTATGCCTATGCCTGGGAATTCGCTCGCCCTGTGCAAGCGCTGGAAGGCGCCGAACAGTCTTTGCGCGTGCGCCATGTCGAATCCGACGCCGTTGTCGCGGACGAAGTAAGTCCTGACGCGCAGCTTGGTGGCCGGATCCTCTGCGATGCCTGAACAGAATTCGATGCGCGCCGTAGAACGTGGACCGGTAAATTTGCAGGCATTATCGAACAGGTTGGTCAGCAGGATATCGAGCAGACGCAAGTCGCCATTGACGGTCAGGCCAGCTTGTATGACAAACTCTATCTTGCGTTCAGCGTGCGACAGCTTGAGTTGATAGGCGATCTTGTCGGCGAGCCCGCTCAGATCGACCAGCTCGCGTTTAATTTCACTGCGCGTCACCTGCGCCAACTGCAGCAGATCGTCGATCAGGTGCCCCATGCGCTGCGTCTCGTAACGGATACGATTGACGTACTCGTGCGCCGTACTATCCAGTTGTCCGCCATAGTCTTCCAACAGCGCCAGCCCCCAGCCGTCTATACCGCGCAGCGGCGAGCGCAGATCGTGCGAGACGGAATAACTAAAGCTCTCCAGCTCTCTGTTGGTCTCTTGCAGCAATGCAGACTTATGCTCCAGCGCCAGCACGCTCTCGGTCAGGCGTGCGGCCATCAGGTCAAAGGCCCTGGACAGATCGCCCAGCTCGTTATTGACGGTGACATTGGTTCGAAAACTAAATTCTCCTCTGGAATAGGCATCTGCGCCCTGCTTCAGTTTGCGGATAGGCCCCAGTATCTGGGTGATGGAAGTGGCATAATTCACCAGGATCAGGAGGCCGATCAACACCACCAGCAAGACCACCAGCCAGGTCGTACGCCATTGCGCATCAAGCAGACGGGACTCCGTGATCCGCGCCAGGCGCGTCGCGTCGGCAGTTGAATTCTGCGTCATGACCATGATCTGGGTAATCAATCGCTTTTCTACCTCGCGCGACAAGGTCCGCTCCTGCTCGTCGCCGTTACGTTGACTATCCAGCGACACCAGCTCGGAAAAGGTCTCCTGCAAGTATTGATGTTGTTGCCGCAGCTCGCGCATTATCGCTTGCTCTTCCGGCTGTTCAAAGACATCCTGGGCCAGATGACGCGCGAGCGAATCGTGCCTTTGCTGCCACTGGAGCTTGGCGCGTTCAGGCCGCGAAATGATATATTCGAACGCGACCAGCCGAAGTCCGCTGATACCCTTTGCGACAATATCGGTCGCAAAATCGCTACGTATATTCGCCTGATCCATTTGCCGGATCGAATTGAACAAGGTAATCGCGATGAAGCCGATCGCAACCAGAGAAACAAGCGTGCCCAGAGTTTGCTGAGTTTTGATCTGCATGATAGGGTCTAACGTACTATCTTGACGGCTTCGGGTTGGACAGCGGTCAGCGCATCCATGTTGATGGCGCTTAAAAAATTGGGGATCGCGGTTTGCACGCTGAACTTATTCTGAATCGCCCAGCTCGCCTGATCCTCCAGCATAATCAGCAAATTTTGGTCAAGTTGCACGACAAAACGATAATTCGGCCCGACGGTGTCGAAGGTGGAGGGATCAATTCTCATGAGTCCGACTATCATCGCTTGCGCCTCTTTCGGTTTTTCGTCGAAAAAGCGTTTAGCCCGCAACAAGGCGCGCAGCAGGCGTTGAATTTTATCCGGATTGGCCACAACCCATTCGGTACTGCCCGCCAGGTTATAATCAAGCACGAAGCCACCATCGGTGCGGAACTCCACCCCTTTATCCCCTAAGGCATTGTTGGCGGCGCTCAGCCAGGGTTCCCAGGTTGCGACTGCGTCGACTTTTCCGCTTTGCAAGGCCGCCTTCATTTCCTCCGGCGGCACATTCTCGACACGAACCTGGTTCAAGGCAAGGCGATGACGGGCCAGCATGGTGCTGAGCACGAAATGGCCATCGGTGCGCATAGTCACGCCGACGACCTTGCCTTTCATATCTTTCAGGGAACTAATCTCGCGGTCGCGGTTGGCAATTACCCCATAAGCCCGCCCGGCGGTAAAAATCGTCGCCACGATGGAGACCGGCTGCCCCCTCATCGTCGCATACATGACAGGGAGGTCGGCGACCGTGCCGAGATCGGCTCGCCGCTCTATGGTGGCGTTCAGTGCATCGCGTCCGCTGGTATACGGCAGCAAGGTGACATCCAGGCCCTCTTCGGTAAAATAACCTCTGGCCGCCGCCAGATACGCCAAGCCTGAACCCGGATAAGTGGTTACCGCGAGCGTGAGTTTTTGATGTGGCGGCGAGGGCGAGGCAACCCATGCCACTATCGCTTGCCAATAGAAGCCAAGAATCGAACCCAACAGCAGGGTTGAGATGATGAGCAAAGCCTTGCTGCGTTTTGCAGAATCCATGTTCATGCTCCCCACAGGCTGCGTTTCAGACAACCACAAATCCAGCATCGACACTAAGGCCAGCAGACTGTAGCGACTGGCAAGGCGGACAAATAACAGGTAAATCTTATTTAGTCATATTTCAGGAATCACAAACCGGTATTTCATTGAAGTTTAGAAACAAATTTTATCTTTATCCAAGCGCGCCGCTTGCTATCAAAAAAATATCATTAACACCATCATAGACTAAATTTTTAATGTTTGTTTTACGTGTCGGTAACTGGTTAGCGGCTTAAGCGCAACAACAAGATCCTGCGACTGCAGTCTTTGCCGCTCACTCTATATGTGGCGGACTCCCCCGGGAGGCCGATAGAGACGAGCGCTCAGGCGTCGGTCAGGATCACATCCATGGCGACATCGTGCGCGCCCGGCACGAAGTCCACGCGCGCAGTCTGGTAAGCCACCCCCAGCGTCGCGGGACGCGGAGTTTGTTCCAGCGTGCGGTCATAGTGGCCGCCGCCGTAGCCTAGCCGGTAACGGTCGGCATTGAAGCCGACACACGGTACCAGCAAGGCGACCGGCTGCAGCGGACGGTCGCGCCGGGCCGGCGTAGGAATGCCATATTCATCGAGCGTCACGGCATCTCCCGGGCGCCAGGCCAGGAAGCTCAAGCCCGCGTTTCTGGCCGTCACCAGCGGCAAGGCGAGCGCGATGCCGGCATCGCTCAATTGCTGATAACAGTCGTGCAAATCCGGTTCGGCCTGGATAGGCCAGTACACCCCCAGGCTTGCCGGACGATGCTGTTGGCACCATGCCAATAATTTTTGCACTATCCGCGCATCCATTTCCCGCCGTAGTTGCGGATCGAGGGCGCGCCGCTGTTGCAGCAATAATTTGCGCAATTCCTTGCGCGGCAGGGTCCCATATGGTGCGCGCTGGTGTTCGCTGCGGGTGGGCTGTGTCATACTGTCAGAAGTGTAATTGAAAGCGGTAGGTAGAATGATGTTTGCAAAAATGCGAAGGGCTGGCCTGGGCTTCATGATGGTAGCAGGTTTGAGCCTTACCTTTCCCTCCCATGCCGCCAGCCGGAGCTTCATCAACGACGACGACAGGTTCATGGCCCTGCGCGACGCCGCCCTGCATGACGATGTAGCCGGTGCCGAGCAACACGCGGCCGCCCTGACGCAATATGAAATCCCCTCGTATGTCGACTATTACCGCCTGCGGCCGCGACTGTACAAGGCATCCAACACGGAAATCAAGGTTTTCCTCAGCAAATACGAAGGCAGCGCAATTGCCGACCGCCTGCGCAACGACTGGCTGCTGATGCTGGGCAGACGCGGCGAATGGGAACTGTTCGATCAGCAATATCCGCAGTTTGTGGTGGCGGACGACACCCAGCTGAAATGCTATGCCTTGCTGTCGCGCGCCGTCAAACAGCAAAAAGTCGCCGCCGATGCGCACAAATTGCTGGGCGCGCCGCGCGATTATGGCGAGGGCTGTTACGCCCTGGTGACTTACCTGGCAGAAAATGGCCAGTTCAGCCAGCAAGACTTATGGGCGCAGATGCGCATGGCGGGCGAGTACGGTGCGCTGCCGCTCGCGCAAAAGCTGGGCAAGCTGCTCGATATACCCGAAAAACGCATCAGCCTGGCGCTGGAAAAACCGGCAAACTTACTCAAGAAAGCGCCGGACAGCGGCAAGGGCGCGCACCAGTTGTATCTGATCGCACTCGGCCGTCTGGCAAAAAGCGATACCGAAGATGCGGCCGACGTTCTTTCGCGTTACAGCGCTAAATTCGGCGACAGCGAGCGCGCACTGGCCTGGGCCCAGATCGCCTTGCAATCGGCGCTCAAGCTGGAAAGCGACGCCCTTGGCTATTGGCTGCGCGCCGGCGATGCGCCGCTCTCGAACGAAGCTTATCAATGGCGCGCGCGCAGCGCCTTGCGCGAAGGCGACTGGAAACTCGTTAAAAACGCGATCGGCGCCATGCCCGCCAGCCTGAAAAACGAAGCGGTCTGGATATACTGGCAGGGACGCGCCCTGAAAGCCGAAGGAAAAAATGAAGAAGCGCAGGCGCTGTTCGCCAGCATCGCCGAGCAAATGCATTTTTATGGCCAACTGGCGCTGGAAGAACTGGGCCAGAAAATCGGCGCGCCGCTGACGGTGAAACCGGTGACGCCCGAAGAACTGGCGCCCGTGGCCAAAAATGCCAACCTGCAAAGAGCGCTCAAGTTTTACGCGATGAATCTGCGGCTGGAGGGCAACCGCGAATGGAACTGGGAATTGCGCAAGCTGAACGAACGCCAGCACCTGGCGGCGGCCGAACTGGCGCGTCAGAACAATCTGCTCGACCGCATGGTCAATACCTCGGACCGCACCCGCGGCGAAATGGATTTCAGCCAGCGCTACCCTACCCCCTACAATGAAAGCATGTACAAGACCACCCAGGCGCTCGGCCTCGACATGGCCTGGGTCTACGGCCTGATCCGCCAGGAATCGCGCTTCATCATGAATGCCCGGTCGCATGTGGGCGCGACCGGCCTGATGCAGATCATGCCGGCCACGGCGCGCTTCGTCGCCAAGAAAATCGGCCTCGGCAATTTCGTGCCGGATCAGGTCAACGACATCGACACCAATATCGCGCTCGGCACCAATTACCTGAACATGGTGCTGAGCGATCTCGGCGGCTCGCAGGCGCTGGCCTCGGCTGCCTATAACGCCGGTCCCGGCCGCCCGCGCGCCTGGCGCGCCAAGCTGAGCCACCCGGTGGAAGGCGCCATCTTCACCGAAACCATCCCGTTTTCCGAAACGCGCGGCTATGTCAAGAACGTCTTGTCGAACGCCACTTACTACGCCGCCCTGTTCGAGAAAAAACCGCAATCGCTGAAGACGCGCCTGGGCATCGTGATCCCCAGGGGCATGTCCGCCGGCGACGCCGACTTACCCTGAGCGCTGACTATGCAAGATACAGAATTACAACCGGCCCTGGCCGCCATGCTGCATCAAAACAAGCCGGGCATGCGGCTGGTGATAGGCAATAAAAATTACTCGTCATGGTCTATGCGGCCATGGGTGTTGATGAAAGCCTTCGGCATCCCGTTTGAGGAAATCCGCATCTTGCTTGGCCAACCGGCGACCACCAACCAGATCGCCGAATATTCGCAGGCCGGCCGTTTACCGATTTTGCTGGCCGACCACATGACTATCTGGGATTCGCTGGCGATTTGCGAATACCTGGCCGAGCAATTTTCCATCCTCAACCTGTGGCCGGAAGACGTCGCCGCGCGCGCCATGGCGCGCAGCATCTGCGCCGAAATGCATTCCGGCTTTGCGGCGCTGCGCTACGACATGCCGATGAATATCCGCGCCGAGCTGCCCGGCCAAGGCCGCAGCATAGGCGCGCAAGCCGATATCGGCCGCATCTGCGAAATCTGGGAAGACTGCCTGACGCGTTACGGCGCCCATCAATATCTGTTCGGCGCGTTCTCGATCGCCGACGCCTACTTCGCGCCGGTCGCGATGCGTTTCCGCACCTATGCCGTGTCGCTGGCACCGGCCTTGCAAGCCTATGCCGATCGCGTCGCCACCCATCCGGCCGTCGTCCATTGGGTGCGCGAAGCGCTGGCGGAAACCGAACAATTGCCGGGCCACGATGCCCGCTCGACCTGAGCTACAAATGAAGACTTACGTCGTCGGCGGTGCGGTGCGCGATGCCTTGCTCGGCTTGACTGTGCAAGACCGCGACCACGTGGTGGTCGGCGCCACCCCGCAGCAGATGCTGGCGCTCGGTTACCAGCCGGTAGGCAAGGATTTCCCGGTATTCCTGCATCCCAAAACCCACGAAGAATATGCACTGGCGCGCACCGAGCGCAAAACCGCGCCGGGCTACAAGGGTTTCGTGTTTCATGCCGACGCTGGCGTCACGTTGGAACAGGATTTAATCCGGCGCGACCTGACTATCAACGCCATGGCGCAGGATGAACACGGCGTGCTTACCGACCCGTTCGGCGGCCGCCAGGATTTAGAACAGCGCGTGTTCCGCCATGTGTCGGACGCCTTTGCCGAAGACCCGGTGCGCATCCTGCGCCTGGCGCGTTTTGCCGCGCGTTTTTCGGTGGAACCGCATGCCTTCACGGTGGCGCCGGAAACCACGGCGCTGATGCGCAGCATGGTAGAGGCCGGCGAAGTCGATGCGCTGGTGCCGGAACGGGTCTGGCAAGAACTGGCGCGCGGCTTGATGGAAGCGCGCCCTTCGCGCATGTTCGAAGCGCTGCGCGAATGCGGCGCGCTGCAGAGGTTGTTGCCGGAACTCGATGCGCTGTGGGGAGTACCGCAGCCGG
Organism: Burkholderiales bacterium; assembly: GCA_016196925.1. Classification (GTDB taxonomy): domain Bacteria; phylum Pseudomonadota; class Gammaproteobacteria; order Burkholderiales; family Burkholderiaceae_D; genus Undibacterium. Next base: position 19,324 of record JACPWS010000044.1, on the reverse strand, counting down.
CCAGACACCATCCCGAAATCGACACCGGGGCGCATGTGATGCTGGTCGTCGATTACGCCGCACGGCAAGGGTACTCGCTGACTATACGTTTCGCCGCGCTGCTGCACGATCTGGGCAAGGGCACGACCTTCCCCGATAAATGGCCGGCCCATCACGGTCATGAACAACGCGGCGTGCAGCTGGTGGAAGCCGTTTGCGCCAGACTGAAAGTGCCTGGCGAATGCCGCGATCTGGCCGTGATGACCGCGCGCGAGCACGGCAACGTAGGCCGTGCGCTGGAAATGCGCGCCGCCACCCTGGTCAGCCTGTTCGAACGCTGCGACGCCTTCCGCAAGCCGCAGCGCTTGCGCGACATGCTGCGCGCCGCCGAATGCGATTGCTACGGCCGCAGCGGCCTGGGCGATATCCAGTTCCCGCAGGCCGCTTTCCTGCAGCGCGCCTTGCAAGCCGCGCTGCAAATCAAAGGCGGCGACATCGCGCGGAAGTACACTGAGCAGCCGGAAAAAATTCCGCTGGCGATACGCGCAGCCAGGATAGCGGCGGTGCAGGATGTAAAAGGCTGACAAAAAAATCTGTCCACGAAAAACACGAAAAGCACGAAAAAAAACTAATCTATTCTTACCGTCATCACCGCGCAGGCAGGGATCCAGCGACTGTTTGTCATTACGACACTGGATTCCCGCCTGCGCGGGAATGACGAGAAATGTTTTTTCGTGCTTTTCGTGTTTTTCGTGGACCACGCCTTTTCACCCAAAACCTGTGCGCCAGATCAAGCTCACCGCACGGCTCATGCACCGTGCCGGGCGTTTTCTGGAATAATCGGACAGCATCGCCTACAATGCATTGTGCACCGCACCAATTCATTTCGCAGCAAGGACAGCTCATGAAAGTCTCCGACATTTTTCCCGAGGATCCCAGGCATCAGCTCGATCCCGGCAGCAAGCCGGCCAAGCCTGCTGTGTTCGTCAAGGAACTGTCGGAAAAAGACCGGCACCGCATCCTCAAACATTTCCTGGCGCTGGAAGAAAGCGACAGATTGCTGCGCTTCGGCACCTATCTGCCGGACGCGATGATAGAGAAATACGTGGAAGGCATCAACTTCGCACGCGACAAGGTGTTCGGCGTGCTCAGCCATCATTTCCGCCTGATCGGCGTCGGCCACCTGGCCTTCGCGCCGCGCAATAAAGAAGACGATGCCTCCGACAAGGATAAGGTGGCCGAGTTCGGCGTCTCGGTTTCCAGATCGGCGCGCGGCAAAGGTGTAGGCTCCAGGCTGTTCGAACGCGGCGCGATCCATTGCCGCAACGACGACGTCGATACGCTCTACATGCATTGCCTGTCGTCGAATCAGACCATGATCCACATCGCCAAGAAAGCCGGCATGGAAATCCACCGCGAATACGGCGAAGCCGACGCCTACCTGAAACTGCTGCCGGCCAGCCCGGTCACGGTACTCAAAGAAGCGGTACAGGAACAGGTGGCCGCGATCGATTACAGCATCAAAGCCAACACCCGCGCCGCCGTCAAATGGCTGGGCAGCCTGCCGGGCAAGAAACAGGATTAAACCGCCCCGCCCAGCACCGGCAAGGCCGTGGTTTCCTTGATCTGCTGCAGGGCGAAACTCGATTTCACATCGAGCACGGCCGGATGGCGCAGCAGGGTTTCCATCATGAAGCGCGAGAAATGGTTCATGTCTTCCACATGCACCCGCAGCAGGTAATCCATCTCGCCGGTCATCGCATAGCAGGCCACGATTTCCGGCCACTGCGCGACCGACGCCGCAAAATCGTCGCGCGGCGAGCGCGAGCCGCCCTTGCCCGGCGTATCGCTGTGCTTTTCCAGCCTTACATTCACATAGGCCAGCAAACCGAGGCCTATCTTGGCCGGTTCCAGCAAGGCCACGTACTTGCGTATCACGCCGCTGTCTTCCAGGCGCTTGATGCGGCGCAGGCAGGGCGAAGGCGACAGGTTGACGCGCTCGGCCACTTCCTGATTGGTCAGGCGACCGTCCGCCTGCAAGATCGCCAGGATTTTCCTGTCGATTTTATCGAGTAAAATTTCCATCATAATCTGCCAAAAATAAACATTAACAAGCAATATTATTGCTCAAATAATCGAATCATTGGGTGTTTTTGCAATTTTATGGCGCGAATTGCGGACTATACTGATCACTTGATCTATGTCAAAAGCAGCGTCAGACTGGACGTGATGGCAGAGATGGATGAACCTAATTGGAGACTAAGATGGCATTTCAGACCTGGGACAACCCTATGGGCACAGACGGCTTCGAGTTCGTCGAGTACGCCGCACCCGATCCTAAAGCCCTCGGCGATTTATTCGTCAGCATGGGTTTTACCGCGATCGCCAAGCACCGCACCAAGGATGTGACGCTGTTTCGCCAGGGCGACGTGAATTTCATCATCAATGCCGAGCCGGATTCCTTCGCACAGAAATTTGCGCGCAAGCACGGCCCTTCGGTGTGCGCCTTTGCCTTCCGCGTGCAAGATGCGAACGCCGCCTACAAGCGCGCGCTCGATCTCGGCGCCTGGGGCTTCGACAACAAGACCGGCCCGATGGAATTGAATATCCCTGCCATCAAGGGCATAGGCGACTCGCTGATTTATTTCGTCGACCGCTGGCACGGCAAGGATGGCGCCCAGCCTGGCGCGATCGGCAATATCAGCATCTACGACGCCGATTTCGTGGCGCTGCCCGGCGTCGATTCGCACCCGGTCGGCAACGGCCTGACTTACATCGACCACCTGACCCACAACGTGCACCGCGGCCGCATGAAGGAATGGGCGGATTTCTACGAAACCCTGTTCAACTTCCGCGAAATCCGTTACTTCGACATCGCCGGCAAGCATACCGGTCTGAAGTCGAAAGCCATGACTTCGCCTTGCGGCAAGATCCGCATCCCTATCAACGAATCGTCCGACGATAAATCCCAGATCGCCGAATACCTGGATCTGTACCACGGCGAAGGCGTGCAGCATATCGCGATGGGCACCAACAACGTGTATAAGACTGTGGCCGACATGAAAGCCGCCGGCGTGGTATTCCAGGACACGATAGAAACTTATTACGACCTGGTCGACCGCCGCCTGCCCGGCCATGGCGAAAACCTGGAACAGCTGCGCAAGCTGCGCATCCTGATCGACGGCAAGAGCACAGAAAATACGCGCGAATTGCTGTTGCAGATTTTCACCACCACCGTGATCGGCCCTATCTTCTTCGAAATCATCCAGCGCAAAGGCGATGAAGGTTTCGGCGAAGGTAATTTCCGCGCCCTGTTCGAATCGATAGAACTGGACCAGATACGCCGCGGTGTGCTGAAAGACGACACGACCACTGCCTGAGCATAGGAAAAACACTTAACGGAGACAAAGAAACAGGCTGGCGTTCTAGGAATGCCGGCCTTTTTTCTGAAAGAAACTATGGACACCACAGTTAGCAACGAAGATTTCCTGGCCACCGTCGCCGAAAAATCGGACGGCGCCGCCCTGCGCGGCGACTATAGCAAGGCCGATGCGCACTACGTCGTACAGCAAGACTGGGCCGCGTATACCGAAGCCGAACACGAACTCTGGCGCAAGCTGTACCAGCGCCAACTGGAATTGCTGCCGGGCCGCGCCTGCGACGAATTCATAGAAGCGCTGCATGCTATGCAGATCGCCGACGGCATCCCTAAATTCGAAACCACCTCGGATGAACTGTTCAAGGCCACCGGTTGGACTATCGTCGCCGTACCCGGCCTGATCCCCGAACTGACTTTCTTCGAACACCTGGCGAATCGCCGCTTCCCGGTCACGGTCTGGCTGCGCAAACCGGAAGAATTCAATTACATCGTCGAACCCGACGTGTTCCACGACTTCTTCGGCCACGTGCCGCTGCTGTTCAACCCGGTGTTTGCCGACTACATGCAACGCTACGGCCAGGGCGGCCTGAAAGCCATGCAACTCGGCGGTCTCGATCAGCTGGCGCGCCTGTACTGGTACACCGTGGAATTCGGCCTGATCAACACCCCGCAAGGCTTGCGCATCTACGGCGCCGGCATCCTGTCGTCCGGCGGCGAAGTCGAATACTGCCTGCAAGCCGGCAGCAAATCACGCCACATCCGCCTCGACGTAGAACGCTGCCTGTGCACCCTGTACAAGATCGATTCTTACCAGGAAACCTATTTCGTGATCGACAGCTACCAGCAATTGTTCGACGACACAGCCGGCGATTTCACCCCGCTGTACGAAAAAATCAAACACTTGGAAACTCTGCATGCGAATTCGCTGCTGCCGGGTGAAGTGGAGTTGTTGCCGGCGCGCTAGGCTGGCTTGATGGCGAGTAATACCGGAACGGGCGCACTGCAGTGCGCCCGTTTGTTTTTAAGGCCGCAAGCTGTTTTTATTGTAGGGTGCAATAAGCGCAGCGCATTGCCCCCCTTACTCGCGATCGACGGCCATGGCGGATGACGGCTGTGCCTGATCCGCCCTACACAGCTGGCGGCATGCGCACGGCTGAGCCGCCTTCGCAATAAGCCGGATCGATCCGGCGTTAGCGATGCGCTTGCCGCTGCGTCCGGCTTCAGCTCAAAACCGCGAATTCAGCACCATGCTGACGTTCAGAGGCGCGCCCGGCTGTATCTGCACATTGTTATTGGCTGACTCCATATAGCGGGTGTTGCCGGCATTATTCAGTTTCAGCGTGATGTCATAACGTGCTTGCAGATAGGCTACCGACAGGTCGATGCGGGCATAGCCGGGCAGGCGTACCGTATTGTCGGTCAGGGCGTATTGCTCGCTGTGGGCGATGATGCCGGCACCGACGCTCCAGTTGCGGGTGAAGCTTTGTTTTAACCACAAGCTGGCATTGTGGGCCGGAGTCATTTCTGCGCGGTTGCCTATGCGTATGTCGTTGGAGGCAAGGATTTTGGCATCGTTATAGGTGTAGCTGGCATGAACTTGCGTGCCGCCGGCGAGCTGGCCTTGCAATTCCGCTTCCAGGCCTTGATTGCGCTGGCGGCCGATTTGCAACTGGCGCAAACCTGTCGGGTCGCTCGGGTCGGCGGTCAGCTGATTGCTTTGTTCTACCCTGAACAGGGCGATGCTGGTGTACAGGCGCTTATCCAGCCAGTCTTGTTTCAGGCCGATTTCCTGCAAGTCTGTCTTCAATGGTTTTACCTCGCTCAGCGGCTTGCTGCCGGTGTAGAGCAAGTCGCCGCCCGCCGGCTGATGCGAACGGCTGACGGCGACATATACCGACTGCTGCGGCGTTATTTTATATACCAGGCCCATGCGCGGAGAAAACAGATTATCGGTGCGTTCGCTGACCGCGTTGTTGTTCTGGCGATTGGTCTGCTTTTGCTTGAACTGGTCGAAGCGGCCGCCGAGCAGCATGTCCCAGTTCGCTGTCAGGGCGATCTGGTCTTGCAGGTACAGTGCCACGGTATCGGCATTGAAATGGCTGTTGATGGCCACCGGCAGGGACTTAAAGTCGGGCGCCGTCAGCAATTGCTGGGGATGGTATAAATCCACAGGGTAAGCCGTGCCGGTTTGCCGGATCAGAGAATCGCGCTTTTGTTGCGATAGTTCCAGGCCTGTCAGCAACAGGTGATCGCCCACGGCATAAGTCAGCTCGGTCTGGTTCAGCAGATTTTTTTGCTGGATGGGGAAGTAGGTAATCTGGCGCGACACGGTTCCGTTCGCATTCACGCGCCGGTTACGCGTATTCACCCCATCCAGATCGGTCTGGCTGTATTGCAGATTGTTGACGAGACTGAGCTGACGATTAAATTTGTGTTCCAGCCTGGCTTTGATCAAGTCGCTGTCGGTTTTGGTGTAGTCAAATTTTTCGCCGTAAAAAGTGCCGGCATCGACGGCCACGGCGCGACCGTTCAAAGAGGGAATGCCGCGGTCCGGCGTATGATCTTCGCGCTGCATTTCCGCCTGCAACAGCAGACTGGTTTGCGGACTGATAGTCCATGACAGCGCAGGCGCCAACAGCTCGCGTTTATGATTAACGACGTCGCGATAACTGTCGCCCGCGTCATAAGCGGCGATCAGGCGGGCATTCACATCGGCACCGAGTGCGCCGCCGGCATCGACGCTGAGCCTGCGCTGGCGGTTGGAACCCAGCGCCAGCGAGATTTCATTCTCCTGTTTGGCCTGCGGTTTTTTGGTGATGCGGTTGATCAGGCCACCGGCTGCGCCCCGGCCATACAAGGCAGCCGTTGCGCCCTTGATGACTTCGAGCTTGTCGGTGGTGGCGATATCGCGGTAATACAGACTGTCGTCGCGCATGCCGTCGAGCAGGGTTTCGCGAGGGGAGTAAAAGCCGCGTATATAAAATTCGTCGCGCCGGCCTTCGCCTTGCCCGGCGATGATGCCGGGCGTATAAGCCAGCGCATCCTTGCTGCTGTTGACGGCGCGCGCGCGCAAGTCTTCATTGTTGACGACAGAGATGGATTGCGGTATTTCCAGCAAGGTGCTGCGGGTTTTGCTGGCGCCGCTGACCAGGGTGTCGCCACCTTGCGCTTGCGCCTTGACTTCGATGGCCGGCAGCTCGTTCGGCGATTGCGTTTGCGTTTGTGCTATTGCCTGGCTGCTGCAGGTGTGGCAGAACAGGGCGGCAATGATGAGTGACAGAGGTTTCGCTTGCATAGAGAGTGACTTCATTTCAGTGGTTATAAAACGGATTACAGCAAAGGACGGGCGGCATTCACCACCCCCAGCGGGTGATACAGCGGCAGGTAGGCTGCCTTGCGGTCGGCCTGCTTTAAAAAGCGGACCAATAAATTGCCCTTGACAGGCAAGGGTTCTCCCGACAGCAGGCCTTGTATGCGGCGCGCCGCCTCGGGGTTGGGGAAGCTGGCGAGATAAGTTTGCAGGGTATGGCGCAGGCAAGCCCATAAGTCCAGGTAGAGTTCATGGTTGCCATTCGCCAGTGTGGCGATGACTTCGCAGATGTTGTTGACCAGCAGGCAGTATGCTATGCGTGTCCAGCCGGCTTCATCGCTGCAGCAGATTTCCTGGCGCGTAGGGGTACCCAGTTGCAGCGTGGCGATCAGTTCGTGGGCCTTGGGTGTCAGCCTGGTCAGTTCCAGATCCCGGACGATGAAGCGCGCCGGTGCGCCGTCTTCCGCCAGGCCGACGATGCTGTTTTGCATGTGCGGCTCGAAGGCGATGCCTTTTTCAAACAGCAGATAAAACACCGGAAAAATCGCCAGCTCGGCATAGCTGCTGAACCACAGGCGCATGCCCAGGCTCAGCGGCAGGCCATGCCTGTGGGCATAGCGTTCTATCAGCGCTGCCGCTTGCAGGCGGCCAGTCTGGCCGTTGCCAAACAGCGATGCGCATATCAAGGGCGTGACGCCTTGTGCAACATGCAGCGCCAGGCCTTCACGCAAGACCAGGCCAAAGCCGTCTTCGATTTCCTTGTGTTGTCGCTGACCGTGCTGCCGATCTTCCGGGAAACTGACGCTCAGATACGCCTGCTCTTCGAGTACATGAAAATGCGGGAACAGCGCTTGCATCTCGGCTTTCATGGGCCGGTATAAGCGGCTGGCAGCGAGTGCTGCGGCCAGTTCATGTCGCGCATTATTGCGTATGCAATTGGTGATGCGCAGATTCAGCGACAGTTTTAAGAAAGCACTGCCCTCTTCCGCCAGCATAGTGCGTATCGACGCGGTCGGATAAAACTGCTTGCCGCTCAAACCCAGATCGCGCACCTCGCCCGCCGCCACGGCCGCCCTGATGCGCGCTTGCTGCATGAGCCAGTCAGCCTGCCAGGGATGCAGAGGCAGGATGACGTGACCCGCGTCCGCCTGCAGGCCATGCGCCGTCAGTTGCTGCAAGCGTGTGCTCAGGTCTGCGCCATCCAGGCTGTCGCTGACGATCCAGCTGCGCGGCAGTTGGAAATAACGCAATTGCAGTTGTGCGCCATGTTCCGGCGAATAGCTTTTTTCTTCTGCGGTCGACCAACCCGAACGGCTTTTGGGCGTGGGATGGAAAGGGTGGCCCGTCAGCAGATGCTGTTCGCTGCGTATGTATTGCTGTAAAGCCGTGCCTGTCTGGTGTGCGCCCGCTTTTTCCTTCTGCACATCGAGCAGATGCTGCATGGTGGCAATGCTTGCCTCTATCTGTTGTAGCAGGTCGGCATTAAAGGGCGTGCCTTCCCGCAGCGACAGGTCGGCGATGATGAGATCGGCAATTTCGCGCCAGCCCGCCACCGACCAGGTTTGCTGCTGGTCTTGCAGATAAATATCCGTGGTGTAGTCATAGTTGCCGGTGACGGACACATGCCGGACACCCACGCACAAGCGGCTTTGCATGCGTCGCAATTGTATGTCGAGCACCTGCCCCCGATACTGATGCAGGGCCGCAGGCGGCAGTCTGATGTGGGCGATGGCGCGCACCGCCAGGCTGTGTTCCTGCATGGCGACTTCACGCGCATAGCAATTCAGCAGGACGCGTGCATGCTGCAGTTGAGCGTAGTCTTCCATCTCGCCAGCGACAGGGGCATTCCTGGCCCGCCATGCATTCGATACGAGTGGCCGATGCAGAAGCGGCAGCTGGTGGAGAGCCTTGTGCAGATGATGGCTCAAAGCGGACTTGGGTAAGCTAGCGTTCATAGGCGTTTACTTTCTATCAAAATAAACAGGCTGGCCAACAGGGCGCAGCCCAACCAGATGGGAGCGGTATAGCCCAGCGAAGTAGCCAGACCACTTGCGAAAATTCCCGCCAGAACGGCTCCCCATTTATTCGCGCCTTCCAGCTTGCCGAAATGCAGGCCCGCACTGGCCTGCCGGGTGGTGGCCGCCGCCAGGGTGTTGATGGCCAGATAGGCGCCGGTCATACCGCCCCCCATGAGAATGCGCCCCACGATCAGCACCGGCAAATTGCTACCCAGCACCTGCAGCAGCAAACCGGCACAAGTCAGCGCAGAAAAACGCGCCAGCGCAGTCAGGGCATTGGAAAAGTTCACATGGCGCCCCAGCGGCCAGGCCAGTAGCAAGAACAGGGCATGCGGCAACCCGAACAAGGCACCGGCCCAGGCCGCAGATATGGCCAGACGTTGCGCCAGGTCTATGACGAAATATGGGTAGGTCAATACCGTGCCTACGGTAAACAAGGCCTGGAAACGGTACAGGCTGGCGGGGTCCAGCGTGCCGGCCGGCATGCTTTGCGATGCGCTGCCGGACAGGGCGCCGGCCGCAACAGGCGCGCCTTGCCTTGTCGGAAGCAGATACAGAACCAGCCCGGCCAGACCAGGTAAGACAGCCAGGTAAAAAAAGACATGCAGCAAATTGCGCCCATCGCCGAACAGACCGATGACGGCTGGCCCGGCGAACAGAGCGGTGCGCGCCGAGCCTTGCATGACGCTCAATAAAGTCGCCAGACGTTTTCCCGGCAAGAATGAAGCCAGAAATGCATTCGATGCCGCAAAGGTGCCGCCCAGCAAACCTTGCAAAGTCAGACCGAAGGCAAATTCCCAGGGGGTGCGCGCCAGGCCGGTGATAATGAAGCTAAAGCACAAACCCCAATGCGCGCGTATCAGCGAAGCGCGTATGCCTATGCGGTCGGCCAGCTTGCCCCACAAGGGGTTGGCAATGGCGGCTGCCAGCGTAGGCAGGGTAAAGTACCAGCCGGCCATGACCAGCGTCTGGCTGGAAAAATTCTGGCTGAGGATGTGCGCATAAAAAGGCGGCATGCACAGCGCAGCAAAGGCCGCACCAAAATGCCCCAGCACCGTGATAAAAATGCTTGGTCGCATCATCCTAGATTCCTCAGTTGACCGCTATTCAGCTTCGATAAGTGATTGATATGTTTCAAAATAACGGCATTCAAGTCGTTCACCATTTGGGTGAGAGCGCTACAGGTTCGATTGCACACTTTTCCGGCTCCCTGCCTGCGTTACTCCTCCTAGCAACATCGAGGTTGCGTCGTCGTCGCGCCTTGCCAGAAAGCCGGAAAAGCGCACACTCGAACCTGTCCAACTAAGGAATCTAGGATCATGCCCCCGGTTGCGATAAAAATTCATGCAGGGGATTGGGTACTGCATGAAATTCTTGCGACCGCGCGGCCGACAGCCGCCTGCTGGCCAGCTTTTCCATTTGTATTTGCGGTGCAAACAAATCGAACTGTGCCAGGCGCGTTGCCAGTTCCGGCACCCGCGCCTGATAGCGCTGCACGACATGTGCAGCCAGTTGCCAGAAGCGGCTTTCGGCAAAATCGTGATGCCGCTCCAGCCTGTGCGCCAGTTCGGAAAGGTGGATGAATAACAGCACTTCCAGCAGATAATCCCTGGCTTCGCTTGTCGTTTGCATGGCAAAACCGTTGCTGGCATTGGCCGCATTGCGGTGGGCCGGTGCCTGGCGCAAGTGCTGCAGTTGCGCTTCATGCGTGGTTTTCCCGGCGATATAGTGCAGGCCACCGGGCAAATCGCGGATGGCGACGCCGCTGGGCAAACCATCTTTTAAAATCAGCAGCGTGTTTTGCGCATGCGCTTCCAGCAAGACGCCATGCGCCAGCATCAGGTGAATAAACGGCGGCAGCATGGCTTGCAGCAAGGCGTCGACCCAGGCTTGCGTACCATGCTGTTGTAACCAGGGCGAGATGTTCAATTGCTGCCGGTCGTCGAGTGAAGTCAAGGCAGTGCAGGGAAACACCTGTTCGCCTTGCCTGAGTATCGATGTCGGCGACTGCCGCCAGATCGCCCCCAGCAAACCGTATCTGTCCTGGCGCGACGCCGCAGGTGTCAGGGTGATACCCATGGGTTCCGCCAGAATCGCCAGCCGGCAGTGCTGCCGTAAAAAGGCATCGTCAGTACATAGCCTGTCCAGCCATGCCGATATCAGCGGGGCATTGTGGACATGATGGTCGGACAGGATGCGGTCGGCCGAGCTGTTGGCGATGCCCAGCGGCAGCTTCAGGTTGTGGCTGGCGTGGCTGGCGAGCGAAGTCAGCGAACGTATCGATTGTTGTGCCAGCCATGCGCAATCGCCGGCGCCGAGGTAGAGCAGGCGGCCATCGGCCAGCCAGTCGGCGTACCGGATTTGCAGGCTGTGCTGCCAATGCCAGGGGTGGGCCGGCACGAGATAATAGCCATCGCTATCCTTGCCGAGCGCCTTGATCGCCGCTTGCAGGCGAGCCAGCTCTTCATTCCCCAGTTCCGCTTGTAAAAAGCGCGCATAGTCGCTGCCGGGCCTCGCATGGATAGCGCCAAGCTGGCGATCCAGCGCCAGCCACACCAGGCCGAAAGCCTGGGCAAATTCCGGTCCATAGCGTTGGTGCTCAGTCAGGCTAAAACCCATGCGGGATCGATAGCATGGGTGATATAAATGCCCCTCGCCCAGTTGCGCCTCCTGCCAGGCATACGGCAGATCCAGCACGGCATTGTTTTTTGTCGTTAGCGCTTGCGCCTGCAACGAGCAAGCCTGCTTGGCTGCGGTATGGAGTAATTCCTCGATGAAGCGCGTGCTGTTTTGACTGGCTTGCTGCCTGAGCAAATTGCCAGCCACCGCAGCAATATCGTGCGTGGCCTTAGCACTGCCGGTATCGAACACCGGCCCATGCAAACGGCTGCGTCCAAAACTGCGTACAGGGCCTGCGGCTATCCAGTATTCGACGCGCAGGCCTTGCTCATCCTGTCCCGACACATGCAACCTGGCCCTGCCATCGGAATAGCGCTCCAGATGCCCTTGCAAGGCACCTTCAAACCAAAAGGCTGCAATGAACTGGCGCAGGGTGCGCTCGGCTGCTGCCGGATAAAACGACAGATAGCCAGCCTGTCGGTCGATGTTATAGATAGTCATGCTTCTTCCAGTGAAATATTCAGAGCGAGCGCGTACCTGGCCATTGCCTGAGCAATCGCAGCATTGCTGCAAAACGATATGGTAAAAACCAGGTGCGCCTGGCGGTCAGCGGACTGTCACTGTTGCGTCGGAAGCGAGGGGTGCACGCCCGGCGAGCAGAGCAAGGTGCAATGCACTGCGCTAGCTGGCGCTATCGATACAACTGCGATAGTCCGCCAGATCAATAGCGGCGCTGCTGTTCGGCAGTGAGCATCAAGATGGCCGAATACGAGAAGACGATGGACATGGTTCCCTCCAGGATGTATCGCATGTTGTTTCACTTGACCATGTAGGGATGCTGGCGTACGCGTAAAGCGGGAGGGCTGGCGCTGATGGGATGTGAAATTAATAAAGTGAAATCATTGTAAATGAGAATAGCTATCATTTACAAGTGTTTTTTTGCTGGCGAGTCAATTATTTCTACGGCAATCGCTATTTTTATGGCGCTGCATCTGTTGCGGAAGCGCAGTAAGCCTCCCCGGCTTCCTCAACCGACAATTCTGACGGCTGTCTTTCTCCCGGGCTGTATAGCGATGTTGCCGCCGGCGTCGCCCATACGACGAAAAACTGCGCGGGTTTCACCCGTCCTGCCAATTCCGCCAAAGTATCCGACAGAGGAAGCGCCGCATCCTGCGCGAATACCCATTATTATTCGGCAGACTGTGCGCTTTAATTGCGTAATGACGGCCAGCTTGTTGCCGGCACCCGCCTCAAGGAAACCCCATGCTCAACAAAGAAACCCTCGCCGCCTGGCGTCAAGACTACCCGCTGCTGGACGATTTGATCGCCCTCAGGGAAATCAGCTGGTTCAATCCGGCCGTGGTCGCTACGCAACTAGCCTTGCCGGACGTGGGCTTGACGGCGGCCGATGTGGTCGACGCCGGCGCGCGACTGGCGCGTTTTGCGCCGTATCTGGCGCGCGTGTTTCCGGAGACGGCGGCCAGCCACGGCTTGATCGAATCCCCCATCGCGGCGGTGCCGCAATTCCAGCAGGCGCTGGAGCAGCGTTATGCGCTGCCGCACAGCGGCGCGCTGTGGCTGAAGCTCGACAGCCATCTGCCGATCTCGGGCTCGATCAAGGCGCGCGGCGGCATTTATGAAGTCTTGCAACACGCTGAACAATTGGCGCTGGACGCCGGCTTGCTGCAAGTGGGCGACGATTATGCGCGGCTGGACAGCGCGGCCTTGCGCGACTTTTTCGGCCAGTACCAGATCGCGGTCGGCTCTACCGGCAACCTCGGCATGGCTATCGGCATCATGGCGGCCAGACTCGGTTTCCAGGCCACCGTGCATATGTCGGCCGACGCCCGGCTATGGAAGAAAGACCGCCTGCGCGCGCAGGGCGTGACGGTGCGCGAATACGCGGCCGATTACAGCGTGGCGGTGGAACAGGGGCGGCAGCAGGCGGCGAGCGATCCGCGTTGCCATTTCATCGACGATGAAAATTCGCGCCACCTGTTTCTCGGTTACGCGGTGGCGGCAACTCGCCTGCAGCAGCAATTGCAAGCCGCAAACATCACGGTCGACGCCGAGCATCCGCTGCTGGTGTATCTGCCGTGCGGCGTCGGTGGCGGGCCGGGCGGCGTGGCTTTCGGGCTGAAGCTGGCGTTCGGCGATGCGGTGCATTGCGTGTTCGCCGAACCGACCCACTCGCCCTGCATGTTGCTGGGGGTGTATACCGGCTTGCACGATGCGGTGGCGGTGCAGGATATTGGCATCGACAACATCACTGCGGCCGACGGCCTGGCGGTGGGCCGCCCGTCCGGCTTCGTCGGGCGCGCCATGCAGCGATTGATAGACGGCTATTACACGGTCAGCGATGAAGAGTTGTACCGCTTGCTGGCCTTGCTGGAACAAAGCGAAGGCTGGCGGCTGGAACCCTCGGCGCTGGCCGGCGCGCCCGGCATCGCGCGCGTGCTGAGCGAGCAGCAAGCCTACCGCGAGCGCGCCGGTTTGACGGCCGAGCGCTTGGCGCAGGCGACCCATCTGATCTGGGCCACCGGCGGCAGCATGGTGCCGCCGGCCGAGATGCAGGCCTATCTGGATAAAGGACGGGCTTTGCTGCAGGCTGAAATGTAGAAAAATAATACTCCCCCCAGTATATTTCACAGCCCTTTAAATACGCGGGCGCCAGGCTGAAAATATCAAAAATAGGGGGGAGTATATTGTTTTTTAAAGCTGCATTCAGATTTCGTGTTGATGCCGTTACGTTAAAGTTTATAAAAATTGAAGATGTCATTCCGGCGCGCTTTAAGCCGGAATCCAGCGACGTTTGTTGCGTTGACGTGCCTGTCTTGACAGCGGCGATGTCCGTTATGCGGACAAAGGTGCAAGGACCCCTTGCACCGATTCCGTCCAACACCATGCCGGAATGACCTTAATAAGATCTGGGCTCTTCACAAAACTTCTCATCAACACGAAATCTGAATACGGCCGTTTTAACGCTCATCGGAAAAGCGCAGCGCCTTCCGGCATCGGTCTTGCGGCGACGCCCTGCCAGCGCCGGCTCACCGCAGCTGTTCCAGGATTTGTTTGATCTTGACGGCTTTTTCAAAATGATCAAAACGCTGCGCCATGATCCACCAGGTGGCGGCTTCCATCAACAGCGCGGGATCGTCGTTCTTGTTGGCAAAGAAGGCATAAAAGGACAAGCCCACCTGCGGCCCTTTCTGCGCAATTTTGCTGTCGCAGACGGCGATCATTTTCTCGATTAAAGCGCGGCGCATCAGTACACGCCAGCCTCGCCCGGCGGCCGGGTCTTGAAGCGTTTATGCGCCCAGAAATATTCGGCCGGCGCTTGCAGGATTTGCTGTTCGATATAGGCGTTCATGTGGCGCGTGGCGGCCACCATGTCCTCGCCCGGATAATTGTCCCAGGGCGCGTGGAAAGCCACTTTCCAGCCCTGGTAATCCGGCAGCATGGTGGCGATCACCGGTATCACTTTGGCGCCGGTGCTGGCGGCGATGCGCGGCACGGCGGTCAGGGTGGCGGCCGGCACGCCGAAAAAAGGGACGAATTCGGCGTCTTTCGCACCGAAATCCATGTCCGGCAGCATGAAGAACGGCAAGCCTTCGCGCATGGCGCGGATGATGGGTTTCACGCCTTCGGCCCGCGAAAACAGCTTGACGGGACGGAAGCGCGAACGCCCTTGGCGCAAGGCTTGGTCAAACACTTTGCTGCGCTGCCGGGTGTAGATCGAACACAGCGAGGATTCCAGCATCACGGCCACGCCGGCCACATCGAGGCAGACGAAATGCGGGCACATCAGAATAGTCGGGCCGGCCGCGATGGCGGCCAGCGGCACGGCCGGCTCGACTTGTATCAGTTTTTTCAGACGCGCTTCGGAAGCCCACCACAGGATGCCGCGCTCGAGCACGCTGCGCGCATACAGCTGGAAATGGCGACGCGCGATTTGCTCTCTTTCTTGCTCGCTGAATTGCGGCAGACACAGGCACAGATTGGTCAGCGCGATGTGGCGGCGCTTGCGTATCAGCAGGAACAACAGGCTACCGACGCCTTCGCCGAGCCGGCCCAGAAGCGGCAAAGGCAGCCAGTGCAGCAGCCACATCAGGGCCAGCACCAGCCTCATGCCGCCTCCTGTTCAGCGGCGGGGCCGCCGACGCCGTCCGGCGTCTTGTAGCGGTTATAGCTCCAGAAATACTGGGCCGGCGCCAGCGCAATCAGTTGTTCCATGGCGGCGTTGATGGTGGCCGCTTGCCGGGCGGCGTCGCCGCTCAGTTCGCCTTCGAAAGGCACGAAGCGCACCACGAAACCGCGTCCGTGCGGCAACCGTTCGGCGAAGGTCAGGATAATCGGCGCCTTGGTCATGCCCTGCAATTTGGCGGAGAGCGTCATGCTGTACGCCGGCTTGCCGAAGAAATTCGCCCACACGCCCTCGCCTTCTTGCGGCACCTGATCCGGCAGCAAGCCTATCGCCTCGCCTTTTTTCAGCGCTTTCGCCATCATGCGCACGCCGGACAGATTGGCCGGCGCCAGCAACAGGTTGTCGCGCGCGCGCGCTCCCTCGATCAAGGGCTTCAGCGCGGCCTTGCGCGGCGGGCGGTACAGCACGGTCAGACGGGTGTGGGCGGCGATGCTTTGCGCCACGATTTCGAAGCAACCGAGGTGCGGCGTCAGAAAAATCACGCCGCGCTGCTGTTCCAGCGTGGCTTGCACCAGCGCCCAGTTTTCCACGCGCGCAGTGCGCAACACGCGCGCCGGAGCTGCGCACCAGATGAAGGGCAGTTCCAGGATATTCTTGCCGGCTTCGCTGACCGCCTGCCGCAGCCGTGCGGAAAAACCGGCGCGCGCCAGATTTTCGCGCAGGCGGCGGCGATAAGAAGGCGAGCACAGATACACCAGCCAGCCGAGGGCGGCGCCGAGCAGATGCAAGAGCGGCAAGGGAAAAATCGACAACAGGCGGAATAAGGCGACAAGCATGATGCTGCTCAAGTATCAAGGGTAAAAGTGAGGGGTATTCGACACGTGCCGGATAAGAGGCGTAAAATATCACACATTGGCACGCGGATGAAATTCATCGGCAGCCACCGCCGAGTTAACAGACAACTTGCGAGGCGGTCTATAAATTCCGCTAAAGCGTCGCAGGACTTCCATATGACTGCGGCATGTTTGAATCAGTCAATTTTTTAGGAGCCTGCGATGGCCAATGATTTTCTCTTCACTTCCGAATCGGTATCCGAGGGTCACCCGGACAAAGTCGCCGATCAGATTTCCGACGCCATCCTCGATGCGATTTTCGAGCAAGACCCGCGTTCGCGCGTGGCCGCCGAAACCCTGACCAATACCGGCCTGGTCGTGCTGGCCGGCGAAATCACCACCAATGCCCACGTCGATTACATCCAGGTCGCGCGCGACACCATCAAGCGCATCGGTTACGACAATACCGACTACGGCATCGATTACAAAGGCTGCGCGGTGCTGGTCGCCTACGACAAGCAATCGAACGATATCGCCCAGGGCGTCGATCACGCTTCCGACGATCACCTGAACACCGGCGCCGGCGACCAGGGCCTGATGTTCGGCTACGCCTGCGATGAAACGCCGGAACTGATGCCTGCGCCTATCTACTACGCGCACCGTCTGGTCGAACGCCAGGCGCAGATGCGCAAGGATGGCCGCATGCCTTTCCTGCGCCCCGACGCCAAGAGCCAGGTCACCATGCGCTATGTCGACGGCAAGCCGCACAGCATCGATACCGTGGTGCTGTCGACCCAGCACAGCCCCGATCAGAGCGAATCGCAGACCAAGATGAAGCAATCCTTCATCGACGCCGTGATCGAAGAAATCATCCGTCCGGTGTTGCCGGCCGAATGGCTGAAAGACACCAAGTTCCTGATCAACCCTACCGGCCGCTTCGTCATCGGCGGCCCGCAAGGCGATTGCGGCCTGACCGGGCGCAAGATCATCGTCGACACTTACGGCGGCGCCTGCCCGCATGGCGGCGGCGCGTTCTCCGGCAAGGACCCGACCAAGGTCGACCGTTCGGCCGCCTATGCCGCGCGTTATGTCGCGAAGAATATCGTGGCCGCCGGCCTCGCCAAGCAATGCCAGATCCAGGTCGCGTATGCGATAGGCGTCGCCCATCCTATGAACGTCACGGTGTACACCGAAGGCACGGGCGTGATCCCGGATGAGCAAATCGCCGCCCTGGTGCGCGAACATTTCGACTTGCGTCCGAAAGGCATCATCCAGATGCTGGACTTGCTGCGCCCCATCTATACCAAGACCGCCGCCTACGGCCACTTCGGCCGCGAAGAGCCGGAATTCACCTGGGAACGCACCGACAAAGCCAACTTCTTGCGCGCGGCAGCGGGCCTGGTTTGAAATAGCGATGCAATGGCGTAATTTTCTCCGCACCACCATTGCACGCACCAGCCTGACCTCGCTGGCGCTGCTGGCGGCCAGCGCTCCGGCCGCCGCGGCCAAAGGCAGACCGGGCAGCGACTGGTGCCCGCCACTGGTCGCCCGCCTGCCTAAAATTTCACTCGCCGAGTGCCGCAACAGCCAACTGACGCCGACCGGCATCCATACGCCGAACGGCTTCCCGCTGCTGGCGCGCGAGCTGCCGGCCGACGCGCGCCACCCCAATGCGACCAGGGTCTTGCTGCTGGGCGGCATCCACGGCGACGAGCAAAGCGCCGCCGCGATCGTCTTCAAATGGCTGGAATATATGCAACAGCCGGGCGAGCGCGAATTCGAATGGAAAGTCGCGCCGGTCGTCAATCCGGACGGCCTGCTGGCACCCACGCCGCGCCGCGTGAATGCGCACGGCGTCGACCTGAACCGCAACTTCCCGACCCCGAACTGGCAACAGGAAGCGCCACGTTACTGGGCGCGCGCGACGCGCAGCGACCCGCGCCGCTATCCAGGCAAGGCGCCGATCTCGGAGCCGGAAAGCCGCTGGGTGCACGACACCATAGAAAAATTCAAGCCGGACGTCATCATCTCGGTGCATGCGCCTTTCGGCGTGCTCGATTTCGACGGCCCGGCCACCCCGCCGCGCCGCTTCGGCCGCCTGATCTACCAGCGCGTCGGCGTCTATCCCGGCTCGCTAGGCAATTACAGCGGCTTGCACAAGGAGATCCCGGTGGTCACCATAGAGCTCGCCAACGCCAGCCTCATGCCGCCCGAAGCCGAAGTGCGACGCATCTGGCAAGACATGCAAAGCTGGATACGCCGCAACGTCAACGCGCCGCTGAAGACGGCGCGCAATTCCTGAGCTGACGGCCGCCAGTCGGCGGCCGCCGTCTTCGTCGCATGCAAAAAAGATAGTTTTTCCCTTTGAGCAAGCTTTACCAAAGACTAGCTGGCGCTTTCCTGAAAACGCAAAACTTAGTTTCGAAGCTTGCCCCAATTCACGTCGCTCTGCCGGTCGACCTGGCCTTAGAATATCCGCTCGCCGGCAGGCGCACTGAACTAAGTTGTTACGGCATGGTCCATCAGCCTGCGCTGCAGCACCGCCCAGCCAATACCAAACCACGACCTTACCTATAGGGAAAACATGAGACCACACACGAAGATCGTCAGCGCCCTGCTGATGCTGAGCGCAACGGCCGGCGCGCTGGCCAACACCGCAGACAAATTCCAATGGCTGGAAGACGTGACCGGCGAAAAAGCGCTGGACTGGGTAAAAGCAAGGAACCAGGTGACGCGCAGCAAACTCGATCAGGACGCCGGCTTCCAAAAGCTGCGCGCCGATCTGCAAGTGGTGCTCGATTCCAAGGACCGCATTCCCGGCATCCGCAAGATGGGCAATGCCGTGTACAACTTCTGGACCGACGCCGAGCATCCGCGCGGCGTATGGCGCAAGACCACGCTGGACGATTACCGCAAGGCGCAACCGCAATGGGAAGTCGTGCTGGACGTCGATGCGCTGGCCAAGGCTGAAAATGAGAACTGGGTATTCAAGAACAGCGTTTGCCGCGAACCGGCCTACGACCGTTGCCTGATCGAGCTGTC
>JACPWS010000034.1 GCA_016196925.1 Burkholderiales bacterium | reverse complement strand
GCGCGATGCTGGACGTGTCCGCTGGCAGCAAGCCCATCACCGCCAGCGAACTGACCGATTTGCCGCTGCCCGATTCGCCGACCAGGGCCACGGTCGCGTTGTGCGGGATTTCGAAGGAAATACCCTTGACGGTTTCCACGCTTTCCTTTTTGCTGACGCGAAAGGAGACGCGCAGGTTTTCCACTTTCAGCAAGGGTTTTAACTCTATGACTTGGCTCATGCTTACTCCTTATTTCAGCTTAGGGTCGAGCGCATCGCGCAAGGCGTCGGTGAATAGCGAGAAGGCTGTCACCAGCAGCGCCATCGCCCCGGTCGCCGCCACCAGCTGCCACCATTTGCCGAGGATCAGCTCATTCTGCGCTTCGTTCAACATGCTGCCCCAGGACACCACGCCGACCGGCACGCCGAAGCCGAGGAAACTCAGTATCACTTCCGATTTGATAAAGCCGACCACCAGGATAGACACCTGCACCAAAGCCACGTGGCTGACGTTCGGGAAAATATGCACGAACATCTTGCGCCAGTGCGAGGCGCCTATCGCATCGGCGGCCCACACGTATTCGCGCGCCTTGTGCTTCATGTACTCGGCGCGGATCAGGCGGAACGGCCCGGTCCAGCCGGTAAACGCCAGGATCAGGATGATGGTGCTCACGCCTTTTTGCTGCAATACCGCCGCCACAGCCAGGATCAGCAACAGGTAAGGGATGGAGGTGAAGATGCTGTAAAACCAGTTGAAGAAATCATCGATGCGCTCGCCGAAATAACCGGCCAGTGCACCGAATATCGTGCCGAGCAGGGTCGCCAGGAAAGCCGCCACCAGGCCGACCACGATAGAGGTTTCCGCGCCCTTGATGGTTTTCTTGATGATGTCGTGTCCCCACTTATCTGCGCCGAACGGCAGCGTAGTCAGGCGTTCGGCCACGGTGGCCTTGCCGGACTTGGCCAGTTCGGTGCGGATCTCGGCCATTTCCTTTGCGATCGGGTCGGGAATGCCGTAATCGTTGGCAATCACGCTCGGGTCTTGCTGCGCTTGCTTACGCAATTCACGGATGACGTCGGCCAGCGGATCGAGTGGATTTTCCGGCGGCGGCGCTTCGACTACTGCTTTCACGCCGCTATCGGCATCGGCCCCGACGAAGCTAGGCGGGGCATAGCTGACGCCGTTTTCCTGTTCCCAGTCGGCGGCGATCAAGCCGCTGGCGGACAGCGTCAGGGTGATCAGGAAGGCGGCGACGATCGCCAGTGCGATCATCGCAACCTTGTCGGCGCGCAGACGGCGCCAGGCCAGAGCCCACAGGCCGGGTGAAACGCTTTGCGTATTTTGTATCGTGGTCATGTGTGATCCTTACTTCAACTGGACACGTGGATCAACCGCTTGATACAACAGATCGGTCAACAGATTGAACAACATGGTGGCGGCGGCGACATACACGGTGATCGCCTTGATCACCGGAAAATCGCTGCGCTCCACCGCCAGTATCACTTCACGGCCTATGCCGGGTATCGAGAAGAAACGCTCGATCAGGAAAGCGCCGATCAGCAAGGCCGGCAGGTTCGACATGACGTGGGTGATGATAGGTATCGAGGCATTGCGCAAGACATGCACCCATTTGATCCTGTGCTCGGAAACGCCCTTGGCGCGCGCGGTGCGCACGTAATCCTGGTTCACTTCATCCAGCACGAAAGTGCGGAACAGGCGCAGGCTGGGCGCGACGCCGACCGCCAGCGCGATCAGTATCGGCAGGGCGGAGTACTTGAACAGGTTTTCGGCAAAACTGGTGCCCCAGCCCTGTACCGGGAACAGGCTCAGTTTGTAAGCGAAGAAATACTGGCCGACGATGATGTACACCAGGATGCTGACCGACATGCCGACGGTGCAGGCGACCATCACCGCGCGGTCGCTGAAACTGCCGCGCCTGAAGGCGATCGCCAGCGCCAGCGCAATCGCGACCAGGGTCTCGATAATCGTTAGCGGAACCAGCACCGTCATCGACGGCCCGAGGCGGGTGGCGAGGATAGCGGACACCGCTTCGCCGGTGCTCCAGCTATTGCCGAAATTGAAGCTGGCGATTTGCTTGATGAAGATCCATAGCTGTACATAGTAAGGCTGGTCTATGCCGAGCTGGGTGCGGATATTCGCGATCTGTTCCGGGTTCGACATCTTGCCGGCCAGGATATACGCAGGGTCGCCGCCGACCCAGTTAAACAGGAAGAACACCAGCAAGATCACCCCCAGCATGGTGGGTGCCATCTGCCATAAGCGGCGCAGGATATAAGCGGTCATGAATTACCTCAGGGTTTATTTGCTCTTGTCGATATCGAGATACATCCACTCGATATGCATGATCGGATGCTTCTTGTAGCCGAGCACGCGCGGCTGCGCCAGCATATTGCGGTAGCGCGCAAAGCCGACGCGCTGGGCGGCATTCACTTCCATGATGCGTGTCATTTTGTGATACAGCAGATCACGCTCCGGGCCGTCCGGCAATTTTTGCGATTGCTCATACAAGTTATCGTATTCAGGAATCGTGACGCAGCCATTATTGTTTTGATGGATGTTCTTGCCGTAAAACAGTTGCATGAAATTATCGCCGTCCGGATAGTCGGCCATCCACGGTGAAATGCGCTGGATCAGCTGGCAGTTTTTTTCGGCTTTCAATACTTCCGCGAAAGGCCGGAAATCGACCTTCATGCGTATGCCTATGCTGTCGTAAGTCTTTTTCCAGACTTCGGCTTGCAAGTGGCCGCGTGATTCGGTTTGCGCGGTAAATTTGACTTCCAGCGGGCTGCCGTCCGGCAAGCTGCGATAACCATCCGCGCCTTTCTTGTAGCCGAACTTGTCCAGCAAGGCATTCGCCGCGGCCGGATTGTATTGCACGCTGCTCTTGTAATGCGGGTCATGCCCGACCACGCCGGGCGGGATCGGATACTCGAGCGGCACCGCATCGCCGTTATCGACGATGCGGATTTCTTCCGCGACGTTATGCGCCATCGCCATCGCGCGGCGCAGGACTATTTTTTCCTTGCTGAAGCCGCCGAATACCGGGTCTTGCATATTCCAGTAATACACGGTCAATTCGGGATCGACGATGCGCGACAGTCGCACGCCTTTCTTCGCCAGCGCTGGTTTCAGTTTGCCGCCGCTCAGCACTTGCGGCGCCAGTCCGCCGTATAGCTGGAACAGGTCGGTTTCATCCTTCTGGAAAGCCAGCAGGCGCGACTGGTCTTCCAGCATCACGTTGACCACCACGCGCCCGATCTGCGGCATGCGCTTGCCCTTCATCGCGGCCACCAGTTTTTTATCATCGGGGTCGGCGCTGGCCTGGAAATCCCAGCGCATGGGGCGGAAATCGGGATTGGCGTCGAGCACCATCTTGGCGCCGCGCACCCATTCCACCAATTTATAGGGGCCGGTGCCGACCGGGTGCGCCATTACCTGGCCTTGCAAGTCCTGGTATTTTTCCACCACTTCGCGTGCCACCGCCGACATCGCGGTGTAAGCCAGTATCATAGGAAAATTGTAATCGGGCCGGGTCAGGTGGATGCGCAGGGTATAGCGATCGGCGATTTCAAAGCCGGGGATTTTTTTGTCGTAATCGAATTTGCCGCTTTTCTTGGCGTCCGCCGCCAGCTGGTCGAGTCCCAGGACTTTGCCGGAAATCAGCCAGCTATGGGTCGAGGCGATGCGCGGGTCCATCAGGCGCTTGAAAGAATACACGTAATCTTCCACGCTCAATTCGCGCTTCTTGCCGTTGAAGGCGTCATCGGGAGTGAAGTAAATTCCCTGCTTCAGTTTAAAGGTGTAAGTCTTGCCGTCGTCGGAAATTTCCGGCATGGCCGCCGCCGTTTCCGGCACGATCCTGGCCGGGCTGGCCAGGTAGTCGTAAGTGTAGAGCCGTTCAAACAGCGCCTCGTTGATCGCATTCGAATACAGGTCGCGCGAGGCGGCCGGGTCGAAACCGGTTTCCGCCACCGGAAACACGGTGCGCAATACTTTTTCGGGATCGGCAAACTCGGCGGCAGCCAGCGTTGTGAGCGGGCAGGCCGCGCTGAACAGCCCGGCCAGCATCAGCCCGCCTGCGATGCGGCTGAGTGAAATTGATTTAATAAACTTCATCGTGCGGACTCTCCTGCATCTAAATATAGGGGGCGAAGGTATGCTGTTTTTCGACAGCGGTATGCGCCTGGGTACTCATCAGCTGTGCTCAGGAAGCGGCGCATGCTGATTTCAGGCCGCATCCCGGCCATGAGCGGCGTTTGGCGGGGCATTTTTTCATCCCTCGCCTAAGTGTAGGCAGTTGCGCTGCGGCCGGCGCGGGCGTAAAAAAAGCCGTAACCATAACGCAAGTTGATCTAAGTCGGGAAATTAAGAAAAAAATTTTTATTTCTTATTTCGCACAAAAAAAGTGCGAAGTAGTTTTTGCGGCGGATGCCGTGGCCGCCATCTGCGCCGTGTACGGCTGGCTATGCTGCCATGCATTAATTTTTGGAATTTTCAGTACGCAATTTTGAGTTGTTTGCAGGCTGTATTTCAGGTCAAAAGAAATTTTATTCAGGCGTCTGGCGTAGCCGGCAAATTATTCGGCGATTGAGGAAGCATGGCGTTTAAGCGGGCTTTATGTATGCTGCAAAGCACAAAAAAGTGGCGCGCATGGTTCTTGTTATTTTTTTGAAAAATGCTTCATGTTGTTTTTTCGTGAAATACAAAAGGGCGGGTATTGACAGCAGATATCTAGTAGTGGTTCCATGCGCCTTCGGGAAATTTTTTGACGAATAAATTTTCATTTTTTTGATGAAATGCATAAATTTATTTACCAAAATCATTGGTAATTTTATAAATAATTTGTGTCAGAATGCTTTACCTGCTGCGCTTGGGTAAAAGAGTCTGAGTTTTCTGTGTTGTTTGTTATTAGCTACTTGTTTTCGTGCAGGACAGGCAATGAGTGCTAAGAATATGGCAAGAAATTTATTGCGTGCTAACTTACGTTTTGTAAGTTTCAGGCAAGGAATGTAAGCTTCCGGCAAAATTAAATAAGTCAATTTTGAGCTAACGCTCAATTTATATTTTGATGAGCCTGCTGCTTATGAATTTATAAGTGGTTTTGTGTTCTCAAGTCTTTTTATTGACTCACAGCATTTATAATCACTTTTTTGTTTGAGTTGGTTTGACTTGAGTCAAACAGTAGAACCTTGTGGTATTGGAGGAGCAGGAATGGATTTTTCAGATCGCCAGCAAGAGCCGGGCAAGAAGTTTCTCGGCATAGGGCTGGTCATTTTATTTCACGTCGCGCTGATCTATGCGCTGATCAACGGCCTCGGCCACAAGATCGTCGAGATCATCCAGAAACCG
>JACPWS010000038.1 GCA_016196925.1 Burkholderiales bacterium | reverse complement strand
GACGACCTTGTAACGTGCCATGCTTATCTCCAGAAAATACGGATGGAGATTCAACGTTTACGGTGGGCAGTTCGTTTACATGGTTTGGACTAAAAATACAGCCTCAACGTTGGAATTGAGCGGCATCGCGTAGCGATGTCCGGCCAGCTTTAGTGGCCGCGAACTCGAATGACGTGTTAGCGCGGATTTTTCTCAACCTTACTCATTTGAGTTGGCGCAGTTACACCTACGGAAGCAGGTAATGCCTCAGCCGCATGATGAGGCGAAATATCTTTCGCTTTAGATTCGATGGGGAAAATTGCAATTGGCGAGCTAGCTGTTATTTTAACTTCCTTTACCTCGGTGACCGGCACATTTATTTTTCCATAAATCAACACGAACAGAGAAATCGACAAAAGTAACGAAACTCCGAGCTGCAATCCAGTGCTCCAATTTAACGCATGTTCCCAGCGTTTACGCCCATCACCTAATTCCTTCTGGAAATCTTCAGAAAATTCAGACTCTGTTAGCTTCTGAAGTAGTTCGCCATAATGGCATCCAATAAGCCGGTCAATTTTATGAGCTCTTGTTAGCCCATGAACAAACCAGAAATGAAGTGCAACAGCAGAAAGAAGAATAATCCCGGTTAACACCATCGTTACAATACCAAATTCTTTTATAACAGGAAGTGAATTGGCATTCACTACCCCAGCGACCGATAAAGCCAGTGCAGTCCAAAATACAATACATATTTGCCACTCATAAACTCTCCTAGCATTAAATTGCCCCCATGCATGGGAGTAAAGCTGAAATATTGACTCAAACTTCCTGCGACTTGTATCGTCCATTGCCATCCTCCATAAAAATAATGAATCACCATCAATAGCAGAAAGGCTAGGTGCCCGCGCTAACGATAAGTTGAGCGGCATCGCGCAGCGTAGCGTAGCGATGTCCGACGGAGGCCGAAGGCCGGAGTGTACTCGAACTTTTTGTTAGAGCACGTTTGGTTCATTTCTTGATTTCATATTTAGCGAAATGCTTCCAATTGCCCGAGCTCTCGGATGCCTCAATTTCAAACAGCCATGTTTTTTTGATTGGGTCAAATGTCAATGTGTCACGGAATGGCCCATGACTATATGGTATTTGGAATTGAATGGTGTTTTCTGTGATATTTCCGGTTCCGTGAGGAATAGAATATTTGGCTCCAAAATTATCTAACCAATGTGCAATTATTTGGTTTGATTCTTTGTCGTAACCGATGAAGACACGGGCTTCATAGTGAGCCGGAACTTGCACGTCTTTCATGTGCAGTTCCGTGAAGGTGTTGCCGAGCACTGGCGTCACTACCAATTTATACGTTACTGGTTTTCCCCTTACGTCACCGACCATGACCCAATCACCGTCAAGAGATGCCAAAAGACTTGGTCTTGGATCTTCCGTAGATGCGGAATACGCCGGTTTACTAGCGCAGACAGCCACGCTGGAAATTAAGGCGATTGCTAGTGCAAATTTTTGCATGTGGTCCCTTAGTGCTCTAACTAGATATGTCCGGACAAATTTGACGCTTATCTGGACTCGTGACGGATAACGTTTTTTGGGAAAACCCGCAAAACACCCTTGCAGCCTGGCTTTCAAGCATTATACTGTGCTTTCATACAGTATTAAATATTTTATGAAAACCGTCACTGCGATTACTTTGCATTCTACCAAGCTTCTTGATCATATCAAAGAGGCAATCCGCTATAAACACTACAGTTTGCGTACGGAAGAAGTCTACGTGTATTGGATACGTTTTTTCATTCGCTTTCACGGCCTGCGACATCCCCAGGAAATGGGGGCGCCGGAAGTAGAAGCTTTTCTGAGTTATCTGGCGAACGAGCGTAGCGTGGCGGCCTCAACCCATAAGCAGGCCTTGTCTGCGATTTTGTTTTTATACAAAGTGGTGCTGCAACAAGACTTGCCCTGGCTCAGCGAGATTGGCAAACCTAAAGTCGTGCGTCGCTTGCCGGTAGTGTTGTCCGCCAGTGAAGTACAGTCTTTGTTTTTCCATTTATCCGGTGAACATTTACTGATCGCTAAATTACTTTATGGCACAGGTATGCGCATTTCCGAGGCACTCGATCTTCGTGTCAAGGATATCGATTTCTTACACCAGACGATCATCGTGCGCGAAGGCAAAGGTGGCAAAGACCGTGCCTTGATGCTGCCGGAAAGCCTGGTTGCGCCACTACAGGCACAACTGGCGCGTGCTAATGCTGTCTGGGCGAGGGATAGGGCTGATCAACAACCTGGGGTGGCGATGCCGTTTGCAATGGAAAGAAAATACCCACGAGCCGGGCAAACCTGGGCCTGGCATTGGGTGTTTCCACAAGCGACTTTATCCACTGATCCGCGCAGCCAGATCGTGCGCCGCCATCATGTATATGACCGGACGTTTCAGCGCGCCTTCAAGCTTGCCAAGGAGACGGCAGGCATACACAAACCGGCGACGCCGCATACCCTGCGACATTCTTTCGCTACCCATTTACTGCAATCGGGTTACGACATCCGTACCGTACAAGACTTGCTCGGCCATGCCGATGTCAGCACCACCATGATTTATACCCACGTCTTGAAAGTCGGCGGTGGCGGAGTGCGCAGCCCGCTTGACCGTCTGCCGCAATAAAAAACCAGGAACCAGTCCTAATACCGTTCAGTTAAGCCGTAAAGTCAAAGTCGTCATCCCTGCGCAGGCAGGGATCCAGCGTCTTTTGGCCATTACGTCACTAGATTCCGGCTATCGCCGGAATGACGAAGCGAAGAATACGGCTTAACTGAACGGCATTACGGAACCAGTCCGGGCTTTTGGCTTTGCTTGGTGCGCACGGCGCACCCTACCAGCACCCTACACCTGCGCCACCTTACGGAAATCCCGCGGCCGGAAGCCCATCGCGAATAGCGCGCTGAAGTAGGTCAGTACGCAGGCGCTGATCAGACCGCCCAGCAGGGCGGCGCGTTGGTAGGGGGTGGCGCGCATTTCCAGCCAGGCGATCTGGTCGGACATCCACAAGGCGACGGTGGCCATCAGCAGCAAGGCGGCGGCCAGCTTGAGCAAGAACAGCAGCCAGCCTTTTTGCGGCTGGTAGATGCCGCGCTTCCTGAGGCCGGCGTACAGCATGGCGGCGTTGACGCAGGCGCCGAGGCCGACCGACAGGGCCAGGCCGGCGTGCTTGAAGATAGGCACAAACAGCAGGTTCATCAGCTGCACGGCGATCAGCACCAGCACGGCGATCTTGACCGGGGTGCGGATGTTCTGGCGCGCATAGAAGCCGGGCGCCAGGATCTTGACCACGATGATGCCGATCAGGCCGACGCCGTAAGCCAGCAAGGCTTGCGAAGTCATCTGCACGGCGTGCGCATCGTATTTGGCGTGATGGAACAGGGTCGCGGTCAGCGCTTGCGGGATGGTGGCCAGCACCACGGCGGCCGGCATCGCCAGCAAGAAGGTCAGGCGCAAGCCCCAATCGAGCAGGGCCGAGTATTCGGCAATATCGCCTTCGGCATTCGCCCTGGACAGGCTGGGCAACAGGATGGTGCCGAGCGCGACGCCCAGCAAGGCGGTGGGGAATTCCATCAGGCGGTCGGCATTCACCAGCCAGGTCATGCTGCCCGCCACCAGACCAGACGCGATGCTGGTGTTGATCAGGATGCTGATCTGCGAAGCCGATACCGCCAGGATGGCCGGCACCATATTGCTCAGGATGCGGCGCACGCCGCTGTCGCGCCAGGCGACCATCGGGCGCCAGCCCAGGCGCGGCAACATGCCTATCTTAATCAGGGCGGGAATCTGGAAACCCAGTTGCAGCGCGCCGCCGACAAACACGGCGATCGCCAGCGCATAAATCGGCGTTTCCAGCCTGGGCGCCAGAAACAGCGTGCCGGCGATCGAGGACAGGTTGAACAGCACCGGGGTAAACGCCGGCACGCGGAATTCGCGCCAGGTGTTGAGGATGCCGCCGGCCAGCGCCACCAGCGACATGAAGCCTATGTAGGGAAACATGATGCGCGTCATCAGCACCGAGGCGGCGAAGGTATCCGGCTCGCCGATCAAGCCGTGCGCGGCGAAATACAGAATGACGGGCGTCCCCAGCATGCCCAGCACGCAAGTCAGCACCAGCGCCCAGGTCAGCAGTGTGGCGACGTGGTCGACCAGCGCCTTGGTGGCTTCATGCCCTTGCTGGCTCTTGTATTCGGCCAGGATAGGAACGAAAGCCTGGGCGAACGCGCCTTCGGCAAACAGGCGGCGCAGCAGATTCGGGATACGGAACGCGATGTTATAGGCGTCGGTCAGGGCGTTCGCGCCGAAGATGCTGGCGATCAGGATATCGCGGATTAATCCGGTAATGCGCGACAGCATGGTCATGCCGCTGATAGTGGCGAGGGTTTTCAGTAAATTCATGGTGCGGCATTATAGCTTGCCGCCCGCCCCGGCTTAAGGCAGCAACAACTCGGTCGCGATCTGCTGGGTATCCTTCAGCGTCTGCAACACGATGTTAGAACGTATGTCGAGCACGCCGGTGGTCTTGTACAGGCTTTCCAGCACGAAGGTCGAGTAATGCTTGAGGTTGCGCGCCCGCACCCGCAGCAGATAATTGGCGTCGCCGGTGATGATGTAGGAGCCGACCACTTCCGGCCAGCTTTGCAGCGCCTGCGAAAAATTCTCGTGCCATTGCTCGACATCGCGCCGCATGGTGACTTGCACGAAGGCGTCGACTTCCAGCCCGAGCGCGGCCGGGTCCAGCACCGCGCAATAATGGTGGATGACGCCGGCGTCTTCCAGCAGGCGCACCCGGCGCAGGCAGGAGGAAGGCGACAGAAACACCTTGTCTGCCAGCTCCTGGTTGCTGATGCGACCCTCGGCCTGCAAATATTGCAAAATCTTTAAATCGGTAGGATCGAGTTGCATGGCGCAGTTTCCGTCAAAATATGATTAATTTTTCGCAGTATATTCTATTAATGCGTGATGCCTTACTGCATTTTGCAAGAACACATCAGAGATTCCGGCATAAAATATTTCGAAACTTAAAAAGGATTTTGTCCACGAAAGACACGAAAACGCGAAAGAAATCATAGAGCAGCAAGCAATGTGAGCGAGGTCAAATTTGCCGGATATTCCCTCCCTTTCAAGGGGAGGGTTAGGGAGGGGATGGATTTCGATTGCAAAGGAAACCCATCCCCCACCCGACCTCCCCCTTGAAAGGGGAGGAGAAAACCGCCGAAATTTCGAGCCAATTATTCATGACATTTTTTCGTGCCTTTCGTGTTTTTCGTGGACCCGACTTTCAACAGGAGACAGCATGTCCGACAGCACCCGTCGCATCTGGGATATCACACCCGCGATACAGCCCGGGATACCGGTCTGGCCCGGCGATAGCGAATATTCCGCCGAGACCACCTGGCAAATCGAAGACGGTTGCCCGGTCAAGGTCAGCAAGATCAGCATGTCCAGCCACACCGGCGCGCATTGCGATGCGCCTTCGCATTACGATCAGCAAGGCCTGGCGATCGACGAAGTGGCGCTCGAGACTTATCTCGGCCCTTGCCGCGTGATTCATTGCCTGGGCGTGGCGCAAGTCGCGCCGCAGCATGTGGCGCCGTTTCTGCAGGACGTGCCGGCGCGCGTGCTGCTGCGCTGTTACCAAACCGCGCCGAACATGCGCTGGGATAAGGATTTCCCCAGCATCGCGCCGGCCACCATAGAGCTGCTGGCGCAGCACGGTGTCAAGCTGGTCGGCATCGACAGCCCTTCGCTCGATCCGCTGGAATCCAAGACGCTGGACTCGCATATCTGCGTCAAGCGGCACCAGATGGCGATACTGGAAGGTATCGTGCTGGACGAGGTCGGCGCCGGCGATTATGAATTGATTTGTTTGCCACTCAAGCTCGCCGGCCTCGATGCCAGCCCGGTGCGCGCCATCCTCAGGAGCCTGTGAAAAATGAGCAATCTCGACCGTGATTATTGCCTGCAACTCGACCGCCAAGACCCGCTGGCCGCGCTGCGCGAGGAATTCGATTTGCCGGCCGGGGTGATCTACCTCGACGGCAATTCCCTCGGCGCCCGTCCGAAAGCCGCCCTGCAACGCGCCCAGCAAGTGGTGCAGCAGGAATGGGGCAGCGATCTGATCAAGAGCTGGAATAAGGCCGGCTGGTTCGACCTGCCATCGCGCCTCGGCAACCAGCTGGCGAGCCTGATCGGCGCGGCGGAAAACGAAGTGGTGGTGACCGATTCCACCTCGATCAACCTGTTCAAGGCAATTGCGGCCGCGCTGCAAATCCAGACCAAGGATGCGCAACGCAAAACTATCATCACCGAGCGCAGCAATTTCCCCACCGATATCTACATGGCCGAAGGCCTGACACGCTGGCTGGATCGCGGCTACCGCATCGTGCTGATCGATTCGCCGGAAGAATTGCCGCAAGTCGTGAACAGCGAAACCGCGCTGCTGATGCTGACCCACGTCAATTACCGCAGCGGCTATCTGCACGACATGGCCGCCGTCACGGCGTTGGCGCATCACCACGGCGCGCTGATGTTGTGGGATCTGGCGCATACTGCCGGCGCAGTGCCGGTGGATCTGCATGCAGCCGAAGCCGATTTTGCGGTCGGTTGCACTTATAAATACCTGAATGGCGGCCCCGGCGCGCCGGCTTTTATCTGGGTGCCGCAACGCCATCAGGCCGCCTTCAGCCATCCGCTGACCGGCTGGTGGGGCCATGCCGCACCGTTCGCGATGCAGCCGACATTTGAGCCCACTGCCGGCATCCGCCGTGCGCTGTGCGGCACCCAGCCTATCACTTCGCTGGCGCTGGTGGAATGCGGGCTGGACGTGTTCGAAAAAACCGACATGCAGGCGATACGCAAAAAATCGCTGGCGCTGAGCGAGCTGTTCATCGCCCTGGTGGAAAGCCGCTGCGGCGGCCATCCGCTGCAACTGGTGACGCCGCGCGACCCGGACCGGCGCGGCAGCCAGGCCAGCTTCACCCATCCGCACGGCTACGCCGTGATGCAAGCCCTGATAGAGCGCGGCGTCATCGGCGACTACCGCGAACCGGCCATCCTGCGCTTCGGCTTCACGCCGCTGTACACGCGCTTTGTCGATGTCTGGGATGCGGTGGAAGTGCTGCGCGATATTCTGGATAGCGAAGCTTACGACAGGCATGCCGAGCGGCATGCGGTGACTTGAAAATTCAAAGGAAAATACATGAGCAATAACAACGAACAAAGCGGCAAATGCCCGATGTCCTGGCACGGCGCCAAGATGGATTTCAGCGCAGCCATGAGCTACGGCGATTACCTCGGCCTGGACCAAATCCTGTCGGCCCAGCATCCGCGCTCGCCGAACCACAATGAAATGCTGTTCATCATCCAGCACCAGACCAGCGAACTGTGGATCAAGCTGATGCTGCACGAGCTGCACGCGGTGCGCAATCAGCTGCGCCTGGGCGATTTGCCGCCGGCCTTCAAGATGCTGTCGCGCGTGGCGCGCATCATGGATCAGCTGGTGCATGCCTGGGACGTGCTGGCCACCATGACGCCCAGCGAATACAGCGCGATCCGGCCTTACCTGGGCGCCTCCTCCGGCTTTCAGTCGCACCAGTACCGCGAACTGGAATTCCTGCTCGGTAACAAGAACGCGGCGCTGCTGAGCGTGCATGAAAGCCACGCCGACATCCACCAGAAACTGAGCGACACGCTGCAAACCCCGTCGATTTACGACGAAGCCATCATGCTGATGGCGCGCAGCGGTTTCGCCATCGACCAGGAGCGGCTCGAACGCGACTGGACCCAGCCGGTGGCCGCCAACGCCTCGGTCAAGGCGGCCTGGCTAAAAGTCTATCAAGCGCCGGAACAGCATTGGGATTTGTACGAGCTGGCCGAAAAACTGGTCGACATGGAAACCGCGTTCCGCATCTGGCGCTTCCGCCACGTGACCACGGTCGAGCGCATCATAGGCTACAAGACCGGCACCGGCGGCACCGCCGGCGTCAGCTATCTGCGCAAGATGCTGGACGTGGTGCTGTTCGCGGAATTGTTCGACTTGCGTACCGATTTGTAAATCACGCTTGCCAGATGCAAAATATACTCACCCCAGTATATTTTTAAGCCCTTTGTTTGCAATGACGACAGGGCGATTTTTCATAAAATAAGGGGGAGTATCGTGTTTTACGCATAAAACCGTGGCCGCCTTTGTAAGCTTGCAAATTTATCCTAAACTGGATTTGTTGCGGCGCCAAGGGCCTTGTCCGCCCGTTTTTCACTTAGGGAAACGCAGA
The DNA here is from genome assembly GCA_016196925.1 of Burkholderiales bacterium. GTDB lineage: Bacteria > Pseudomonadota > Gammaproteobacteria > Burkholderiales > Burkholderiaceae_D > Undibacterium. The sequence continues at coordinate 11,825 of JACPWS010000038.1, read as the reverse complement.
TTAATTCAAGATCCGTCATTCCCGCGAAAGCGGGAATCCATGTAGATCAGGCAATTAGGTGGATCCCCGCTTTCGCGGGGATGACGAAATCCGATTAAATCCGTGCTTCCTTAGCTAAATCGCGCCGCCGGCTATGTTGCTCAGGAGGCTGTATGGAACTTCACATGCATTCCCACCATTGGGAAGCGCGCAAACCCGACTGGATGGCGGCGGCGGTGGCCGGCTTCCTCGGCGGGGCGGTGCTGATGGTGCTGGAATTATTCTGGTCGACCATGGTGCTCGATATCAGCCCCTGGACCGGTTCCAACATGGTGGCGGCCATCGCGCTCGGTTCCGCTACGGCGCAGGCGACCGCTTACAGCTTCGCCGGCGCCATGCTGGCCTTGCTGACGCACTATGTGCTCGGCATCGCTTTCGGCATGGCGTTGGCGGCCGTCATCGCGCCCTTCCATTTCGACTCGAGTACCGGCATGGCCTTACTGACCGGCGCCGTGTACGGTCTGGTGCTGTACCTGTTCAATTTCTACGGCATGACCCGCTTCTTCCCCTGGTTCGCCGAACTGCGCGGCTGGGCGACGCTGCTGAGCCAGATCGCGTTCGGCATGACGGTGGCGCTGATGTACACGAAGCTGGAGCGCCAGGGCGAGGGCTGAACCAGCGGCGGCCGGAGTGCGCGGCGGAGGCAGCTCCGCCCTGCCTGTTTCACGCACATGAATTCAGCGACTTCAGCCTGCGAGGAGGAAGAGTCAGATGCCCATGATCATAGCGCTGGTCGCCATCGTTTTCGGCTCGGTCTTGTTTCACTTGCTCAGCCCCTGGTGGGCCACGCCGCTCGCGTCCAACTGGCAGCCGATGGATAACATGCTGACGATCACGATCCTGATCACCGGCCTGTTCTTCGTCGCCATCAACTTTTTCCTGGTGTACACGCTGATACGCTACCGCCACCGCGCCGGCAGCCGCGCGGCTTATGCCGCCGACAACCCCAGACTCGAACGCTGGCTGATAGGCGCCACCTCGGCCGGCATCATCGCGCTGCTGGCGCCTGGCTTGTTCGTGTATGCCGAATACATACAGGCGCCGCGCGATGCGCTGGTGGTGGATGTGCTGGGCTCGCAATGGCAATGGCGCTTCCGCCTGGCCGGCGCCGGCGGCAAGCTGGGCGCGACCGACATGCGTTACGTGACGCCGGCCAACCCTTACGGCATCGCCCCCGACGACCCGGCCGGACAAGACAATCTGATCGTCAGCAACGGCGAACTGCATCTGCCGCTGGGCAAGCCGGTCCGCATGCAATTGCGCTCGAACGACGTATTGCACGATTTTTTCGTGCCGCCGTTCCGGGCCAGGATGAATATCGTGCCCGGCATGGTCAGCAGCTTTTGGTTCACACCGACCAAGATCGGGCGCTTCGAAGCGTTGTGCGCCCAGTTGTGCGGCATAGGCCACGCCAATATGCGCGGCTATGTGGTGGTGGAGGCGCCGGCCGATTTTGAAAACTGGCGCCGGGCGCAGACCAGCTTCGGCGCCAGTCGGCAGGCGTCCGCTGGCGGCGCCGGCCAGTCGCTGGCGGCCCAGGGCCGGGCGCTGTACTTGTCCAAGGGCTGCGTCGCCTGCCACAGCGTCGACGGCAGCAAGGGCGTGGGGCCGAGCTGGCTGGGTCTGTACGGCAAGAGCGAGACCATGGCGGACGGCACGAGCGCGCTGGTGGACGAGGCTTACCTGAAAAATTTCATCCGCGACCCGAGCGCCAGAGTGGTGCAGGGCTACGCCCCCATCATGCCCAGGATAGCGCTCAGCGATGCGGAGCTGAACGCGCTGGTGGCGTATATCCAGAGCCTGGGCTCGGTCGCGCCCAACGTCCCGAAACCTCCACCTCTAGCAAAGCGGGAACAACCATGAACGATGCACAGCCCGGCCACGCAGGCGCGCCGCACGGCTTCTGGACTAAATACGTCTGGAGCCAGGATCATAAGGTGATCGCGCTGCAGTACACCACGGTCGCCATCCTGGTCGGGATGGTGGGGCTGGTGCTGTCGAACCTGATGCGCCTGCAGCTCGGCTTTCCCGGCAAGCTGGTGGCGATCGACGTCAGCCACTATTACCAGTTCATGACCATGCACGGCATGATCATGGTGGTGTATCTGCTGACGGCGCTGTTTCTGGGCGGCTTCGGCAACTTCCTGATCCCGCTGATGATAGGCGCGCGCGACATGGTGTTCCCTTACCTGAACATGCTGAGTTTCTGGTTTTATTTTTTATCGGTACTGGTGCTGATGGCCAGTTTTTTCGTCAGCGGCGGGCCGACCGGCGCCGGCTGGACCCTGTATCCGCCGCAAGCGATCCTGCCCGGCACGCCGGGGAACGACTGGGGCATCGTCACCATGCTGGTGTCGCTGGTGATTTTCATCGTGGCCGCCACCATGGGCGGCCTGAATTACGTGACCACCGTGCTGCAGGCGCGCACCGAGGGCATGACGCTGTTGCGCATGCCCTTGTCGGTGTGGGGCATCTTCATCGCCACCATCCTGGCCTTGCTGGCCTTCCCGGCGCTGTTCGTCAGCGGCGTGATGATGTTGCTCGACAAGACCCTGGGCACCAGCTTTTTCATGCCGGCCCTGGTCTCGATGGGGCAGCTGAGCGGCTACAAGGGCGGCAGCCCGCTCTTGTTCCAGCACCTGTTCTGGTTCTTCGGCCACCCGGAAGTGTATATCGTGGCGCTGCCGGCGTTCGGCGTAGTGTCCGACCTGATCAGCGTGCATGCGCGCAAGTGCATCTTCGGCTACCGCATGATGGTGTGGGCCATCATCGTCATCGGCGGCCTGAGTTTCGTGGTGTGGGCGCACCATATGTTCGTCAGCGGCATGCACCCCTACTTCGGTTTTTTCTTCGCCACCAGCACCCTGATCATCGCGGTGCCGACCGCGATCAAGGTGTACAACTGGCTGCTGACGCTGTGGCGCGGCGACATACATTTTTCGGTGCCGATGTTGTTTGCGCTGGCCTTCCTGTCGACCTTCCTGGTCGGCGGTCTGACCGGGCTATTTCTCGGCAATGTCAGCGTCGACATCCCTTTGTCCAACACATATTTCGTGGTGGCGCATTTCCACATGGTGATGGGGGTGGCGCCTATCCTGACGGTGTTCGGCGGCCTCTATCACTGGTATCCGCTGGCCTCCGGCCGCATGCTGAACGACACGCTGGGCAAGCTGCATTTCTGGGTGACCTTCCTCGGCGCTTACGCGATTTTTTTCCCCATGCATTATCTGGGCATACTCGGCATGCCGCGCCGTTACTACAATTTCGACAATTACCAATTCATCCCATCCTCGGCGCAGTCGCTGAACGGCTTCATCACGGTAGTGGCGCTGATCGTCGGCGCGACCCAGCTGGTATTCATCTTCAACCTGGCGTGGAGCCTGTTCCGCGGCAAAAAGGCGCCGGCCAATCCGTGGCGCGCCGCCTCGCTCGAGTGGCAAACCCCGCAGCAGCCGCCCGGCCACGGCAACTGGGGACCGCAACAGCCGGCCGTGCACAGAGGCGCGTATGCGTACAGCGTGCCGGGCGCGGCCCAGGATTTCATTGCGCAAAATGCGCCGCCGGCCGAAGGTGGCGCCGATCCCGAACTGCATAGCAAGTTACAGGAGGCGACATGAACACGGCCGCCTTCGCTGCCGGGAGCGCCCGCCCCGACCAGCGCGCCGCGCTGAGCGTGGCCCTGTGGGTTTTCATCGGCGTCGCCAGCGCCCTGTTTGCGCTGTTCCTGGCCGCCTATCTGATGCGCATGAACGGCAGCGACTGGGCGCCGCTGGCGCCGCCGTGGCAACTCGGTCTCAGCACTTGCCTGCTGATCGCCGCCAGCCTGCTGATGCAGCTGAGCCGCCGCTCGGCGCGCGCGGCGCAATCGCCGGCCAGCCGCAGATTGCTGACGCTGGGCGGGCTGGCCAGTCTGGGCTTCCTGGCGGCGCAACTGTGGGCCTGGCAGGCGCTGGCGGCCCGGCAAGTGACGCTGGCCGGCAATCCCGCCGGCAGCTTTTTTTATCTGCTGACCGCGATGCATGGGCTGCACGTGCTGGGCGGCCTGGTGATTTACACACTGACATGGCGCCATTGCTGGCAGGCACAGCAGCCAGACAGCGACGACTGGCAAATCGCCTTGTGCGCGCGCTACTGGCATTTTTTGCTGGCGGTCTGGCTGTTGCTGTACGCGGCGCTGGCCTGGCTGACGCCGGAACTGGTGCAAACCATTTGCGGCACGCGCTGAGCCAGCGCAGAACCGCATACCGGAGGGATTATGACTACGCCGATTTCCCCAACACCCGCCGCCGCACTCGGCAGCGACGGCTGGCGCGGCCTGGTGGCCGACTGCTCGTCCGACCGCCAGGCGTTCCAGGTTTCCTGGGGCAAGGCCATGATGTGGTTTTTCTTGCTCAGCGACACCTTCATCTTCAGCTGCTTCCTGACCGGTTATATGTCTTCGCGCATGGCCAGCACGGTGGCCTGGCCCAATCCCAGCCAGGTGTTTTCGCTGAATATCAACGGCGCCGAGTTGCCGCTGATACTGATCGCGATCATGACCTTCATCTTAATCAGCAGTAGCGGCAGCATGGCGCTGGCCGTCAATTTCGCCTACCGGCGCGAACGCGTGCGCACCGCGCTGCTGATGTTTGCCACCGCCGCGCTCGGCGCCAGCTTCGTCGCCATGCAAGCGTTCGAATGGAGCAAACTGATCGCAGAAGGCATACGCCCCTGGGGCAATCCGCTCGGTGCGGCGCAATTCGGCGCCAGCTTTTTCATGATCACCGGCTTCCACGGCTTGCACGTGACGGCCGGCGTGATTTACCTGCTGGTGATGGCCACCCGCGTGCTGCGCGGCCATTACGAGCGCAGCGCGAATTACCAGATCGTCGAAATCGCCGGTCTGTACTGGCACTTTGTCGACCTGGTCTGGGTCTTCATCTTCGCCCTGTTCTATCTCTGGTGAGGCCATCATGCGCGACACCCGCCAACACAGCTACCCGGTCAGCCTCTACCTCAAGGTCTGGGTCCTGCTGTTCATACTCAGTACGTTTTCCTATCTGGTCGATTATTTCCAATTGCACGGCGCCTTGCGCTGGAGCCTGATCCTGGTCTTGATGCTGCTGAAGGCCGGGCTGATCGTCGCCGTCTTCATGCACCTCGCTTCCGAAAGGCTGGCGCTGATCTGCGCCATCCTGCTGCCGCCGGCCGGCCTGCTGGTGCTGGTGGCGATGATGGCGACCGAAGCGAATTACGTGTTCGCCACCCGCCTGCTGTTTTTCCGCTGACGCATACCAAATCCGGCGCGCTGCCTGCATTTTAACCAGAAGGAAAAATCCTTTAAAAATCATGGGGATAACATCGAAATTTGGCACTTATCCACAAGCTTGCTCACAATTGGTGTGGGCAAGTCGGAGGCGGCAAAGCGTTTGTGCCGTTTTTGGCAATTAAATACTCCCCTCCAGTATGTTTTTAATGTCCTTTAAATACACTGGCGGCAGAGCGATTTTTAAAAAATAAAGGGGGAGTATCTCAAGCGCAACCGGGCGCGCTGACGGCGACGCTAGAAATCGGCTGTTGCATCACCCGCAAGAAAAGTTGCACTTCGCATCAGATATCCTATCCTTCAGCTAGTCCGCGCCCGCCCAGGGCGAGCGCACCATGCAAGCCAGATCAATGGAGAGTAAAAATGAAAGGCAATACGAAAATCATCGTGGTGCTAAACCAGTTGCTGGCTGGCGAACTGGGAGCGCGCGACCAGTATTTTCAGCATTCCCGCATGCTGGCCAACTGGGGTTACGAAAAAATGGCGGCGCGTATCGCGCATGAAGTGGAAGACGAGAGCGGGCACGCCGGCGCCCTGATCGCGCGCATCCTGTTCCTGGGCGGTACGCCTACCGTGGTCCCGGCGCCGCTGACTATCGGCAAGGACGTGCCTTCCATGTTGAAAAACGACCTGGCGTCCGAATACAGCGTGATCGCCAATCTGCGCGCGGCCATCGCGCAATGCGAGGCGGAACACGATTACGTCAGCCGCCAGCTCTTGCAAGGCTTGCTGAGCGACACAGAAAACGACCATGCTTACTGGCTGGAACAGCAATTATTCCTGCTCGAACAGCTGGGCTTGCCCAATTACCTGCAATCGCAGATGGGATAAACCTTAGCAGGCCTACCGATATTGCTCCCCTCACGCCTAAGGAGAACTCGCATGAAAGCCTTGCTCATATGAAAAAATTCCTTTTGCTTGCCTGCCTGGGGCTGGCCGCCAGTCGGGCAGCGCTGGCCGGTCCGGCCGATTACGTCGTCAGCATCTACGATAACGAACATCTGCGCCTTGTCGATTTCCGGCTCGGCGCCGAGCACGTCAATAATCAGCCCAGCGCCGGCGAAGCGAACCTCGCTTTCGGTTTCGCCGTCAATCGCCGCTGGTTTGCCGAGCTGTCTGCCAGCTTCGAGCGCAGCGATAACGAAGCGACGAAATTCGACGCATTTTATCTGGTCAACTCGTTTTTGCTGACGCACGGCCAGTATGCGTTTGACCTCGGCCTGTACACCGAGCTGGAACGTGCGCAAGACCGCAGCGAAGGCATAGGCCTGCGCTTTGGCCCGCTGCTGCACACCGAGCTGGGGCGCACGCAACTGCAAGCGAATCTGCTGTTTCACCGCAATTACGACGCCGACACCCCCAACGCGATGCAGCTGGCGTATCAATGGCAGGCCAGCTATCCGCTGCAGCCGCAACTGCAGCTCGGCTTGCAGGGCTTCGGCGAACTCGGCGACTGGCATCGCTGGGCGCCGCGCGATCAGCAAAGCCATCGCTACGGGCCGGTGCTGCTGGGCAGCTACCGCCTGAACGAGCGCGAAACGCTACGCTACGAGGCGGCGTTCCTGATCGGCAACAGCAACGACAGCCATAGCAAGACCCTGAGAGCGCGGCTCTCGTATGAATTCTGAGCGCCCGCAGGCAAATAAAAAGCCCCGCGACGCGGCGGGGCTGTTCTGGCGCAAACGCGGCCGGCTCAGAACGCAGCTATCCCGGTCTGGGCGCGCCCCAGGATCAGGGCGTGGATGTCGTGCGTGCCTTCATAGGTATTCACCACTTCCAGATTCACCAGATGACGGGCGACGCCGAATTCGTCGGAGATGCCATTGCCGCCGAGCATATCGCGTGCCATACGGGCGATGTCCAGTGATTTACCGCAAGAATTGCGTTTCATGATGGACGTGATTTCCACCGCCGCCGTGCCTTCATCCTTCATGCGGCCCAGGCGCAGGCAGCCTTGCAGCGCCAGCGTGATCTCGGTCTGCATGTCGGCCAGCTTCTTCTGGATCAGCTGATTGGCCGCCAGCGGCTTGCCGAATTGCTGGCGATCCATGGTGTACTGGCGCGCCATGTGCCAGCAGAATTCCGCCGCACCGAGCGCGCCCCAGGCGATGCCGTAACGGGCCGAATTCAGGCAAGTGAACGGGCCTTTCAAGCCTTCCACATGCGGCATCAGGTTTTCTTCCGGCACGAACACTTCATCCATCACGATTTCGCCGGTGATCGAGGCGCGCAAGCCGACCTTGCCGTGGATGGCCGGCGCCGACAAGCCTTTCCAGCCTTTCTCCAGGATGAAGCCGCGGATGCGGCCGTCGTCAGTCTTAGCCCACACCACAAACACGTCGGCGATCGGGCTGTTGGTGATCCACATCTTGGCGCCGGTCAGCGAATAACCGCCGGGCACAGCCTTGGCGCGCGTGACCATGCTGCCGGGGTCGGAACCGTGATTCGGCTCGGTCAGGCCGAAGCAGCCTATCCATTCGCCGCTCGCCAGCTTGGGCAGGTATTTTTGCTTTTGCGCTTCGCTACCGAATTCATAGATAGGCACCATCACCAGCGAGGATTGCACGCTCATCATAGAGCGGTAGCCGGAATCGACGCGCTCGACTTCGCGCGCCACCAGGCCGTAGCAGACATAGTTCAGGCCTGCGCCGCCGTATTCGGCCGGGATCATGGAACCGAGCAAGCCCAGTTCGCCCATTTCGCGGAAGATCGCAGGATCGGTTTGCTCGTGGCGGAAAGCTTCCAGCACGCGCGGCGCCAGCCTTTCTTCGCTATACACGCGCGCCGCGTCTTGTACCATGCGTTCTTCGTCGCTCAGTTGCGATGACAACAACAGAGGATCGTCCCATTGAAATGATGCTTTTGCCATGTTTGTCTCTTATCGGTGGAAGTAATAATGCCAAACTGTGATTGTAAATCAGGAAGGACGGGCGAAAGTTGTATTTACAACTTAGGGAGAAAATTTTTCCCGCTCCGGCACTGGCATTGCGCTTGCAAGCGCCTGGGGTTTGAGGCAGATAGAGGAAGGGAGATAAGGTTCGAGTTCAGGGACGCTGCGCGGCTTTGTCGCGCAGGTCCGGTGGAATGATTTGTTAGCCCTGACGCGCTTGGTCTTGAAATTCCATGAACGAGCGACGGAATGTCATTGGGTTTGAGATTCCAGGAATTGGGGCTTGAGGATTTCCGGCGCCGGAGATGACAAGGGTGCCAAAATTGAAAAGCCTCCCGAGAATTCCTTGATTTACTTGAAGGCTCTCGACCTTGGTGAGGTTAAGTTCGATAGTCTGTCTGCTAATAAATCCAAATTTTGCGATTACGCGCTTATTTGTAAATGCAAGCTCGGTCGTCATATAGCGGATTCCTGCTGCCAGCCAAAATAACAAGCCGATGCCCGCCAATGGTAAAAGGATAAGCCCAATAATGAAGAGCGGAAGCAGTGACCAGAGACTGATCTTCCCCGTGTAGATGACTTTTTCGTCTTTAATAAGAGTGCTTTCAACATAACTTGCCATGACGCAATTTCCTTTCAGTGTGGTTGCGAGTGATGAGGGCTAACGAGATTTAATTCTCATTTTGCAAACATAGCATAACATTTACACAAAAGCAACATAACGCTCATATAGGACTTACGCAAAATTGTCCCGGCAAGGCAAAACAACTTTCGGTGCTCAGGGAACTTCCCTTGCAAGGGAAGTCCGTTTCGTCGGCAGACAACATGTTGTCTGAATTCCCGACTACACCATGGCGACGAAGGCAGTACGAATAGTACGACTAGGAGCCATAACGCCGCTGGGGCGGTTTTGCGTAAGTTCTATCATACTAAAATTCCAAATAAATCAATAACTTGCCCATCCCCGCATCAACTACTCAAGATATCCTTCCGGCACCCGCTTTACATCGTCCCCAGTCCTGAAAAAACAAAACCCGCACGCTCTTCCGAGGTACGGGTTGATGTCTGTCATTACAAGCTGGTCCCTCCGACAAGAATCGAACTTGTATCCCACGCTTAGGAGGCATGTGCACTATCCATTGTGCTACGGAGAGACGCGGGGAACCGGCTGCTGCCGGTTCCGGTCAGCCCGCTATCTTACATGAGGGGCAGCGAACAATCAAATCGCGCGGCGGCGCTAGCGTACAATAGCGCTTTTCTCCACTCACGTCGCTGCGATTTCTTCGCGGCAGGCTTCACAGGTATTTATGGCAGTTATCTCCTTAAGCGATGCCCAGCTGGCATTCGGTCACGTCGCCCTGCTCGATCATGCAGAATTTTCCCTTGAAACCAGCGAGCGCGTCGGACTGATAGGCCGCAACGGCACCGGCAAGTCGTCCTTGCTGAAAATTATCGCGCGCACTTCCAAGATAGACGATGGTTTGCTGGTGATGCAGCAAGGCGTCAAGATCGCCTATGTCGAGCAGGAACCGCAGTTTTCGCCCGACCTCAGCGTGTTCGACGCGGTCGCTTCCGGCCTCGGCGAATTGCCGGCGCTGCTGCAGGAATACGAAGCGCTGACCGGCCAGTTCGGCGGCGACAATGACGATGCGCTGATGGAGCGCATGCACGAGATCCAGCTGCAACTCGATGCAGCCGATGCCTGGAACCTCGGCAACAAGGTCGAGACCACGCTCGACAAGCTGAACCTGGCGCGCGATGCGATCATGAGCACGCTGTCGGGCGGCATGAAGAAGCGCGTGGCGCTGGCGTGCGCGCTGGTCAGCGCGCCCGATGTGTTGCTGCTGGACGAGCCGACCAACCATCTGGATTTTTCTTCGATACAGTGGCTGGAAGGCTTGCTGAAAGACTTCAAGGGCAGCGTGCTGTTCATCACACATGACCGCAGCTTTTTGGACAATGTGGCGACCCGCATCATAGAACTCGATCGCGGCAAGATCACGTCTTACCCCGGCAATTTCACGACTTACCAGACGCGCAAGGAAGAGCAGCTGGAAAACGAGGAAGTCGAGAACGCCAAGTTCGACAAGTTTTTAGCGCAGGAAGAAATCTGGATACGCAAGGGCGTGAAGGCGCGCCGCGTGCGCGACGAAGGCCGCGTCAAGCGCCTCGAGCAATTGCGCCTGCAACGCAGCGCGCGGCGCGAGCAGCAAGGCCAGGTCAAGCTGGATGTGACGGCCGGCGAACGCTCGGGCAAGATCGTGGCCGAGCTGGATAACATCAGCAAGAGCTTCGGCGAGAAGCTCATCGTGCGCGATTTCTCCAGCATCATCCTGCGCGGCGACAAGGTCGGCCTGATCGGCCAGAACGGCGCCGGCAAGACCACCCTGCTGAAGATGATTTTGGGCGAAGACCAACCCGACAGCGGCACGATCAAACAAGGCAGCAAATTGCAGATCGCTTACTTCGACCAGATGCGCGCCCAGCTGAATGAAGACGCCAGCCTGGCCGACACCATCGCCCCCGGCAGCGACTGGGTGGAAATCAACGGCCAGCGCAAGCATGTGATGTCTTACCTGGGCGACTTCCTGTTCGCGCCGGAACGCGCGCGCTCGCCGGTGAAATCGCTGTCCGGCGGCGAACGCAACCGCCTGTTGCTGGCGCGCCTGTTCGCCAAGCCGGCCAACGTGCTGGTGCTGGACGAGCCGACCAACGACCTCGATATCGACACCCTGGAATTGCTGAAGAACTGCTGGAAGACTACACCGGCACCGTATTCCTGGTCAGCCACGACCGCACCTTCCTCGATAACGTGGTGACGCAAGTGATCGTGTCCGAAGGCGAAGGCCAGTGGCGCGAATTCATCGGCGGCTACAGCGACTGGGAACGTTATCGCAGCACGGTGCCGGCCAAGCCGGTCGCCAAAGCCGAAGCCAAGCCGGCCGCGGCAGCAGCCCCGGCCGCCAGCAAGGGTAAAAAACTCAGCTACAAGGAACAGCGCGAACTGGAAGAATTGCCGAAGCTGATCGCGCAACTGGAAGCCGAGCAAGCCGCCATCACGAGCCAACTGGCCGACGCCAATCTGTACAAGAACGGCCCCGGGCAGGCGAATCAGCTGAATGCGCGCTTCGCCGAAATCGACGGGCAATTGCTGGAAGCGCTGGAAAAGTGGGAAGTGATCGAGGCCAGGAGCAAGGGCTGAGATTTGCGCTAAACGCCGGACTCGCCTCTCCCGCGTGCGGGAGGGTTTTGTTTGCGTTAAACATTGCTCTCTCGAAAACCGGCTGAGCTTGAACTTCCTGACACACTTCAAACTGTCATAGATGGTCGCTCCCATGATGCCAAGCTTTAAATTCATGAATCGAAGCAGGTAAAAATTGCAGCCATAGATCCGGACTTTATATGAGGCGAAATTTTTGCCTCTGTCCCTGATGGAATACGCTGGTTAAGTCCTAGGCTCTGTTGACATTTGCACAGTCGGATAGAATCCGGCATTTTTTGCGTAAATGAGTAAAAAGACAGAGCGAGACTATACGCGGGTAAGCGATGAAGAATGGTTGCGGATATCAGCGAAGTTAAAGGCGATCGACG